>JASGEM010000087.1:0-90791 GCA_049841235.1 Propionicimonas sp. | reverse complement strand
TCCGGAATAGACGAATCGAGGTCTCAGCCGCATCAGCGGGTGAGCTTCGACCGAGTCTCGACGGACGACGCGCTAGCGGCGTCCGGAATAGAAGCGACCGAGGAACTCCGCCTTGAATGCCTCGAAGTGGCCGGTCTCGATGCTGGCGCGGATGTCGTCGACCAGGCGGACGGTGAAGCGTTCGTTATGGATGGTCGACAGGGTGGAGGCCAGCATCTCCTTGGCCTTGAACAGGTGATGCAGGTAGGCGCGGGTGTAGTGGGCGCAGGTGTAGCAGTCGCACGCGTCGTCGATCGGGGTGAAGTTGCGGCGGTTGGCCGCGGTGACCACATTGAAGCGGCCGTCCGGGGTGTACAGGGCACCATTACGTGCCACGCGGGAGGGCATCACACAGTCGAAGGTATCGGCGCCCGCCTCGATGGCCGCGAAGAAGTCGTCCGGTTCGGAGATCCCGAGCAGGTGGCGGGGCTTGTCGAAGGGCAGTTCGTCGGTCACCCAACCGACGATGGTGCCGAGGTTCTCCTTCTCCAGCGCGCCGCCGATCCCGAAGCCGTCGAACCGCCGTCCCACGACCTCCAGCGCCGCCAGATCGCGGGCAGCCAGCCGTCGCAGGTCCTCATACTGGGCGCCCTGCACCACGCCGAACAGCGCCTGGTACGCCTTCTCGGCACGGACGGCGGTGAGCCGGTCGTGTTCGGCCAGGCAGCGAGCCGCCCAAGCATGGGTGCGCTCCACCGAGCGCTCCTGGTAGCCGCGGGTGTTCATCAGGGTGGTCAGCTCGTCGAAGGCGAACATGATGTCGGCGCCCAGCTCGTGCTGGATGCGCATCGAGACCTCGGGAGTGAACCGGTGCCGGTCGCCGTTGAGGTGCGATTGGAAGGTGACCCCGTCGTCGTCCACGTGGGCCAGGCGCTGCTTGCCCTCGGCGATCACGTCGTCGTTGGCCAGGCCGACCGTGTCCATCGCCAGCACCTTCTTGAAGCCGACGCCCAGGCTCATCACCTGGAAGCCACCGGAGTCGGTGAAGGTCGGGCCGGGCCAGTTCATGAAGGCGCCCAGGCCACCTGCGGCGTCCACGATGTCCGAGCCCGGCTGCAGGTAGAGGTGGTAGGCATTGGCCAGCACGGCCTGCGCGCCCACCGCGGCGACGGATTCCGGCAGCACCGCCTTGACGGTGGCCTTCGTGCCGACCGCGACGAAGGCCGGGGTGCGGATCTCGCCGTGCGGGGTACGGATGGCTCCGGTGCGGCCGCGGCCATTCGGCAGGACGGCGTCGAGGGTGAAGCCGAAGGTCGGCTGGGAGAGATCCTCGCGGGGGTGGCGGCGCGAGGGGGCAGGCTCGGCAGAGGTTCCGGCGTCGGTCATCGTCCGGAGCGGGTCAGCGGGCGTCACGGGCGCTGAGCGCTTGCAACTGGGCCAGCGCGACCACTCCGGCGGTCGAGGTACGCAGCACGGTGTCGGCGATCAGCACCACCTTGCCGCCTGCGGCCTCGAAGGTGGCGACCTCGGCCTCTGTGAGTCCCCCCTCGGGGCCGACGATGAACATGATCTCCCCGGAGCCAGGCACGTCAAGGCCGGCGATCGGGTCGACGGCGGTCTCGTGCAGCACGGCGGTCAGCGCGGTCTGGGCGATCCGCAACGCCAGTTCGGCGGTGGTCAACGGGGCGCTGACGATCGGGACGCGGAATCGGCGCGACTGCTTGGCGGCCTCACGAGCCGTCGCACGCCACTTGGTCAGGCCGCGCTCCACCCGATCCGGGCCCCACTTCACCACCGAGCGCTCGGCCTGCCAGGGGACGATCTCGTCCACCCCGAGCTCGGTCAGCATCTCGACCGCCGACTGGGCGCGATCACCCTTGGGCAGCGCCTGCACCGCGACGTACCGCACCGGTCCGGCGGGGACGTGGACCACTTCGGCGATCTCGATCGCCAGGTGCAGCTTGGCGAGCTCCACCACCGGGCCACGGACCGCGGTGCCCGCGCCATCGCTGATCCAGATCACCTCACCCTTGCGGATCCGCCGGACCTGGGCGGCATGGCGTCCCTCCTCCCCGGCCAGCGTCATCTGGCCGCCCACCTGAGGGTCGTCGAGGTAGGCGAGGAAGAGTGGCTCGGTCATGAGAAGGCCTCCTTCAGCCAGTTCAGGACGCCGCCCTTGTGCTTGGCGGCGGCCACTTCCGGACGGCTCTCGTCGCGCAGATCGGCAAACTGGCGCAACAGCTCACGCTGCTGGTCGTCCAGCTTGATCGGGGTCTGGACGAGCAGGGTGACGCCCAGCTCACCCCGTCCGCCGCCGCGCAGCCTGGGCACGCCGCGGCCCGGGACCGCGATCCGGGTGCCCGACTGGGTTCCGGCTGGAATCGTCACCGACACCGATCCCTGATCGGCGGACAGGTCGTCCCGTTCCGCCTCCAGGCTGGCGATCTCGACCTCGGTGCCCAGCGCGGCCGCGGTCATCGGCACCTTCACGACGACCTCGAGGTCATCGCCGTTGCGGCGGAAGACATCATGGCTGGCCACCGTCAACTCCACGTACAGATCGCCCGCCGGACCGCCACCCGGACCGACCTCGCCCTGGGAGTCCAGGTGAATGCGGTTGCCGGTGTTGACCCCGGCCGGGATCTTGACGTTGATGGTGCGGCTCGAACGCACCCGTCCCTCACCCGAGCATTCGCCACAGGGGTCGGGGATGATCGTGCCGTAGCCGCGGCAGGCCGGGCAGGTCTGCGAGGTGCGGATGTCGCCCAGGAAGGAGCGCTGGATCTGGGTGACCTCGCCCTGGCCGTGACAGGTGGTGCAGGTGACCGGCGAGCTGCCCGGGTTCGCTCCGCCGCCGTTGCACTTCGGGCAGACCACCGCGGTGTCGACCCGCAGCGGCTTGGTGACGCCGAAGGCGGCCTCGGCCAACGTCAGCGTGAGCCGGACCAGGGCGTCCTGACCGCGCCGGGTGCGCGAGCGGGGGCCACGGCTGGAGGCCTGCGCACCGAACATCGCGTCCACCAGGTTGGTGAAGTCGAAGCCGGCCCCGCCGAAACCGCCGAACCCACCGGCGCCGCCGTTGCTCAGCGGATCGCCGCCGCGGTCGTAGACCGAGCGCTTGTGGGGGTCGTGCAGCACCTCGTAGGCCTCGCCGATCTGCTTGAACTTCTCGGCGGCGTCCGGCGCATCGGCCACATCGGGGTGGTACTTCATGGCCAGCCGGCGGTAGGCCTTCTTGATCTGCTCGGCGCTGGCGTCCCGGGGAACGCCCAGCACCTGGTAGTAATCAGTGCTCACTCATCATCCTTCGGACAGGAAGCGCCCGACGTACCGGGCGACCGCGCGTACCGCGGCCATCGTGGAGGGGTAGTCCATTCGCGTCGGACCGACGATACCCAAGGTGGCCCAGGCTTCCGGCGCAGTCCCGTAGCCGCTGGCCACCACCGAGGTGGACTGCAGGGATTCGTAGGGGTTCTCGTGTCCGATCCGGACGGTGACGTCGCCCTCGCCGGCGGCTTCACCGAGCAGCCGGAGCAGGATCACCTGCTCCTCCAGCGCCTCCAGCACGGGCTTGACGGTGGTCTCGAACTGATCGGAGAACCGGGTCAGGTTCGGGACGCCCCCGACCACAACCCGCCCGGTGTCCCGGCTGCCGATCACCTCCAGCGTGGCAGCGATCGCCACCGCGCCGAGGGCATGCAGTTCCGGCGGCAGTTCGTCGAGCAGGCTCGCGACCCGGGTCGCCGCGCGCTCGGACGACAGCCCGATCAGGGCGGCGTTCAGACGTCCGCGCAGGTCGGCGATCGTCTCTTCCCCCGCGCCGCCGATGTCGATCGTCCGCTGCTCGACGCGCCCGGCCGAGGTGACCACGATCACCAGCCCGCGATCGCCACCCAGCGCGACCAGTTCGATGTGGCGAATCGAGGAACCCAGATCGACCGGGTACTGCACGATCGCCACCTGCTGGGTGATCTGGGCGAGCAGCCGGACGGTCCGCCGCACCACGTCGTCCAGGTCGAGGGCACCGGCCATGAAGGTCTCGATCGCGCGCCGCTCCGCCGGAGACAGCGGCTTGACCGCGCCCAGCCGGTCGACGAACAGCCGATAGCCCTTGTCGGTGGGGATTCGCCCGGCCGAGGTGTGCGGCTGGGTGATGTAGCCCTCCTCCTCCAGCACCGCCATGTCATTGCGGACGGTGGCGGGCGAGACGTCGAGTTGATAGCGCTCCACCAGCGCGCGCGAGCCGACCGGCTCACGCATCGACACGTAGTCGGTGACGATCGCCCGCAGGATCGCGAGCTTGCGGTCATCGAGCATGGCCGTCCTCCCACGCTGCTTGGCACTCTCAAGGGTCGAGTGCCAGTCTATCCGCCAACCCCGAGCCCCGCATTCCGCCACTCGGCCGGAAGCTCACGAAAGTCCTGGGCCACTCTCTCGCTCAAAGGAACGGGTTTGACCCGAAGTCTTGCCCTTGGCCCGAAACTGACTTACCGTACCCTCAGCAAGCCGAAGGAATCGGGGGGATCCATGAGGCGATTGCTCTCGCTATTCGCCACCCTCCTGATGGTGGCCGGGACGCTTCTCGTCGCACCCGTCGCCCGAGCCGACACGATCGACACCGATTCCCGCAAGGCGGTTTCCGATGCCTACGCCAGCTGGCTGCTGCCTGCGCTGAAGACCCCGCCCGGCTGGAAGGGCAACCCGGCCAAGTGCCTCAAGAAGCCCGACTCCGACGGTCAGCCCACCTCCGCCGTCGGCAGCGAATCCGCGGCCGCCCGGAAGGCGACCTTCGCCGCGATCAACTACTACCGGGCCATGGCAGGCCTGCGGCCGGTCGCCGAGAACGCCGGGTACTCCAAGCTCGCTCGTCAGGCGGCCCTGATCATGCTGGCCAACGATGATCTGTCGCACACCCCGGATCCGGACTGGGCCTGCTACAGCAGGCAGGGCGCCGAAGCCGCCGGCCGCTCCAACATCGCGATCAGCTGGGGCAGCTCAGACGGTGCCGCGGCCCGGTCCATTGCGCTCTACATGGACGACGAGGGCGACGACAACGCCGAGGTCGGGCATCGCAGGTGGCTCCTCGATCCCTCCGCGACCGAGTTCGGCACCGGTTCGACCAGCCGGACGAATGCCGTGCTGGTGATCCAGGATCGCTATCCGGAGGATGCCGGGCGTCCCGGCGGTGGAACGGCCTGGCCCTCGGCCGGGTACTTCCCCTGGGAGACCATGCCCAACAGCCGGCGTTGGTCCTACAGCCTGCCCGACGCGGTGTTCGATGACGCACGGGTGGCCATGACCCGTAACGGGAAGTCACTGTCGGCCAAGGTCGTCGCACGCGGTGACGGGGCCGGGGACCCGGCGCTGGTCTGGGAGACCGCCCGCGTGAAGGCACCGGCACCGGGCGCCGTCGACCTCTACCAGGTGACCATCACCGGCGCGACGGCGAAGCCGATCGAATACCAGGTGAAGGTGTTCCGGGCCGTCGACGTACGCCTGAAGGCCACCCCCAAACCGAAGATCAGCGGGACCGCCCGAGTGGGGAAGGTGCTGACCGCCAAGGCCGGGAAGTGGAAGCCCTCGAATGTCACGCTCAGCTACCAGTGGTACCGGGCCGGAAAGAAGATCGTGGGCGCGACGGGGCAGACCTATCGGATCACCGGCAAGGACAAGGGCAGGACGCTCACCGTCAAGGTGACCGGTGAGGCGCCGGGCTACACCGCCAAGGCACAGACCTCGAAGGCGACCAAGAAGGTGCGCTGACCGGTTACGCTGGATCCATGCAGACCAGCCTCGGGCCGTTCGAGCAGATCGCGGACGGCGTCTTCGTCGCGGTCGCCGAACCGGCATCGATCAACATCGGCCTGGTGGTGGGGAACACCTCCGCACTGGTGATCGACACCGGTTGCTCCCCCAGCCACGGCGCAGCGATCCGGCAGGCTGCCGAGGCCGCGGCCCGGGTACCGGTGCGGGCCGTGATGGTGACGCACTGGCACTGGGATCACTTCTTCGGACTGGCCGGCTTCGCCGGGATGCCGAGCTACGGGCACGAGAGCCTGAGCACCTGGCTGGGCTCCGACGGGCTGGCGGTCAGCGCCGCGGAGGTCGGCGTCCCGGTGCGCGATCTGGTGCCGCCCACCCACCCGTTCTCGCTGGCCAGGGTGCTCGATCTGGGCGATCGCCGGGTGGAGATGGTCCACTTCGGGCGTGCCCACTCCGACGGCGACGTGGTGGCTATCGTGCCCGACGCGAACGTGATCTTCGCCGGCGACCTGCTGGAGCAGTCGGGGCCGCCGGCCTTCGGGCCGGACTGCCACGTCAAGGAGTGGCCCAGCGCCGTGGACGGCATCCTCGGCCTGGTTGACGAGCACACCATCATCGTGCCCGGCCATGGCGGCACGATCGACCGGATGTACGCCTTCGACCAGCGTGCCCGGATCTCCGGCCTCTACGGACAGGCCGAACACCTCGCCCGCCGCGGGATCAGGCTGGCCGAGGCCTATGCCGCCGGCGAGTGGCCGTTCCCCGAGGAGGTGGTTCGCGAAGCCCTGCCGATCATCTACGAGGAACTGGCGGCCGAAGGCATCCATCCGGGACGCCACCTGCCGCTGGCGTGAGCCCCGAGCCGGGACCAGCGCGCCGCGACGCTGGTCGAATCTGCCTGTCCTGAGCTTTCCGGAGCACCAAAACCCGTTGCCACCAGTCGATCGGGATGATCTCAGCAAGCTCGATCGTCGTTGGCCGGCTGCCTATCCTCCGGCCTTGCGGCGAAACTCGCGGGAGCCACCCTGCCGGCCACGCGCGGCCGGGCCCTTCTCCTTGTGATGGCCCTCGTCACCGACGCTCGACTCGTGTCCCGCCTGCTTCTTCGCCAGCGCCTCGCGCATCTTGGCCTTGATGTCGTCGTTGTCGGTCATGGCTTCACTGTGCCATGTCCGACCCCCCACGTCGAGACTAGTGAGCGGTGTCCAGCGCGTCGCGGACGGTCGGCCAGATGGCGGGCTCGATCACGGCGATCAGCCGGCGGCCGATCACACCGGGGCGATAGTCCACCCCGTCCTCACTCGCGATACGGCCACCGAACTCGGCCACCATCAGCCCGCCCGGCAGGTGATCCCAGGGGAACATCGAGCGGTAGGTCAGGAAGTCGACCTCACCGGCGATCAGGCTGGGGTAGTCGATCCCGCAGGAGCCCCACGACCGCCGCACCTGGACGCGATCCGCGTCCTCACCACGGAGCGGGACGTAGGTCGCCCCGAGCGGCACCGCCCGGTCGACCCGCGCCCGGCGCACGGGCTGCCCGTTGCAGGTCACCCCGGCACCGCGCTCGGCGATGTACATCCGGCCGTGGATCGGTTGCCAGATCCAGCCCCGGACGGTCACCCCGCTCCGCACCTCGGCGAGCATCACCGCGAAGTCGGGCGAACCGCGGGAGAAGTTCTTCGTCCCGTCCACCGGATCGATCACCCAGGCCCGCTCGGCAGTGGGTAGCGCCTCCAGCCGGGCGGGCTCGCAGAACACACCCTCCTCCCCCACCACCAGGGCCTCCGGGTCGGCGGCCGAGAGGATCCGCACCAGTTCCAGTTCGGCCTCCCGGTCGGCGACGGTGACCAGGTCTCCGGGCTTCTTCTCCTCGATCTCGCCCTCGGCCAAGGCGCCGAATCGGGGCAGGATGACCCGTTCGGCCACGTCCTGCAATTGCTGCGCCACCCACTCGGTCTGCACGTTCACTGCTCCAGCTCGTCTGCGGTCACGAAATCGATCAGCCGCTCCACCTCGCGCGGCAGCGCCGGATCGAGATCGCGCCAGGAGCGCACCCGTCCCAGCAGCCACTGCCAGGTGGCGGCGATGTCGGCCTGGTCACGGGCGGGGCGTCCCAGGGCGCGACTCAGCCCGGTCTTGTAGTCCTGACCGCGCGGAACCTGGGGCCAGGCGGCCAGGCCGGCCCGCTCCGGCTTGATGGCCGACCAGATGTCGATGAACGGATGGCCGGTCACCAACACATGCTCGCTGCGGATCCGGTCGACGATCCGGGTCTCCTTGGTGCCGCTGACAAGATGATCGACCAGGACGCCGAGCCGCCGGCCCGGTTCCGGACGGAACTCGGCGACGATCGCGGGCAGGTCGTCGATGCCGCCGAGGTATTCCACGACGACGCCTTCGACCCGCAGGTCGTCGCCCCAGATCCGCTCGACCAGTTCGGCGTCGTGCCGTCCCTCGACGTAGATCCTGGAGGCGCGGGCCACCCTGGCGGGGACCGCGGCGGCAATCCGTGAGCCGGCGGCATTGTGCGTCGGAGCAGCCGGGCGGGAACGCTGCGGCGGCATCAGCTTGACCGGCTCACCGTCCACCCAGAAGCCCGGACCGAACGGGAAGCTGCGCCGGGCTCCCTTCCGGTCCTCCAGCACCACCAGGCCGTTCTCCCAGCGCACCACGGCGCCCACGAAGCCGGACGTGGGATCCTCGACCACCAGGCCGACCTCGACGGGGGTCTCCACCGAGACCCGCTGGTTCGCCTGCTGCCAGCCAGGCGTCAGGACATCACGGGGGTAGCGGGTCACGGCAGTCACCCTAGGTCCGCCGTCGGCCCGGCTCGTCCGAGGCGTGCAGAGTGAGACCGCCCGGCGGCCGGTGACCCGCAGAAACCGGGCAATCCTGCTCCCCCGCGTGGACAATCCGGCCGACGGCCCGGGATTGCCCGGTTTCTGCGGGCGGCCGGAGACGATCCGGGCGTAGGCTCGCCTCCATGCGCGCAGTGGTGGCCCGGGAGCCGGGCGGAGCAGAAGTCCTGGAATACGTCGAACTGCCCGATCCGGAGCCAGGCCCGGGCCAGGTGCTGGTGAAGGTGGCGGCCGCCGGAGTGAACTTCATCGACACCTACCGCCGGTCGGGGGTCTACCCGATGCCCTTCCCCCATGTGGTGGGATCCGAGGGTGCCGGCGAGGTGGTCGCGCTCGGCGAGGGCGTGGACGACCTGGCGGTCGGCGACCGGGTGAGCTGGGACAGCGCACCCGGCTCCTACGCCGAGCTGGCGGTGGTCTCCGCGGCCAACGCGGTGCGCCTGCCCGAGGGTATCGACCCGATCACCGCGGCCGCCCTGTCGCTGCAGGGCATGACCGCGCACTACCTGATCCGCTCCACCTTCGAGGTGCAGCCGGGTCACGACGTGCTGCTGCACGCCGGCGCCGGTGGGGTCGGACTGCTGGCCACCCAGCTGGCCGCCGCCCGCGGCGGCCGGGTGATCACCACGGTCGGTTCGGCTGCAAAGGCCGAGCTCTCCCAGAAGGCGGGCGCGGCCGAGGTGATCGACTACTCCACGCTGACCGACCTGACCGCGGAACTGCCGCCGTTGGTCAGGGACCTGACCGGTGGCGAGGGCGTGCATGTGGTCTACGACGGGGTCGGCCGTGCCACCTTCGACGCCTCGCTGGCCTCGCTGCGCCGCCGTGGCACGTTGGTGTTGTTCGGCGGTGCCTCCGGCCAGGTGCCGCCCTTCGACCTGCAGCGACTCAACTCCGGCGGCTCGCTGTACGTCACCCGGCCGACCCTGGCGCACTACACCACCACCCGCGAGGAGATCGAGTGGCGGATGGGCGAACTGCTGGACGCCGTACTCGCCGGCACGCTCGATGTGCGGATCGGTGCCCGCTACCCGCTGGCCGAGGCTGCCGACGCGCACCGCGCGCTCGAGGGCAGGCAGACCACCGGCAAGGTGCTGCTGGTTCCCTGACCCTCGGTCGAGTTCGTCGCGACCACGGCCCTCGAGAACGATGGCTCCCCGTCGAAGCCTCGATCCTTCTCGATGATGCTCGACGGGCTCACGGATCGTTCCAGGTCGCGTAGCGAGGGCTGAAGCCGACCCACATCGAGTCAGTTCCTCGCCTCGTCAGGACGTCGCGAAGCCATCAGACGGGCCTTCGGGACTCCGTGTGTACGCCGCCCCAGGCGGCGGATGTCAATCCAGCAGATCGCGGACGATGCCGTCGGCCAGCAGGCGCCCTTCGAGGGTCAGCCAGAGCCGGTTGCCGGTGATGGTTCCCTGGCCCTTGGCGACGACTCCCGGAACCCTGGCCTGCTCGGACGGGGTGAGCACACTCAGGTCGAGGCCCTCGGCCAGCCGGAGTTCGAGCAGCACCCGCTCGATCCGGCGGTCGTCGGCGCCGAGGATCTCACGCGCCTCGGCCGGGCTCTCGCCGTCGAGCAACCGACTGCTGTGGCGGGTCGGGTGGCGCAGGTTCCACCAGCGCACCCCGCCGACGTGGGAGTGGGCTCCCGGGCCGATCCCCCACCAGTCGTGACTGCGCCAGTAGGCGAGATTGTGGCGGCAGTCGTGCCCCGCCCGGGCCCAGTTGCTCACCTCGTACCAGTCCATTCCGGCGGCCGCCAGTTCGGCCTCGGCGATCAGGTAGTAGGCGGCGTGGACGTCGTCGTCGGTATCGGGGAGCTCGCCGCGCCTGATCCGGGCCGCCAGCCGGGTGCCTGGCTCGACGATCAGCGAGTAGGCCGACAGGTGGTCGGGTTCCAGTTCCAGTGCCGCGCGCAGGCTCGTCCGCCAGTCGTCCGCTGATTCGCCCGGGCTGCCGTAGATCAGATCCAGGCTCACCGAGCCGAATCCGGCCTCGCGTGCCCAGCCGACCACCTCGGCGACCCGTCCCGGGGTATGGCGCCGATCGAGCACGGCGAGCACGTGGCCCACGCTGGATTGCATCCCGAGCGAGAGCCGGTTGAAGCCACCGTCGGCGAGGGCCGCCAGGTAGCGCGCGTCGACGGACTCCGGATTGGCCTCGGTGGTGATCTCGGCGTCCCCGGCCAGCGGGAACCGGTCACGCACCGCGTCCAGCAAGCCGACGAGTTCGGCGGAGGGCAGCAGGGTTGGCGTGCCGCCGCCGAAGAACACGGTCCGGACGGGCCGCGGCCCGAGCACCCGAACCGCCAGGTCGAGCTCGGCCCGCACCGCGTCCAGGTAGGCGCGCTGGCTCGCACCGGGTGCCGAGCCGAGTTCGGCAGCGGTGTAGGTGTTGAAGTCGCAGTAGCCGCACCGGGTGGCGCAGAACGGGACGTGCAGGTACAGGCTCAGCGGAGCCTGGACGGCCAGCGCCTCGGCCGGGAGCGACCCGTCCGCGGGAGCCGGATCCCCCGGCGGTGGAGCGGACGGCGACATGCCTTCAGCCTACTTTCGCAGCCGGCCCCGGAACCCGTGAGCTACTTCTTGTCGGACTTGGTCTCGCCGGTGGACAGCGCGGCGACGAAGGCCTCCTGCGGCACCTCGACCCGGCCGACCATCTTCATCCGCTTCTTGCCTTCCTTCTGCTTCTCCAGCAGCTTGCGCTTGCGGCTGATGTCGCCGCCGTAGCACTTGGCGAGCACGTCCTTGCGGATCGCGCGGACGGTCTCCCGGGCGATCACCCGCGAGCCGATGGCGGCCTGGATCGGCACCTCGAACTGCTGCCTGGGGATCAGTTCCTTCAGCTTCTTCGACATCGCGATGCCGTAGCTGTAGGCGGCGTCGGCATGGACGATCGAGCTGAAGGCGTCCACCGGCTCACCGTGTAGCAGGATGTCGACCTTGACCAGCTTGGCGGCCTGCTCGCCGGCCTCGTCGTAGTCGAGCGAGGCGTACCCCTTCGTCCGCGACTTCAGTGCGTCGAAGAAGTCGAAGACGATCTCGGCCAGCGGCAGCAGGTAGCGGATCTCGACCCGGTCCTCGCTGAGGTAGTCCATGCCGATCTGCACGCCGCGGCGGTTCTGGCACAACTCCATCACGGTACCGATGAACTCGGTCGGGGTGAGGATGGTGGCCCGCACGATGGGTTCGTACACCTCGGCGATCTTGCCTTCGGGGTACTCCGACGGGTTGGTGACCTCGTGCTCCGAACCGTCCTCCATCACTACCCGGTAGACCACGTTGGGTGCGGTGGAGATCAGGTCGAGGTTGAACTCCCGCTCCAGCCGCTCCCGGACGATCTCCATGTGCAACAGGCCGAGGAAGCCCACCCGGAAGCCGAAGCCGAGCGCGCCGGAGGTCTCCGGCTCGTAGACCAGCGCGGCGTCGTTGAGTTGCAGCTTGTCGAGCGCCTCGCGCAGTTCGGGGAAGTCGGCGCCGTCGATCGGGTAGAGCCCGGCGTAGACCATCGGGTGAGGCTGCCGGTAGCCGCCCAGGCTCTTGGTGGCCGGACGCGAGGCGACCGTCACCGTGTCGCCGACCCGGGACTGCCGCACCTCCTTCACTCCGGTGATCAGGTAGCCCACCTCGCCCACGCCCAGGGCGGCTGCCTTGGTCGGCTCCGGCGAGATCACCCCGACTTCCAGGGTCTCGTGGGTCGCCTTGGTGGACATCATCAGGACGCGCTCGCGGTGGTTCAGCTCGCCGTCGACCACTCGGACGTAGGTCACCACGCCGCGGTAGGTGTCGTAGACCGAGTCGAAGATCAGCGCCCGCGCCGGAGCCTTCGGATCGCCCACCGGATGCGGGATGTCGGCAACGATATGGTCGAGCAACTCCCGGACACCCTCGCCGGTCTTGGCCGAGACCTGGAAGACGTCGGACGGCTCACACCCCACGAGATGGGCGATCTCGGCGGCGTACTTCTCCGGCTGGGCACTGGGCAGGTCGATCTTGTTCAGCACCGGGACGATGTGCAGGTCGGCTTCCAGCGCCAGGTAGAGGTTGGCCAGGGTCTGGGCCTCGATCCCCTGGGCGGCGTCGATCAGCAGGATCGCGCCTTCGCAGGCCGCCAGGGAGCGGGAGACCTCGTAGGTGAAGTCGACGTGACCCGGCGTATCGATCATGTTCAGGACGTAGTCGGTGTCGCCGCAACGCCAGGGCATCCGCACGGCCTGGGACTTGATCGTGATCCCGCGCTCCCGCTCGATGTCCATCCGGTCCAGGTACTGGGCGCGCATCGAGCGCTCGTCCACGACGCCGGTCAACTGCAGCATCCGATCGGCCAGCGTCGACTTGCCGTGGTCGATGTGGGCGATGATGCAGAAGTTGCGGATGATCTCCGGCGGCGTCGCGCCGGGGCGTGGTGCGGGCATGCAGCTTTCCTGGTTGGGGACCGACGTCACACCTTACCGTGTCGCGCTCTTCCGCTGGATCGTGGGGCATCCGCCCGTTCGTTCCGCCCAGCATCGACCCGCCGTCTTCCGCAGGCCTCGCGATCACCCTCCACCCCCGTCCCGCAAGGTGGACATTTCCCACGGCGCACTCGCGCATCGATGTCCACCTCGGGACAGAGGAGACGACAAGGTGGGCAGCTTCGTCGCATGCCCGCGAAGCCCGGTCCACCTTGTCGGTGGGCACGCCGGGCCCAACTTGGTGGGTCAGGGCGGGCTTTGATAGAGTCGGTGGTCGCGTCCGTTTCCGGATGCCACCAGCACGATCACCGACCAAGAAGGCAAGCCCTGTGGCGAACATCAAGTCCCAGAAGAAGCGGATTCTCACCAACGAGAAGTCTCGTCTCCGCAACAAGGCTGTGAAGTCCTCGCTGCGCACCCACGTGCGCCGGTTCAACGAGGCCGCCGCCGAAGGTGACACCGAGAAGGCGCAGGAACTCGCCAGGGCCGCGACCCGTCAGCTCGACCGCGCCGCGTCGAAGGGCGTCATCCACAAGAACCAGGCCGCGAACCGCAAGTCGGCGATCGCCGCCAAGGCTGCCGCTCTCTGAGCTTCGCCAGCAAACGCCGCCCCTTCGGGCGGCGTTTCTGCGTTCCCGTGACCCGCTGCTGGCGACGGCCGGCTTCACCCTGAGCACTTCGACGATCGCGACTATTGACGGGATGGCCGTGGCGTCGGCTTCGGCAACTCAACCGTCGTCGCAGCGCCCTGATCAGCTTCGTCCGCGACACCTGATGACGGTCAGCACCATCTGCTCCAGGGCGAAGCCCGCGTCGCTGCTGGCGCCCTTCACCTGGGCGTCGGCCTGCGCCACCGCCCCGATCGCCAGCGCGACGCCCTCCGCCCGCCACTGCCGGGCGAGTGGCCCCAGCGACTTCAGCTTCCAGGGCGGTACGCCGATCCGCTGCGCGATCTGGGCGTCCCGCAGACCCTCGTCGCGCGCGTCCAGATACCTGCCCAACTCACGCAGGTTCGCCGCCAACGCGGCCGTCACCTGAGGCGGGCCGACCCCGGTGGAGAGCGCCCAGCGCAGCTTCTCCAGCGCGGGGCCGGTCTGGCCCGAGAGCGCGTCGGTGGCGATCTCGTAGCTACGCACCTCCGCCCGGCCTCCGAAGTAGCGCCGTACCGCGGCCTCGGTGAGCAGCTGACCCTCGGCGTCGTCCAGCAACTGGCGCACCGCCGAGGCGAGCGCGCTGAGGTCGGTGCCGACGGCGTTCACCAGCACCTCGGCGGTTGGCTTCTCCATCCGGCCCCCGGCCCGGCGCACCTCGGCGATCACGAACTGGGGCAACTCCCACGCCTTCAGCGATGGACAGTCGACCGAGCGGACGCCGGCCTTGCGCAACCGGTCGAGCACCGCTTTGCCCTTCACTCCTCCGGGATGGACGAGCGCCAACGCCAGATCGGGCCCCGGCCGCGAAGCGGTCTCGACCAGAGCATCGGCCACCTCGGCGGGCAACTCGGGCAGGCCCTCGATCACCACCACGCTGGTGTCGGCGAACAGCGATCCACCGGTGGCCTCGGCCAGCCCGCCCACGGTCAGCTCACCGGCCGAGAGACGGCTGACCGCAGCCTCCGGACGCTCTGCGAGCGCGGCGGCGGTCAGGTCGGCCACGGCACGTCCGGCCAGCAGCGATTCCGGTCCGATGACGAGCAAGGCGCTGCCGAAAGGTGACTCCACGGGTTACAGCATGCCAGCGGCCACCGACAGCCGTCTCCGCGGACTCACGGATTGCCGTCGACCGAGCCTGCCTTTCCTGAGCTCGTTGAGGCGATGAGACCCTCGGCGATCCATACTGACGAGGGGTTTCGACAGGCTCAGCCCTGGTTGCAGCCCTCGACCGTCACCTTCCTCAGCTCAGCAGGCTGAACACGAACCAGCCGGCGGGCAGGCTCAGCACGGCGACGGAGACGACCACGAACCAGAAGTGGTCGCGCAGGATGGCCAGGTACTCCCGGACGGTCGCGCTGGGCCAGTAGTAGTCGGCCGTGGGCGCTCCCAGGACGTATCCCGCCAGTCCCGCGTTGCGCATCATCATCGCTGCCCGGAAGGCATGGAAGTTGTTGGTGACCACCGCGATCGGCCCGCTGATCCCCCGCTCGGCGAGCAGCGCGGCGGTGTTGGCCAGGTTCTCCTGCGTGGTGCGTGATTCGGCCTCGGTGAGGATCGCCTCCGCCGGTACGCCGTGCTCGCCCAGGTACTCCGCCATCGCCTCGGCCTCGGAGCGCGGCTCGTCCTCGCCCTGCCCACCGGAGGTGACGATGACCGGACGGCCGCCCGCGGCGACCGCCGCCTGGTAGGCCTGACGGGCCCGATCCAGCCGGCTGGCCAGCAGCGGCGGCACCTCGCCCTCGATCAGGCCGGAGCCCAGGGCCACGACCGCCACCACCCGTCGGCTCTCGCGGCGCGTGATCGCCTGGTACACCGCCGAGTACAGCAGGTAGGCGAGAAAGCCGTAGGCGAGGAAGCCGAACGGCAGACTGACCAGGATCACCCCGAGGACGAACTCGACCGAGTCGGTGGCGAGGGACGCGGACACGGCCCCGATCACGGCACCGACCGCGCCCAGGACCGCCAGGCCGAGCAGGAAGGAGAGCAGGTTCGACAGCCGCCGCCCTTCGCGCCGCACCATGGTGAGCCCGTTCAGCACCAGCATCACCCCGACCAGCAGCACCATGATCCCGATCAGGGCCAGCAGGGCCACCAGAGCCCAGACGCCGGCATCGTCCGAGAACTCGGCGACAGCCATGCCGACGGCCGCGATCAGGCGAAGGCTCAGGCTCACTACGGCGCCGAAAAGGAAGATCGCGCAGCGCATCGATCGAGGCTCGCGCACATAGCTCAGGACGAACAGCACCGCGAAGATGCCTGCCAGCCCGAACTCCATGCGCGACCTCCCCTCGACAACCCAGCCGTTCCGGCGAGCCTAGCCCGTCGCCCTCAGCCGCTCCCACGGCTGGACACTAATATTCTTCAGAACGGCATCATCCAGCGTCAGGAGGCTATCGGTGGTACGACAGGGGCGCGAACCCAATATCGCCGACGTCGCCGCCCTGGCCGGGGTCTCCCCCACCACTGTCTCCCGCGTTCTCAACAACCGCGGTTACCTCAGCCAGGCCACCAAGGACAAGGTCGCGGCGGCCATGGCCGAGTTGCACTACCGTCCCAACGAGGTGGCACGGGCGCTACTCGGGCAGCGCACCCGGATCGTGGGCGTCATCCTCCCCACCGTCGCGCTGCCCTTCTTCGGAGAAGTGGCGGTCTCGCTGGAACACGCCCTGGCCGAGCGCGGCTACCGGACGCTGCTCTGCAACAGCCTGGGCCGCAGTGAGATCGAGCGCGACTACCTGCTCCAACTGGAGGGCAACCGGGTGGACGGGCTGATCTCCGGCGCCCACAACGACACCATCCCCGAGTACGCCACCACCCGGCTACCGGTCGTCACCATCGACCGCGAACTGGCCGGCCACATCCCCAACGTGCGGGCCGACAACGCGATGGGCGGACGGCTGGCCACCGAACTGCTGGTGCGTCGTGGCTGCCGTCGTCCGGTGCTCTTCACCTCGACCTCCGGGCCGCGCAACCTGCGCGAGGCCGGCTATCGTGCCGTGCTGGCCGAGGCCGGCATCGAGCCGACGGTCGTCACGGTGACGTTCGGCACACCCGAGCCGGAACGCACCCGATCGATCAACGCCGCCCTGGACGGACTGGCCCCCGACATCGACGGCGTCTTCGCCACCGACGACCTGACCGCCTGCGCGGTGGTGGATTGGGCTCGTCGAACCGGAAGGCAGGTTCCCGACGACGTCCGGGTGGTGGGTTTCGACGGCACCGCCGCGATCCGCGCTGCCGTGCCCTGGCTAAGCACCGTCCAACAGCCGATCCGGCAGATCTGCCGGGCGGCGGTGGAGATCCTGCTGGAGCGCATCGAGTCCGACTCCGACGACGAACGACCCGCCGTCGCCCCTGTGGAGTACCCGGTCACTCTGATCGAGGGTGCCACCACCTAGGACGACAGCGGGTCGACTCGTCGGCTCAGACCGTTTCGGCTGCCGGAACCACCGCCGTCAGGAACTGATCCCCAGCGGCAACCGGGCCGCTGGCTGCGGCGTCCACCCCCTGGTAGGCGGTGGCGTTGGTGACCACCACCGGCGTCGTGGTGTCGTAGCCGGCGGCCGCGACGGCGGCCAGATCGACCTCGGCCAGCAGGTCACCGCGCCGGACGTGCTGCCCGACCTCGACCTTGGGACGGAAGTGCTTGCCGTCCAGTTGCACGGTGTCCATGCCGATGTGGATCAGGATCTCCACCCCGCTCGCCGAGCGCAGGCCGTAGGCGTGCCCGGTCGGGAAGGCGACGATCACCTCGCCGTCGAACGGCGCGACCAGGCGTCCGCTGCTGGGAACGATCGCGGCTCCGGGGCCGAGCATCCCACCGGCGAACATCGCATCCTTCACCTCGGAGAGCGCGATCGCCTCGCCGGCCAGGGGTGCCGTGATCGTGAAGTCGGTCGCGTCACCTGCCAGGGCAGCCGCCGCGGCGGCGTTCTCGACTGCCTCCTCCTCGATCGTCTCGTCGACGTGCGTGCCCACGATCGAGGCCCGTCCCCTGCTGCGGGCGTAGACCGTCGCCACGCCGAAGGCGAGCCCGAAGGTGACCAGCGCGCTGACGATGAACATCGGGATGTCGACCGGGTCGATCGAGACGAAACCGATCAGCCCGGCGGCGCCCAGCGCCACTGCGCGCACATCGAAGATGCTGATCAACGCCGCACCGATCGCCGCCGAGCCGATGGCGATGAAGAAGGGCCAGCGCAGCCGCAGGTTCACACCGAAGATCGCGGGCTCGGTGATGCCCATCAGCGCAGAGGCGGAGGCGGCGCCTGCCATGCCCTTGAGCTTGGCGTCGCGGGTGGCCAGGAAGACCGCGAGGGTGGCCGCACCCTGGGCGATGTTCGCCATCGAGGCCACCGGGAAGATGAACGAACCCGGGCCGCCGGGTGGCAGCAGGGTCAGTTCCAGCGCCGGGAAGCTCTGGTGCAGGCCGGTGACCACGATCGGCGAGTACACCAGGCCGAACACAAGGCCGCCGAGGAAGCCGGTGGATTCGTACAGCCACAGCAGGCCGAAGGAGATCGCGTCGGAGAGCTGGCGGGTCAGCGGGCCGACCAGCATGAAGGTGAGGAAGCCGGTCGCCAGAATCGTCACCAGCGGCGTGAGCAGGAAGTCGGTGGTCCCCTTGAACCATCTGTGCAGCTGCTTCTCGATGGTCGCGAGCAGGAAGCTGACGAACAGCACCGGGATGACCTGGCCCTGATAGCCGGCCTGGGCAACCTGGATGCCGAAGATGTTCCAGAACTCCATGGTGCCGTCGGCGATCGCCGCGGCGACGCCCCAGCCGTTGACCAGCTCCGGCATCACCATCGCGGCGCCCATCGTCGCGCCGAGATAGGGGTTGCCGCCGAAACGCTTGGTGGCCGAGAAGCCGATCAGCACCGGCAGGAAGGCGAACGGCGCGGCCGACAGCATGTTCACCAGCCCGGCGACATCGGTGATCGCCGGCCAGCGGTCGACCAGCGACTCGGGTCCGAACAGCCCACGGGCGGTGAGGACGTTGTTGAGCGCCATCATCAGACCGCCGGCGACCAGGGCCGGCAGCACCGGGACGAAGATGTCGGCGACCATCTTGATGAAGCGGGTGAAGAGGTTGCCCTGTTTTGCGGCCTCCTGCGCGGCCTCTGCCTTGCTCGCCTCCTTCACCCCGGCGGCGATCAGCTTGTCGTAGACGTGATCGACATCGCCCGGGCCGACGATGATCTGGAACATGCCTCCGGCGGAGAAGGTTCCCTTGATGTCGGTGTCGTTATCGAGCACGGCCTGGTCGATCTTGGTCTGATCGCCCAGCACCAGGCGCAGCCTGGTCGCGCAGTGCGCGGCTGCGGAGATGTTGTCGGGGCCGCCGACGGCGTTGAGCACCGTTTGGGCGACGCGGCTGTGATCCATGCGGGGGTTCCTCCTCGAACTATGCCGGATGCGGGATTCTTGAAGTATGTCAATCGATTGACAGGCGTGTCAAGGGATGGACACAGCAGGCTGTGCCCCGGGTTGGCTGGCGAGGCCCGCCAGCCCGTGACCATCACGGCAGGACGGTCGCCGCGGCGAGCGGGACACTCACCTCACCCTCGAGGGTGACCTGGAAGCCGTCCGGATCGAGATAGCTGCGCAGGCTGAAGGCGGTGTGGCCGCCCGCGACGAAGATCTCGGTGACCGAGCGGTCGTGGACGATCGTGACCGCGAGCCGGTCGAGGTCGGGGACGGCGAGCCGTCGGCGGCCGCCGTGCGGGTACCGGGTGGTGCTGCGATCGACGGTGAGTGCGCCGCGCTCGAAGGACAGCACGACCTGAGCGCCCCCCGGCCTGCCCAGCCGCAGGCTCCAGTCGTCGGTCTGGTCGATCGCGAGATCGAGAATGAATGAGCGGATGCCGTCGAGTTCTCCGACGGCGTGGGCGGCCCCGCCCAGGCTCGTCCCGGTGAGCCCCAGGGCAGCCGGCTCCCCAGCGATCCGGCGGGGCAGTTGGTGGAGCCGTCCACCACGGAGGATGAGATCGCGGGGCACGCTGAGGGCGTGCACCCAGCCGTGGTCGGCCAGCGAGGGCTGGGAATCCTCGGAGGCGTTGCCCAGCCAACCCATCAGCAGCGGCGGCTGTTCCGGCTCACCGGGGGCGGCGGTGAACACCTGCGGTGCGTAGAACTCGAAGCCGGCGTCGAGTTCGACGAGATCGCTGACGGGGGTGAATCTCGTCCCGTCGAGGTGTCCGATCAGGTAGCCGCAGGCGAAGATGTTGCGGAACTGATCGCCGTCCGGGTCGATGCCCTGCGGGCAGAAGATCAGGATGTCGAACTCCTCGCCGGTGTCGGCATCCGGCAGGCGCAGCAGGTTCGGGCATTCCCACATGTAGCCGAAAGCGGCATAGCGGCCGTCCGGGAAGGTCATCTCCCCTGCCAGCTGCCAATCGAGCAGGTCGTCCGAGCGATAGACCAGGATGCATCCGGTGTTGTCGGCGCGCTGGGCGCCCAGGTACATCGCATGGCCGTCGCCGTCCGGCACGACATAGGGATCCCGGAGATGCGCGGTGTAGCCGGCCGGCGGACCGGAGATCAGCGGGTTGGCGTCCAGTTTGGTGAAGGTCTGGAAGTCAGTGGTGGTAGCCGCGCACTGGTACGCCTCGCGCCGGCCCAGTTCGTCCTTGACGTTGCCGGTGTAGTGCAGCCAGACGACGCCGTCGCGCACCACCGCACCGCCGGAGTACACGCCGTTGCGGTCGTACCGGTCCGAGGGGGGGATCGCCGGGGCGTGCGTCTGCCAGGAGACCAGATCCCGCGAGGTCGCGTGCCCCCAGTAGATCGCCTTCTGTCGCGGGAAGAACGGCCCGAACTGGTAGAAGACGTGATAGACCCCGCCGATCACGACCAATCCGTTGGGATCGTTCAGCCGACCCACCGGCGGCGCGACATGGAAGCGCGGATAGTCGGGATCGAGGTCCGCCCGGGAGCCGGCGATGGCCCGCTGCGCTGCGTCGATGGATTCCTCTCGGGGCGTCACGCCGGGAGCCTAACAGAACCTGCCATACCTTTGACAGCAGCCTGGGCACACCTCTTTCCTTCAGCTCGGACGCTTCCCGACGGCCGCGTCGGCGACGATGCGCGCGATACGGGCCGCCCTCGTCTCGGGCCGCTTGGCCGTCGCGATCGCGGTGAGCGCGACCTTGCGGGCGCCGGGCGTCCACGAATCCCACTCCGTCCGCGCCGCCGGGACCGCGTCGAGCGCGGCGGTGAGTTCGGCCGGCTCGATCCCCGCCTCCGGGCCGTCCAGGACCGTCCACATACCGTTCGCCTTCGCGAGTTCGATGAGCAGCCTGCCCTCGGGACGCATCCGTCCTTCGGCCTCGAGTCTCTCCACGCGCACCTTGTTCGTGGCCGCCCACGCGCTGGTCGGCGACCGCGGCGCGAACCACAGCATGGATCGCTCGTCGTCGAGCGGCTTGGCCTGGCCGTCGATCCAGCCGAAGCACAGTGCTTCGAGAATCGCGTCGTCGTAGCTGATCCGTGACCGCCCGGTCGTGGGACGCCAGAGCACCAACCACACGCCGTCACTACGTGCGGCGTTGGCCTGCAGCCACGAGCGCCACTCGCCGACCGTCTCGATCGGCACCCGCTGCGCGGCTTCCATCTTGCCCACCAGGCGACCCTACCTGCGAGCGCCGGAGCAGTCGACAGGTTCCCCTTACCGAGGCCACCACGGGCTCAGCCCGAGCCTTCGATGGTCACCGCCCGGGCCGCGGAGCTCAGTGAGATCCGGCTCGATCCCGAGCAGCCAGAACTGCAGGTAGACGGCTCACACGCGCTCTCGCCCCGCCGGGCGCGTGCTCGGCGTCCTTCCGCGCGCCGCCCGAACCGGACAGCCCTTCGTAGGAGGCCTCCGATCTAGCGTGGGATGGGAGGCTACTGGGGCACCTCGCGATGGCGAGTCGAGAAGCGTCCCCACGCGAGAGTCAGCAGCCACAGTGCTGCCGAGATGACGAGCACATTGACCAGCATGAGGGGCACCTCGACCATCGTGGGGTGTTCCCACGGGCTCACGAAGGAAGCCTCGTGAGGGAAGGACGCTGGATCGAAGAAGGACTGATCCTGGGTGATCCAGGCCAACGGGAGGCCCAGTTCGAGATTGCTCAGGTCGGCCGGGGCGTACGCGGTCGAGCGGCTCGCGAAGAGGAGCGCCACGGTGAGGATCCCGCCTGAAAGCACGGTGGCAGCGACCCTGGGGATCATTCGGCGCCCGGCCCGGGCGTTCGATGACTCAGCCATGCCCGAGAGCCTAGAACGCCAATCCCAAACCCATCCTCATCGCACTGAATCGGAGTGATACGGGCGTGCCCCGTTTGCGAGCACACTCCCTCGCGCCATGTTCTGGATACCGATCAGCCCGGACGTTCGGTGGTGACCTGGAAGCCCGCATCGGTCGGGGTCACCGCCAGCGAACCCTGGGTGTCGGTGCGGAAGACGGTGGCGCCCGCCCGGGCGAGCTCGCCCAGCGCGGTGGCTGACGGATGGCCGTAGGTGTTCGGGCCCACACCGATCAGGGCGACCGGGGCACCGACCGCCGAGAACAGTTCCGGGGTCTGGCGGGGCGAGCCGTGGTGAGGAACCACCAGGACGTCTGCCGCCAGCGGGAGGCCGGAGCGCAGGACCGCGGCCTGTCCGGCGTGCTCGATGTCCCCGGTGGCGAGCACGACCATACGGCCGGTCTCGATCCGGCTGACCACCGAGCCGTCGTTCTCCGCGCTGGATTCCTCGCCCTCCGCGCTCGGGGTGGCTGAAGGCGCCAGCACGGACAGCACCGTCACCTGCGCCTCTCCGACCTGGAGAACCATCCCCGCGGCAGCGGCGATCGTCCCGGCTTGCGGCAGCACCGAGACCACCTGTCCGGCTCCGGCGTGACCCGCCGGAGCGAGCACGGCGTCGACTCCACGCCCGGCCAGCGCCGCCAGTCCGCCGACGTGGTCGGCATGGAAGTGGGTGAGGATCAGCAGCGGCACCCGCCGGATGCCGAGAGCGCCCAGGCAGCGCTCCAGCGCGGGCGGATCCGGCCCGGTGTCGACCAGGATCGCTTCGCCAGGAGCCACCGCGACCACCGTGGCGGACCCCTGGCCGACATCACACTGGACCACCTCCCATCCGGCTGGCGGCCAGCCCGGCGCCGACACCGGACGCAGCAACGCGACCACCAGCCCGACGGCAGCGAGGAGGGCGAGCCATCGGGTCCGCAACAGGCGACCACCCAGCAGGAAGCCGGCGGCGCTCAGCCCGATCAGCACGACGATTCCCGCTGGGGTGGCCGGCCAGGGGATCGCGGCCGCCGGCAGCGCACTGCCCAGGTACGCGATCCAGCACAGTGCCTGGGCACCCCACCCGGCCAGCCAGCCGAGAGCCATGGCCGCAGCCGGGAAGAGCGGGCCGGCCGCGGCACAGGCGAAGCCCAGGATGGTGGTGGGTCCGACCAGTGGCCCGGCCACCAGGTTGGCCAGCACGCCCACCAGGCTGAGTTGGCCCGAGATCGCCACGATGATCGGCTGGGTGGCCAATTGGGCGGAGATCGGAACGGAGACCGCCTCGGCCAGACCGCGGGGCATCCAGCCCGCCAGCGCGTCGGTCCAGGCACGTGCCCAGCAGATGATGCCGACCGACGCCGTCACCGACAGTGCGAATCCGGCGGAGGACGCCAGCCACGGGTCGATCAGCAACAGGCCGATCACCGCCCAGGACAGCTGACGCAACCCCCGCTTCCGTCCACCGAAGCCGAGCGCCGCGAGACCGACGCTGCCCATGGCGGCCGCCCGCACCACGCTGGGTTCACCATGACAGAGCACGACGAAGCCGGCGACCCCGACCACCGCCAGCCCGCGTAGCCACCAGCCGCGCGCCCCGAGCCGGCCGGCGAACCAGAGCAGGCTGGCCAGGAGAAGTGTCAGGTTGCTGCCGGAGACGGCGGCAAGATGGGCCAGGCCGGTCACGCGGAAGCGATGGGTGAGCTGGGGTGACATCGCGCTGGTGTCGCCGACCACCAGGGCCGGCACCACGGCACGGGGTTCTTCGGCCAGCCCTGCCACGGAGTGGTGCAGTACCGCGCGGACGCGATGCACCCCGGCGTCCAGCCAGCCGGGCGGCGCCACGAGCCTCGGCGACTCGCGTGCCCGGGCGGTTGCCGTATGCGGCTCGGCCGGCTCGGACGGCGAGAGCCGCAGCGTGGCGCCCACCACGCTGCCGGGCACCACATCGACCCAGGAGCCGACCGCTTCGCCACCGGCCCGCAGCAGGACCGACTGACCGGTCAGCCAGTGCTGATCGCGTCCGGCGACCTGCTCCAGGCGAGCAGACACGAACCAGGTCGGTCCACCGAATCCACCGGACGAGAGCCGGCCCGGACCGGTCCGCAGGATGGCCTCCACCACGGCACCCTGCCGCGCCAGTTCCGCCACCGGCCCGCTGTGCGCAGCCAGCGAGCGCCCTCCGACGACCGCGAGGCAGACGAGCAGCACCACGCCCGCCGTGATCGCGAGCCGCTGCTTCGTCCGCCAGCCCCAGATCAGCGCCAGCACACCCGCACCGGCCGCGAGCCAGATCCACCGCTGATCACCCGAGATCCCGGGCCACGCCCCTGCCCAGGCGGCGACCGCCAAGACAGGTCCACGATTGTCGAGTCGCTCCTTCTCCGGTTCGGCTCCGCCAGGCGGGAGATCACCGCCTCCCCTGAGCTGGCGAAGGGAGGCGCTGGAGACGCGCTGATCATCGCCTGTCGAGACCTTCGATGACAGGCTGGCAACAGGTTTCGACAAGCTCAACCAGCGTCGCAACGCGTGGACCCGCCCCTTCCTAGAGCCGGACCAGATCGGCAAGCTGGGCATACGTCTTCGAGCCGATCCCATCGATCTCCTGCAACTCCTCGATCCGGCTGAACCTGCCGTGCTGTTCGCGCCAGGCAACGATCCGGGCGGCGGTCACCGGCCCCACTCCGGGCAGCGTCTCGAGTTCCGCCTGGGTCGCACTGTTCAGCGAGAGCTTCTGGCCACTGCCACCGCCAGGCCCACCGCTCTCACCGCGCAACTCGCCGCGTGGCTCGGCGGAATCACCGATGATCAACTGGGTGCCGTCCGAAACCACGGCCGCCAGGTTGAGCTCACCAGGATCGGCGTCGGCGGTCAGCCCGCCGGCCGCCGCAATCGCATCCTGCACCCGGGCCCCTTCGGGCAGTTCGACGACGCCCGGGCGGTTCACCGCACCCAGCACGTGCACCAGCACGACAGGCGGGGCCGACGGCGTGGGCGTGGCAACGACGCTCGGCGTCGTCGGGACCGGTACCTCGACCGGCGTAGAACGCGCCTGCAGCACGCTGTACCCGGCCCAGAGACAACCGGTCAGCAGCACGATCCCGACCGCAACCAGGTGACTCCGGGTGAACTCCCAGGCCGTCCTTCCCCACCGCAGCCACGCGCCATCGCCATCGGCCCCGGGGGCCGGCGACGTGGTCTCCGGCTCGGTCTCCACCCGCTCAGGTGCAGGGTCGTCGCCGGGCGGGCCGATCGCCCGCCGGGCAGGCACTTCCTCCAGCAGCGCGGCTAGACGCTGCCGGACCACCTCACTGAGCACGGGTTCAGGTGCGGCACTACGCGGCATACCCGCCCACTATGGCCAGCCGGCCTCCGACTGTGCCGCCGGATCATCCCAACTGTGGACAACTCCACGTCCCGGTTCGTTATCCACAGCCCGCCCAGGTAGCGTTAGGTCGTCCCGACCCGGAAGAGGAGCCCCCGATGGCGATCGATCTCGAGATGGCTGGCGCGAACGCCAAGAAGCGGCACGGCGGTTGTGGCTGCGGTTGTTCGGGCGGCACACCTGAGTTGGTGTTGAGTTCGATCCCCAAGATCATGCGCAGCGGCGCTGTGATCGGCGGCCTCACCAGCCTGCGGCCCGAGCAGCAGGTGGTGCTGGTGGCGAACCACTCCCCCGCTCCATTGCTGTCGGCCCTGCAGCGGGTAGCCCCGGATGCCTTCGACATCGCCTTCCTCGAGGACGGTCCCGAGTCCTGGCGGGTGGAAGTCACCCGCCGGTGACCGATCGCCGGAGGCCACAACCGGCGGCCCTCTGGCTGGCGACCACGGCCCTGCTGTTGGGGCTGAGCGTCCCGGCGCCCGCCCTGGCCGCCGACCCCGAGCCGGTCGCCTCACCTTCCGCGGTTCCAGCGGAGCCGGCTGACCGACCCTCAGCTGAGCCGCTCGACCCGCCATCGGAGCCCACCGTCCCGGCCACGGCCGCGCCGGTCGACCTGCCGTCGGCGGTCACCCTGGAGGGCTTGCTCCGGGTCACACCGATCGAGCCGGAACCCCGTCAAGGAACAGACCCGGCCACACCCATGCCGTCGGGGAAGGTGGTCACCCTCCACACCCCGGAAGGAACCTCGGTGGAATTGACCGGGGCCGCGGTGGCAGATGCGCACTCCGGTGAGCGCTTCCGTGGCACGGTGCGGGTCGACCAGGCCGTCGCCACCGTGATCGAAAAGAATGCAGCGGAGCAGCCGGTCCCGCAGGAGGCCGCCGAACTCGGCGAACTGGTGGCCGACGTGAGCGTCGCTCTCGACAAACCGCTACGGGTCGTGAAGGCGACGACCGCGTCCGTCGTGCAACCCGCCGTGGCAGCGAAGGCCCATACGGTCGACATCATGTACGTCCATGCCGCGGGCACCAGCGCCCCGTCCACTGCGGCGGTCGACGCGATGGTCGCCCGCCTCGGCGAGTTCTGGAAGTCGGAATCGAACGGGCAGATCTCGGGCATCACCCGCCCAGGCGCCACCAAGACGGTCACGCTTCCCGAATCGCAGCTGTGCAACCCGGATTGGCTATGGCAGTACGCTGCCGGCCCGGCCGGCTTCAACCGCACACCGGTGATCAAGGGGGCTCCGCCCGAGACCTACTACTGGGCCGGATCGAAGGCGGCCCACCTGATCGTCATCTCGCCCAGCGGCCCCTGCACCTACGGAGTCGGGCTCGGGACGATCGGCAGCATCCACTCCGGCGGGATGGTCTGGGCCTCGGTCACCTCCGATCCACTCGACTGGGACGGCACGGTTTTTCATGAGGTGGGCCACAACCTGGGGCTGGAGCACTCCAACGTCACCGTCTGCCAGGCTCCGGCAGTCGACGGACCCGCCTGCGAGATGTGGACCTACGAGGACTACTACGACGTCATGGGTGGTGGGTTCACCTACGGGGAGTACACCAACACCAGGAACGTCCCTGCGCTGAACGTGACCCACAAGGTGCGCCTGGACGCCCTGCCACGTGGTTCCGCGCTGCGTGAGGTCCGGATCACCGGCGGCACGAAACAGGAGTTCACCCTCGCCCCGGCAAGCGGGAAGACCGGCATCCGCGGGCTGGAGATCGTCGATCCGCTCAACCAGGACAAGCTGTATGTGGAATACCGGTCGGGCACCGGGCGGGACGCGGAATCGTTCTACACGAAGTACTCGGCCGCCTATCCCTCGGATCCCACGTACGCGCCCGGGGTGCGGGTGCTGAAGATCGTCTCGGGCGAGTCATCCGTGCTGCCGCGATGGGCTGGAAACACGCTCGCGCTGTCGTACCGCGCAGGCGACGACTTCCTCTCACGCAGCCGCGACTCTGCCGGCGAGGCAGGCGTGCGTGTCTCGGTGGTCTCGACCAGTCCCACCGGCGCGACGGTCAGGGTCAGCTTCGACTCGGAATCGCTGTCCCCCAGCGACCCGCCCGTCGAATCGCAGGCCCCGACGATCTCGGGGACGCCGCGGATCGGCGTCACCCTCACCGCCAAACCAGGCGAATGGACGCCAGGTGCCGTCTTCTCCTATCAGTGGATGGTGGCGGGTAGGGACGTGACGGGGGCCCGGAGCCGCACCTTCGTCCCCCGGAAGTCCGACCTGGGCTCGGTGGTGGCGGTGCGCGTGACCGGCACGGCGGCCGGCTACAGCTCGGTCACCAGGACCTCCGCGACGACGGCCAAGGTTCTGCCGCTGAGGAAGCTGAAGACGAAGAAGCCGTCTATCTCGGGCACCCCCAGGATCGGCGTCACCCTCACCGCCAAACCAGGCAAATGGAGCTCCGGAACCTTGTTCACGTACCAGTGGCTGGTCTCGGGCAAAGCGGTCAAGGGGGCGACGGCATCGACCTTCGTGCCCCGGAAGTCGGACAAGGGCAAGCGAGTGACGGTGAGGATCACCGGCACCAATCCGGGCTACGCCACCGCCACGACGACCTCGAAGAAGAGTTCGAAGGTCCGCCCACTGCGTTCGATGAAAAAGGCAACCCCCACGGTCAGTGGGACGGTCAAGGTCGGCATGACACTCACCGCCAAGCCCGGCAAGTGGACGGCCGGTGCGAGGCTGGCCTATCAGTGGCTGGTTGGCGGCAAGGCCGTGGCGGGCGCCACCGCACGGACCTTCGTCCCGCGCGAAACCGATCGGGGACGGACCATCACGGTCAAGGTGACCGGCACCAAGGCCGGCTACAAGACGACCTCGAAGACCTCCAAGGCCACTGGCAAGGTCACCTGACCGGACGACCGGGAATCAGGCCGGAACGATGCTGACCAGCTTCGGCGCGCGGACGATCACCTGACGTACCTCGCGCCCGTCCAGCGCGCGCTGCACACCCGGATCCGCCAGGGCCAGGTCGGTCAGTTCGGCCTCGGTCACCGATGGCGCGACCTCCAGCTTGGCGCGGACCTTGCCCTGCACCTGCACCACGCAGATCACCGACTCCGCGATCAGCAGCGCCGGATCGGCCGTCGGCCAGGCGGAGTTGGCAACCGACGGGGCGTGCCCCAGCAGTTGCCACATCTCCTCGGCGAGGTACGGGGCCACCGTGCTGAGCGCCTGGGTGACGAACTCGGCAGCCTCGCGCACCGCGGGGTCGGCACCTCCGGCACCGGTGTCGATCGTCTTGCGGACGGCATTGACCAACTCCATGATGCGCGCCACCACCACATTGAACCGCTGGCTCTCCAGCGCTTCGGTGATATCGGCGACCGAGCGGTGGGTGACCCGCCGCAGCGCCAGGTCACCAGCCGCCGGATCGGCTCCGGCCTCAGAACTGACATCACCGGCCAGGCGGTAGGCCCGCTGCAGGAACTTCACCGTCGAGCCGGGCGAGACGTCGGCCCAGTCGATGTCGTCCTCCGGCGGTCCGGCGAAGACCACGGTGGTGCGGATCGCGTCCACTCCGAAGGCGTCGATCTGGGCGCCAAGGTCGACGCCGTTGCCCAGCGACTTGCTCATCGCCTTGCCCTGATTGATCACCTGGCCCTGGTTCAGCAGCCGGGTGAACGGCTCGGCGAAACCGACCATGCCCATGTCGTGCAGCACCTTGGTGAAGAACCGCGAGTACAGCAGGTGCAGGATGGCGTGCTCCACGCCGCCGACGTACTGGGCGACCGGCATCCAGCGCGCCACCTCCGCCGGATCGAAGGGGCCCTCGGTGTACTCCGGCGAGCAGTAGCGGAAGAAGTACCAGGACGAGTCCACGAAGGTGTCCATGGTGTCGGTGTCCCGGGTGGCCGGGCCGCCGCAGGTCGGGCATTCGGTGTTCACCCACTCCTTGGCCGAGGCCAGCGGCGAGGTGCCCTTGGGAGCCAGGTCGGCGCCGCGCAGGTCGGGCAGTTCCACCGGCAACTGATCGTCCGGGACCGGAACCTCACCGCAGGCCGGGCAGTGCACGATCGGGATGGGCGCACCCCAGAACCGCTGCCGGCTCAGCAGCCAGTCCCGCAGCCGGTAGGTGATCGCGGTCCGGCCCGCGCCCTCGGCCTCCAGGAACTCGCACATCGCGGCCACGCCGGCGGCCTTGTCCGCCAGCCCTTCCAGCTTGGGCGAGTTGACGTAGGCCCCATCCCCCGGGGTCGCGACGCCGGACGACACCGGGTCGGGCAGCCCGGTGTCCAGCACGACGCGCACCGGCAGGTTGAAGGCCAGGGCGAACTCCAGGTCGCGCTGGTCATGGGCGGGCACCGCCATGATCGCGCCGGTGCCGTATTCGCTCAACACGTAGTCCGCCGCCCAGATCGGCAGCTTCTCGCCGTTCACCGGGTTGATCGCGTAGCGGCCCAGGAACACGCCCGTCTTGGGACGCTCGGTCGACTGGCGCTCGATCTCGGTGGCCTTCTTGGTCTGCTCCAGATAGACCTCGAACTCCTCCCGATGCTCCTCGGTCACCAGCTCCGTGGCGATGTCGGCGTCTGGCGCCACCACGAAGAACGTGGCGCCGTACAGCGTGTCCGGACGGGTGGTGAACACCGTGATCGGCTCGTCACGGCCTTCGATGGCGAACTCGACATGGGCGCCTTCCGAGCGTCCGATCCAGTTCCGCTGCATGGCCAGCACCCGGTCGGGCCACTTGCCCTCCAGCGCCGGCATGTCGTCCAGCAGACGCTGGGCGTAGTCGGTGATCTTGAAGTACCACTGGGTCAGCTTGCGCTTGGTGACGGCCGCGCCGCACCGCTCACAGGCTCCCTGGATGACCTGTTCGTTGGCCAGCACGGTCTGATCGTTGGGGCACCAATTGACGAAGGAGTCCTTGCGATAGGCCAGGCCACGCTCGTAGAACCGCAAGAACAGCCACTGCGTCCAGCGGTAGTACTCCGGATCGGAGGTGGCCAGCCGGCGGCTCCAGTCGACGCTCAGCCCGTAGCGCTTGAACGAACGCGCCTGGGTCTCGATGTTGGCGTAGGTCCAGTCCGCCGGATGGGCGTTGCGGGCGATGGCGGCGTTCTCGGCCGGCAGGCCGAAGGAGTCCCAACCGATCGGGTGCATCACGTCGTAGCCGCGCAGCCGCCAGTAGCGAGCCACCACATCGCCCATCACGAAGGCCTCGGCATGCCCCATGTGCAGGTCGCCGGAGGGGTAGGGGAACATGTCCAGCACGTAGCGCCGCTCACGGCTGCCGTCGTCGAGCGGGGTGAAGGTCCGGTCGGTCTCCCAGAACTGCTGCCAGCGTTCCTGCGCGGCAGCGGCGTCATAGCCTTGGCGGACCTGCTCGGTGGTCACGTTCGTCTCCTCGTTATGGACTGGCCTGCTGCATGAAAAAGCCCCCTGTTGCCGATGGGCTCGTCAGGGGGCGCCGCGACTCGGTGACGGGAGTCGCGGCTATCGAAGCAGCAGGACGGCGCGATGCATACCGAAATCATAGGGCATCGTCCGCGAACCGCATGCGCGGTGGTCCACCGGCCCGTGGTCAGCCGGGGCAGCTCGGCCAGGCCGACAGGTCGTCCCTCACCCCGCGACCGGACGCAGCACCGCGCGCCTCACCTCCGGGTCGGCCGCCGCCAGCAACTGCGGACGCAGTTCGTCCCACTGGGTCGGCGGGGTGACCGTGTCGACCAGTTGGGTCAGGATGCGCAGCAGGGCGTTCGGCGGCAGTAATCGGGTGGCACGCTCCAGGCAGACCGATACCAGCGCGCCATCGCCGGCGATCCAGGCCGCCATGCCGAGCAGCGCCAACGGATGGCCCTGGTGGACGGCGAGGGTCCGGTTCACCACCCGCCGCCACAGATCGACCTGGGCTTCGGCCCGCTCCCGCGCCATCGAGAGCAGCGCCACGTCTCGGGCCGGCGGGTGGGTCGCCAGGATCGCCAGTCGCGCCGCCTCGGCATCGTCGAGGCGGCCGGTGTCGTCGAAGCGCTCCAGGACCATGCCCATCAGGTGCGGCCACCGGCTGATCGGGTCGGCCGCCACCTCCGCTCCCACCCGGTGCGCCACTGCCACCAGCCTGCCGGTGTCGGCGGTCGGCGGGCCGTCGACCAGCGCCGCCAGTTCGTCCCGGGAACGCCGGGCGACCAGCCCGTGCATCGCAGCCTCGGCGGCTGCCCGGCTGCACCCCGGATCGTGCACACCGCGTGGACCCTGCAGGCTGTCGGCCTGCCAGGTCCTCCCGTCCACCGCGATCAGACGGCGGGCCGAAGCCTCCGGCAGGAAGGCGTCGCAGCGCCGCAACACCGCCCAGCCGTACTCACGATGGGCGGTGTAGGCGACGAACCAGGCATCCGCGGCCGGGTAGCGGCACCAGATCCTGGTGAGCACCCCCTCCACCCCGTCCGGCCAGGCGGCGTCGGCCAGATCGAGCCGCGCGGTGAGCGAGAGCTGGCCACCGTCCATCACCAGCACCACCAGCGATTCCTCGGGATGGAAGCCGAGCAGGTGAGGTATCAGCCCGAGGGCGTCGTCGAAGTTCTGCAGCCGCACTCTGGGCCGCCGGTCGTTCACTGTCATGCCCTGGCACCGTGGCCAGCCGGTCCGCCACTGTGACATTTGTCCACAGCCCCACGCCACTGTCTCCCGAGCGGCCGGCGGTATCCACACCGGGTAGCCTGGGTGCCGATGACCCAGCCGCCTTACCAACCGCACCAGCCGTTCGACCCGACCCGCCCGTTGGGCCAGCAACGGCCGGAGGCGACCCATGTCGAGCAGTTCACGCCGCCACGCTCGCCGCTGCCCTGGCTGATCATGGTGGGAGCGGTGGTGATCGCCGCCTTGATCCTGTTCACCACCACCCTCACCAACCGGCCGGCAGACCCCACCGCCTCACCCACCCCCGCGACCTCGTCGGCCGCAGCCGGGCCGGGCCATCCCTTCGTCTCTCCGGACGGCCGGGTGGAGGGACGCTGGGAGGTGGTCGAATCCCGCTGGAATGACGAGGGGGTCGAGATCAACCTGCGGCTGGCCGTGGACAAGGGCACCCTGTGGTACACCTTCATGGCCTTCAGCAACGACGCCGTCGAGGTGCTGGAACCGGGGCCGGCGATGTCGTCGCCGGAGCTGGGCTGGGAGCCCATCGAGGCCGGCGACGAGCGCACCGGCTGGATCTTCTTCCCGACCTACCGCGCCGACCTCACCCTGTTGCTGGCCACCGAGTTCGGACGCCAGATGTCCGCGCTGCTGATCCCCGCCTGAGCGACGATGACGAGCAGCCTGCGGATCGGCATCCTGAGCGATGACTTCTACCCTCATTCGGGTGGGGTCTCGCGCTCCATCCAGCAACAGATCGACCATCTGATCGCCCTCGGCAACCAGGTGACCCTGTTCGCGCCGCAGTGGGAGTTCGAGCCCCCGGAGAACTGCCGGTGGGAAGGGCTGCCGCAGTGGCGCTTCCCCGGCACGCCGAGCTACCTCTGCTCACTGGCCGCGACTCCCGGGATCGCGGCCCGGATCGCCGCCGAGCACGATCTGGATGTCGTCCACTCCCAGAACGAGCGGGGGTCGCTCTACCTGGGGGCGCTGATCGCACGCGCGGCAGGCATCCCGCAGGTGCACACCTTCCACTCCAACTATGTCGGCACCCATCGCACCAACACCGGCAGCGCGGGGTTCAACTCGCTCACCTATCTTCCGCTGGTCCCGCGGCTGCTCGCGCTGGCCGGCGGTCGTCCGGACGTCGCCACCCGGCGACCCGCGTCCGCTGCGGCCGGCGAGGATTCGGTCCATGCCCGCCGGGACTGGCGCAATCTCGCCCGGATCGCCGCCGGAGTGGACGCGTTCACCTCACCAGCGGGCTTCATGATCGACTGCATCACCGACGCCGCTCCGGAGCTGGCCGGACGCGGGCATGTCGTCCCCAGCGGCATCGACCCGGTGTTCGCCACCGCCCAGCGCCTCCGCGATCCGCACGACGCGACCGTCCGCGTGGTCACCTGCAGCCGGCTGGGCTCGGAGAAGCGGGTTGACGCCCTGGTGCGCGCCGTCGCCGAGCTGAATCGGCCGGACATCGAGTTGGTGATCATCGGGACCGGGCCGGCAGAGCCCGCGTTGCGCCGGCTGGCCGAACCGATCCGGCGGGTGCGCTTCCTGGGCCGGCTCGACGCCGCCGAGGTGGCCGCCGAGATGGCCGACGCCGACGTCTACGTGCTGGCCTCCTACCATTTCGACACCCAGGGCATGGTGCTGGCCGAAGCCGCCGCGGCCGGTGCGCCGATCCTCTACTGCGATGAGCGGCTGCAGGTTGGTGTCAGTCCGGCCAACGCACTGCTCACCGGGCCAACGCCCGCCGAACTGGCAGCCGGGCTGGCCACCCTCGCCGACGATCCGGAGCGCCGCCGGACGATGGCCCAGGCCTCCCGGGAGATCGGCGGACGACTCACCGGGGAGACGATGGCCCAGACCTACCTGACGATCTACCGCGAGGCGATCGACCGAGTCAGGCAGACAGCCTGAAAGGTGAGCCGCGGCGACCCCGACTGTCCCGAGCTTGTCGAAGGGCGGAAACCCGGTACCGAGGCCGGTCACCGCGGGTCTCGACCCGGCTCGACCGGGTAGATCAGCGCTCGGCTAGTGATCTGTCATCGACTCCGGATGGTACTTCGAGAGCACCACGACGCCGCCGATGGCTACTGCCCCGGCGGCCAGCATCCCGAGCGCGTCGGGCAGGCTGACCAGGGCACCCTCACCCAGCACGACCAGCCCGAAGGTGACCGCCACGATCGGGTCGGTGGTGGTCATCGAGCCCACGACGATCTCCGCCGGCCCGTTGGCGTAGGCCTGCTGGATCATGAAACCGCCGCCCGCGTAACAGACCGCCAGGAAGACCGCGACCGCCCAGAACAACGGGGTCTCCCAGAACTGCGGCCCGCCGACCAGGTGGCTCATCACCTTGACCAGCGCCGAGGAGAGACCGTAGAAGAACGAGCCACCGGAGGCCCACATCAGGCAGCGCAGCGAATGCTTGCCGATCAGTCCGGTCACGCCGAGCCCAGCACCGATCACCAGGATGATCGCAGAGCCGACCACGATGCCGAGCCCCGGCAGTTGCGTCTCGGAGACGGCCGTCCGGGTGGAGACCAGGGTGAAGCCGACGATGCCCACGACCGTGACGCCCACTGCGATCCAGACCGCCCGGGGCGGCCGGAAGTGATGGATCTTCGCCGCCAGCAGCACCGCCCAGGGCACCGCCAGGATGCCGACCGGCTGCACCACGGTGACCGGCGCCATCATCAGCGCGATGATGTGGCCGGTGGCACCGACGGCGGCGGTCGCCAGGCCGAGCAGCCAGCGTGGGTTCTTGAGCAGGCCGAGCACCTGCCGGACGCCCATGTGACGTTCTTTGCTGCTGGTGTCCACCTCGCGTCCGACGGCGAGATGCTGGATGGTCGCCGAGGTCGCGAACAACATCGACGAGATGACCATGATCACCAGCGCCAGCGGAATGTTCTGCGGCAGCAGAGGCGACCCCGGAATGGCAAGGGGGATCAACACGAGGGCCAGCCTAGGGCATCGCTCGGCCACCGCCGGGCAGTGGCCGGCCGCGCGGCGTCAGCGCAGTTGACGACCGGTCGGCGACTCGCCGGAGAACCGGACCGCTGCCTTCACCTGCGCGGCCAGGTTGCTGCCCAGGCTCAGCGGCCACCGATGCATCACGTAGTCGGTGGCGTCGTCCACCCGCAACTGCCGGGTGGAGTTGCCGCTGCGCACGTACAGTTCGGGCGCCCCCGCCTTGCTCAGGCGCAGATAGACCGGACGGGGCGAGGCGCTGCAATCCAGCCGGCAGACCAGCGCACCGGCAGGTGGGACGGCGGGGATGGTTCCCGCTGTCCCATGGTGCTCGACCGCGCCGCCATGCCCGGGCTCCGCGCCGTCATCCTCGCGGAGGCGGGGCACTCCCTCGGGAATCGACGCGAAGTCGATGGCCACCAGGTTGGCCGCGTTCGCACCCATCGTGGTGGAGAGCAGATCCCGTAGCCACAACTCGAACCGGTCGGCGTCCGGCGCCTTCAGCGTGGCGAAGTCGGTTTCCAGCCCGAGCACGGTCCCGCTGTCGTCCACCCCGATCAACAGGGTTCCGCCATCGGCGTTCAGGAAGCCGCAGACCGCCTTGGCGATCACCTGCTCCATCCGCTCGTCCTTGGATCCGGTGTGCAGGTTCACCCGGGCGGTGGACTTGAACTCCAGCCGGTCGGATTCACCCTGCGCCAGCAGTTCCGGGACGGACGCCCGTACCGGCCGCTGCACGTGGGCTGCCACGGCGCCGTAGCCCGCGATCGCCGCCACCGATAGACCCAGACAGATCAGGATGGTCAACGGGCTGAACACCCCGGCGTCCGGCCGCAGCCAACCGGTGACCAGCAGGCCGAGTGAGGTGGCCAGGATGGCCAGCACGATCGCGGTCGTGATCCCCAGCCGGGCCCGGCCGCGCAGCAGCAAGCGGGCGATCGTGGCGAACACCCACGCGATCAGCAGGACCAGCGGCAGGACGAGGGCGATCGTCCACAACGGCACATTCAGCGACACAGCGACAGCCTGCCATCAAAGCGGCCGGCCGGTCACCAGCCGCCGCCACCACCTCCGCCGAACCCGCCGCCGCCGCTGAACCCCGAGCCACCGGACGAAGCCGTTGTCGCGCTCTGCAGCGACGAGGACATCTGGCTGCCGAGTTGCTCCATCGACGAGGCGAAATCCGTGCTGAGGATGGCGCCGTAGCCGTAGCCGTAGCCGACGTACCAACCGGTGGAGGGCGTATAGCGGCCCTCCGCCTCAAGCTGGGCGAAGACCTTCGTCCAGCGCTCGGCGACGCCGAAGATCACCGCGTACGGCAGGTAGCGGGAGAAGACGTCGATCCCCTCCTCGAAGCGGATCTGGTCGGCCTCGGCGGTGCTCAGGTACAACTCGAAGCCCTTGGTCTGGGCGAGGACGGCCGAGCCCTCCGCGGTGCGGGCACCGAACCGGTTGTTGGCGATCAGCACGCCGATGCCGGTGAGCACCCCCGCCAGGCCGAGCAGGCCGAAGCCGACGAAGCCGAGCGCGATGCCCAGGGTGACCCCGGCTCCGACCAGGAGGACGCCACCCACCACCGCGATCGCGCGAACCGTGCTCGGGTTGCGCGTGAACCAGTTCAGTTCCTTGGCCACCCGGTCGTACATCAGGGAACGGGTACCGCTCAGCAGGTTCGCGTAGGACTGGTCCTTCAGGTCGTCGGTCTTCACCACCGAGCCCTCCCCGAACAGGCCGTCGAACAGGTGCTGCTCGTAACCGACCAGACCCTGGCTGGTGGCCAACTGGGTGAAGGTCCAGTCCTTCTTGCCGGTCTGCTCGATCTTGAGGTAGCCCCGGACGGCCAGGTCCAGCATGGTGGCGGTGATGTCAGTGTTGTCGGCGGTGTGGTCGGTCAGCACCCCCAGTTCACCCGGACGCGCGTCAGCGGGCGGCGAGAACTGGACGGCGACCGGAGCTCTGGCCGTCCCTTCGCCGATCACCGCCGGCTGGTTCGGTGCCGGAGTCACGCCCGGGGTGAGGCCGAGGTAGACCTGATCCCGCCCGCCGCGACGGGTGCGGCGAAGGAGCCAGCCCAGACCGAGCGCGGTCAGCACCGCCGTGATGCCGCCGGTGACCGGGGTGACCGGGAACATGTTGCCGAAGTGGTGGCGGGTGGTGAATCGAGGCTCGGCGCCGGTGAACGTGCCGGCCGGGAAGCCAGCCACGATCTGGAGCGGATTCCCCTCACCCAGGTCTTGCTGGCGGAAGCTTGCAGTGAGCCCGTCGGAGGTGGCCTGGTCACAGCTGCTCCGGAACCAGTCACCGGCGAAGCAGGCCACCCGCTGGACATCGACCGGGCCGGTGACGGACGCCGTCACCTGGCCGATCGGCACCTCCCAGCCCGGCCCGACAACATTCCAGTTGAACTCGTCCAGCCCGGACTGGGGCTGGTTCGTCGCGATCAGCCCGCGGATCGAGTAGCCGATCCGATAGCGCTGGACGCCGGTGAAGGTCCGTCCCTCACTGCCGATCCGGATCAGCAGATTGCCGGACTCCTCCCGGGTCTGCACCGTGGCATCGGCCCCGCTGGGGCTGGTCACCTCACCGAGGGTGACGTCGAGCATCCGCCAGCGGTCGGGATCGTCCTGGATCTCCTGTCGCAGGGGCAGGGTGACGTACGGGCCATGGCCGGGGTCGTCGCCGAAGTCGAAGGCAAGGTCGAGCTGGACATGGGTGACGCCGCCCTCGGGGTCGACCGTCGCAACCACGTCGTAACTCGGGATCCGCCAGTCGTCATCCGCCGCCGCGGGAGATGCGGGCAGCAGCAGGAGAGCGGCCACGGCCGCCAACAACCAGATCAGAACGCGTCGCACGTTACGAGGCTACCCGCCGCCGGGCCGTGCGGAACCCGGCAGAACTCCCTATCCTTCACGGCATGGGCGATCGTACGGGGGAGGTGTCGGCGGAATTGCTGGCCGTCGTGGTCGCGATGGTCGACGGCCATCCCTGCGTCCTGACGCTCGGAGACCCCGCCCGGCTGCCGGCCGGCCCGCTGATGCCCGGCCAGCATTCGTTGCAGGCGGCCACCCGCGCCTGGGTCGAGGACCAGACCGGACGGGCGCTGGGTTACCTGGAACAGCTCTACACCTTCGTCGATCTGGACCGGGAGCAGGACGCCGGCCAGCGCCTGTCGGTCAGCTACCTGGGACTCACGACGGCTACGTCCACCCAGACGGGACCGCCCCTCGGGGATCGTTCCCACTCCGGAATCGGCGCCTGGAGCCGGATCTACGATCTGCTGCCCTGGGAGGATCTGCGTGCCGGAGGCGGGCTGCCCGGGCCGATCGTGGCGGCGCTGGCTTCCTGGGCTGAGGCCGACCCCGAAACGTCCGAAGCCCGGCGCCAGCGCGGCGCGACCACCTTCGGGCTCGACGATGCCGGCTGGCAACCCGATCTGGTGCTACAGCGCTACGAGCTGATGTACGAGGTGGGCCTGGTTCCCGAGTCCCCCACCAGTTGGCGACTCCCCGAGGCCGACCTCGCTCCGGGCAACCGGATGCTGGGCGATCACCGCAGGGTGCTGGCCACCGGCCTGGCCCGGTTGCGTTCCAAGATCCAATACCGCCCGGTCGTCTTCGAGTTGCTGCCGGCTCAGTTCACCCTGCGGCAACTGCAGGACTGCGTCGAGGCACTGGCCGGCACGGCCGTCCACACCCAGAACTTCCGGCGCCTGGTCGAGCAGCAACAGCTGGTCGAGGAGACCGGTGGGGTGGACGCCTCCACCGGCGGCCGGCCGGCCCGGCTCTACCGGTTCCGCCAGGAGGTCCGCCAGCAGCGCGACGTCGCCGGCACCAAGCTGGCGCTCCCCCGCGTCCGCTGAGCCGGCCGACGCCGGTTGTCCTCCGCCATCTGCGGCGGTGATCTCACCGGCGATCGATCCGTCGCGCCCGCTTGTGACCCGGCCGGGACGCCCGGCTTCCGCTCCGGGACGGTCTCGCCCGGGTCACATCCTGAGAACGATTTGGCGGCTGGTTTTGCTCAGGTGTAGCATTTCTTTTGCTCGAAGTTAGCAAAAGGGGATTCCGATGACTCTCACCCTCACCGCCCAGGATCTGTACCCGAAGGTAAGCCATGTCGTGCCTGCCGTGGAGTGGGCCACCATGGCCGACGACGTGGAGGCGATCATGGCGCTCAAGGAGCAGCGCAACGCCGTCATCCTGGCGCACAACTACATGACCCCCGAGATCTTCCACGGCGTCTCCGACATCGTCGGCGACTCCCTGGCCCTGGCCCGCGAGGCCACCACCGTCGAGGCTGACGTGATCGTGCTGGCCGGCGTCCACTTCATGGCCGAGACCGCCAAGCTGCTGAATCCCGCCAAGACGGTGCTGATCCCCGACCTGCGTTCGGGCTGCTCGCTGGCCGAGTCGATCACCGCCGAGGACGTCCGCGAACTGCGGCGACAGCACCCCGGCGTCCCGGTGGTCACCTACGTGAACACCTCAGCAGCGGTGAAGGCCGAGTCGGACATCTGCTGCACCTCGGGCAACGCGGTGAAGATCATCGAGAGCCTCGGCGTGCCGCGGGTGATCATGATCCCCGACCAGTACCTGGCCGCCAACATCGCCCGGCAGACCGGGGTCGAGGTGATCACCCACCCTGGTGCCTGCGAGGTGCACGAGCGGTTCACCCCCGCAGACATCGAGCAGATCCGGGTCGACTACCCCGGGGTCACCGTGCTGGCCCACCCGGAGTGCCCGCCGCCGGTGGTTGACGCCGCCGACTACGCCGGCTCGACCGCGCAGATGGTCGACTTCGTCGGACGACAGCTGCCGAAACGCGTCGCGCTGATCACCGAGTGCTCGATGAGCGACAACGTCGCCCAGCAGTTCCCCGGCACCGAGTTCGTCCGGCCCTGCAACCTGTGCCCGCACATGAAGCGCAACACGCTGGGGACCATCCGGCGCGCCCTGGAGACGATGACCCACGAGGTGAGCATCGATCCGAGCGTGGCCGAGCGGGCTCGCGCCTCGGTGGATCGCATGCTGGCGGTGAGCTGATGCCGGCCACCCGCCGGATCGATGCCGGCTGCCCGGTGATCGTGGGCGCCGGCCTGGCCGGACTCGCCGCGGCGATCGAGCTGTCACCATCCCCCTGCATCGTGCTGAGCGCGGGCGCGGTCAGCACCGGCACCTCGACCGGCTGGGCGCAGGGCGGGATCGCCGCCGCGGTCGGGCCGGACGACTCCCCCGCTCTGCATGCTGCCGACACGCTCGCCGCAGGCGCGGGGCTGTGCGATCCGGAGGTCACGACGTCCATCACCGAGGCGGGCCCGGACGCGATCGCATGGCTGGCCGCCCAGGGCGCTCGGTTCGACCAGGATCCGGGCGGCAGCCTGCGGCTGGGCCTGGAGGGCGCGCACAGCCGGCGCCGGATCGTCCATGCCCTGGGCGACGGCACCGGGGCGGAACTGCTGCGCACCGTGGTCGAACGCGCCCTGCAGCTGGAGTCGGTGGCGATCTGGGAGCACTCCCCCGCGGTCGATCTGCTGGTCGAAGCCGGACGGATCACCGGGGTGCGGGTGAGCACCCCGACCGGCCCGGTCGACCTGATGACCGACACGGTCGTCCTGGCCACGGGCGGGATCGGGGGGCTGTTCCAGCACACCACCAATCCCCTGGGCTCGCGCGGCCAGGGCCTCGGGCTGGCCTATCGGGCCGGGGCCGTGTTGCGCGATCTGGAGCTGGTGCAGTTCCATCCCACCGCGCTGGACGTCGCCACCGACCCGATGCCGCTGGTCAGCGAGGCGGTCCGCGGCGAGGGCGCCTTCCTGGTCAACGAGCGCGGCGAGTGGGTGCTGGCCAATCCGCTGTCCGCCCGCGACGTGGTCTCCCGCGCCGAATGGGCGCAGCTGCAGGCCGGCCACCTGGTCTTCCTGGACGCCCGCGAGCACCCCGGTGAGCGGTTCGCCGAACTCTTCCCATCGATCCACAAGATCGCTGTCACGGCAGGGCTCGATCCCACCCGCGATCTGCTGCCCGTCCGGCCTGCCGCGCACTACCACATGGGTGGTGTGGCGGTGGACGCCGAGGGACGGAGCACCGTCCCCGGCCTCTACGCGGCCGGCGAGGTGGCCTCGACCGGCCTGCACGGCGCGAACCGACTGGCCAGCAACTCGCTGCTGGAGGCGGTGGTCTGCGGACGCCGGATCGGGCGGTCGCTGCGCACCGGCAGTGTCCGGCGTCCGGTCCAGGCCTCCCACTCGACCTGGGCGGGCGGCCGTCCGACCTCACCCAACCCCGCGCTGGCGGAGATCCGGCGGATCACCAGCACGGCCGCTGGCGTGCTGCGTACCGGCGAGCAGTTGCGGCTGGCGCTGGACGAGCTGGTGCCCTACCGCGACTCCGAGGCTGGACTGGTCGCCTGGCTGCTGGTGTGGTCGGCGCTGCAGCGCACCGAATCGCGCGGTGGGCACACCCGGCTCGACTTCCCCGACCCTCACCCTGGCGCCCGCCACACCATCGCGGGAGCGCCGATCACCCGAGCCGAAAGCGCCGCATGAGAAGCCTGCCCACCATCCTGATCGAGCCGCTGGTGCGCGCCGCGCTGGCCGAAGATCTCGGACGCGCCGGCGATCTCACGACCGACACGATCATCCCCGCCGACGCCACCGCCGAGGTGGCGATCGTCTCCCGAGAGCCCGGAGTGATCGCCGGCCTGGCCTGCGCCGAGATCGCCTGGCAACTGGTCGACCCACGCATCGTGCTGGCCATCGAGGCCCCGGACGGCTCCCGCGTCCAGCCGGGCACCACCGTGGCCCGGGTGTCGGGCCCGGCTCGTGGCCTGCTGACCGGGGAACGGGTGGCATTGAACTTCCTGGGCCACCTCTCCGGAGTCGCCACCGGCACCGCCACCATCGCCGACGCCATCGCTCACACCAGGGCCCAGGTCGCGGACACCCGCAAGACCATTCCCGGCCTACGGGCACTACAGAAGTACGCCGTGCGCGCCGGCGGCGGCTCCAATCACCGCTTCGGCCTTGACGACGCGGTGCTGATCAAGGACAACCACATCGCCGCCGCCGGTGGGATCCGCCCCGCCGTCGAGCGGGCACGTGCCGGGGTCGGCCACCTGGTCAGGATCGAGGTCGAGGTCGACACCCTCGAGCAGCTCGCCGAGCTGCTGGAGACCGGCGCCGACGCCGTCCTGCTCGACAACATGGCCCCAGATATCCTCGCCCGGGCCGTGGCGATGGTCGACGGACGCATGGTCACCGAAGCCTCTGGCCGGATCACCCCCGAGACGGCCGTCCCCCTCGCCGAGGCCGGTGTCGACCTGATCTCGGTCGGCTGGCTCACCCACTCCGCCCGCGTGCTGGACGTCGGTCTCGACTACCTCCGCTGACGGCTTCAGGAGCCCCATCCGCGCACCGGCACCGCATACGCCTGACCGGGAGCGGCCCTCCGCACGCTTCCGCGCAGCTACACCGGACAACAGCGCTGAGACAGGGCCGACAAGCGGCGTCGATGCGCTGATGCGCTCGCGGCCCTACCTCCACACCGCCGTAGGCGGCGCAGATGCGCGGTTCAGCGGGCGGCACCCGGTCAGTCGGAGTCAGCTCTCGGTGTCGATCACGACGCCCGCCTGGGTGGCGGCCGGCCGTGTCTTCGCCAGTGCGCGCGCCAGAGGATTGTCGAGCTGCACCGGTGGCCGGTCGACGACGAACCCGGCTTCGGGCGTCCATGGGACTTCCGTCGGGAACATGCCGAGCGGGCCGTCCGCTCCTTCGAATGCACCACCAGCAACAGTCACCTGCGCACCTCCTGCGACAACACCACCATGGTGCGCGCCATCCGCACAACAGGCAACCCGGCCCCCTTGCCGGTGGATCAGCCCGGATCCCCGGACCTCCCGGGACTCGACAGCAGGCTCGCCGGGGCGGGACGGACTCGGACGGCGGCCAGGTCGGGGTCGGCCAGGTCCAGGTCGGCGCTGTCGAGCACCACCCCCGGCACCAGCCCACGGCTGCGCAGACGCGCCAGGACGTCCGGATCGGCGTCGGAGACCCGGGCCACCAGGTGCCAGCCCGGTCCGGCGTCAGCCAGCAGAATGGCGGGAGCGGCGGCCGGCAGTGTCCCGTCCGCGCTCGGGATCGGGTCCCCGTGCGGGTCGAACCGCGGGTGGTCCAGCAAGCGGTCGATCCGGGTCAGGAAGTCATCGGTGACGGCGTGCTCCAACCGTTCGGCCTCGTCGTGCACCTCGTCCCAGCCGTAACCGAGCACCCCGGCCAGGAAGCACTCGATCAGCCGGTGCCGGCGCACCATCGCCATCGCCAGCCGGATGCCACGTTCGGTCAGCACCACCGGACGATACGGCTCGTAGTCGACCAGTCCCTGGGAAGCCAGCCGTCGCACGGTCTCGGAGACATTCGCCTGCGTGGTGCCGAAGCGGGACGCCAGCCCCTTGGTGGTGATCGGCGGTTCGCCCCATTCGGTGGCCGCCCAGATCACCTTCAGGTAGTCCTGCGCAACCGGCGTCAGGGCATCGACCTCGTCCATCAGCCCACCCCTGTCACCTGCAGCACGATCAGCGCCACATTGAGCGCGACGATCAATCCGACCACTACCCAGGCTGCCATACGAAGCCGTCGTGAGTTGGCGTGATCCCCCATGACCGCCCGGTCGCTGGTGAGCTTCACCAGCGGAGCGAGAGCGAACGGGATCCCGATGCTCAACAACACCTGACTCAGTACCAGCGACCAGGTGGGGTCGGCACCCAGCCCCAGGATCACCAGCGCCGGGATCAGCGTGATCAGCCGTCGCACCAGCAGCGGGATCCGCACCCGGAGCAGGCCCGACATGATCGTGGCGCCGGCGTAGCAGCCGACCGAGGTGGAGGCCAGTCCCGATGCCAGCAGTCCGATGCCGAACAGCACTCCCACCACCGGCCCGAGCGTGGCGGTGATCGCCGCGTGGGCGCCTTCGATCGAATCGGTGCCGGCCACGCCGGGCAGGCTCGCAGCGGCCAGCAGCAACATCCCGATGTTCACCGCACCGGCGACCAGCATGGACGCGACCACCTCCCACCGGGTGGCGCGCAGCACCTGCGAGAGCTCGGTGCCGATCGGCGCCCCGTGCCGGTCACGCGCCAGGGCCGAATGGACGTAGATCGCGTGCGGCATCACCGTGGCACCGAGCATGCCCGCTGCCAGCAGCACCGAGCCGCTTCCCTCGAAGCGCGGCACCAGCCCGCCGACCGTCGCCCCCCAGGAGACATCGCTCACGAACAGCCCCGCCATGAAGCCGACCGTGATCACCAGCAGCAGGCCCATCACGACGAACTCGAAGGGACGCTGGCCACGGCGGTTCTGGATCACCAGCAGCAGCATCGACACGGCACCGACGATCAACCCGCCCCATATCAGCGGCAGCCCGAACAGGATCTGCAAGGCGATCGCGCCGCCGAGCACCTCGGCCAGATCGGTGGCGGCCGCCACCACCTCGGCCTGCGCCCAGTAGGCGAGCCGCGGGCCGCGGCGCAACCGGCCGCCGAGCAGTTCCGGCAGGCTGCGCCCGGTGACCAGGCCGGCCTTCGCCGAGAGGTACTGCACCAGCACCGCCGCCGCGTTCGCCGCGACCAGCACCCACACCAGCAGATAGCCGTACTGTGCCCCCGCGGTCAGGTTGGCAGCGACATTGCCGGGGTCGACGTAGGCGATCGCGGCCACGAAGGCCGGACCCCACAACCACGGCATCCGGCGCCGCGGACCCACCGGTGACCGCACCGGTGCCGACATTCCGGACCCCATGGAGTTAAGGTACCTGAACTTTTCTTCTGGCGCTGCCGAACCCCATCGGTCGCGGCGCTAGCCTGTCGCCTGTGACCCTCGCCGAACGCGCCGCCGCTCCCCGTGAACTCCGGCTGCCGACCGCCGGCCGGCTGAGTTGGCGCCCACTGGACACCACGGACGCCGCCGCCCTACTCGATCTGGCCAACACGGTCAACGCCGCCGACGCCACGCCCTACCGCTGGTCACTGGAGGAGATCGCGGAAGAGCTGGCCGAACCATGGCTCGATCTCACCCGAGACAGCCTGCTCGGCCGGGATTCCGATGGCGTTCCCCGGGCATGGGCGCTGCTGCGGACCACTCCGGGCGACCGGACCGTGCTCCGCGTCACCACCGACGGCGGCGTCCATCCCGACCGCCGTGGCGAGGGCATCGGAACCGAACTGCTGGCCTGGGCGGTGGGGCGGGCCCGGCAACTGCTGGCAGACTCCGGCCGCGACCTTCCCGGCGCGATCCGCGCCTACGCCGAGGACGAGGCGCCGGCCGAGCAGCACGAGCTCTTCCGCAGCGCGGGCTTCCGCGCCGGGCGGTACTTCTCCGAGCTCTGCCGTGATCTGGCCGAACCGATTCCCGAGATCACGCCGGAGCGACCCTTGCGCCTGATCCCCTGGACACCGGAACTGGACGAGCCAACCCGGCTGGCCCACAACGACGCCTTCCGCGATCACTGGGGCAGCCAGCCCCGCTCACCGGAGCAGTGGACCTCGGGGCGGGCACAGTTCGCACCGCTGTGGAGCTTCGTCGTCGTCGATGATCACCCACCGGTCGAGTCGCTGCTGGCCGATCCCGACACCGATCCCGAGACGGGGCGGGCGCTGCGCGCCGGAGCGCCGCTGGTGGTGGCCTACCACCTCGGCGGGCACTACCCCGCCGACTTCGAGGTCCGGGGCTACCGTTTCGGCTTCTCCGAACTGCTCGGCGTCCGCCGTGCCTATCGCGGGCGCCGGCTGGCACCGTCCCTGCTGGCCGCGGCCCTGCACGCCTTCGCCGCAGACGGCATGGACCGCGCGGCACTCGGAGTGGACGACGCCAATCCGACCGGGGCCGCCGGGCTCTACGCGGCGCTGGGCTATCGGAAGGAGCGCGGATCGGTCGCCTACCTCATCGAGGTCTGAGCTCGGATCCGGGTCCAGAATCCCCTCTCGCTCCGGCGAGACGCTTGGACCGGCCGGGGGACGAGTCGTTACCGTAAGCCGGTGACTGAATACTCGACGCTCGACACAGAACTTCCCGAAGGGCCCGCCCGCGCCGACGAATCCCCGGATGCTGTCGCGCACCACCTTGGCCCGATGTTCCAGCCCACCCATCCGCTGGCACTTGCGCCGGTCACCGCACCGGCCCACTCGGTGGACGGTTTCGTACGCCAGTTCCTGCGCGAACTGAACGCCGGCCAGGGTGTGGCACTGTCGCAATCCAGCGTCAACGACCAGTACCTCGCGCTGGCCCGGACGGTGCGCGCCTACCTGATGGCCCGCTGGCTGGAGACCACGCGCAAGATGCGGCAGAGCGAAGCCAAGGTGGTCGGCTACCTGAGCGCGGAATACCTGCTGGGACGCCAGCTCGACAACGCCCTGCTGGCCACCGATCTGGAAGAGATCGCCACCGAGGCGATGGCCTCCTGCGGGCTCGATCTGGAGACCCTGCGCGCCCAGGAGCTCGAGCCCGGCCTGGGCAACGGCGGGCTCGGACGGCTGGCCGCCTGCTTCATCGACTCGCTGGCCACCATGAGCGTGCCGTGCATCGGCTACGGCATCCGCTACGAGTACGGCATCTTCCGCCAGACCTTCGTCGATGGCCGCCAGGTCGAGCAGCCCGACACCTGGCTGGCCCTGGGCAGCCCGTGGGAGTTCCCGCATCCCGAATCGGCGGTGCAGGTGAACTTCGGCGGCCACACCGAGCCGTACACCGACACCGACGGCACCGAACGCACCCGGTGGGTGCCGTCCTGGAACGTGCTGGCCATCCCCTACGTCTACACGGTCCCCGGCTATCTGAACGGACGGGTGAACACCCTGCGGCTCTGGAGCGCCCAGGCCACCAAGGCCTTCGACCTCTCGATCTTCAATGCCGGCGACTACGCCGAGGCCGTTCGTGCCCAGACCTTCGCCGAGAACATCACCAAGGTGCTCTACCCCGAGGATTCGACACCCCAGGGCAAGGAACTGCGGCTGCAGCAGCAGTACTTCTTCGTCGCCGCCTCGCTGCGGGACTTCATCGACCGCCACCTCGGCCCGGATGTCGACCTGCGGACCCTGCCCGAGCGGATCATCTTCCAGCTCAACGACACCCATCCGGTGATCGGCGTTCCCGAGCTGATGCGCATCCTGGTCGACGAGCGGAAGTTCGAGTGGGATGAGGCCTGGGAGATCACCAAGCAGTGCTTCGCCTACACCTGCCACACCCTGCTGCCGGAGGCCCTGGAGGTATGGCCGGTCGAACTGCTGGGCCGGCTGCTTCCCCGCCACCTGGAGATCATCTACCGGATCAACGACGAGTTCCTGGCCGAGGTGCGCGCCACCTACCCCGAGGACGAGATGCGGGCCCGCCGGATGTCGATCATCGCCGACTACCCCGAGCGCGCCGTCCGGATGGCCTACCTGGCCACCGTCGCCGGCAGCAAGGTGAACGGTGTCGCCGCCCTGCATTCCCAGCTGCTGCGCGACAAGGTGCTGCCGGACTTCTCCGAGTACTGGCCGGAGAAGTTCACCAATGTGACCAATGGCGTCACCCCGCGCCGATTCATCCGGCTGGCCAACCCCGGTCTCTCCCGCCTGATCACCGACGCCATCGGCGTGGGCTGGCTGACCGACCTGGAGCGCCTGATCGAGCTTGAGCGCTACGCCGAGGATCCCGAGTTCCGCGAGGCCTTCGCACAGGTCAAGGAGCAGAACAAGGCGCGGCTCTACGATCTGCTCCGCGCCCGAGACGGCATCGACCTGCCCGAACACCACCTGCTGGACGTGATGGTCAAGCGGTTGCACGAGTACAAGCGGCAGAGCCTCAAGGTGCTGCACATCGTCACGCTGTACGAGCAGATCATCTCGGGCAAGGTGAAGGTCTCGGACGTCACCCCGCGCAGCTTCGTGTTCGGCGCCAAGGCCGCTCCGGGCTATCGGATGGCCAAGGAGACGATTCACCTGATCAACCAGGTCGCGCGGGTGGTCAACGCGGATCCGCAGGTGGCCGGGGTGCTGTCGGTGGCCTTCCCGGCGAACTACAACGTCACGCTGGCCGAGCGGCTGATCCCGGCGGCGGATCTCTCCGAGCAGATCTCGCTGGCCGGCAAGGAGGCCTCCGGCACCGGCAACATGAAGTTCGCCCTGAACGGTGCGCTCACCATCGGCACCGACGACGGCGCGAACGTCGAGATCCGCGAACTGGTCGGCGACAGCCACTTCTTCCTGTTCGGCCTGCTGGAACCCGAGGTCGCCGAACTGCAGCAGAGGGGCTACCGGCCGCACGAGTACTACGAGAGCAACCCGCAGCTGAAGGCCACCCTCGACCTGATCGCCTCGGGCCACTTCTCGCACGGCGACCGGAACACCTTCGAGCCGCTGGTCTCGAACCTGCTCTACGAGGATCGCTTCCTCGCGCTGGCCGACTACCAGGCCTACATCGACGCCCAGGCGCGAGTGGACGCCTACTACGCCGACACCGAGGCTTGGACGCGTTCAGCGGTGCTGAACGTCGCCCGTGCCGGGTACTTCTCCTCGGACCGCTCGATGACCGACTACATCGATCGCATCTGGCACACCCAGCCGCGGCGCTGACCCACACCTGCTGGCCGAGAGTCCCTTCCCAGGGCAGTTCGTCGGTGTCCCGCCCGTCAGCGCCCAGTTCGCTGAAGAGCGGCCGGTTGCGGATCGTTGAGTCGCGCCTCGGCACGCGTGCCGCCGGCGCCGGTATGCAGTTCGAACGAGCCCCCGCTGTCCAGTGCGGCGTACCGGACCAGGCGAAGGCCCAGGTGCCCTTCGGGAGCCGGCAGCGAGGGGTCGAACCCTGTTCCGTCATCGGTCACACTGAGCAACAGGAGATCGTCCGAGCGGCGCAGCGAGACCACGATCCGCTCGGGTCTCGCGTGCTCGATCGCATTGCGCACCAACTCCCGCGCGATCCGGTAGGTCAGCGCGGCTGCCTCGGGCGAAGCGGCCACCGGCCCGGCGAGCTCGAGGTCGATCCTGGTCCTCGGGGTGCTCAGATCGTCAGCCAGGTCGTGGAGGGCGACTTCCAGCGGTTGCTCCAGCTCCGGTGGCGCGAGCTCGGTGAGCAACTGCCGGAGTTCGGCCAACTCGGTGTCGAGCAACTCCACGGCGTGGGAGAGTGCGGCGGCCTGCTGCGGATACTGCTCGGCTGAGCGGCTGCCCAGGTGGTCGAGAGTGAGCCCGAGGCTTGCGAGATCCTGCACGACGCCGTCGTGCAGGCGGCCGGCGAGGCGGCGCCGCTCCCGATCGGAGGCGGTGAGCGCCGCGTGCAGCAGATTGCGTCGCTCGGCTTCGCGTCGTTCCACCCGCCGCGCCAGACGTAGCGCCAGCGGCAGCGTGGCAGCGCCGAGTAGCAGCGGACCCAGTGCGGTCGGTACCAGCGTGGCCACCAGCACCCCTGGCAGGGTGTGCGAAACAGTCGAAGCCAGGTACAACTCGAGTCTCATCGAAGTGCCGGCAGCATCGGTGTACCCGATGAAGGCTTCGATCAGGTCACCCTGGCCCGCCTCGTGCTGGTGCTCCAGGTCGTCCGGCATCTCCAGGACGACGACCTCGCCACGATCGAGGCGATCGGCCAGATCAGGGTCGAAGGGGCGGCGGGCTCCTTCGTTGCGCGGCTCGTCGGAGAACAGCACCACGGCCTCATCACCGTCGACCTGCCAGATCTTGGCCCGCTCGATCACGCCGGCGTCGAGGAAGGGCTGCAGTTCTGCCAGTACCGAGGCCCGGGCCCGATCCTCCACGATGCTCCCGTCGATCGTCTGCAGGTGCCCGGCGACGGCGTGCGCCACCACGTCCGCCACGCTGGCGGCGCTGGCGCGGGCCGCGGAGGTCGTCATCACCACCGCGAGGATTGACGCGACAACGGTGACCGCGCAGGCGACGAGCAGCGTCCAGGCAGCGTGGATCGCGAGGGCACGCCGGACGGTCGGGCTGCCCGTTGGTCTGCTCATCGGGGATCCAGCAGCACAATGCCCTCGCGTGCCGCCACGACAACCGCCTCCAGCTGCGTCCGGGCATCCAGCTTGGCGAGGATCGCCTTCACGTGATCCCGGACGGTGTAGGGCGACAGCTCGAGGGTGCGCGCGATGCTCCGCACATCGGCGCCGTCTGCCAGTAGCGAGAGCACCTCCCGTTCCCGCGGCGTCAGCGGATCGCGGTACTCCGCCGACGCCTGCCGGGGAATTCGAGTGCGTAGCGCGTGCAGCACGTCGTCCAGCCGTCCGCCCTTGGGCAGCACGGCATGGGCCCCTGCGGCCAGAGCCCGTCGCGCCCGGTCGGAACGGGGGTGCGCCGTCAGGACGACGATGCGGGCGCCGGGGGCGCGAGCCTGCAGGTGGGCGACCAGCTCGGCCCCGTCTCCGTCCGGCAGACCGAGATCGACGATCGCCGCCTGATAAGCGATGACATCGGCGAGGCGAGTCGCCTCGACCACACTGTGCGCCACCCCGGCGCACTCCAGATCGGGCTGGGCGCCGAGCCCGATCTTCAGCAACTCGGCGAAGGTCCGGTGATCATCGACGATCAGGACCGAGGTGGACACCCCCCAACTTTAGGGACGTGGCAGGCAATAAAGCAAGGTTAGGCTTGCCTAAAGCGGCTGGTCCGATCATGCCAGCCGGCTTTCCCGAAACCAGACGAAAGACACCCTAGTGATGAACTTTCCGCGCCCACAGGTCGCCCTGCTGCCCATCCTCGCCGCGTCCGCCCTGCTCCTGTCGGCCTGCAGCCCAGCCGGCACACCATCGACCACTCCGACGACTCCGGCGGCCGGCGATCCGGTCACCCAGGAGCCGCAATCCCGCACCCTGGTCGTCTATTCCGGCCGTTCCGAGAGCCTGGTCGGCCCGATCATCGAGCAGTTCGAGGCAGCCTCCGGGATCACCGTCAAGGTGCGCTACGCGAACAGCATCGAGATGGCCGCTCAGCTGCTCGAAGAGGGCACGCGCACCCCGGCCCAGGTGTTCCTCTCGCAGGAAGCCGGCGCCCTCGGTGCGCTGAACAATGCGAACCTGCTCGTTCCACTGCCCGCGGAGGTGACCGGGGCAGTGGACTCCCACTACACCCCGGACGACAACTCCTGGGTCGCGCTCACCGGCCGCGCCCGCGTCGTCATCTACGACTCCGAGGAGCTCACCGCCGACCAGGTCCCGGCGAACGTCCGCGAGCTGACCCAGCCGGAATGGCGGGGACGGGTCGGCTTCGCGCCGACCAACGCCTCCTTCCAGTCCTTCGTCACCGCGATGCGGGTGATCGAGGGCGAGGCTGCCACCGAGGAATGGCTGACCGGCCTGATCGCCAACGACGCGCAGACCTTCCCGGGCAACAGCCCCATCCTCGAGGCAGTGAACACCGGCGCGCTCGACGTGGGCCTGCTCAATCACTACTACTGGGTGGTCGCCGCTGCCGAGGCCGGTGGGCCGGAGTCGATGCGCGCCCAGCTGAAGTTCGGCGAGCCCAGCACCGTCAGCGCGCTGGTCAATGTCACCGGAGCCGGCATCCTGACCGGTTCGGAGGAGTCGGCGGAAGCGCTGGAGTTCGTGCGATTCCTGGTCTCGGAGCAGGCGCAGACCTTCTTCGTCGAGCAGACCGGCGAGTACTCCCTGGCGCCGGGTGCGACCGGGCCGGCGAACGTCCCGAGCCTGGCTGATCTCGGCGGCCCGGAATTGGCCTTCTCCGAACTCGCCGACCTCGAAGGGACGGTCGCGCTGCTGCAGAAGGTCGGCCTGATCTGAGCCGGTTTTCCGACAGACGGGGGAGGTCGCAGCAGCGGCCTCCCCTGGCGCTGCTGCTCACCGGGCTGATGGCAGCAGTGGTTGCGGCTACCCCGCTGGCGTACCTCGCGGTGCGCCTGATCGAGGCGGAACCGGCCCACGTGCTGGAAGCGCTGTTCCGCGAGCGCACGTACCTGCTCACCCTCACCTCGCTGGCGTTGTCGATCGTGGTGGCGTCCGGGTGCATGCTGATCGGCATCCCGCTGGCTTGGTTCCTGACCCACGTCCGGCTGCCGGTTCCCGGCCTGTGGCGGGTGCTCGCCGCGCTGCCGCTGGCGATTCCCTCCTACGTCTCGGCGTTCGCGTGGATCTCGACCTGGCCCGGGCTGAACGGATTCTGGGCGCTCGCGGTCATCATGATTCTCGCCTGCACCCCCTACGTCACCCTTCCCGTGGCTGCAGCCCTGCGCCTGGCGGACCGGGGCCCGGCCGATGCCGCCCGCACCCTGGGCCGCGGACGGATCGGCGCGTTCGCCGGAGCCACGCTCCCCCAGATCGCACCTGCGGCACTGGCCGGTGCCCTGCTTGCCGCCCTCTACACCCTCTCCGACTTCGGGTCCCCCTCCCTGCTGCGGGTCCAGACCCTCACCTGGGCGGTGCACGCCGCGTACGAAGGCGGCCTCAACCGCACCCTCGCCGCCGCGACCGCGGCCGTTCTGGTCGGCCTTGCCCTGGCCCTGGTCGCGATCGAACGTACGGTACGGCGCCGCACCCGCCGCGGTCAGGCGAACGTCCGGCCTCAGCCACTCCGACGGACGCGATCGCAGGCCACCCAGGCGACGGCCGTCGTGACGATGACGCTGGTCGCGGCCGGCGCCCTCGGCCTTCCCGCGCTGGCGTTGGCGCGCCGCGGGCTGGAGAGCCGAGCCGCCGACATCAACTGGCCACGGCTGGCGGAGAGCACCGCGACAACCATCGGCCTCAGCCTCGCCGGTGCCGCGATCGCCGTTGCGCTCGGGCTTCCGATCGCGGTGCTGGCCGCCCGCTACCGGACCCGGCTCGTGGCAGGGCTGGAGTCGGTCTCCTATCTCGCCAACGGCATCCCGGGCATCGTGACCGGTTTGTCCCTGGTGTTCCTCACCCTCAACCTGGCACCCGGGCTGTACCAGACCGCCCTCGCGCTCTGCCTGGCCTACGCGGTGATCTTCCTCCCCAAGGCTGTGGGCTCTGCACGCTCGGCCATCGAACAGGTGCCCATCGCGCTGGAGGACGTCGCCCGCAGCACGGGCCGCGGGCCACTGGCCACCTGGTTCACCGTCACCACGCGCCTGTCCGCGCCGGGCATCGCCGCGGGCGGTCTGCTGGTGGCGGTCACCGCCATGAAGGAGCTGCCGGCAACCCTGATGCTGCTGCCGATCGGGGCGAACACCCTGGCCACCGAGTTGTGGCGCCATACCGCGACCACCGCCTACGCCGCCGCCGCACCGTACGCGATCGCGCTCATCGGCGTAGCCAGCATTCCGGCCTACTTCCTGTCCCGAGGAGGACGCGATGGAACTTGAAGTCAGCGGCATCACCGCCTGGCACGAGACGCCGGCCGGGCGCTCGGTCGTCGTCGAAAACGTGTCCTTCACCCTCGGCTCGGGTGCGCTGGGTGCCGTCCTCGGCCCCAGCGGGAGCGGCAAGACCACCCTGCTTCGGGTGATCGCGGGCCTGCACCGAGGCGCGAGCGGCACCATCCGGCTGGACGGACGCCGCCTCGACGACCTCCCGCCCGAGCGTCGCGGGGTGGGATTAGTGCCTCAGGACGGCGCGCTCTTCCCGCACCTGACCGTGGCGGAGAACATCGACTTCGGCCTGCCCCGCCGCCGGCGTCGCGGCCCGCGCACCACCGAGATGCTCGACCTGCTCGGCCTGCAGCCCTTCGCCCTCCGTCTGCCGCACCAGCTCTCCGGCGGTCAGGCGCAACGCGTCGCCGTGGCCCGCGCTCTGGCCCCTGAGCCACGGCTGGTCCTTCTCGACGAGCCGTTCTCCGCACTCGACGCGGCGCTGCGCAGCGAGGTTCGCGAGGGAGTCAGGCGGGCGCTGGAGGCGACCGGGACCGCCGCGCTGCTGGTCACCCACGATCAGGGCGAGGCACTCTCGATGAGCACGGACCTGATCGTGCTCGCCGAGGGCCGCATCCGCCAGATCGGCACACCGGACCAGGTCTACGCCGAGCCGGTGGATCTGTGGACCGGTCAGTTCGTCGGTGAAGCGAACACTCTCGCCGGCATCTCGGACGGCCACATCGTCACCACCAGCCTGGGCGCCTTCCCGCACCGCAGCGAACTTGTGGGCCCCGTGATAGTCCTGGTCAGGCCGGAGGGGATCGGCCTCGGCGGGAGCCACGGCGCAGGAGCCACCGTCCGATCGACACGGTACTTCGGGCACGACGGCATCGTCGAACTCGAACTCGACACCGGCGGCACCGTGCTCGCCCGGCTCCACGCCGCCGCGATGCCCCCGATCGGCCATCGGACCACGGTGGGCCTCGCCGGCCGGGCTAAGGCCTTTCCGGAGGGTCTGATCGAACCTCGATCCGGCGCGCAGCCCGCCGCGCCCGAGTCATCGTCGAATCCAGCAATACCGCGACGCAGACCGGCTCGGCCAGCTACCGATGCGCGATGGTCGAGCCGCGGATGACGAGCTTCACCGGCGTGTGGCGGATGCCACTGCTCGCAGCGGTGGCTTCCTCCATGGCATGGAAGAGGCTGCGTGCGGCGTCGCGTCCCAGCTGCTCCAGATTCGGGTCGATACTGGTCAGCTGCGGCCGGGAGTTGATGGTGAGCACCTCCCAGTTGTCGTAGCCGATCACCGCCACGTCCTCGGGCACCCGGCGGCCCAGATCCCGCAGCGTGTCGAGCACTCCCCGGGCGATCTGGTCCGAGCCGCAGACGATGCCGTCGACATCCGGGTACTGCGCCAGCAACACTCCGGCCGCGTCCCTCCCCCACTGCTCCGACCATGCCGAGAACATGACATCCCCGCGTAGTTCCAGCCCGGCCTCGGCCAGGTGGCCAAGCACCCCGCGGGCACGATCCTGGGCGGCCGCGTAGGAAGGATCGCCGGAGATGTGGCCGATCGCGCGGCAGCCGCAGTCGATCAGGTGCTGGACGGCCATCCGTCCACCGGTCTCGTTGTCGGGGGTGAGCGAGAGGTCGGACGGGTCCTCGCTGGGCGCGTAGGCGTAGACGACCGGTACCGGCAGATCGTGCCCCAGCGAGGGACGGGGATCGGTCTGGCGACCAACGACGATGATGCCGTCGACCCGGCGGGCGAGCAGGGCCCGGAGGTGGTACTGCTCGCGGATCGCGTCCCCGCGTGCGTCGCACAGGAACACGCTGACCTGCCCGGCCCCGAACGCATCCTCGGCGCCCATCAGGATCGGCAGCACGAACCGGCCCTCCAGGTCGCCGGTCAGCAGCCCCACCGTGCCCGACTGGCCGACCAGCAGGCCACGGGCCAGCTCATTCGGTGTGAAACCCACCTGGCGGACCACCCCCAGCACCCGCTCACGGGTGGCGTTCGAGACGCCCTCGCGGGCGTTGATCGCCTTCGAGGCGGTGGCGACCGACACGCCCGCCAGGCGTGCCACATCCTGCAAGGTCACCTTGCGGGCCGCTGTGCTCACGATCACCCCACCCGAACTTCCTGCCGTCCGAAACGGTTTTCGGCAGTGACTCTACTGGGCCGAACCTACCCCCTCGCCGGCAGCCACACCCGCATCGTGCTCGGACCCCGATTCCCCCAGCGGTGGTAGGGCACCAGCCGCGCCTGCGCAGGTACCACGGGCTCGCCCGAACCACCGGCATTGCGATAGGGCCAGTCCGCGGGCTCGGGCCTAAGCAGCCAGCCCGCCACCTCGGCGCCGTCCCCGGCCGAGACCGGAGGGACGGCCGCATCGAGGACGAAGTCGTCCACCGGCGCGGCGTCCGGAAGATCGATGGATTCCAGGCAGAGCACGAAGGGGCCGCGCTCGATCGCGACGCAGCCGCGAACCGCGTCGATCCTGGCATCCGGCAGCACCAGTCGAGGCTCCAGCCCCAGCTCCATCACCACCAGGTCCCCGGCTTCCAGACCGCGGGCCCGGGCCAGCCGTCCGTCCCGTTCCAGGCCGGTGAACTCCGCCGTCACCGCCCAGGCCGGAACGCGCACGGCAAGCTCCCACTGCCCCACCGGCGCCCGAAGCACCTCGATCTCGATCCGGCCGTCATAGGGGTACCCAGTGCGAACCTGGAGGGTGACCGGCCGTCCGTCCGCCAGGTGGGCGTCGATGATCCCGGGCGCGAACTGATGCAGCCGCAGGGTAGGGCCGTCCACCGTGGCCCAGAGCGCGGACAGCGAGGCGAACACCCGCGCCACATTGGTCGGGCAGCAGGAGACGGTGAACCACGGCGCGCGGAGTTGCGAGGATGCCCGCGGACAGATCCGGTCGGGGTCGCTGGGGTGCCCGGGCGTCCGTTTCTGGAGCGGGTTGGCGTAGAAGAACGCATCCCCCCGCTCTGACGGGGAGACGGCGATCGCGTTGTAGAGGGTGCGCTCGATCACGTCGGCATAGCGCTCGTCCCCGGTCGCCAGCAGCAGCCGCCAGGCCACCATGACCGAGGAGACCGCCGCGCAGGTCTCGCAGTAGGCCTGATCGGGCGGGAGTTCGAAATCCTCCCCGAACGCCTCCCCGAAATGGCGGGAACCGATCCCGCCGGTGAGATACGTGCGCCGGGCCAGGGTGCGGTCGTACTGGGCCTTCACCGCGCTCAGCAACTGGTCGTCACCGGTCTCGACCGCCACGTCGATCGCTCCGGCGGCGAGGTAGCCGGCCCGCACCGCATGCCCGCGGAAGATCGTAGCCTCACGAACCGGCTCGTCGTCCTGGAAGTATTCGGCGCCGAACTCGATCTCGCCCAGCAGCCCCCGTCCGCGGCGTTCTACGAAGCGGCGCGCCTGTTCCAGATAGGCCGGCTCGCCGACGGCCCGGTACAGCTCGGCCAGCGCCACCTCGATCTCGGGGTGGCCGCAGATCGCCTCGACACCCTCGTCGCCGAAGGTGCGGCAGACATGGTCGGCCGCCCGCAGGGCCACCTCGACCAGGGTGCCGCGGCGACCGGAACGCAGCCTGGCCACCGCCGCCTGGAACAGATGGCCATAGCAGTAGAGTTCGTGGCCCCACTCGAAGTCGGTGTACCTGGCCGGCTGGCCAGGGCCATCGAAGTGGGTGTTGAGATACCCGTCGGCGCGCTGCGCGTGCTGGATCTCAACGGCGATCTCGTCGATCCGGGCGTCCAGGGCGGGGTCGCCGGTGCGTGCCACCTCCCAGGCCATCGCCTCCAGCAGTTTGTAGACGTCGGAGTCGGAGAACTCCCGGCCGCCACGGGGGGCGGTCGATCCCTCCGCGGCCAGCCGGAAGTTCTCCAGCCACCCGCAACGCCGCTCCCAGGACTCGCTGTGCGGGATGGAGATCGCTGCATTCACCCGTTGCCGCTCCGCCCAGAAGCCGCCGTCGATCCGCACCGCATTCAGGCTCAGCGGTATCAGCGCCCCCGCGACGGGGGCGACCGGGACACCCGCGGGCACGTCCGTGACGGCCTGCTCGATCACCTTGCTCATCCCTTCAGAGCTCCGGACATGAAGCCCCGCACGTAGTGGCGTTGCAGGGCGAGGAAGAGGATCACGCAGGGCAACGTGAGCACCACTACCCCGGCCTGGGTGGCGCCGTAGTCGATCACGCCCATCACCTGCTGGCGCATGTTCACCAGCGCCAGAGGCAGCGTCTGGTTGTCGCCGCCGAGCAGGTACAGCGGCACCATGAAGTCGTTCCAGGCAGCCAGGAAGGCGAACATGCCGACCGTGATCAGCCCGGGCTTGACGGCATGGATCAGGATCCGCCACAACACGGTGAAGTGGCCGCAGCCGTCCACCATGGCGGCCTCACGGATGTCGGCCGGGATCGACTCGAAGGAGATCCGCATCATGAAGGTGGCGAAGGGTAGCTGGAAGACCGCCAGCACGATCGCCACCCCGACCAGGCTGTTGTTCAGCGCGATCGCCTTCAGCCAGATCACCAGCGGGATCAGCAGGGTGGCGTACGGCACCATCAGGATCGACAGCACCAGCAGGAAGAGCAGATTCTTGCCCGGGAAGCTGAAGGTCGCGAAGGCGTAGCCGCCGAGCAGCGACAGCACCAGGGTGAAGATCACCGCCAGCACCGACACCACCAGGGAATTGCTGAGGTAGGTGCCCAGCCCGGCCTGGAAGTGCAGCAGGGTCAGGTAGTTGCCCATGCCCCAGCCCTCGGTCTGGTTGGAGCCTGGGCTCGGCGCGAAGGAACCCACGCCTGCCCAGATGATCGGATACAGGAAGATGATCGCCAGACCGCCGGTGAGGACGTAGTACGGCGTCCGGATCGCCAGCCTGGCCAGCGGTTGCGGGCTACTCATCGTCGGCTCCTCTCAGCGCCCGCAGTTGCAGGACGTTGATCGCGACCAGGGCGAGCAGCGTGATCACCGACAACGCGGCCGCCAGCCCCAGCGACCGCTTCGATTCGAAGGCGAGGTTGTAGATCAGCTGGACGACGGTCATCGTCGAGCCGTCCGGCCCGCCCTTGGTGAGGATGTAGAACTGGTCGAAGGCCAGCAGCGAGCCGGTGACGCACATGATGATGCTCAGCCCCAGCGAGGGACGCAGCAGCGGCAGCGTGATCCGGAGGAAGGCCTGCCAGGTCGAGGCGCCGTCGATCCGGGCGGCCTCGTAGACGTCCTCGGGGATAGCCTGCAGGCCGACCAGCAGCAACAGCATGTAGAAGCCGGAGAATCGCCACACGATCAGGAAGACGGTCGCCCACAGTGCGCCTTCCGGGCTGCCCAGGATCGAGGCGATCCCGATGCTCTCCAGGAAGTCGGAGAACGGGCCCACCTGAGGCGAGTACAGCGCGTAGAACAACAGGGAGGCCGAGGCCAGGCCGGTCGCCGCGGGGAGCAGGATGGTGGTGCGCAGGAAGCCCTTCCAGCGTGAGCTCTCCTGCACCAGCAGCGCCAGGCCGAGACCGATGACGATGAGCAGCACCGTCGCGATCACGGTGTACTTCAAGGTGAACCCGACCGCCGGCCAGAACATCCGGTTGGCGACGACCTCGGTGTAGTTCTCCGGGAAGTTCCAGCCCTTGTTGCCGCCCAGCAGCCCCCAGTCGTTGCCCGACATGAACAGCACCAGGCCGATCGGCACCACGAAGAAGACCAGTACCACCACCGCCAGCGGGCCGGCGAAGGCCGCTCCGGCACGAGTGCTCCCGGCCGTGAGGCGGGAACGATGTCCCCGCCTCACGGCCTGAGAGCTGACGGCTGCGCTCATTGCTCGGATTCCAGCCCTCAGCCCTGGCTGAGGATGTCGGTTATGGCCTGGTTATCGGCTTGGAGGGTGTCGGTGCCCTCGAAGACCGCGTTGCGGAACAGCACCGTCCACGGGCTGCCCGGAGCGTTGAACGCCTCGGAGAAGTAGGTCGCCACCGGGGTGCGGCCGTTGGCCACGGTCGCGTTCATGGTCAGCGCGATCGGATCCTGCTTGGTGTAGTCGTTGTCGAGCAGCGAGACCCTGGCGGGCACCTCACCATTCTTGGCGATGACCTCAAGCTGGGTTTCGTCCGACAGCATCCAGGCCAGGAAGTTCCACGCCTGATCGATGCTCTTCGAATCCTTCGAGATGCCCATCGCGTCACCGCCAAGGAAGGTCGAGGAGCCGCCGTTCACGCCCGGGATACCGGTGACGCCGACGTCGATGCCGGCCTCGATGGCGGCGAAGGTCGAAGTGTTCGGGTACTGCATGACACCGACCTTGCCCTCGGCGAAGGGAGCGGTCCAGGTCGCGCCGGTCTCCTCCTTGGAGCCGGAGCCGACCGCACCGGAATCCACCAGGTCCTTGTAGGCGGCATAGACGGCCTTGGCGTTGTCACCGGCCAGCAGCGATTCGGTGCCGTCAGCCGACAGCACCTCGTCACCGGAGCCCCAGACGAACGGGAACCAGGTGAACACCAGGCAGCCACCGCAGTTGCCGCCGAAGTAGGTGCCGGAGACCCCGTCCTTCTTCAGCGCGGCCACGGCCTTGGCCTGCTCGACGAACTCGGCCAGCGTGGTCGGGCCCCTCTCCGGATCCAGGCCGGCTTCGGCGTAGAGTTCCTTGTTCCAGACCATCACCGAGATGTCGGTAACGAACGGAACGGTGTGCTTGACACCGTCGGTGGAGGTGCCGGCGTCGACGTGGCCACGCGCGAGATCACCGGCGAACGGCAACCCGTCGATCTTGGCCGAGACGTCGCTGAACAGCCCGGAATCCACCCAGTACGGCAGCCGGACGACATCGCCGGCCAGCAGATCGGGCAGTTCGTTGTTGGTGGCGGCCGCGCCGATCTTGCCCTCCATGTCGTCATTGGGGATGATCTCCAGCTTGACCTGGTTGGAGTGACTGGCGTTATAGGCCTCGACCAGCGCCTTCGCCTGCCGTTCCAGTGGCGCCCGCGTCCACATCGTCAGTTGCGTGCCATCGTCGACACCCAAGCTGGTGTCAGCCGGCGCGGAGGTCCCCGGCTCGCTGGGAGCCGGGGCGGTGGTCGTCGGGGCGGTTCCCCCGCTGCTGCAGGCCGCCAATGCGAGCGAGGCCGTCAGAGCCACCGCTACCGAAAAGGCTTTATGCCATGTTCGAATCTTCATCGAGTCTCCTGGCTAGGTCGGAGTCTTTCACAAGCGATCCACCCTCGCATCACGTCTTCCGAAAATCTCCGAAAAGGTTTTCGTTAAACCTACCGAGCAAGCCGAAAGCATGTCAACGACTCACAAGGTAACGATTCGGCATACCTCAGGCCCCTGGACGACCGCGCCCGCCCCCGCGCCGGTGCGATCGGCGCAGGCCGGGGCGAACGGAACGTGGATCAAGGTGCTACTCCAGTGGACCTGGCCGCGCGGCGACTGCCACCAGAACACACCCGGCCGGGGTAGATCCGACCGCCACCCACCGTGGGTTTTCCCCCGATGAGCCCGGCGGGTCAGCGGTCCCAGGTTCGACGAACGGGGCTGGACCGGCACACCCTCCAGATACGGGATCGTGTAGTCCAGATCCAGGCTACGGGATGCCCGCGACGAGTACGGGAACACCTCATACCCATCCCGGACGTGCACGATCTCCCGCATCGCCTCCGGCACCTCGTGGGCATCGACCACCGGCTCGCAGCCACCATCGACTTCGATCACGGGGCGAGTTTGATCCGGTGATGGCCCCCGACCCGGAAATCGGAGCGCCCGACGGCAGTCCCTACAGTCCCTGGGCGAGGCGGTAGTAGGCCTGGTTCCAGCGCAGTTCCCGCTGGAAGCCCCGGACGGTTGTGTCCTGGTCGATCTCCAGCAGTTCGATGCCGGCGATCTCGGCGAAGTCCCGGAACACCTCGATGCCGATCGCGGTGGTCATCACGGTGTGGTGGGCGGCACCGGCGGCCAGCCAGCAGGCGGCACTGGTGGCGAAGTCGGGAGCCGGACGCCACACCGCGCGTCCGACCGGAAGCTTGGGCAGATCCGGCGGGACGATGTTCTCCACCACATTGGCGACCAGCCGGAACCGGTCGCGGACATCCGACATCGCCACCACCAGCGCCGGACCGGCGTCCGCGGTGAACACCAGCCGCACCGGATCCTCCTTGCCGCCGATGCCCAGCGGATGCACCTCCAGCCGCGGCTTGGCGGTGGTCAGCGAGGGCGAGACCTCCAGCATGTGCGCACCGAGGATCTTCTCGTCACCGGGAGTCAGGTCGTAGGTGTAGTCCTCCATCAACGACGCGCCGCCCGGCAGGCCGGCGCCCATCACGTTGGCCACCCGCACCAGGATCGCGGTCTTCCAGTCCCCCTCGGCGCCGAAGCCGTAGCCCTCGGCCATCAGCCGCTGCACCGCCAACCCGGGCAACTGCTTCAACTCGCCGAGATCCTCGAAACTGGTGGTAAAGGCCCCGAAACCGCCCGCTTCCAGGAACGACCGCAGCCCGAGCTCGATCGCTGCACCGTCGCGCAGCGACTGGTGACGCGCCCCGCCGGGTAGCAGTTCGGGTGCCACGTCGTAGCTGTCGATGTAGTCGGCCACCAGGGCGTCCACGTCGGCATCCGACACCGCGGCCACCGCGGCCGCCAGTTCGTTGACCCCCCAGGTGTTGACCTGGACGCCCAGCTTCAACTCGGCCTCGGTCTTGTCGCCCTCGGTGACCGCGACGTAGCGCATGTTGTCGCCGAACCGGGCCAGCTTCAACGTCCGGGAGCCCTGCCAACCGGCCGCCGCACGCTGCCACACCTCCACCTGACGCCGCACCTCGGGATTCGACACATGACCGACCACGGTCTTGCGCGGCACCCCGAGCCGGGTCTGGACGTAGCCGAACTCCCGATCGCCGTGGGCGGCCTGGTTCAGGTTCATGAAGTCGAAGTCGATCTCCTCCCACGGCAACTCGACATTGGACTGGGTGTGCAGGTGCAGCAACGGCTTGCGCAGCGCATCCAGTCCCGTGATCCACATCTTCGCCGGACTGAAGGTGTGCATCCAGGCGATCACCCCGATCACGTCATCGCGGGAGTTCGCCTCCAACGCGAACCGGCGGATGCCGTCGGTGTCGATCAGCACCGGCTTCCACACCACCCGCACCGGCAGGCCATCCAGCCCGCCGGCCACCGCCTGGGACTGCTCGGCCACCTGCCGCAGCGTCTCCTCGCCGTACAGCGACTGGCTGCCGGTGACGAACCAGACCTCGTAGCTGTCGAGGGAGGTATCCAGGCTCATGCTTCTTCCTTCTCTTCCGGACGACGGTCATCGTCGACCTGGCCGTACACGTTCTGATACCGGTGGTACAACGAGTCGATGTCGGATTGGGCGATCGGCACCGGCTCGCCCAGCTGGCGTGCGAAGTGGACGGTGCGCGCCACGTCCTCCACCATCACCGCGGCCTTCACCGCATCCTTGGCAGTGACCCCGACGGTGAACGGACCGTGGTTGGCCATCAGTACCGCCCGCGACCGGGAACCGCGCAGGGTCTCGACGATCCCCCGCCCGATCGAGTCGTCACCGATCAGCGCGAACGGGCCGACCGGGATGTCCCCGCCGAACTCGTCGGCGATCATGGTCAGCACGCACGGGATCGGCTCCCTGCGGGCCGCCCACGCGGTCGCATAGTCGGAATGGGTGTGCACCACCCCGCCCACCTCGGGCATGTGCCGATAGACATAGGCATGCGCGGCGGTGTCACTGGACGGCGACCGCTCGCTGCCCGACGTCCCCGGGATCGCGTTGCCGTCGAGGTCGCACAGGATCATGTTCTCCGGTGCCAGGTCGTCGTACGACACCCCCGACGGCTTGATCACGAACAGGTCCGTCCCCGGCACGCGCCCGGAGACGTTGCCGGCCGTCCACACCACCAGGCCGTAGCGGACCAACTCGGCATGCAGCCGGGCCACCTCAGCCCGCACCGCATCGATCTGTGCCGCGCGTTCACGGTCGAATGATGTCACCTGGATCTCCTTTGACGGTCCGCTCACATGTTACCGCTAACAGACAGTGTTGTCTTGCCTTCGGATGCAGACAGGGCAAACCGTCAAGCCAGCGGCCTATCGAGTCGGAGCCGGCCCGGTGCTCTGCCGCACCACGAGGCTCGGGACGCGCGCCAGCAACGCGCCGGTGTCCTCCTCGCGCAGCACGGCGAGGACGAGCGTCATCGTGTCACGGCCGAGTTGGGCGAAGTCCTGCCGCATGGTGGTGAGCGGCGGTGTGAAATGCTCGGCCTCGGGGATGTCGTCAAAGCCCACCACGCTGACATCCTCAGGCACCCGGAGCCCGGTCTCGATCACCGCGCGGATCGCTCCCAGCGCCATCTGGTCATTGCCTGCGAAGATCGCGGTCGGCCGGTCCTCGGCGAGCAACTGCAGGGAGTTCCGGTAGCCACTGCTGGCCGCCCAGTCTCCGATCAGCGGCTCGTAGGCCACCAGTCCCTGCTGGCTGAGCATGTCACGCCAGCCCCGGACACGCTCGGTGGCATCCATGGAATCCTCCGGGCCGGCGAGATGTCGGATCTCGGTGTGTCCCAACTCGATCAGATGCCGCACCGCACGGCGGGCGCCCCCGTACTGGTCGAAGGAGACCCGGTGCAGGCCTGCGCCCTGGGAGGCCACCGCGACGAACGGCACCCCGAGTTCCATCCCCTCCAGCAGGCCCAGAGTGGAGCGGTTGCTGGTGATCAGCACGATCGCCTCGACGTTCTGCCGGACCAGCACTTCGGCTGCCTGGCGCAGGCTGGCGAAGTCGGCGGTCAGCAGGCTGGCCATGATCACCGCGTACCGCTCCTCCCGCGCCGCCTCGTTGAGATAGACCGCGGCGGTGGAGTGCCCGAACTCTGGCAGACCGGTGGTGATCAGCCCGATCGTCCGGGAACGGCGGGTGACCAGCGCGCGCGCCGCCGGCGAGGGGATATAGCGCAGTTGCGCGATCGCCCGCCTCACCCGGTCACGGGTCGCCGGACGCACGTTGGGCAGGTCGTTGAGAACGCGCGAGACCGTCTGGTGCGATACCCCGGCAAGGCGCGCGACATCGAAGATCGTCGCGGCTTTCGCCCGCTCCTCCTCAGCCACGCCTGCCCTCCGGTCGTGTTGTTCGTGCCAGCTAGGTCCGTCTGGAGGTCAACACCTTCTGCAGGATGATGAACACCAGAAGCAGAGCACCGATGAAGATCTTGGTCCACCAGGAACTCAAGGTGCCTTCGAAGATGATGATCGTCTGGATCAGGCCGAGCACGAGTACGCCCAGCACCGACCCCATGACGAACCCGTAGCCGCCGGTCAGCAGGGTACCGCCGATCACCACCGCCGCGATGGCATCCAGCTCAGTGCCGATCGCGGTCAGCGAATAGCCCGAGAGAGTGTAGAAGGCGAACAGGATGCCGGCCAGCCCCGAGCAGAAGCCGCTGATCACGTAGACCAGCACCTTGGTGCGCGCCACCGGCAGGCCCATCAGCATGCCGGACTGCTCGCCGCCGCCGATCGCGTAGGTGGTGCGTCCGAACCGGGTGTACTGCAGCACCCATACCGCCACCACCGCCACGGCGACGGCGATGATCACGCTGGGCGTGATCGACAGCCCTGGGCCGAGCGGTATCCGGGTGGTCGCCATGGCGACGAAGAAACCGTTGTCGATGGTGATCGAGGTGTTGGAGATGATGTAGCACAGACCCCGGGCCAGGAACATGGCCGCCAGTGAGGCGATGAACGGCTGCACCCCGAAGACGTGGATCATCAAGCCGACCGCCAGGCCCAGTACCGAGGTCAGCACCAGGATGAGCAGGATCACGACGAACGGCGACCAGCCGGTCTGCAGCAGCGAGGCCGCAATCATGGTGGACAGTGCCACCACCGCGCCAACGGACAGATCGATCCCGCCAGTCAGAATGACGAAGGTCATCCCCACCGCCAGCACGATCAGATAGGCGTTGTCGATGAACAGGTTCAGCAGCACCTGGCCGGAGAAGAAGCCGCGATAGCGGAACCCCGCGACCAGGTAGATCGCCACGAAGAGCAGCGCGGTGACCAACACCGGCCCGGACTTCGGGCTGGTGAACAGATCGGCCAGCCTCGCAGCCACCCCACGCGGGTTGCGTCCCACGACGAGGGCGGTCATCGTGCCACCGCCTTCGCCTCGGTGCGACGACTGGCGGCCAGGCGTTCTCGCCAGCGGCCGATCGCGGCGTTCGTGGTGGGCGACTGCAGCAGGCAGACCGCCGTGACCACCGCGGCCTTGAACACCATGGTGGCGATCGGCGGGATGCCGACGGTGTACACCGTGGTGACCAGGGTCTGGATCACCAGCGCCCCGACCAGCGTGCCCGCCAGCGAATAGCGTCCGCCGGCCAGCGAGGTGCCGCCGATCACGACGGCCAGGATGGCGTCCAGTTCGATGAACAGGCCGGTGTTGTTGGCGTCAGCGGCGGTCTGGTTGGCGGTCAGGATGATCCCGGCGATGCCGGCGGCCAGGGCACAGAAGGCGTACACGGTGAACAGCAGCCCGCGGGCGCGGACCCCCGCCTGCCGGCTGGCCTCGGGGTTGATGCCGACCGACTCGATCAGCAGGCCGAGCGCGGTGCGGCGGGTGATCAGTGCCACCAGCGCGAAGATCACCGTGCCGATGATCACCGCCACCGGGATGCCCATCAGGAAGCCCGAGCCGAGAAACTTGAAAGGCGGGCTGTTGACGGTGAGGATCTGGCCCTCGGTGATCAGCATCGCGATGCCGCGTCCGGCGGTCATCAGCACCAGGGTCGCGATGATCGGCTGGATGCCGATCACCGCCACCAGCAGGCCGTTCCACAGGCCCAGCAGCAGCGACAGGCCCAGCGCGGCCAGGACCGCGACCGTCACCGTGGCGAGCGAGCCGGGATCCTCCGAGCCGAGGATGATCGAGCAGGCCACCGCACCCGAGATCGCGCACAGCGCGCCGACCGAGAGGTCGATGCCCCGGGTGGCGATCACCAGAGTCATCCCGACCGCGATGATCAAGGTCGGAGCACCGTTGCGCAGGATGTCGACCAGGCTGCCGAAGAGATGGCCGTCGTGGATGGTGATGGAAAGGAAGTCCGGCACCGCCACCACGTTGATGACGATCAGGACGACCAGCATCAGCACCGGCCAGAACAGCCGATGGGCGAAGGCCCGGGAGAACACGCCGCTCATGGGTTCACTCCGTTGTCCGCACCCTCAGCGATCAGCGCCAGCAGGGTGTCGAGGTCGAGGTCGTCGTTGGGCAGGTCGGCCACCAGCTGGCGGTCGCGCAGCACGATCACCCGGTGGCTGACCCGCAGCACCTCCTCGAGCTCGGCGGAGATGTAGATCACGCTCATGCCGTTCTCGGCGAGGCTGAACACCAGCTTCTGGATCTCGGCCTTGGCGCCGACGTCGATGCCGCGGGTGGGCTCGTCCAGAATCAGCAGCCGGGGCGCGATCGCCAGCCAGCGAGCCAGCAGGACCTTCTGCTGGTTGCCGCCGGAGAGGTTGCGCACCAGCGCCTCGGCGTCCGGGGTGCGGATGTTGAGCGCCTCGATGTAACTCTGGGTGAGTTCGTCCTGCCGCTTCTTGGGAATCGGACGGAACCAGCCTCGATCGGCCTGCAGCGCCAGGATCACATTGTCGCGGACGGTCAACTCGTCCACGATCCCCTCGGCACGGCGGTTCTCCGAGGAATAGACCACCCGGCGCTTGATCGCCTGCCTGGGCGAGCGCAGCCTCACCGGCTGGCCGTTGATGGTGATCTCACCGCTGTCCGGACGATCGACCCCGCCCAACAGGCGGGCTACCTCGGTGCGTCCCGAGCCCAGCAGACCGGCCAGGCCGACGACCTCGCCGGGAGCGATCCGGATGTCGACCGGTGCGATCGTGCCGCGCCGTCCGACGCCCGTCGCGGCCAGGAACGGAATCTCGGTCTCGCGCGTGGTGTCGCTGGCGTGAACCCGGTGTTCCAGGTCCTCCAGCGCGGTGAGTTCCTTGCCGATCATCGCCTGCACCAGATCGATCCGCAGCAGCTCCTCGGTGAGGTACTCCCCCACCAGGCGTCCGTTGCGCAGCACGGTGAGCCGGTCGGAGATCTCGTAGACCTGATCCAGGAAGTGGGAGACGAACAGCACCGCCACTCCGTCGGCGGCCAGGCTGCGGATCACCCGGAAGAGTTCGGCGACCTCGTCGGCGTCCAGGCTCGAGGTCGGTTCGTCCAGCACCAGGACGGAGGCCTGGACGTCCAGCGCCCGGGCGATCGCCACCAGCTGCTGGATGGCCAGGGAATGGGAGTTCAGCAGGGAGCCGGGGTCGATGTCGAGGTGGAGCCGTTCCAGGATCTCGGCGGCCCGCCGGCGCATCTGCCGCCAGTCGATGCCACCCAGCCGGCGCGGCTCGCGTCCCAGCATCACGTTCTCCGCGACAGTGAGATTCCCCAGCAGGTTGACCTCCTGGTACACCGTGCTGATGCCGGCCGCCTGCGCCTGCGCCGGGCCGTGGAAGGTGACCTGTCGTCCGTTCAGGCTGATGGTACCGGCATCGATGCCGTAGACCCCGGTGAGGGCCTTGATCAGGGTGGACTTGCCGGCGCCGTTCTCGCCCATCAGCGAATGCACCTCGCCGGGGAACATCCGGAAGTCGACGTCGTCCAGGGCCTTCACGCCGGGGAAGGAGATGGAGATCCCCTTCATCTCGACGACCGGCTCCAGATCGCCGGCCGGGGCCGGCTCCGGCGGGGACAGCTGGGACATGGGCCTCTCCTCGTTGACAGGGTGTTCGCAGGGTACCGCGATCCCGGGGGCCCGCCGTTGACGGGCCCCCGGGAGTTCACCGCTCAATCAGTACTGGCGATCTCAGTACTTGCGATCCGGCAGTGCCGCCTTAGCCTCCTCGGAGGTGAAGGTGGTCTCCTCGGTCACGATCCGCTTCTCGACGGTCTCACCGTTGTTGAGCTTGGTAATGACCTCGATCAGCTGCTTGCCGAGCAGCGGGGAACACTCGACGATGAAGTTGATCTTGCCCTCGGAGGCGGCGACCATGCCGTCGTGCACGGCGTCGACGGTGATGATCTTGATGTCCTTGCCGGGCACCTTTCCGGCTGCCTCGATGGCCTCGATCGCACCCAGGCCCATGTCGTCGTTGTGGGCGTAGACCACGTCGATCTTCGGCTGCGACTTCAGCATCGCCTCCATGACCTGCTTGCCGCCGGCACGGGTGAAGTCACCGGTCTGGCTGGCGACCACCTCGAACTTGGAGTCGGCCTTGATCACGTCGGCGAAGCCACTGGCGCGGTCGTTGGCCGGTGCGGAACCGGTGGTGCCCTCGAGCTGGACGATGGCGACCGGGTCGCTGCTGTCCTTGTACTGCTCCACCAGCCAGTTGCCGGCCCGCTCACCCTCCAGGATGAAGTCGGAGCCGAGGAAGGTGACGTAGAGCGAGTCGTCGGCGGAGTCGACGGCGCGGTCGGTGAGCACAACCGGGATGCCGGCGGCCTTGGCCTCGTTCAGCACCGCGTCCCAGCCGGTCTCGACGACCGGGGAGAAGGCGATGTAGTCGACCTGCTGCTGGATGTAGGAGCGGATCGCCTTGATCTGGTTCTCCTGCTTCTGCTGCGCGTCGGAGAACTTCAGCTCGATCCCGGCCTCCTTGAAGGAGTCCTGGATGTCCTTGGTATTGGCGGTGCGCCAACCGCTCTCGGCACCGACCTGCGCGAAGCCCACGACCAGTTCGTTCAGCGGCTTGGCACCTGAGTTGCCACCTTCGTTTCCGCCGGGCGCCGGGGCAGCATCGCCACCGCAGGCGGACAGCGCCAGAGCCATCGCTCCGGCCAGGAAGACTCCGAGGGTCTTCTTCATCTCACAACCTCCTTGTTCGCCGGCGCGGGGCTTCCTCGCCCTTCCGGGTGGCCGTCTGTGGCCCACGGCTCTACGTTAGCGATAACATGTGAGCCTTCACAATCTGCCTCGTTGCGGTGTTATGGATTCGTTACACGCAGGGATTTTGCCGCTCAACCAAGACCCAAAGGGCGAGTGTGAGCACGCTCACATGTGAGCACTCACTGGGAGCCTGGCAGCCTCAACGTCGCGGGGGGCCGGCAGACTGCCGCACCACCAATTCGGGCGCGATGAGATCGGGATGGGCCACCGGGACGCCGCGGATGGCCGCGATCAGCCGAGTCACGCTGAGAGCGCCCAGCGCATGGAAATCCTGCCGGACGGTGGTGAGCGGCGGAAGGAAGTGCCGGGACTCGGGTAGGTCGTCGAATCCCACGATCGAGATGTCCTGGGGCACCCGGAGACCGCGATCGTAGAGGCCGTGGATCACGCCGAGCGCCATCTGGTCGTTGGCCACGAACAACGCCGTGGCGTGATCGACCTCGGGCGAGTGACGACCGTACTCGTAGCCGAAATCGGCGGTCCAGTCCCCCACCACCGGCTCGCGAACCACAAGGCCCTCTTCGGTGAGCCGCTGCCGCCACGCGTCCAGCCGGTCCAGCGCGTCCAGCCAGTCCGATGGACCGGCCAGGTGCAGAATCTCCCGGTGCCCGAGCCCGAGCAGGTGTTCGACCGCGAGCCTCGCCCCCGCCCGCTGGTTGACCGCGGCGGTCAGCCGGTCCGGCGCCGAACCGGCGGTGACCACGAGCACAGGCAGATCCCGCATCACTGCCCGCACGCTCTCCAGCGAGGGGACCCGGGGGGCGATCACACAGAGCGCCTCGGCGCCCTGAACCAGCAACTGTCCGACACCGGCGGCCGGGTCATCGGCCTCCCCCACCGAGACCGCGTCCACCGAGTAGCCCTCGACGCGCGCGGCCTCCTCGAAGCCACGCAGCGCGGTGTTGGGGCCGTAGTGCCCCGCCCCGTCGATCAGCACCCCAATCCGATGGGTCCGGTTCGTGGCCAGCGCCCGCGCCATCGCGTTCGGGGTGTAATTGATCTGCTCGATCGCCCGGAGAACCTTGTCGCGGGTCGACTCCCGAATGCTGGGGTGGTTGTTCAGCACACGCGAAACCGTCTGATGGGAGACCCCGGCGAGCGCGGCCACGTCGTACATGCTCGGCTTCCGCTGACGGCCAGCCATCACCCTCCTTCGCCGCTGATGGCGTGATCGTACGCCCCCTGGCGCTGTCGCGTAGAATGGCCTGCGATCCTGGGAGGCCAGATGCGAGGAACGCGGCTGCGCAGCGTGGGGGGTTCCGTCCTCCTCACGGTGCTGGGCGTCTTCGCGCTGGCCAACGCTCCGGGCTTCCGCCTCGCCGGCAGCCTGCCGGCCTGCGTCAGCGAACTGCCCGGCGCGGGCTGGCTGGGCGTCCACCTGCACATCCTGGCGCAGAGCGCGAGCTGCCCCGAGGGCATGTTCGCCCCGGGCCCGCACTACGCCGAGGTGGCCCGGCTCTCCATCGTCCTCTCGCTGGGGACGCTCGCCGCCGGCCTGGCCGCGCTGGCCGCGGCGCTGGGCCTGGGAGTCTGGGCCCGGCGCGCACTACGCACCGCCAAGCAGTGGCTGGGCCGCCGGCTCGGCCTGCACGTCACCGGCCGCCTGCCGATCTGGGGACGCGCACCGCTCGCCGTCCCGGTGCCCGTCCGCACCTCTCACCATCCGGCCACCCACCGGTCGCTCCGCGGTCCCCCGGTCGAGCACTGAGCGGGCCTCTGCCTGCTCGTACGCCGACCCCCGCCCGCGGCATCGCGGGCACCCAACGACCGACCGGAGAACAAACGTGAGCAGCAAGAAGCCCCAGAACAACCCGAACGCGGCCGGTAGCCGCCGCGAGCAACTACAGCGTCAGCGCGAGCAGCAGGCCAAGGAACGCAAGGTCCGCAACATCGTCACCTTCAGCATTCTGGGCGTTGCCCTGCTGGCCATCGTCGGCGTCATCGTGGCCGTCGCGCTGAGCAGCCGCAACACCCCGGTGGCAGAAGGGGGTGGCGCCGCCACCGGCGACTACACGATCGTGGCCGGCAATCCCGACGCACCGGTGACCGTCAGCATCTTCCAGGACTACATGTGCCCGTTCTGCGGCCAGTTCGAGCGCTCTCAGCGCGACGACCTGGAATCCATGGTCGAGGACGGCACCGCGAAGATCGAGTTCCACCTGATGAACTTCCTCGATGGCAACGGCCGCACCTTCTCCACCCGGGCGGCGAACGCCCTGGTCGAGGTCGCCAGGGCAGAGCCCGAGAACGTGATGGCCCTCAACGCGGCGATCTACGACAACCAGCCGGCGGAGGACGGGATGGGCCTGACCGACGCCGAGATCGCCAACCTGTCCCGCCAGGCCGGGGTCAGCAACGACGTGATCGCCACCTTCGCGCAACTGCGCCACGAGGATTGGGTCAACAGCTCCAACAGCGCCGCCTTCGGTCTTGGGGTCCAGAGCACCCCGACGGTGTGGATCGACGGCAAGCAATGGCAGGTCTCGTTCGAAGCCGGTGCCCTGCGGGCCGCCGTTGACGAAGCCGCAGCCGCCAAGTGACCGAGCTCTTCGAGCGGGTCCACCGCTTCAGACAATCCAATACCTGGATCTTCAGCTACATGCTGATGTCCTCGTTGATCAGCCTGATCGCCTCCTTGGTGCTCTCGATCGAGGCGATCGAGCTCGCCGGAAACCCCAACGCGGCGCTCTCCTGCAATATCAACGAGGTGATCAGCTGCGGCAAGGTGGGGATCACCTGGCAGGCCAACCTGTTCGGCTGGCCCAATGCCTTCCTCGGCCTGATCGCGGAGCCGGTGGTGATCACCATCGCGGTGGCCAGCCTGGGTAAGGTGAAGTTCCCGCGGTGGTTCATGTTCTCGGCGCAGATCGTCTACACGATCGGCCTGATCTTCGCCTACTGGCTGTTCTACCAGTCGATGTTCCACATCAACGCGCTGTGCCCGTGGTGCCTGCTGGTCACGCTGTCGACCACGCTGGTCTTCACCTCGCTGACCCATGTGAACATCCGCGACGACAACCTGTTCCTGCCCGAGCGGGTGACCGCCGCGCTGCAGTCCGGTCTGCGAATGGGCATCGACCTGCTGGTGATCACCCTGTGGCTGGTGCTCCTGATCGCCGGGATCGTGCTGAAGTACGGACCCGCGCTCTGGGGCGGCTGAAACGACCGACGGGCTCCGGCCCACCTGCGGTGGAGCGGAGCCCGTCGGGTGGCGAGGCAGCGCCGATCAGCCCTGCACGATCGGGTAGGTCGGGCTCTTGAAGGCCGGGCCGTAGGCCGAGGCGCTGAACTTGAAGTACACCTGGCTTCCGATGGCGACCCTGACCTTCTTGCTCTTGAACTTCTTGTCGCCGTGCTTGTTCAGCTTGGCGGAGGTGACCTTCTTCCACTTCGACTTGCCCGGAGCCTGGACGTAGGCCGTCACCTTGACGCCCTGGAGATAGTCAGGACCGGTCACCGCCCAGTTCCACTTCTTGCCCTTGCCGTAGCCGTCCAGGGTGGTCGTGCCGTTCACGATGTCGTCCACCGCGGTGGCCGCGCTCACCCGCACCGTGAAGTCGTAGCTGGCCAGCTTGGTGGTCTGCTTGCCGGTGGCCAGGTTGCGCACGCAGATGGGCACCTTGACGCGGTACTTGCCGGCCGAGGTCTGGGCGGCCACCCGCACCCTGTAGGTGCCCGCCTTCTTGGGCGCCACGGTGGCGGGCACCTCGGAGACCACCGGAGCCACCGGCGTGGCGGTGAACGCCTTCAGCACCTCGACCGTGGGCGCTGCCGCGCAGTCATAGGCGATGGTGCTGCTCGGCTTCGGCCCCTTGAACGTGACCGTGAACGGGATGTCGGTGGCCTGGGTCACGGCGTTGACGCTCTTGGGTCCCTTGACCTTGACCGACTTCAGCTTCAGGCTCGGGGCAGCGTGCGCGGTGCCGGCTGGCACGACGAAGGCGAATCCGGTGAGCAGTGCCGAGGCGGCTGCCAGCGCGAGCGCGCGGACGGGACGTGCGTAACTCATGTCTCTCCTCTTCGGGGTGGCTGGCGGCCCAGCAGCCGCCTTCGTGACTCCCAGCGGAAGCCGCGCCGAGCGTACCGTGATCGGGCTCACCGACTTGTGCATTGTCTACGAAACGGCGGGGCGACAGGCCTGGCAGAGTGTTCCCATGGGTGTGCTGGCCGGTGAGAGACTGGACGAGAGTCGGCTCACGCGCGCGCTGTACTCCTACGACGCCTCGCTCTACCGGGTGGTGCCGCGGGCGGTCGCCCAACCGCGCAACACCGACGAGCTGACCGACCTGCTGGCCCACGCCCGCGCCGCCGGCCTCCCGGTGACCATGCGTGGCGCCGGCACCTCGTGCGCGGGCAATGCGGTGGGACCGGGAATAGTGCTGGACACCTCCCGGCACCTCACCTCGATCGCCCAGGTTGAGCCCGGCAGCCGGACTGCCCGCGTCGAGCCGGGCGTCGTCCAGGCTCAGTTGCAGCGGGCCGCCGCGCCGCACGGGCTGAGGTTCGGTCCCGACCCTTCCACCCACAACCGCTGCACCATCGGCGGCATGGTCGGCAACAACGCCTGCGGGCCGCGGGCGCTGGGGTATGGCCGGACCGCCGACAATCTGGTCGCCCTGGACGTGATCACCGGCACCGGAGAGCACCTGCGACTGGACACCCGGACGGACTTGCGGGCCGGCGACTCCCCGACCCTGCGCCGGTTGCACGAGCTGGTGATGGCCAACCTGGGTGTGATCCGGACGGAGTTCGGACGCTTCTCACGTCAGGTCTCCGGCTACAGCCTGGAGCACCTGCTCCCCGAGCACGGCTTCGATGTCACCGCCTTCCTCGCCGGTTCGGAGGGCACCCTGGCCGTGGTGAGCGGTGCCGAGGTCCGGCTCGTCCGGGCTCCTTCGCACACGGTGGTCGTGGCGCTGGGCTATCCCGGCATGGCCGAGGCCGCGGATGCGGTGCCCGCGGTGCTCGCCCATCGTCCGGTCGCGCTGGAGGGCCTGGACGCCCGGATCGTCGACGTCGCGCGCCGGCGTCGTCCAGTGCCCGATCTGCCCACCGGTCGGGGCTGGTTGTTCGCCGAACTGGCCGGCGACGACCTGACCGAACTCCGCGCGGCCGGAGCGCGGCTGGTGGACGATGCCGGGGCCCTGGCCGGCAGGGTGCTGGACGATCCGGCGCAGGCGGCGGCGTTGTGGCGAGTCCGGGCCGATGGCGCCGGTCTGGCCGAGACCAGCCTGGGTCGTCCGGCCTACGCGGGCTGGGAGGACGCTGCCGTCCCACCGGCCCGGCTGGGCGGCTACCTGCGCGACTTCGAGGACCTGCTCGTCCAGCACGGGCTGCAGGCCGCGCCCTACGGACACTTCGGCGAGGGCTGCGTCCACGCCCGGATCGACTTCCCGCTGGTGGCGGCCGGTGGTCCGGCCCGGTTACGGGCCTTCCTGCTGGACGCCGCGGCTCTGGCCGGCAGCCACGGCGGATCGATGTCGGGTGAGCACGGTGACGGCCGGGCGCGTTCGGAGCTGCTGCCGGCGATGTACTCACCGGCAGCGCTCGCCCTGTTCGCCGCCGTCAAGCAGATCTTCGATCCACGGAATCTGCTCAACCCCGGCGTCCTGGTCGACCCGGCCCCGGTGGACGCCGGCCTGCGCACCGCGCTGGCCGCGGCTCCGCTGGCACTCGCCCATCCGGGCTTGGCGGCAGGGGTCCACCGCTGTTCGGGGGTGGGACGGTGCATCAGCCACCACGGCGAGTCCGCCGACGTCATGTGTCCCTCCTACCGCGCGACCGGGGACGAGAAGGACTCCACCCGCGGCCGGGCGCGCATCCTCCAGGAACTGCTCGGCGGCACCCTACCCGGCGGCTTCGCCGCCGCCGAGGTGCACGAGGCCCTGGATCTCTGCCTGGCCTGCAAGGGCTGCGCCCGGGACTGCCCCACCGGCGTCGACCTGGCGTCCTACAAGTCGCAGGTGCTCGCCGAGACCTACCGCGGCCGGCGGCGACCCCGCAGCCACTACACCCTGGGCCAGCTCCCCCGCTGGGCCCGGCTGGTCAGCCGAACAGCCGGTCTGGCGGCGATCGCGAACTGGGTGCTGGCCTCCCCGGGGCCGGCACGCCTGGTCCGCTGGCTGGCCGGCATCGATCCTCGTCGCTCTCTCCCCCGCTTCGCCTTGAGGGCGGCTTCACCACTCTCTCTCCGGATTCCTATCCAGGGTCTCGACTCGGCAACGGGGGGACGTGGGAGATCCCGGATCAAGTCCGGGATGACCGAGGAACACACCAGCCATCCCGGCGAAGACCGGGATCTCCGACCCGTGGCGCTCTGGGTCGACTCCTTCAGCGACTGCTTCGAGGGCACCCACCTGCCGGCCCTGGTGACGGTGCTGCTCGACGCCGGCTGGGCACCCGCGCTGATCGATGAGCCGGCCTGCTGCGGGCTGACCTGGATCACCACCGGCCAGCGGGACGCCGCCACGCGCCAACTGCGCCGGGCGATCGACACCCTGCACCCCTACGCCGAGCGGGGAGTACCCATCCTGGGCGTCGAACCCTCCTGCCTGGCGGTGCTGCGCGACGACGCCGCCGAGCTGATCGACGATCCCCGGCTACCGGCGGTCACCGGCGCCACCCGCACCCTGGCCGAGTTGCTCTCCGAGACGCCCGGCTACACCCCTCCCGATCTCTCCGGCCACCAACTGGTCGTCCAGCCGCACTGTCACCATGCCAGCGTGCTCGGCTGGCAGGACGACGCCGCCCTGCTCGCCCGGACGGGAGCGCAGGTCACGACCCTCGGCGGATGCTGCGGCCTGGCGGGCAACTTCGGCGTCGAGCGCGGCCACTACGAGGTGAGCGTGGCCATCGCGGAAGACCAACTGCTGCCCGCGATCCGCGAGGCCGGCCCGGGGGCGATCGTGGTCGCCGACGGGTTCTCCTGCCGAACCCAGGTCGCCGACCTGGCCGGACGCCGGGCGCTCACCCTGGCCGAGTTGCTCGTCCTTCACCGGGAGCGCCCATGATCGTCGTTGTCGGAGCCACCCTCGCCGGCCTTGCCGCCGCCGCCCGCCTGGCCCGCGTGGGTCACCAGGTCGTGGTCCTCGACCGGAGGCCAACGCCTCAGCCGAAGGCGCCGACCCCGCTCTCACCCCTCGACACCGACCCCTACGCGATCGTCCTCCCCGCGGCCTGGCGCGACCTGTTCAAGAAGTCCGGACGCCCGATGGTCGGCGAACTGGGACGCCACGGGCTCAGCCTCGTCCCGGCTCCGGCGCGCCTGTACTCGACGCCGGTCGGCCAGATCACGCTCCCGGCGGACCGCGCCGGCCAGTGGCACGCCCTGGCCGAGACGTTCGGACCCCCGGTGGCGGCGACCTGGCGCAACCTGCTCGACCGCCTGGATGCCACCTGGCTCGCGCTACGCCCGCTCGGCATGGAGGCCGAGCTCACCGCCACCCGCCTCGACCGCACCACAAGAACCGCGCTCCGAACGGACGAATCGCTCGCCGATCTCGCCCGCCAGGCCGGCCCCCTCGGCGCCCTGTTCACCGACCTGGCCCTGCGCCGCGACAGCGACCCGCGGAGAACGCCGGGCTGGCTCGGAACCCGGCTCGGCATCGAACGCACTTTTGGACGCTGGCAACTGGTCGACCCCGACAACACTCCCCAGCCCGCTGCCCGACTGCTGGATGTCCTCCTGCAACGACTCCGCGATCGCGGCGTCGACCTACGCTGGCAAACCGAGGTCGAGCGCGTCCGGCCCAACCAGCTCACCACCACGGACGGTCCGCTCGAATGCCAGGCGATCATCATCGCCACCTCTCCCTGGCAACACGCCAGGCTCACCGGCCAGCAGCCACCCCGCCGTCTCACCGCTGCCAGCACCGCCGGCCCGCAGTGGCACAGCTGGCGCACCCTGCTCGCGCTCCCCCGCCTCACTGTCGCCCAAGGCACCTATCACGCCTCCGAGTTCAGCCCAGCCGGCCCCGAACCCTGGGCGCAACTCCTCACCGGTGCTCTGGCCGCCTACAGCGTCCACCAGGACCTGACCGGCGAGGACATGCGTCCAAGCAACAAGGCGTGGAGCCCGCCGCCCCTCCAAACCCGCCCGTAGCCGCCGCGCGACTGATCGCGGCGCCAGAACCCAGCGCGAATCCCAGGCTGCGACCGGGCTGAGCACGGCGGCCCGCGCGCTTCAGCGCAGGTCGAGGCGCATGAGCACGCGGGGGAAGCCGTCCAGCACCGAGCCGGTGTCGGCGGCCTTCTCGAAGCCGGCGCTTTCGAACAGTGCTCGTGTTCCGACGTAGGCCATGGTGAGATTCACCTTCTGGCCCGCGTTGTCGACCGGGTAGCCCTCGATGGCGGGTGCGCCGCGCTCCTGGGCATACTTCACGGCACCCGAGATCAAGGCATGCATCACTCCCTGCTTGCGGTACCCGGGGCGAACCCGGAAGCACCACAGCGACCAGACATCCAGGTCATCGAGATGAGGGATCAGCCGATTGCGGGCAAAGTTTGTCTCACGCCGCGGGTTCAGGCCCGCCCAGCCGACTGGTTCGTCATCGAGATAGGCGATCACGCCGGGCGGTGGGTCGAGCTTGCACAACTCGCGGACGCGGTCGGCCCGGGCCGATCCCTTCAGCGTCTGGTTCTCCTTGCTGCCGATGCGGTAGCTCAGGCAGAAGCACACATTCGAGGTGGGGTTCTTCGGCCCCACGAGCGTTGCGACATCAGCGAACACGGTTGCCGGGCGCACTTCGATGGTCACCCGCCCAGTGTGCCACCTGTGATCGGTCGGCCTTGGGAACACCCATGGCGCACCGGTCACCAAGCGCCGGCACGCCCAGCGGTCCCCCCAGCTCCCCTCACGCCAGGACGGTGATCTCCACCTCCACGAACATGTCGGATTCGGACGGGCCCGAGTACACGCCGCGTAGCGGCGGCACGTCGAAGTAGTCGCGTCCGACGCCGATCTCGACGTGGAAGTCGCCCGGGGCGGTGTCGTTGGTCGGATCGAGACCGACCCAGGTGCCGTCCCAGTACTGCAGCCAGGCATGTGACTCGGCGGTCTGCGCGCGGCCGATATCCGGCCTCCGCGAAGGGGTCACATAGCCCGACACGTAGCGGGCCGGCACACCGATCGAGCGCAGCGCGCCCAGCCCGAGATGGACGAGATCCTGGCAGACCCCGGCACGGGCCTCCCAGACCTCACGGGCCGGGGTGAGCACCTCGGTGGAACCGGGGACGTACTCGACCCGCTCGCGGATCGCGGTCACGAGCTGCCGGACGGCCTGAGCCGGCGTCCCGGCGCCCTGCCGGATCTCCTCGGCCAGGGCCTTCAACTCAGGCGGAGGCTCGACATGCCCGCCGCTCTGCAGCAGTTCGACGTGCTGGTCGGCCAGGTTCGGAGCCAACAGGTCCTGCCAGGGAATCTCCTTTCCGGCCGGGCGGCGATCACCGACGTCGACCGTGCTGGTCGCCACCACCTGCAACCGATCGTGCGGTTCCAGGATCTCGAAGGCGGTCACCTGAGTGCCCCAGTAGTCGCGGTAGTCATAGGTCCAGGCGGTCGGGGAGATCTCCAGGCTGGTGGCCAGCACGCTCTGTTCCCGGTTGGTGCGAGGCGTCATCCGCACCTCGTTGCGCGACGCGGCGACACCGGACGGATACCGGTAGCCGGTGTGGTGGACGATCCGAAGCTGCCGTGCCATCACGCACCCTCCTGCCAGGTCGCCGTCGCCACCGTACTGAAATAGCGGCTGGTGATCGCCTCGCTCGCCTGGTGGCAGGTCCGCTGCAGGTCGGCCATCCGCTGGGGCAACTCGGCCAGCAGCCGCTCCGGGCGCTGGTATTCCAGGGCTGCGCGCGCCGTGCCCAGCAGCCGCTGGGCGTCGTCGTGGAAGCCGGCCCGCCGGACGCCCGGATCGAGCTGTGCCAGGGCGTCCTCGGCGATCGTCAGGGTATGCACCACCGAGCGGGGGAAGAGCCGGTCCAGCAGCAGGAACTCCACGGCGTCGCGGTCGGAGACCACCCCTCCGTAGGTGCGCACGAAGGCGTGGTGTGCTCCACAGCCCCGCAGCACGTTCGGCCAGGCGCTCTGACTGCCGGCGGTCACCGCCGCGGTCGAGATCAGCCGGGCGGTCATGTCGGCCCGCTCCAGGCTGCGTCCCAGGGTGAGGAAGTGCCAGCACTCGTCGTGGCTCATGGTCTGGTCGGCCGTGCCCGAGATGACCGCGCAGCGCTCCCGCACGTACTTGAACGCCGTCGCCGGACGCATCCACTGCAGCCGGCTGCCCTGCACCGCGATCCACGAGGTGTTGATCGCCTCCCACATCTCGGTCGAGATCGTCTCACGCGCCCGCCGTGCGGATTCCCGGGCGCCACCGATCGCCGCGGCGATCGAACACGGTGACGCCACGTCCCAGCACAACTGGGCCATCACGGCGTCGCTGGAGTCGATGTCCTCCGAGGCCTCCAGCGCGGAGCCCATCACTGCCAGCAGCCTCGCGGCCGCCTCGTCGGAATCCACGCTGGGATCGTCGATCAGCAGCTGCAGGTGCACCTCGACGATCCGGCAGGTGTCCTCGGCCCGCTCGAGGTAGCGGCCGATCCAGAACAGCGATTCGGCGATCCGGCTCAGCACGGCGTCCCTCCCCCGCTTCCGGATTGCTGCTGCTGCCGGGTCTGCTGACGCTGGACCGGTTCGTCGCCCAGCGTGGTCAGCGGCACCGGCTCGGGCGACTGGGTAACGCGACGTCGCTTGCGACTGCGCACAGGTTCGGTGGCGAGCACCCAGGTGTCCTTGGAGCCGCCGCCCTGGCTGGAGTTCACGATCAGCTCGCCCTCGGGCAGCGCCACCCGGGTGAGCCCGCCGGGCAGCACGTAGACGCCGTCGCCGGAGTTCACCGCGAAGGGCCGCAGGTCGACATGGCGCGGCGCCATCCGTCCCTCGATCATGGTCGGGACGGTGGAGAGCTGCACCACCGGCTGCGCGATCCAGCCGCGCGGATCCTGCTCGATCCGGGAGCGCAGCGCGTCCAGTTCCTGACGAGTCGCCCGCGGCCCGATCACGATCCCCTTGCCGCCGGAGCCGTCCACCGGTTTGAGCACCAGTTCGCCGAGCCGGTCCATCACCTCCTCGCGGTGCGAGGGCTCTTCCAGCCGCCAGGTGTCCACGCTGGCCAGCAACGGCTCCTCGGCAAGGTAGTAGCGGATCAGGTCGTTCATGTAGGTGTAGACCAGCTTGTCGTCGGCCACTCCGTTGCCCACCGCGTTGGCCAGGGTCAGGTTGCCGGCGCGCACCGCCGTCATCAGCCCGGCGCAGCCCAGCAGCGAGTCCGGACGGAAGGCGGCCGGGTCACAGAACTCGTCGTCGATCCGCCGGTAGATCACGTGCACCGGACGCAGCCCCTGCGTGGTCCGGATCGAGACCCGCCCGTTGCGCGCCACCAGGTCGCGGCCCTCCACCAGTTCGACGCCCATCATCCGGGCGAGCAGGGCGTGCTCGAAGTAGGCCGAGTTGTGGACCCCTGGGGTGAGCACCACGACCGTCGGGTCGCTGACCCCGCTCGGCGCGGACGCCCGCAGGGCGGCCAGCAGGCGCAGCGGGTATCCCTCGACCGGACGGATCCGGTGCCGGGAGGTCACCTCCGGCAGCGCGGAGAACATCGCGCGACGGTTCGTCATCACGTAGGAGACCCCTGAGGGCACCCGGACGTTGTCCTCCAGGACCCGGAACCGGCCGTTCTCGTCGCGGACCAGGTCGATGCCGGCAACATGACAGCGGACACCGTTGGGTGGCACCACGCCATGCATCACCCGGTGGAAGTGCGGCGAGGTGACCACGACGCGGCGCGGGATCACCTGGTCGCGGAACACCCTGCCCTCGCCGTAGACGTCGGCCAGGAATGCCTCGATCGTCCGCACCCGCTGCTGAACGCCGGCCTCGATCTCCGCCCACTCACTCGCCAGCAGCACCCGCGGCAGGATGTCGAGCGGGAAGGGACGCTCCTCGCCGCCGATGTCGAAGGTGACCCCCTGGTCGAGGTAGGTCGATCTCAGGTAGTCGGAACGGACCCGCACCTCGTCGACGTCCAGCCTGTCGAGCTGGCGCAGCACCGAACCGTAGGCGGGCCGGATGCCGTCGGCACCGGCCACTTCGTCGAAAGCCGCGACCGTGCCGGCGTACTCGCGAAACAGCAGACTCACGCGGTGAGCGTAAGTGCACTTTGTTTCGGCCGCGTGACGACCTCTTTGCAGACTGTCGCATCCGGCGAGCTACCGACCGTAGACGATCGAGCCGCCGATCATCGACGGTCGAGCCTGCCTGTCGAAGGAGCGGGACCATGAACGAACTCCCCCACGGCAAGGGGCTTCGAAAGGTATTGCGGGCCTGGGGCTCTCTAGTCGGCCGCGAACCGCCGGCCGGCGGTCACCGGCACCACCTGGGTGCCACAGAGCAGATCCCACGGGCCGCGGCCCTCGCCGAAACCGACCAGCAGCAGGTACGACAGCGGCAGGCTGAGCGCCACCGCCTGCAGCACCACCACGTCCGGGCCGGCCTGACCGGTGAACAGCATCAGAACGGCGGCGTGGCCGAGCGCCACGGGAAGCGCGATCTTCACCACATTGCGCAGCAGCGCCAGCGGGCGCCCCAGTTGCCGCCCGTCCAGCCGGCGCACTCGCAGGCCTGCCCACTGCTTGCCGGGGCTGGCCTCGTATCTGCCGCCTTCGACGACGGCCAGCCAGAGCACCACCGGCACCACGATCAGGATGTGTCCCAGCAGGTTCAGCAGCAGCGGCGGCAGAGATACCGGAACCCCTGCCGCCCTCAGGCCCAGGTAGCTCCCGACCAGCAGCGCGGCCCAGGCCAGCGAGATGCCGAAGTCGAGCAGCCCGGCACGCAGCCGCCGTCCGAGCGACGCGGGCTGGGCTCCGACCTGATCCACCATGTCAGTCTGCCAGGGGACCGAAGCCGACACCGCGCGCGGTCAGTTCGGCCTCGCCTCCATCCTCGGCGGTCAGCACCCACAGGCCATGGTCGGTGAGCGCGACGGTGTGCTCCCAGTGCGCGGCGACAGAGCCGTCACGGGTGACGATCGTCCATTCGTCGTCCAGTTCGGCGACCCGTCCGGTGCCCAGCGTGACCATCGGCTCGATCGCCAGGGTGATGCCGGGGGTCAGTTCGGCACCGCGTCCGCGACGTCCGGTGTTCGGCACGTCGGGCGCCATGTGCATCTGGCGGCCGATACCGTGTCCGGTGAACTCCTCGACGATGCCGTAGCGCCGGGGTTCGGCACGCAACCGGGTCTCCACCGCATGGCCGATATCGCCGATCCGGCCGCCGACGCGGAGGGCGGAGATTCCGGCCCACAGCGACTGTCGGGTGGCTTCGCTGAGGGCTCGGCGATCGGCACTGCATTCCCCCACCTCGAAGGTGACCGCAGCATCGCCGTGCCAGCCCGCCAGGCAGGCACCGAAGTCGACCGACACCAGATCGCCTTCGGCGAGCACCCGTGGGCCCGGGATGCCGTGCACCACCTCGTCGTTGACCGAGATGCACGTGACGCCCGGGTAGGGCGGCAGGCCGATGCCACCGTCGTACCCCAGGAAGGACGAGGTCGCCCCGGCCCGGGCAAGCTCCTCGCGCGCGAGTCGATCCAGCTCGGCGGTGGTGACGCCCGGCCGGCCCGCCCGACGCACCTGATCCAGGACGCGGGCGACCACCAGCCCTGCCGCGCGCATGGCGCGCAGCTGGTCAGGCGTCTTCTGTTCGATCCGCTTCGCGCGGCTCACGCCGAGAAGTCGTCCAGGGCCTTGGTGATCCGCTCGCGGACCTCCTCGATGGTGCCCAGGCCGTCCACCTCGACCAGCAGATCGCGCTCGGCGTAGATGGCGAGCAGCGGGTCGGTCGCCTCGGCGTAGACCGTCATCCGGTTGGCGATCGTCTCGGCGTTGTCGTCGGCGCGGCCCTCCAGTTCGGCCCGCTTCAGCAACCGCTCGATCAGCAGGTCGGTATCGGCCACCAGGGAGATCACGGCGTCCACGGTGGTGCCGGTCCCGGCGAGCACGCCGTCCAGTGCCTCCACCTGGCCCAGGGTGCGCGGGTAGCCGTCCAGCAGCCAGCCTTCGGCGGCGTCCGGCTCAGCCAGCCGGTCGCGCACGATCGCGTCGGTGATCTCGTCGGGCACGTAGGCGCCTTCGGCCATGATCCGGGCGACCTCCAACCCCAGCGGGGTCTGGTTGCGCACGTTGGCGCGGAAGATGTCGCCGGTCGAGATCGCGGGAATGCCGTAGTGTTCGGCGATTCCCTTGGCCTGGGTGCCCTTGCCCACACCGGGCGGGCCCATGATGAGCAGTCTCATGGGTGTCCTTTCGAGAGATGCTCACACCGTAGCAAGCCGACTACCCGCCGCGGGGAGAAATCACGATTCCATGCCGCCTGTCGCGCGGCGCCGGCGCGCCACTGTCGCGATCCGCGCACCGCCTCCTGCCGCGCCACAGCGACGCGTCCGCATCCAGTGTCGATGTGCGGAACCGGGTGGAGACCGGCTCCCGGCGCAGGGGTGCCCGGGCCGACCGGTTAGCGCAGGAAGCCCTCGTAGTTGCGCTGCTGCAGCTGGCTCTGGATCTGCTTGACGGTGTCCAGGCCGACGCCGACGATGATCAGGATCGAGGTTCCGCCGAAGGGGAACTGGGCCTGCGTGCCCAGCCAGATGAAGGCCGCCGCCGGGATCAACGAGATGATCGCCAGGTAGGCCGAGCCTGGCGCTGTGAGCCGCGACAGGACGTGCTTCAGGTAGCGGGCGGTCGGCTCGCCGGCGCGGATGCCGGGGATGAAGCCGCCGTACTTCTTCATGTTGTCGGCCACTTCGTCGGGGTTGAAGGTGATCGACACGTAGAAGTAGGCGAAGCCGATGATCATGGCCGCGAAGAGTACGTTGTAGACCCATGAGGTTCCGGTCACCAGGTGCGTCTGGATCCAGACCGCGACCGGGTTGGGATCGTCGATGGTGCCCGGTACGAACTGGGAGTACAGCACCGGCAGGTAGATCAGCGAGGAGGCGAAGATCACCGGGATGACGCCGGCCTGGTTGACCTTGATCGGGATGTAGGTGGTGCTGCCGCCGAGCAACTTGCGTCCGACCATCCGCTTGGCGTACTGGACGGGGATCCGCCGCTGGCCCTGCTCGACGAAGACCACCGCGGCCATCACCAGCAGGCCGACCGCCAACACCAGCGCGAAGGCCAGCCAGCCGGCAGCGCCGGGGCGGCTCTCCTTGATGCCCCACAGCTGGGCCGGGAACTGGGCGGCGATCTGGGTGAAGATCATCACCGACATGCCGTTGCCGACGCCACGGTCGGTGATCAGCTCGCCCAGCCACATGATGACGCCGGTTCCGGCGGTCATGGTGAGGATCATCACGATGATCGGGAAGACCGAGTTGTCGTAGACCAGCGGCAGGGTGCAGCCCTGGAAGAGCTGACCGCTGACGGCCATCGTCACGAAGGCGGTGGACTGCAGGATCGACAGCACGATGGTCAGGTACCGGGTGTACTGGGTGATCTTGGCGGTGCCAGCCGCGCCCTCCTTCTTGAGGGCCTCCAGCCGGGGGATCACCACCGTCATCAGCTGCAGGATGATGCTCGCGGTGATGTAGGGCATGATGCCGAGCGCGAAGATCGCCAGCTGCAGCAGGGCCCCACCGGAGAACAGGTTGATCATCGAGTAGAGACCGGAGCCCTCACCCGCCAGCGACACCGCACGACACTGGTTGACGTTCTGCAGGTTCACGTTCGGGGTGGGCACCATCGAACCGAACCGGAAGACAGCCAGGACTCCTAGCGTGAACAGGATCTTCTTGCGAAGATCCGGCGTCTTGAACGCATTGGCGAACGCGGAAAGCATCCGAACTGACTCCCCTTGCATGACTCGTCGACCCAGCGCCGACACAACCGGACCGACTCTACCAACTCCGGCCCCTCAACCCCGCATCGGGGCGCCCGTGGACCAGCTCGTCCCCCAACCGTTGCCCAATCGTGACCCCCACCCACCGCGGTGGACAGTTACCCGGCGTACTCGCGCCTTGCGATCCACCTTGCTGGGGACGGGGTCATGGCGCACCGGCGGCGGTCGCCTCGGCGCGACGATCAGCGTGGGCAGTTCCTCGGCGTGCTCAGGGGGCTGCCGTCCACTTTGTGCGGCGATGCGGACGGGGCTCCGGTCGCCTGCCTGCCGTCTGCACGCGGTGAGGGCCGGCCCCGTAGGACCGGCCCTCACTCAAGCCGAGCATCACAGCTGGGTAGCCGTGCCGCCCGCCTTCTCGATCTTCTCCTTGGCGGTGGCGGAGAACGCGTTCGCGCTCACCCGCAGCGCCACGGTCAGCTCGCCGTTGCCCAGCACCTTCACCAGGTGGCCGTCGCGGACGGCACCCTTGGCGACCAGGTCCGCAGGAGTCACCTCGCCGCCCTCGGGGTAGAGGGAGGCGAGCTTGGCCAGGTTGACGACCTGGTACTCGACGCGGAACGGGTTGCTGAAGCCGCGCAGCTTGGGCAGCCGCATGTGCAGCGGCATCTGCCCGCCCTCGAAGAACTCAGGGACGTTCTTGCGCGCGCCGGTGCCCTTGGTGCCCCGGCCGGCGGTCTTGCCCTTGGAGCCCTCACCGCGACCCACGCGGGTCTTGGCGGTCTTGGCTCCCGGGGCCGGACGCAGGTGGTGAACCTTCAGTGTCATGTCACTCGACCTCCTCGACCGCCACCAGATGCGGAATGGACTTCACCATGCCGCGAATCTCGGGACGATCCTCCTTGACGACCACGTCGCCGATCCGCTTCAGGCCCAGCGTGCGCAGGGTGTCGCGCTGGTTCTGCTTGCCACCGATCCCAGACTTGATCTGGGTCACCTTCAGCCGTGCCATCAGTTGCCCTCCTCACGCGCCCTCAGCAGCGCGGCCGGAGCGACATCCGCCACCGGCAGGCCACGACGCTTGGCGACCTGCTCCGGCTCCTCCAGGCTCTGCAGCGCGGCCACCGTGGCGTGCACCACGTTGATCGCGTTGTCGCTGCCCAGGGACTTGGCCAGGACGTCCTTCACGCCGGCGCACTCCAGCACGGCGCGGGCCGAGCCCCCCGCGATCACACCGGTACCCGGGGAAGCCGGGCGCAGCAGCACCACGCCGGCGGCCTTCTCGCCCTGCACCGGATGCGGGATGGTGCCCTGGATGCGCGGGACGCGGAAGAAATGCTTCTTCGCCTCCTCGACACCCTTGGCGATCGCCGCCGGAACTTCCTTGGCCTTGCCGTAGCCGACGCCGACCTGACCGTCGCCGTCGCCTACCACGACCAGCGCGGTGAAGCTGAACCGACGGCCACCCTGGACGACCTTGGCCACGCGATTGATCGCGACGACCCGCTCCAGGTAATTGCTCTTCTCCTTCTCGGCGACAGCATCCCGGCCACGACGGTCCTCGCGGCCGCGACGCTGCTCACCACCGGCACCGCCACCGCGGCGCTGGGTTCCATTCATCGCTTGCTTCCCTTCCGCAATCCGTCAGAATCCGAGGCCGGCCTCGCGGGCGCTGTCAGCCAGCGCCGCGATCCGTCCGTGATACTTGTTGCCCGCGCGGTCGAAGACCACGTTCTCGACGCCGGCCGCCTTGGCGCGATCCGCCACCAGCTTGCCCACCGCCTTGGCCCTGGCCGACTTGTCGCCGCCGGTCGCGCGGACGTCCGCCTCCATCGAGGAGGCCGAAGCCAGCGTGACACCGCGGGTGTCGTCGATCACCTGGGCCACCATGTGACGGCTGGAACGGGTGACCACCAGCCGCGGACGCTCGGTGGTACCGGCGATCTTCTTGCGGCCACGGGCCTGACGGCGCAGCCGCGCCGCCTGACGCTCGGCCACTCCCTTGTACGTTGACAGTGAGATAGCCATCACTTACCCGCCTTTCCAACCTTGCGGCGAACCCGTTCGCCGGCGTAGCGCACGCCCTTGCCCTTGTAGGGCTCCGGCTTGCGAATCTTGCGGATGTTGGCGGCAACCTCGCCCACAGCCTGCTTGTCGATCCCGTACACGGTGAACTTGGTGTTGCTCTCCACCGAGAAGGTGATGCCCTCGGGAGCGTCCACCACGACCGGGTGGGAGAAGCCGAGCGCGAACTCCAGCTGAGTGGGGCTCTTGCCGATGACGCGGTAACCCACGCCCACGATCTCGAGCTTCTTCTCGTAGCCGTCGGTCACCCCGGTGACCATGTTGGCGACCAGCGTCCGGGTCAGACCGTGCAGCGAGCGGGATTCCCGCTCGTCGTTGGGACGGGTGACCTCCAGCTGACCGGCGTCATTGCGACCGACCTTGATCGGTTCGCGGACGACGTGGCTGAGGCTGCCCTTGGGGCCCTTCACCGATACCTTCTGGCCGTCAAGGGTGACATCCACCCCGGCGGGCACAGCGATCGGGAGCCTTCCGATGCGTGACATCTTCTATCCTCCGATCACCAGACGTAGGCGAGGACTTCGCCGCCCACGGACTTGGACTTCGCCTCTTTGTCGGTCAGCAGACCCTGTGAGGTCGAGATGATCGCGATCCCCATGCCGCCGAGCACCTTCGGCAGCGCGGTGGACTTCGCGTACACCCGCAGGCCGGGCTTGGAGATCCGGCGGACGCCGGCGAGCGCACGCTCGCGGTTCTGGCCGTACTTCAGCTGCAGCTTCAGGGTCTTGCCGACCTCACCCTCGGCGGGCTCGAGCACCTCGTAGCCGACGATGTAGCCCTGCGCCTTCAGGATCTCGGCGATACCGGCCTTGATCTTGGAATGGGGCATGCTCGTCGAATCGTGGTACGCCTGGTTGGCGTTGCGCAGACGCGTCAGCATGTCTGCGATCGGGTCAGTCATTGTCATGACGTGGCATTCACTTTCTCGCCGCGGTTTCCCTCACGGGACCTGCTGCGGATTCGGGTTTGGTTCTGGATCACCAGGAGGACTTGATGACGCCGGGCAGTTCGCCCTTGTGGGCCATCTCGCGCAGGCACACCCGGCAGAGGCCGAACTTGCGGTACACCGCCTTGGGACGGCCGCACTTGGAGCAGCGGGTGTAGGCACGCACCGCGAACTTCGGCTTGCGGGCCTGCTTCACCTTCAGGGCAGTCTTGGCCATGGATCAGCTCACTTCTTCTTCTTTTTGCCGACGAATGCCGGGCGCTTCTTGACGACCTTGGCGACCTCGTTCTCCGGGGCCTTGAACGGGAAGCCCAGCGCCTTCAGCAGCGCGCGGCCCTCGTCATCGGTCTTCGCGGTGGTGACGAACGTGATGTCCATACCACGCAGCTTGTCGATCTTGTCCTGGTTGATCTCGTGGAACATCACCTGCTCGGTCAGACCGAAGGTGTAGTTGCCCTTGCCGTCGAACTGACGGGCCGAGAGACCACGGAAGTCACGGATCCGGGGCAGCGCCAGGGTGAGCAGCCGGTCGGCGAACTCCCACATCCGGTCGCCCCGCAGCGTGACGTGGCAGCCGATCGGCATGCCCTCGCGCAGCTTGAACTGGGCGATCGACTTGCGTGCCTTGGTGATGGTCGGCTTCTGACCGGTGATCGCGGTCAGGTCGCGCACCGCGGCGTCGATCACCTTGGAATCCCGCGCGGCCTCGCCGACGCCCATGTTCACCACGATCTTCACCAGACCGGGGATCTGCATCACGTTGTCGTAGCCGAACTCCTCGTGGAGTTCCGGCGCGATCTCCGCGCGGTACTTCTGCTTCAGGCGCGGCAGCGCCTTCTCCGCAGTCGCTGCGGTCATCAGATTTCCTTCCCAGTCTTGCGGGCGATCCGCACGCTCCGGGTAGCGGTGTACTCCGAACCGTCCGGACGGCGCTTGGTCACCTCACGGCGCTCGTAACCGACCCGGGTGACGACTTCAGAGCCGTCCACCTTGACCAGCAACTGCACGTTGGAGGCGTCGATCGGCGCCTCGGTCGTGATGATGCCGGCGGCGTTGTTCTGCCGGGTGGAGTTGTTCTGGGTCTCCCGCTTGTGCTTCTTGACCAGGTTCACGCCCTGGACGGTGACCCGGCCGGTCGCGGGATCGACGGCGATGATCTCACCGGTCGCGCCCTTGTCCTTGCCCGCGATCACCTTGACGCGGTCGCCCTTCTTCACATGCAGCGAATTCATCACAACACCTCCGGCGCCAGCGAGATGATCCGCATGTACTTCTTCTCGCGCAGCTCACGGCCGACCGGGCCGAAGATGCGGGTGCCGCGAGGCTCCCCGTCGTTCTTCAGGATCACGGCGGCGTTCTCATCGAACTTGATGTAGGAGCCGTCGGGACGACGGGTCTCCTTCACGGTACGGACGATGACCGCCTTGACGACCTCGCCCTTCTTCACGTTTCCACCCGGGATGGCGTCCTTGACGGTCGCGACGATCTTGTCGCCGAGGCCTGCGTAGCGACGCTTCGAGCCACCGAGCACGCGGATGCAGAGGAGTTCCTTCGCACCCGTGTTGTCCGCGACCTTCAGTCGCGTCTCCTGCTGGATCATCTGCTATATCTCTCTCGTCACTTGGCCTTCTCGAGGACCTCGACCAGGCGCCACCGCTTGGTGGCCGAGGTCGGCCGGGTCTCCGCAACACGGACGCGGTCACCGATGCCGGCCTCGTTGGCCTCGTCGTGGGCCTTGAGCTTCTCGGACTTGGTCATGACCTTGCCGTAGAGCGGGTGCTTGACCCGCGACTCGATCTTGACGACCACGGTCTTGTCCATCTTGTCGGACACCACGATGCCCTCACGGATCTTCCGCGCGCCGCGCGTCGCTTCGTTGTCACTCATCAGACTCACTTGTCCTCATCGGGATCGGAAATGATGCCGAGGTTGCGCTCCTGCAGCACGGTGTAGATCCGCGCGATGTCCTTGCGGGCCTCGCGCAGCCGTCCGTGGGATTCCAGCTGGCCGGTGGCAGCGGCGAACCGCAGCCCGAACAGCTCCTCCTTCAACTCCACGACCTTGGCGTTGAGCTCCTCGCGGGAGAGTCCCCGCAGCTCCGCGGCCGTCACAGTGTTGGCCATCAGATGTCACCTGCTTCCCGCTTGATGAAGCGAGCCTTGAACGGCAGCTTGTGGATTGCCAGGCGCATGGCCTCGCGGGCCACGTCCTCGGTCACGCCCGAGAGCTCGAAGAGCACCCGGCCCGGCTTCACGTTGGCGATCCACCACTCCGGCGAACCCTTGCCCGAACCCATCCGGGTCTCGGCGGGCTTCTTGGTCAGCGGGCGGTCGGGGTAGACGTTGATCCACACCTTGCCACCACGCTTGATGTGGCGGGTCATCGCGATACGGGCGCTCTCGATCTGACGGTTGGTCAGGTACGAGGACTCCAGCGCCTGGATGCCGTAGTCGCCGAAGGCCAGCTTGGTACCGCCCTTGGCGACACCGGTCCGCTTGGGATGGTGCTGCTTGCGGTGCTTGATTCTGCGTGGAATCAACATGGTCAGGCTCCTGCGGTCTCAGCGGCGACGACCTCGGGGGCAGCCCCCTCGGCCACAGCCTCGGCGCGACGGCGTCCGCCGCGCTCGGGACGATCGGGACGCCCACCGTCGCGGCGCGGGCCGCGAGCCGGACG
>JASGEM010000086.1:0-89754 GCA_049841235.1 Propionicimonas sp. | reverse complement strand
GTGGCTGATCGCCGGCGCGGGAGCCCTGCGCCGGCGCGGCGCCGCTGCCGGGGCGCTCGCCGCTGCCGGGCTGGCCACCGTGGCCGTGCTGGCACTGACCCGTCCGCTGGTCTGGGTGCCGCCGGGCGACTGGGTCCGCCCGGACGCCCTCGAATGGCAGGTGGTGGTGATCGCGGCACTGGTGCTGGCGGGCGTCTGGGGTCTGGACGGCGTGGCCGACGACCTGCGCGGCGCCAACCTCGGGCTGCGGCACTTCGCCACGCTGGCGCTGACCGGTCTGGCGGTCGTCGTCGCGGTGGTCTCGGCAGGCTGGTGGGTGGTTGCCGGCGAGGCAGGCCTGCAGCGCGGACCGGTGACGGCGCTGCCGCCGTTCGTCCGCAACGCTCAGACATCCGACACCCCGGGACGAACCCTGGCGCTCGACTTCACCGCCGATCAGGTCGGCTGGGCTCTGCTGGAGGACGACCTGGCGCGATTCGGCGATGCCGAACGGGGGCTGGTGTTCTCCGGTGACCGGCAGGGCCGGGAACTGGCCGAATCGGTGGCCCGCCGGCTCGCCGGAGGTTCGGGCGACGACGGGCTGCTCGGGGACTTGCGCCGGCTCGGTGTCTCCTACATCTGGCTGCGCGGAGGGGAGGCCGAGCACCGGCTGGCGATCAGCAACACCCCCGGGCTGGGACTGGGCACCGACGACGGCGACACCACGGTGTGGCCGGTGCCCGACTCGGCTCGCGCCGTGCTGGTCGGGGCAGGCGGCCGCGAGCCGGTGGGCGACGGTGCCGAACTCACCACGACCGGCACCCTGGAGTTGGCCGAGCCCGCCGATCCGTCCTGGCGGGTGACCGTCGGCGACCGGGAACTGGATTCCACGGCGACTCCGCCGGGGATGACACTTCCGGTGACCGCCACTGGGACACTGCGCATCGAGTTGCCGCGATCGGCCGCGTGGGCCTGGCTGCAGCTGGGCGGGCTGATCCTCCTCGCACTGCTGGCCGCGCCGGGCATCCGGCGTCCTCGCGAGAGCGCCGGGCCGCGCCGGATCGCGGCCAGGGAGGCCGTGCCACAGGCCGCTCCCACGCCGCGCCGGGCCGCAGGAGGTGGGCGATGAACCGCTGGATCGTTCCCGGCTCGACCCTGGTCGCGGTGACCGCCGCGACCGTGCTGACCGCCACCGTGCTGCCGTCCGCGCCGATTCCCGAGGGCACCGCCCAGCCGGTGCCCGTCTACCTGACGGCGGTCTGTCCCTCCTTCGAGAGCGCTACCGCCTCGGTGCGGGTCGCCGTCACCAACGAATCCGGCAGGCTCACCACCGCATCGCTGACCAGGCCGGACGAACGCAACAACGAACCCGACAGGGTGAGCGTGCTCACCGATCGCGCCGAGCCGGTGCTGGTGACCGCGGAGATGTCCTCCGGGATGGGCGCGGTCAGCCTGACCCGGAGCACTTCCGGACCCGACCGGGGTCTCTCGGCCACCGGTTGCGAGAGCGCCGCGACCCAGCGGTGGTTCTCCGGCGTGCTGCTGACCGAGGACGCCCAGGCCGATCTTGTGCTGGCCAACGCCGACACCGTCGACGCCGCAGTCGACGTCACCGTCTTCGGGCCGGACGGCCGGATCAACGCTCCCGGCTCCCGGGGGATCGTGGTCGAGTCGAACAGTGCGCGCAATGTGCCGCTGGGCGTGATGGCCACGGTGGAGGGCCCGGTGACGCTGCTGGTCGAGAGTTCGGCCGGACGGGTGGCCGCCACGGTGCGGCAACGGCTGTGGCAGGGCACCACGCCGCTGGGCACGGACTGGATCCCGCCCACCGTCGCGCCCGCCACCGAACTGGTGATCCCGGGGATCGTCGCCGGTGAAGGCGTGCGGGAACTCGTGATCACCAACCCGGGGCAGCGGAGCACCAGCGTCGCGGTCGAGATGCTCGGCGAGACCGGACCGTCGGTGGTCCCTGGAACCGAGAACCTGGACGTGCCGGCCGGCGTTACCCGCAGCCTCGAACTCAGCCCAGGGCTGGCCGGACAGCTGGCTGGACTGCGGCTCACCTCGGATCAGCCGATCGTCGCGGGGGTGAGGCAGTCCTCCGCCGAGGACGCGGGCGCGCAGGATCCGGCGTGGTCGGCGGCGCTGCCCCCGCTCGAGCCGGGCGGAGCATGGCCGGTCCCGGCCGGGGCCAAGGCCACGGTGACGCTGCTGCTCTCGAACCCGAGTGAGACCGAAGCCGAGGTGACGGTCACGGTCGGCAACGAGTTGGGCGGCGAGGGCGAGACCGCGCCACAGCGGGTGCCCGCCCGCAGCACGGTGGCACTGCCGGTGGCCAGCGCCAAGACGCCCTGGGTGCGGGTGCTGGCCAATGGTTCCGCCGTCCGTGGTGCGCTGCAGGTGACCGAGCGGCTCGGTGGCGCGGACGGCCTGGCCTTGGTGCCCCTGCTCGCGCCGCGCAGCATGAGCATCGCGGTTCCTCCGGTGGTCTTCGACCCTCATGCCGCCCGCTGACGCGCTGCCCGCGCACGATCATCCCCGCCCGCCTGCGCCATTCTCGCGAGGACGGAAATCTTCCGGCTCGGGTGGGAGCACCGCCTTCGCGGGGATGAGGTGATCGCGACGCCGGTGGCACCGGCCCGTCCCGTGGGAGCACCGCCTTCGCGGGGATGACGGAGGGGTGCGGGGACGACGGATGGGACGGGAAGTCCGACGAGCCCGGATGGCGGCGAGTCCGGGCCCACTCCCAGGTCTCCGGCCCGTTCCCGGATGTCGGCGGCGGGACTGCTCGCGGCGGGACTGCCCCCAGGTGTCGGCGGGCGGGCCTACTCCCAGGTGTCGGCGGCCGGATCGATCTCGGTGGTCTCGATGCCGGTCAGGGCGGAAAGCTGCTCGACGATGGTCCGATGGACCAGCCGTGCCAGCTCGCGGCGTCCGGTCGCCCGGTGTTCGATCGGACGGCGGTACAGCACCACCTGAGCGCGGCTGCCCGGCCGGGCCGAGACCGCGGCCGCCAGGGGCACACTGTCATACCAGGCCTCGGTGAGGGTGGGGACGTCCTCGAAGCCGATGTCGATCCCCTCCAGCGCCTGAGGCGAGGTCTGCGCGATCCGTGCGAGCGAGCCGCGCAGGCAGTCGGCGAAGAAGCCGATCCCGGCGGAGCGGTAGGGCACCGGCATCGGCGCGCCGGTGAGCGGGTTGGGTCCGGCCAGGGCCCCGCGCATCCCGCGTCCGTGGCGATCCCGGCTCTTCACAGCGCCCACCCTAGCCGGGTCTCCGGTTCGGGATGGCCGAGGTCTGCCCTCGTCGGACTCCGGTCGTCCCGGCGAGAGCCAGCCTGACGGTTCGACCGCCAGCCTTCAACGCTGGTCTTCGGCAGTTGACGGTGGCTCTCAGCGTCGAGGGCTGACGCCTGCTGGGCGACGGTGGTCGGCGAGGGAAGCCGGCGACACAGGGCTGGGTTGCGACCCTGGACGGCCTGACGCGGGTACCGTGACCCCGTGATCAACCGACGCTGCTCGCGCTCGACCTGCTCACAGCCGGCGGTGGCGACCCTCACCTATGTGTACGCCGATTCCACCGCGGTCGTGGGTCCGCTGGCGCTACGCGCCGAGCCGGGCTGTTACGACCTGTGCCGCGCGCATTCGGCCAACCTGAGCGTGCCGCGCGGCTGGGAGGTCATCCATCTGCCCCAGGATCCGGACGCCCCGCGCCCGCTCGCCGACGATCTGATGGCCCTGGCCGAGGCCGTCCGCCGGGTCGGTCTGGGAGCAGAGGCCGAGCCTGCCCCGCAACTCACCCGCCGCCGCGGGCATCTCGCGGTCGTCGCGGACCTCGACTGAGTTCCGGTCGGAGGCGACATCCGTCCGCGCTCGCGGCAGGTGTGCCAGGCCAGAGCGATGCGGCGACGAAATACGGCATGTCACACTATCGACCAGCCAGTGACAGGAAGGTGACGTGATGCGCATAGCAGCCTCGGGGGACAGCCATCAGCGGCTGATGATCCGGGTTGCCCGCATGTATCACGAGCACGGAATCAATCAGCCGCGGATCGCCCAGCAGCTACACATCTCCCAGGCCAAAGTCTCCCGGCTGCTGAAACGTGCGGAGGAACTCGGCATCGTCCGGGTGACGATCGAGGTGCCCCCCGGTGGATTCACCGATCTGGAAGAGGCCCTGATCGGACGCTACGGTCTGGCGGACGCGGTGGTGGCTGAGGCGAACTCGCCGGCGGAGACGGACGTGATCAACGCGATCGGCGCGGCGGCGGCCGCCTATCTCGACGACGTACTGCTCAGCCATGAGCGGATCGGTATCTCGTCCTGGAGCGCGACGCTGCTGGCAATGGTGAGCCGGATGGCTCCGAGGCCGCGGCCGGTCGCCGATTCCGTCACCCAGGTGCTCGGCGGGGTGGGCATTCCGCGGGCGCAGGTTCAGGCCACTCAGTTGACCGAGGAGCTCTCCCGGATCACAGGTGGTACTCCCCAGTTCCTCACCGCTCCTGGGTTGGTGTCCTCGGCGACGTTGAGCAGTGCCATGCTGGCCGAGCCCTACGTCCAACCGGTTGTGGAGGCATGGAGTCGGCTGACCGTGGTGCTGGCGGGCATCGGCAGTCTCGAGCCCTCGCCGCTGCTGCGGGAATCCGGCAACGCGATCCCTCGAGAGGATCAGGACGTGCTCCGCAGCCTGGGCGCCGTCGGTGACATCTGTTTGAGGTTCTTCGACGCTGAGGGCGTGGAGGTGCCCTCCGAGGTCGGCTCCCGCGTGATCGGAATACCCCCGGAGTTGCTCCGCAAGGTGCCGCGACGAGTGGGGGTAGCCGGCGGTGAGCGCAAGCACGGAGCGATCAGGGCGGCGTTGCTCGGCGGCTGGGTGAATGTTCTGGTGACCGACTCGGAGACCGCCCGAAGCCTGCTCTAGCAGCTTGCCCGGCCGGCCGGGTTTCCCGGCTTCGGGATCGAACTCCCTTGACAAGCGTGATGCTTCGGCAGCACTATAGCTAGGAAAGATATTCGCGATTGAATGGATATGCAATGTTGCACTCGGATCCAGCCCGAGCAGTCGAATGGCGTGAGTTCAGAAACCAGTTGGCGAGCTCGCCGCAGGATCAGCGCACGGCTTTGCTGACGGATCGCGCCCGGCAGAGCCGGCGTCAGGTCGTCACCACCATCGCCTCGGCCGGCCAGGGTCACATCGGGGGAGATCTGTCGGTTGTCGACCTGCTGACCGCGCTCTTCAACCACGTTCTCGCCATCGATCCGGAGAATCCACAGGATCCTGATCGTGACCGGTTCGTGCTCTCGAAGGGGCACTGCGCCGTGGCCCTGTACACGACGCTTGCCTCCTGCGGGTTCTTCCCGGCCGCCGAACTCAGCACCTTCATGCAGCCGTTGTCCATGCTCAACGGTCACCCGAACCGCAACTACGTCCCCGGCGTCGAGACCAACACCGGCCCGCTCGGGCACGGCCTGCCGGTGGCGGTCGGCTGTGCCCTGGGCGCCCGGCTGACTGGCAGGAACTACCGGGTCGTGGCGATCATGGGGGACGGTGAACTGCAGGAGGGCAGCAACTGGGAGGCCTTCATGTGCGCCGGACACTACGAACTCACCAATCTGTACGCGGTGGTCGATCGCAACACCCTGCAGCAGGGTGATCGCACCGAGCAGACCAATCGGCTCGAACCGCTGACCGACAAGCTTGCCGCCTTCGGTTGGGAGGTGCGTGAGATCGACGGCCATGACTTCGACCAGATCCTGACCGCGTTCGCACCGGCCAGTGCGGGCAAGCCGGTTGCGATCGTCGCTCACACCGTGAAGGGCAAAGGCGTCTCCTTCATCGAGGACGGCGTGGCGTGGCACCACAAGGTGCCCAACGCAGAACAGGTGACCCAGGCATTGGAGGAACTGGCATGACCGCCGCGACCCACGACAACCGGCAGGCTTTCGCGGAGGCCCTGATCGAACTCGCCGAGGCCGACGATCGCGTGGTGGCGGTGTGCAACGACTCGGTCGGCTCCAGCAATCTGGTCGGCTTCCGCAACCGGTTCCCCAACCGGCTGATCAACGTCGGCATCGCGGAGCAGGACATGGTGGGCGTGGGCGCTGGGCTGGTCAACTCCGGGATGATCCCTTTCGTCTGCGGCGCGGCGCCGTTCCTGACCGGTCGCGCGCTGGAGCAGATCAAGGCGGACGTGGCCTACAGTCAGTTCCCGGTCGTGCTGTGCGGCATCAGCCCCGGGATGGCCTATGGCGCGCTCGGCCCGACGCACCACTCGGTAGAGGATCTCTCCTGGCTGCGGCCCCTGCCCGGCCTCGACATCGTGGTGCCGGCGGACCGTGCGGAGACCCGGCAGGCCGTCCAGCTCGCCGCCCGCCAGGAGCACCCGGTCTACATCCGGGTGGGCCGCACTGCCGTCCCCGACGTCAACCCGCCCGGCGCCGGGCTGACCCGCGGACGCTGGACGCGACTCCGCGACGGCGGCGACGTCACCATCATCGCGCTGGGTACGCTGGTCTCCCGTGCTCTCACCGCCGCCGGTGAGTTGGCGCAGGAGGGGATTTCCGCCCGCGTGCTCAACGCCGCGTACGTGGCCCCGTTGGACGTGGACGCCGTTCTGGCCGCCGTCGCTGAGACGGGAGCCATCGTCACCGCCGAGGAGGCCAACGTCGCCGGCGGGCTCGGCGCTGCGATCGCCTCGGTGGTCGCCACCCAGACCAAGGGGGTGCCGATGCGCATTCTGGGGTTGCGCGCGTTCGCCCCCACGGGTTCGACGGGATTCCTGCTCGACCACTTCGGCCTCAACGCCGCCGGCATCGCCGATGCGGTCCGGGAGATCCGCGGCGATGGCTGAGCACCTGGTGCTGGCTGTCGACCAGGGGACCAGCTCGTCAAAGGCGGTGGCGTTCGACCTCTCGGGGACCGTGCTCGCCACGAGTTCAGTGGCGATCGGGCACGCCACCCCGCGTCCCGGCTGGGTGGAGCAGGACCCGGACGAGATTCTTGCCAGCGTGTCCACCTGCCTGGTCGAGCTGGCCGATCAGCTCGACGGCCCGATCGCGGCCGTTGGACTGTCGAGCCAGCGGGAGTCGGCGGTTGCCTGGGACGCCGGAACCGGCATGCCGCTCAGCCCGCTGCTGGGCTGGCAGGACCGCCGTACTGCGGAGACCGCGCAGCGACTGCTGGGCGAGGCCGGCGACGAGATCCGCAAACGCACCGGCCTACCGCTGGATCCGATGTTCTCGGCACTGAAGCTGGCCTGGATCCTCGACCAGATCGATCCCGATCGGCGGCGGGCCCGTAACGGCGAGATCCGGTTGGGCACGGTGGACGCCTGGCTGGCCGATCGGCTGACCGGAGAGTTTCGGATCGAAGCCGGCAACGCCTCCCGGACCCAGTTGATGAACCTGGAATCCCTGGAGTGGGACGACGCGCTGCTGGAACTGTTCGACATCCCGCTGGCGACGTTGCCGACGATCCGGCGTTCGGACGACCCGACACCGCCGATCGCTCCGCTGGTCGCGCGCGGCCGGGAGGCCGGCTTCAGTGGCATCCTCGGCGATTCACACGCGGCCCTCTTCGGTCACGGAGTGCGCCGGCCGGGCACGGTGAAGGCGACCTACGGCACCGGTTCATCGATCATGGGCCTGACCGCGCTGCCGGTGTCCGGTGACTCCGGTCTGGTGCATACCCTGGGCTGGCTGACCGATCGGCCGGCCCGCGCCTTCGAGGGCAATATTCTCTCCACCGGAGCCACGCTGGTGTGGCTGGCGAGGTTGTTCGGCGTCTCGCCAGGTGACCTCGACCAGTGGGCGCGGGCGGTCCCCGATGCCGGTGGCGTCAGCCTGGTTCCCGCCTTCGCCGGGCTCGGGGCCCCATACTGGGACGCCAGCGCGCAGGCGGTGATCAGCGGCTTCGACCAGGGTACCGCTCCGGCGCATCTGGCCAGGGCTGCCTTCGAAGCGATCATCCACCAGATCGAAGACGTCGTCGCCCGTGCGGACCAGGTGGCTGGTGAGCGCATCGGACTCCTGCTGGCGGACGGCGGCCCCAGCCGCAACGACTGGCTGATGCAGCTTCAGGCCGACAACTCCGGACGAGTGGTGAGCCGCCCGGAGAACTCGATGCTGTCCGTGACCGGCGCTGCCCACATGGCCGGTTTGAGTGCCGGATTCTGGGACGACTTCGCCGTCGCTGCCTTGCCCACCACCCGACAGGAGTTCGTCCCCGGACCGGCTTCCGCTGGTCGGGAAGCCCGCCGGAACACCTGGGCCCGGGCCGTCGCCCGTGCTCGCATGACCACCTGAACGCCTGCACAACTGACACAGAAGAAGGACAATGATGACCACTGCTTCGACTATCTACTCAGGACACTTCGCCGGACGGCACGTCGTGGTGACCGGGTCCGCTTCCGGTATCGGGCTCGCGATCGGCGAGGCATTCGCAGAATCCGGTGCCACGGTGCGCCTGGTCGACCGCTCGCCATCAGTGCGGGAAGCGGCCGAAGCCGCGGCTGGCCGCGGCCTCGCGATCACGGCCGCAGTCGTGGATGTCGCCGACGAAACGCAGATGAAGGAGTTCTTCGCGGGTCTGGCGGACGAATGGGGCAAGCTCGACGTTCTGGTGAACAACGCCGGGATCATCACCATCGCCCCGCTCGGCGAAACTTCCGTGGCCGACTTCGATCGCGTGCTGAGCGTGAACACCACCGCGCAGTTCATCGGGGCTCGCGAGGCGTACCCGCTGCTGAAGGCGGCGGGCGGCGGTTCCATCATCAACGCTGCCTCCGGGCAGGCCCGGCAGGGCTTCATCTACACCCCCGGTTACGCCGCATCGAAGTTCGGTGTGGTCGGCCTCACCCAGTCGCTGGCCAAGGAGTTGGCCAAGGACAACATCCGAGTGAACGCCTATTGTCCGGGAATCGTGGCCACGGACATGTGGTCGTACAACGACGCCGCCTGGGGCAGGTTGCTCGGTGACTACGCACCAGGCGAGTTGATGGCCAAGTGGATCTCAGAGATTCCGATGGGACGCGCCGCGTCCAAAGAGGATGTGGCGAACGCGATCCTCTTCCTCGCCTCCGAAGCCGGCTCCTACATCACCGGCCAAGCACTCAATGTCGATGGCGGCATGTTCATGAACTGACCGGTTCTCCGGTCTGACAAAGGAGTCTTGTGATGACTAACAATGCGATCACCGCGGGAGCACCAGCCGCCGTCGGCCTTCGAATCAGGCGGGCACTCTCGGGTACCGGTGGTGCCTTTGCCGGGCTCATCCTGTTGATTGTCGTGCTCTCCCTCACTGCGCCGAACTTTCTCACGACCCGGAATCTGCTCAACGTTGTCGATCAGGTCACCGTGCTGGGGATCCTGGCGCTGGGTGCGACGGCCATCATCATCACCGGTGGTATCGACCTGTCCGTCGGCTCGGTGCTGGCCCTGTGCACGATGGTGCTGGGCTGGCTTTCCCACGATGGTGGTTGGCCGCTGTGGCTGGCCATGATCGCGGCTATCGTCGTCGGCGCGATCGCGGGCGCCCTGAACGGGATCGGTGTCACGATGGCCAAGCTGCCACCGTTCATCGCGACCCTGGCGATGATGTCGATCGCTCGCGGGCTCGCCAACTTGATCACCGACGGTGAGCAGATCGTGGGTTACCCGGATTGGTTCTTCTCGCTGTCCTCCACGCGCTATTTCGGCTTCCTCACGGTCACCTCCATCGCGCTGATCGTCGTCTATGTCATCGGCTGGTTGGTGTTGCGCTACCGGCCCTCGGGACGCTCGGTCTACGCCATCGGCGGCGGCCAGGAGGTCGCCCGGCTGTCCGGCATCAACGTCAGGCGGATCACGTTGAGTGTCTACCTGATCGGTGGTGCGCTGGCTGGTCTTGCGGGAATCGTCCTGGCGACCCGGCTGGATTCATCCCAGCCCAGCGCGGGCACCGGAATCGAACTCGACACGATCGCAGCTGTGGTCATCGGAGGCGCGAGCCTGAGCGGCGGCATCGGCCGGGTGCAGGGGACGATCATCGGCGTCCTGATCATCGGCTTGCTGCGCAACGGACTGAACCTGCTCGGTGTCTCCCCCTTCATCCAGTCCATCCTGATCGGCCTCGTCATCGCTCTCGCGGTGATGGGCGATGCGCTTCGGCGCAAGCAGTAGTCCCCGTGGAACACCTGGTTCCACACCGAAACCTGCCAATCCCGGCAACCAATCACAAAGGAGTAATTCGATATGCGTACGTCCACGAAACGGCTGCTGGCGGTCACCGCCGCGGTAGCCCTGGCATCGCTGGCCGCCTGTGGCAGCAACACCCCAGCCGCACCCGGAGGTGACAACACCGCTGGTGGCGACCAGAAGACCATCGGTCTGGCAGTAGCCAATCTGCAGGCCAACTTCTTCAACCAGATCCGTCAGTCGGTCGAGGCCGCTGCGGCCGAGCAGAACGTCAAGGTGGTCGTCGCCGACGCAGGCGGTGACTCGGAGAAGCAGGTGAGCCAGATCCAGGATCTGATCACCCAAGAGGTCGATGCGCTGATCTACATCCCGGCCGGCGCCACCGCGGCAACGGTCCCGGTTCGCGAGGCGAAAGCCAACAACATCCCCGTGGTGACCGTCGACCGCAACCCCGACGGCGCCCCAGGAGACACCTTCATTGCCACAGATTCGGTCGCCGCTGCGAAGGAGCTGGCCGAGTGGGTGGTTGAGCAGACCAATGGTGAAGGCAAGCTGGGCGTCATCCAGGGCCAGATCGGCACCACTCCCGAACTTGCGCGGGACGAGGGCTTCAAGGCCGGGCTGGCCGGCAGCAATATCGTCGAGGTGGCCCGACAGGCCTCTGAGGGCTGGCATCAGGACGAAGGTCATGACATCGCCCAGGACATGTTGCAGGCTCACCCCGAGATCAACATCATCTTCGGTCGGGCCGACGCGCTCGCGCTCGGCGCCGCTCAGGCTGCCCGTCAGGCCAATCGCACGGACATCCTGATCGTTGGCTTCGACGGGGATACGGCGGGCCTGGAGGCCGTTCGGGACGGCGTGCTCGCCGCAACGATGACTCAGAAGACCCAGTACATGGGGCAACTGGCGTTGGAGTCAGCACTGAAGCTCATCGCGGGAGAGCAACTGCCGGCCGAGCAGTTGCAGCCAGGTGAACTGACCACCAAGGAGAACGTGGGCCCGTTCATCGAACAGCACCCGTGATCGAACCGGGTGGGCGTCCGGCACGCCGTGGCGCCCACCCACCACCCTGGCTCACGATCGTCGAGATCGAACGGGGCCAAGCGCAAAGGAGCGAGATGAACGAGCAGCAGGCGGAACCCATCCTGACCGTGCGAGGTGCGGTCATGCGCTTTCCGGGGACGCTGGCCCTCGACAGCGTGGACCTGGACATCTACCCCGGTGAAGTGGTCGCCCTCTTGGGCGAGAACGGAGCCGGCAAGTCGACTCTGGCCAAGATCATCGCTGGAGTTCAGGCACCTACCGCAGGGGTGATGACCTGGCTGGGCAAGCCCTACGAGCCCGGCGGTCCGGCGGACGCAATCGGCAACGGGATTGGCATGATTCACCAGGAGATGCAGTTGCTCCCCGATCTCACGGTCGCCGAGAACTGCTTCGTCGGGCGATGGCCGATGAAGGCTGGCCGGCTCGACCAGAAGGCGATGTCGGATGCGGCGCGTGCCAAGCTCGCCGAGCTTGGCTTCGAACGTCCGATGAGCACACTGGTGCGCGAACTCAGTGTTGCTGGCCAGCAACAGGTGGAGATCGCCCGGGCGCTGCTGATGGACACGCGGTTGCTCATTCTGGACGAGCCGACAGCCGCCCTGGGTGATGACGAGACCGAGGCGCTCTTCGACTGTGTCCGGCAGCTGCAACGTGAGGGCGTCTCCTTCATCTATGTCAGTCACCGGCTGGCTGAGATCGCGAAGATCGCCACTCGGATCGTCGTGCTGCGGGACGGTGAGTGGGTTGCCAGTCACGATCGCGCTGATGTGCCGACCGAGCAACTCGTCGCGGAGATGGTCGGACGCTCGGTGGAGCGGCTCTTCCCGCCGGTCGAGTCGCCGCGCGAGGAGATCGTCCTTTCGGTGCGCGGGTTGAGTGCCGCGGGTGGTTTTGTACGCGACATCGACTTCGACGTTCACGCCGGCGAAGTGTTCGGCATCGCCGGCCTTGTCGGCGCCGGTCGCACTGAACTGGTGCGTGCGATCGCGGGAGCGGATCCTTCCGCTCACGGGGCCGTCACGGTCGCCGGCGGTGGCGTGCGGGCCCACTCGGTGGCCGCCGCCGTTGCGAAGGGCTTGGTCATGATCCCGGAGGACCGCAAGCAGCAGGGCGTGATCGTGCCGATGACAATCCACGACAATCTGGTCCTGCCCAACTTCGACCGCGTGTCCAGTGCCGCTGGCTGGGTCCTGCCAAGCCGGACGAAGCCGTTCACTCAAGCGGCGATCGCCGAGATGGGGGTGAAGGGCAAGGCCGAGTGGCCCGTGGGCACGCTGTCCGGCGGGAATCAGCAGAAGGTGGTGCTGGGCAAGTGGCTAGCACGTTCACCGCGCGTGGTGGTGCTGGACGAACCGACCCGTGGGATCGATGTCGGAGCACGAGCCGCGATCTATGAAGTCATCGCCGGCTTGAGCAGGGAGGGGGTCGCGGTGATCGTGGTCTCGTCCGACCTCGAGGAGGTGCTTGGCCTCTCACATCGGGTGATGGTGCTCAGCCGTGGAGAGAGCCGGGGCATCCTTCCTCGGGACGAAGCCACCGCCGAGCGCGTCATGCATCTGGCCACCCACTAGGTCATTCAGACAAGAAGGTAAGGACGAATGAGATTCCTGAACACAAGCATCGACGGCGATGTCGCCGTCGTGACGGGTGCCGCCAGCGGAATCGGGCAGGCCATCGCGGTGGCGCTGGCGGAAGCCGGTGCCAAGGTCGGCTGTGCCGATCTGGCCACCAGCCGCATGGACGAGACCCTCGCTCAGATCGGTGAGGTGGGCGGTGAGGGTGTGGCGATCGCGTGGGACGTGACGAGCGCGGACGACGCCTCTCGGGCGGTGGCTGAGGTGGAGGGCCGGTTCGGTCCGCTCTCCCTGGCGGTCAACGCGGCCGGAATCGCCAATGCCGCGCCCGCGACCGAGATGAGCCTCGCCCAGTGGCAGCGGATGTACGACGTGGATGCCACCGGAGTGTTCCTGGCCTGTCAGGCGGAGGGGAGGGCGATGCTCGGGCACGGCCGAGGTGCGATCGTGAATATCGCGTCGATGTCAGGCAGCATCGCCAACCGTGGTCTCACCCAGGTGCACTACAACAGTGCGAAGGCGGCGGTCATCCACCTGACCAGGTCGCTCGCGGTGGAATGGATCCGGGACGGCGTGCGAGTCAACTCGATCAGCCCCGGCTACACCTGGACGCCGATGAACAAGCGTCCGGAAGTCGCTGAGCAGGCTGTGGAGTTCGCGGCGTCCACCCCGATCGGGCGCTTGGCGGATCCGGTCGAGATCGCCGGCCCGGCGCTGTTCCTGCTCAGCCCGGCGGCATCCTTCGTGACCGGTGTCGATCTGCTGGTGGACGGCGGCTTCTGCTGCTGGTGAGCGGGCCGGGTGGTGCATGGCGGGGCTCCGCAGTCCTGCACCGTCCCCGCTTGGGTGCATCCGCCCTGCGCTGGCGTAGGGCCTACGCTTAGCCCATGCTGCAACCGCAGATCTTCAAGGCCAATGACATTCGAGGGGTCGTCGCCGGCGAATACCCCGAATGGGACGCCGAGGGAGCCCGTGCGCTGGGTGCCGCCTTCGCCGCGGCCTTCCAGCTCGAGGGAGGCGAGTTCCTGCTCGGCCGGGACATGCGCGACGGCGGTGGCGAGTTCAGCCGGGCCTTCGCCGAGGGTGCGATGCGGCTCGGTGCGAGCGTGATCGACATCGGCCTGGCCAGTACCGATCAGGTCTGGTACGCCTCGGGCGCGAGTGGGCTGCCGGCCGTCCAGTTCACCGCCTCGCACAATCCGGGCGACTACAACGGCGTGAAGTTCTGCCTGCCGTACGCCGCCCCGATCACGCCGGAGCTGATGGCGCGGATCCGCGAGTTGAGCGCTGCCGACCTGCCGTCCGCCGCCGTCCCTGGCACCCCGCGCGAGCAGGACACGCTGGCCGACTACGCCGCCTATCTGCACTCACTGGTCGATCTGAGCGGGCTGCGTCCGCTGAAGGTGGTGGTGGACGCCGGCAACGGCATGGCGGGGCACATCACCCCCGCCGTGCTGGGCCCGCTCGGGCTGGAACTGATCGGGCTGTACCTGGAACTCGACGGCAGCTTCCCCAACCATCCGCCGAACCCGCTGGAACCCGCCAACCTGGTGGACGCTCAGCGCGCAGTGCTCGAGCACCGCGCCGACCTGGCGCTGGTCTTCGACGGGGATGCCGATCGCTGCTTCCTGATCGACGAGCGGGGCGAGGTGATCGACCCGTCGGTGGTGACCGCGCTGATCGCCCGGTCGGCGCTGGCCCGCGAACCGGGGGCGGCGATCGTGATCAACACGGTGACCTCCGCTGCCGTGAGCGAGGTGGTGATCGAGGCCGGCGGCCGGATCGTGGTCGGACCGGTCGGGCACACCAAGCTCAAGGCGCTGATGGCCGAGCACGGGGCGGTCTTCGGCGGGGAGCATTCCGGCCACTACTACTTCCGCGACTTCTGGGGTGCCGACACCGGGATGCTCGCCGCGCTGCACGTCCTCTCCCTGGTCGGGCACGGCGACCAGCCCGCCTCCGCGCTGGCCGCGACCGTGCCCGGCTATCCCGCCTCGGGTGAGCTCAACAGCACCGTCGCCGATCCCTCCGCGACCATGGCCGCCGTGGCGGACGGCTTCGAGGCCTACCAGATCGACTGGACCGACGGCCTGCTGGCCCGTGGCGACGGCTGGCAGGTGAGCGTCCGATCGTCCAATACCGAGCCGCTGCTGCGGCTGAACGTCGAAGCCCGTGACGAACCCACCATGACCAGGTTGCGCGACCGCGCCCTGGCGATCATCAGAGGAGAACGATGACCGAACTGCCCGCCGACGTTCTGGAGATCCTGGTGTGCCCCTCCTGCCACACCAGACTGGCCTGGGACTACGAGGCCTCCGAACTGCTGTGCACCTCTGCCGACTGCGCGCTGGCCTACCCGGTGCGTGACGGTATCCCGGTGCTGCTGGTGGACGAGGCCCGCCGCCCGTCCGCCCGGTAGGGCTCACGATGTACTTCGACGACTCCCGGCTGGCCGATCCCGAGTCTCTGCGCCAGGCCGACTCAAGCCTGCGTCCGCTGGCTGAGGCCGGCGCGCGGGTACGACGCGAGGCGGCGCTCGCCGCTCACGCCGTCGCGGCGCTGGAGGCGGAGGGACGCCCCCGCGCGGTGATCGCCTTCGGGCCGGAGGCCCGGCTGCTGCGCGCCGTGCTGGAGCCAATCTGCCCGGTGCCGTTCCTGGCCTGGCCGCGGCTGGGGCTGCCCGGCTGGGTGGGGCCGCTGGACGTGGTGGTGGTGATGGGCTGGGGCAGCAGGGAATCCTGCGCGGCCGCCTTCGAGGCGGTCCGGCGCGGTTCCCGGCTTCTGGTCGCCTGCCCGCCGGACTCGCCGCTGGCCCGGCAGTCCGCCTCCTCGGCGACCACCCTGTTGCCGACCAGCGCGCAGGACCCGTTCGCCGCCGCGATCGTCACCCTCGGGGCGCTGCACCGGCTCGGGCTGGGCCCCGCGGTTGACGCCGAGCAACTCGCCGCGGTGATGGATCAGGTGGCCGAGCGCTCGTCCTACGCCCTGGATGTCACCGCGAACCCGGCCAAGGCGGCCGCCCTGGCCCTGGCCGATGCCCAGCCGCTGGTCTGGGGCGGCTCGATCCTGGCCGCGCGAGCCAGCCGCCGGATCTCCGAGGCGCTGCGTGCGGCGTCGGGCCGGGTGGTGCTGTCGGCCGATGCCGGTGCGCTGGAGCCCCTGGTGGACGCGGTGCTGCCGCGGGATCCCTTCGCCGACCCGTTCGAGGACGTCTCGCCCGAACTGCGTCCGGGATTGGTGCTGATCGACGACGGGCTGGACGACGAGTCGGCTGCCGAGGAGCGGCTCCGGTTGGAGCGGCTCGCCGGCCTGCGCGAGGTGACGGTCTGCCGGATCGTCCACGACCACGGCAGTGAGATCGAACGCTACGCGGCGGTCCTGCAGCAGGGGCTGTTCGCCGCCGCCTACCTGAGGATCGGACTCGGCCGCCCCGAAGGCTAGACCGGCGCCGACTGTCGACGAGCGGGCTGTCCGAAGGTCGAATCGCGGTGCCCGGAGCTGCCGGGCTGGCAGAATCTGCGCCGTGAGCTCACATGGAGGTACCCGCGCAGTGGTCGCGGCGATGGCGGCCAACGGCTTCATCGCGGTGATGAAGTTCGGCGCCTGGGCGCTGACCGGAGCGTCGTCCATGCTGGCCGAGGCGGTGCACTCGGTGGCCGACACCGGCAACCAGGCGCTGCTGCTGTGGGGCGGACGCCAGGCGAAGCGCGCCGCGACCGAGGAGCATCCCTTCGGCTACGGACGCGAGCGCTACATCAGCGCCTTCCTGGTATCGATCATCCTGTTCAGCCTGGGCGGGCTGTTCGCGCTGTACGAGGCCTTCCACAAGTACGAGGAGATCGTCGCGGGCCACCCCAACGAACTGCTGGAGGGGTCGTGGTGGTGGGTGCCGCTGGTCGTCCTGATCGGGGCGATCATCGCCGAGAGCCTTTCCTTCCGCACCGCGATCCGCGAATCCATCCCGGCCAAGGGCAAGCAGAGCTGGAGCCGGTTCGTCCGCACCGCGAAGTCACCCGAGCTCCCGGTGGTCCTGCTGGAGGACGCGGCAGCGCTGCTCGGCCTGATCTTCGCCCTCGGCGGCGTCGGAATGACGCTGCTCACCCACAACGGGATCTGGGACGTGGTGGGCACCGGCCTGATCGGCCTGCTGCTGATCGCGGTCGCGGTCACCCTGGCCGTGGAGACCAAGAGCCTGCTGCTGGGCGAGGCGGCCTCGCCGGAGGCGGTCGGACGGATCCGCGAGGCGCTGGCCTCGACGGACGGCGTGAACCGGGTGATTCACCTCAAGACCCTTCACCTGGGACCCGAAGAGGTGCTGGTCGCCGCCAAGATCGCGGTGGAGCCCACCGACTCGGCAACCCGGGTCGCCGAGGTGATCAACGCCGCGGAGGCGACGATCCGGGCCGCCGAGCCCCAGGTCACGGCGCTCTACCTCGAACCCGACATCGACACGGCCGCCACCCAGCGTCCCTGACCGGAGTCGACCGCAGGCCGATCCACCGCCGTGCCGGCGGGTGCGCCTCGGCGCCCGAAATATAACGAAAACGTCACGCGGCCGGGTGCTTCCTTCCTAAGCTGACGCCTGTTACGCAGGATTGCCCATGAGAGGAAGCCATGTCACAAGACATCGCGCCGGCCGCCGAACCGAAGACGGTCACCAACCGGCGAGTGCTGATCGGGTCTCTCTCGGGCAGTGCCATCGAGTGGTACGACTTCCTGCTCTACGCGACGGTCGCGCCGATCATCTTCAACAAGCAGTTCTTCGGCGTCGACGACGCCTTCCTCGCGTTGATGCTGGCCTATCTGGGCAACCTGCTCACCTTCGTCGTACGTCCCTTCGGTGGCGCGATCTTCGCTCACATCGGCGACCGGATCGGACGCAAGGTCACCCTGGTGGCCACTCTCACCATCATGGGCCTGGGTACGGTGGCGATCGGCCTGCTGCCCACCTACGCCCAGATCGGCATGGCCGCCCCGATCCTGCTCTACACCTTCCGGATCATCCAGGGCCTGGCCATCGGCGGCGAGTGGGGCGGCGCCCTGCTGCTGGCCTATGAGTACGCGCCCAAGGAGCGCCGGGGCTTCTTCGGCTCGATCCCGCAGATCGGTGTCACGATCGGCCTGCTGATGGGCAACGGTGCCGTGTTGCTGGCCAACCTGCTGCCCAACGAGCAGTTCGAGTCGTGGGGCTGGCGGGTTCCGTTCGTCGCCTCGATCGTGCTGGTGTTCATCGGGCTGTGGATCCGCAAGGGCCTGGACGAGACCCCCGCCTTCAAGGCCATGAAGAAGCAGGACAGGGTCGAGAAGGTGCCGCTGGTCGCCGCGCTCACCAAGCACTGGCGGGCCGTGCTGATCGCGATCGGCACCAAGGCCGCCGAGACCGCTCCCTTCTACATCTTCGTCACCTTCATCGTCGCCTACGCCACGAACCCGGACACGCTGAACTTCAGCCGCGGCGACGCGCTCACCGCCGTCCTGCTGGGCGCGCTGGTCGCCACCATCGTGGTGCCCTTCTTCGGCCGGTGGTCGGACACCACCGGACGGCGTCCGATGTACATGGTCGGCGTCGTCGCGCTGGCGGCGGTCGGGTTCGTCTACTTCATGCTGGTCGAGACCGGTCAGGTGCCGCTGCTGATCCTGGCATCGGTGCTTGGCCTCGGTATCGCCTGGGCGCCGGTCACCGCGACGCTGGGCACGATGATGTCGGAGACCTTCACGGCCGAGGTGCGCTACACCGGCATCACCCTGGGCTATCAGATCGGCTCGGCGCTGTTCTCCGGCACCGCGCCGATGATCGCGCTCGCCCTGGTCGCGGCCTTCAGCGGCAGCTGGGTGCCGGTGGCGATCTACATGGCGGTGGTGTGCGCCATCTCCTTCGTCGCGGCCTACCTGGCCAAGCACGTGGCTATCGCGGAAGAACATGATCACGCCTGAGTGGATCGGCGCCGACGAGGTCCAGCGACGGGTCTCGCCGGACGCCGCCCGGCGGCTGCTGCAGCAGGCGCTCGCCGGAGGCTTCGATCCCGCCGGCGATCCGCCGCGCTCCGGTCCTCAGCTGGGGGCCGGCCAGCTGCTGATCATGCCCTCCCAGACCGTGGACGCGGTCGGGGTCAAGGTGCTCTCGGTCGCTCCCGACAATCCCGCCCGGGGGCTGCCGCGGATCCAGGCCTGGTACATCCTGATGGACGCAGCCACGCTCACCCCCTCGGTGCTGCTGGACGGTTCGGCGCTCACCGCGCTGCGCACCCCCGGGATGTCGATGGTAGGGGTGGACGCGCTCGCGCCAGCCGTGGTCGACGAGGCGGTGATCTTCGGCAGCGGACCGCAGGCGCTGGGTCATGCCCGTGCTCTGCTCGAGATCAGGCAGCCAGGGCGCTGCCGGTTCTACTCGGTGGACGGTCAGGCGCCGGCAGCCGCGGAGGCGGCCACTGGGATCGGGTTGCCGAGTTCCGCGCTCGCCGCGGACGAGGTCGGCCAAGCGGTCGCCGCGGCCGATCTCATCCTGTGCTGCACCTCGGCACCCACGCCGCTGTTCGACGGCGCACTGGTGCGCGATGGCGCCTGCGTGGTGGCGATCGGCTCCCACGAACCCGAGCGTCGCGAGCTCGACGCCACTCTGATGGGACGCGCCCAGGTGGTGGTCGAGGACGTCGACACCGCGCTGCGGGAGGCCGGCGACGTCATCCTGGCGATCGCCGACCGTACGCTCGCCGCTTCCGATCTGGTCACCATCAGCCAGGTGGTGACCGGCCGGGCCGGCCGGGCCACCGATCGTCCCAATGTCTTCAAGACGGTCGGTATGTCCTGGCAGGATCTGGTGGTCGCCGAGGGAGTCGCTGCCGCGGAAGGCGGCCCGGTAGGCTGACGCCTTGTGGAGTACCGTGTCGCTGACCTGAACCTGGCCGCCTTCGGCCGCACCGAGATCGCCCTGGCCGAGCATGAGATGCCGGGCCTGATGGCCATGCGGGCCCGCTTCGGGGCGGCCAAACCGCTGGCGGGCGCCCGGATCGCCGGCTCGCTGCACATGACCATCCAGACCGCGGTGCTGATCGAGACCCTGGTCGCGCTGGGTGCCGACGTGCGCTGGGCGTCCTGCAACATCTTCTCCACCCAGGATCACGCCGCCGCCGCGATCGTGGTCGGCGCCGGCACGCCCGACGCGCCCGCCGGCGTCCCGGTCTTCGCCTGGAAGGGCGAGAGCCTGGAGGAGTACTGGTGGTGCACCGAGCAGCTCTTCGACTTCAACGGGCAGCCGCCGAACCTGATCCTGGACGACGGCGGCGATGCCACGCTGCTGGTCCATCTGGGCGTCGAGTTCGCCAAGGCGGGTGTCGTCCCGCCCGCCGCCGACGGGGATTCCGCCGAATACCGGGTGGTCCTGGAGACGCTGCGCAACTCCACCACCGACTGGCAGCGGGTCGCGCAGGAGGTCTTCGGCGTCACCGAGGAGACCACGACCGGTGTCCACCGTCTCTACGAGCGGGCATCGAACGGGACGCTGCTGTTCCCGGCGATCAACGTCAACGACTCGGTCACCAAGAGCAAGTTCGACAACAAGTACGGCATCCGCCACTCCGTGATCGACGGCATCAACCGGGCCACCGACGTGCTGATCGGCGGCAAGGTCGCGATGGTGATCGGCTATGGCGACGTCGGAAAGGGCACCGCGGCAGCGCTGGCCGGCCAGGGTGCCCGCGTGCTGGTGGCCGAGATCGATCCGATCTGCGCGCTGCAGGCCGCGATGGACGGGTACCAGGTCACGACCGTCGAGGAGTCCCTGGCCACCGCGGACATCTTCATCACCACCACCGGCTGCGTGAACGTGATCACGGCCGAGCAGCTCACCCGGATGAAGCACCAGGCGATCGTCGGCAACGTCGGGCACTTCGACAACGAGATCGATCTGGCCGGGCTGGCGAAGCTGCCCGGTGTGACCCGGACGACGATCAAGCCGCAGGTGGACGCCTGGACCATGCCGGGAGGCCGGTCGATCATCGTGCTGAGCGAGGGCCGCCTGATGAACCTGGGCAACGCCACCGGCCACCCCAGCTTCGTGATGAGCAACTCGTTCACCAACCAGGTACTGGCCCAGATGGAGCTCTTCACCACGCCCGAGCAGTACCCGATCGGGGTCTACACCCTGCCCAAGCAACTGGACGAGGAGGTCGCCCGGCTGCACCTGGACTCCCTCGGGGTGAAGCTCACCACCCTGACCGAGCAGCAGGCCGCCTACCTCGGCGTCCCGGTCGAGGGACCGTACAAGCCGGACAGCTACCGCTACTGAGACCTCGGGGTCCCGCCGCTCGGCGGGGACCCGGGTTTCGTGGCCGCCGGCAACAAAGTGGGCGTACGGAAGCCGCCCAGCAGAGCATCGATCAATCCGTGTCCCTCGGGACGGTCGAGAGCCGCGTCGCAGCGCGCCGGTGTCGGTGCTCGCTCAACTCACCTTCAGGTACTGCTCCAAGGTCTGTCCGGGCTTCATCCGGGTGGCGTGCTCGACGCCGATCCAGCGGTAGTGCCATGGCTCATGGGGGATGCCGGTGATCTTCTGCTTGCCGTTCGGGTAGCGCAGGATGAACCCGAAGCGCGCCGCGTTCTGGCGCACCCATCGTCCGGCGGAGGAGCTGCCGAAGCCGTAGCCGCGGATCACCCGTCCCTTACGGTAGACCGCGAGATCGACGGCCAGCCCGAGCTGATGCTCGCTGGCTCCCGGCGGAGCGGTGAGCTTCATGCCGGGACGGTAGATCGCACGCTGAGTGGCGTAGGAGCGGTAGGCCGAGCGGATCACGAGAACATGACCCTTCCGGCGTGCCTCCTTGGCCATCGCCTCCAGCGCCCGGGCGGCCGGTGCGGCCAGGCGTGCCTTGGAGAGTCCCGAGAGCCGCACTCCGCGAACGGTGACGAGTCCGGGCTTGTGACCCGAGGTGATCCGGTGCTTCTTCGAGACGACCGCTATCCCGCACACGGTGAACGGCTTGCGCTTGGCCTGGCTCGTCTTCCGGGTGTCCCTGGCGCCGCGGCAGTCCGGAGTAGGCGTCGGAGCGGGCGTCGGCGTTTGAGTGGGTGTCGGGGTGGGGCTTTGCGTCGGGATCTCGCTCGGCGTGGGCGAAGGAGCCTGGCTCGGCGTGGGCGAAGGGGCCTGGCTCGGGGACGCCGAGTCACTGGGCGATGGTGCCGGCGCCTCGGCCGCTGACGAGCTGGGCGCGCTCGCCGGGGTCGCCGTGGCATCCACGGGATCCGCGAGTGCGATCGCCGGCAGCCCGAACCCGCCGAGCACCAGACAGAGGAGTCCGATCAGGGACAGCCGCAACGAGGGTGAGCGCACGATCAAGACGGTAGGGGGCAGTGCCTGCGTTCACAAATCGGGGTCGCCGCGGCGGTGATGCCCCGGCTGGTCGATCGTCCGCGCAAGGCCGGAGCCCGCCGGTCCCCGATTCGGTCAGCCGCGGGGGATCTCGTAGCGTTGCAGGGTTGCCTTCCCGGCTCCCAGCGTCCGCCAGGCACCGCGGTAGGACAGCACCGCCAGCGCAGCGGTGGGGAATCGTTCGGCGACGCTGTCGGCCAGCGGCGAGGGCTTGGCCAGGCTCAGCACCAGATCGCTCAGGGTGGGCTGGTGACCGATCAGCAGCGCGGTGGGGACGCTCTCCTCGAGCTCACGCACCTCGTCCAGCAGTTCGTCCGTCCAGGCGTGATAGATCGCCTCGGTGTAGCGGACGTCCTCGCAGGAGGCCCCGCCCGCCTCGGCGTTCTCCCAGGTCTGCCGCGCCCGGGTGGCCGATGAGCACAGCACGACATCGAGGTGGTACCCCGAGAGGATCTCTCCCGCCACCCGGGCGTCCTGTACGCCACGCTCGGCCAGCGGACGGCGGATGTCGAGATCCGGCGTCCGCCACGACGACTTCGCGTGCCGCAGCACCAGCAGAGTCTTGGTTGCCATAGCGCCCCATCTTAGGAGACTGCTGAGCATCATGTCCCGGCCGGCGCTGCGCCACCTTCCTCCGTGAACGCGAGTAGACGCGCCACGTCGTCGGGTCCGCGGTGCGCGCTGGCACGGCGCCTGATTTGGTCCGCGCGTCCAGGATGGCCCTCGGGTGCGGGTCATCACACTTCCGGCGGGTCTTCGCCCGGTACGGCACTGCTCAACACCTTCCTAGGACTAGGCTCGGAACCCGGCCGGAGAGGGAGAGACATGCGGCAGAACGGCTTCGACCTGGATACCAGCACGCGGAACGTGACGCTCACGCTCCAGGCACGCGGACGACTGGTCCTCGTCCATCCGATGGCCAACCGGGGCACCGCCTTCACCCTCGAGGAGCGTGCGGAGCTCGGCCTCGCCGGGCTGTTGCCGAACCGGGTGACCACGATCGAGGAGCAACTGCGCCGGGTGTACGCCCAGTACAGCCGTTCCCCCTCGCCGCTGGCCAAGTTCATTCAGCTCTCGCAACTGCGCGACCGCAACGAGGTGCTGTTCTACCGGCTGCTCAGCGAGCATCTCGAAGAGATGATGCCGATCGTCTACACCCCGACCATCGGCGAGGCGATCGAGCGGTTCAGCCATGAGTACCACGGCTCCCGGGCGGTCTTCCTGTCGATCGATCACCCCGAGTTGATCGAGCAGTCCCTGATCGACTTCGAGCTGGAGGCCGAGGACGTCGATCTGGTCGTCGCCACCGATTCCGAGGGGATTCTCGGGATCGGCGACCAGGGCATCGGTGGGGTGCAGATCGCGGTCGGGAAGCTGGCGCTCTACACCGCGGCCGCGGGCATCCATCCGCGGCGGGCGATTCCGGTGGTGCTCGATGTCGGCACCGACAACCTCGGCCTGCTGCACAGCGACGTCTACCTCGGCGAACGTCACGCCCGGGTGCGCGGCGAGCGCTACGACGAGTTCATCGAGGCCTTCGTGGCCGCCGTGACCAAGCTCTTCCCGAACGCCATGCTGCACTGGGAGGACTTCGGGCCCGGCAATGCCCACCGGCTGCTGAACCGCTACAAGGAGCGGATCTGCACCTTCAACGACGACATCCAGGGCACCGCCGCGGTGGTGCTGTCCGCGGTGCTGGCCGCCGTCAGGAACAGCGGGGTGCCGCTCTCCGAGCACCGCATCCTGGTCTACGGCGCGGGGACGGCCGGGGTCGGGGTTGCCGACATCATCCGCGACGCGATCGCCCGCGAGGGCGTCCCCGCCGAGCAGGCATACGACCAGTTCTACGCCTTCAACAGCCGCGGGCTGATCGCGGAGGACTCCGAAGGAGTGCGCGACTTCCAGCTGCCCTACGCCCGCGGCCGCGAGGAACTGGCCGGCTGGGAGGTGCGCGATCCCGCTCGGATCAGCCTGCTGGAGGCGGTGCGGCAGGTGCGGCCGACCATGCTGATCGGCACCTCGGCCCAGCACGGCGCCTTCACCGAAGAGGTGGTGCGCACCATGGCGGCGGGCTGTGAGAACCCGATCATAATGCCGCTGTCGAACCCGACCACCCGGATCGAGGCACACCCCGCCGACCTGCTGGAATGGACCGACGGACACGCGCTGATCGCCACTGGCAGTCCCTTCGGCACCATCAAGCACGGCGAGGTCTATCACACCATCGCGCAGGCGAACAACGCTCTGATCTTCCCGGGCCTGGGCCTGGGAGTGTCGGTGGTGCAGGCCAGCCAGGTGAGCGACGAGATGATCTACGCCGCGGCGGTGGCACTGGCCGGACTGGCCAACCAGTATCGGCCCGGCGCCTCCCTGCTGCCCTCGATGAGCGACCTCCGGCTGGTGTCGGCCACCGTCGCGAGGGCGGTTGCCGAATGCGCGGTGCAGCAGGGCTACGCCCGTCGGCCGCTGCAGGATCCGGTCAACGACATCTACCAGCGGATGTGGAAGCCGGAGTACCCCCGGCTGGAAGTCCTGCCGGCCCACTGAGCCCTGGGGAGGCGCTGATTACCGACGGTCGAGCTTGTCCGTCCTGAGCTTGTCGAAGGGTCGAGACCATCGATGACGTGCCGGTGGCAACAGGCTCCTAGCTCTCGCCCCCGGGGCGTAGTGACTGCCAGATCTCCTTGCACTCCGGGCAGACCGGGTACCGGTCGGGGTTGCGCGAAGGCACCCACACCTTGCCGCACAACGCGATCACGGGGGTGCCCATCACCATCGCCTCGGTCAGCTTGCTCTTGTCGACGTAGTGCGAGAACCGCTCATGATCGCCCTCGTCGAGGCGGTACTCGGTCCGCTCCTCGGTGCGTTCGTCGAGGATGGTGGCCGTGCCCGGTTGCTCGGTCATGGTTGTTCCTTCCGGTACGGTGCGCCGTCCATCCTAGGACGTCGGCGCTCGGCCCCGGCTCTGGGTGTTCACCTTTCGTCACGGAGGGCGGCCGGCCGACGCATCTGCCGACAGGACGCGTAGATGGCGGAAGGTGGCGGAGATCCGGCGACTTACCGGAGGGGTGCGCGTTCCGTGGCGGAGGGTGCGGTGTTAGTTTGATGTCGAGAGATTGGAGGGAATCGTGTCAGATGAAGTCGATGCGATCGTCGAGGCCTGGCGCCGCGAATCGCCCGAACTGGATGTCTCTCCCATGCAGGTGCTGTCGCGGGTGAGCCGGCTGGCCCGCCACCTCGACCTGGCCCGCCGCGAGGCCTTCGCCGCCCATGATCTGGAGGTGTGGGAGTTCGATGTGCTCGCCGCGCTGCGCCGTGAAGGCCCGCCCTACGAGCTTTCGCCCGGAGAACTCACCCGGCAGACCCTTTCCACCTCGGCCACCATGACCAACCGCATCGACCGGCTGGAGGAGAAGGGCCTGGTCCAGCGCCAGCCGAACGCCGCCGACCGGCGTGGCGTGCTGGTTCGCCTCACCGGTGCGGGACGGACGCGGGTGAGCGTGGCGCTGGCCGATCTCCTGGCCGTCGAGCGCACCCTGCTGGCCGGCCTGGAGCCCTCGGCCCGCAGCGCATTGGCCGATTCGCTGCGCAGCCTGCTGGTGTCCTTCGAAGGACGCTGAGCCCAGAACCGCCGATGGCCGTCGTCACGAGCGGCGCCAGACTCGATCGAGGGCGATCCGATCGAGGCCTCGACGAGCGAAGCGAGGAGCGGTGTGATGCCAAGACCTCCACGCCCAGACCGGGCCGTCCGACGAGCGAAGGGTGGAGCAGCCAGCGCCCGTATGAGGTCGTGTGGCAGGCGGAGATCGGCGGATCGGGGCCGAGCCGGTATCGTTCTCTGCGGCCTCTCTGCTCTTCGACACACCAAAAGGCGCCCAGCATGGCTCTTTCCAACCCGCTTCTGTACGAACTGGCGGCAGCCTTCGGCATCGCCACCGAGTTCTGGGACTGGAAGGGGCGCCAGACCGAGATCGACGACGAGACCATGGTGGCGATCCTGGCCAGCATGGACGTCGACGCCTCCGATCCCGAGCGTGCCGCTGCCGCGCTGGCGGTCTGGCGCAACCGTCCCTGGACCCGGGTGCTGCCGCCCTGCGTGGTGGTGCGGGAAGGTCATTCCCACCGCGTTCTGGTGCACGTGCCCGATGGCGAGTGGGTGAAGGTCGGGGTGCGGCTTGAGGAGGGGGGCTGGCGCGACCTCGTCCAGCTGGAACACTTCGAGCCACCGCGGACGATCGACGGCCGGGTGACCGGGGAGGCCGCCTTCGAGCTGCCACCCGATCTGCCGCTGGGCTATCACCGGCTGCATGCCGACACCGCTGCCGGGCCGAGCGAGAGCACCCTGGTGGTGAGCCCGGGGTTCCTGGGGTTCCCGGCGTCGATGGGGGAGAAGCGGGCCTGGGGGTACGCCGTCCAGCTGTACAGCGTCCGCTCGGAGGATTCCTGGGGGATCGGTGACCTCACCGATCTGGGTGACCTGGCGACCTGGGCGGCGATCCGGCAGTTCGCCAGCTACCTGCTGGTCAACCCGCTGCACGCCGGCGAGCCGATGCCGCCGCTGGAGCCCTCGCCCTATCTCCCAGCCAGCCGTCGCTTCGTCAACCCCTTGTACATCCGCCCCGAGGCGCTGCCCGAGTACGGCCAGCTGGACGATGCCGGACGCGCCCGGATCAAGCGGCTCAAGGCCGAGCTGGCCGAGGCGCTGGCCGGTGAGAACCTGATCGACCGGAACACGGTCTGGGGCTTCAAGCTCGCCGCCTTGCGGGTGATCCACGACGCCGGGCTGCCCGCGGCCCGCCGGATGGCCTTCGACGACTTCGTCCGGCGTGAGGGACGCGCGCTGACCCAGTTTGCGACCTGGTGCGCACTGGTCACCGAACACGGCATGAACTGGCGGGAGTGGCCGGCCGAGTTGCATCGTCCGGCGGCGCCGGAGGTGGCGGCCTTCGCCGAGGAGCACGCCGGCGACATCGGCTTCTACCAGTGGTTGCAGTGGGTGGCGGACGTCCAACTGCGGGCGGCCCAGTCGGTGGCCCGGGATGCCGGGATGCGGATCGGCATCATGAGCGATCTCGCAGTCGGGGTGAGTGCGCAGAGCGCCGAGGCGTGGACCTACGGCAACCTGTTCGCCGATGGGGTGTCGGTGGGGGCGCCGCCGGATCACTTCAACCAGACCGGCCAGGACTGGGGGCAGATGCCCTGGCGCCCGGATCGGCTGGACGACCTTTCCTACGCCCCCTTCCGGACCACCGTGGCCGGTCTGCTGCGGCACTCCGGCGGGATGCGGGTGGATCACATCATGGGCCTGTTCCGGCTGTGGTGGATCCCGAAGGGGATGCCGCCCACCAAGGGCACCTACGTCCGCTACAACCACGAGGCCATGGTCGGCATCCTCGCGCTGGAGGCGCACCGGGCCGGCGCGCTGATCGTGGGGGAGGATCTCGGCGTGGTCGAGCCCTGGGTGCGCGAGTACCTGCGGGAACGCGGCATCCTGGGCACCTCGATCGCCTGGTTCGAGAAGGACGAGGCCGGCGGCCCGTTGCCGCCGGAGCAGTGGCGGGAGTACTGCCTGGCTTCGGTCACCACCCACGACCTGCCGCCCACCGCCGGCTATCTGGCCAAGGATCACATCCGGCTGCAGTCCGAGCTGGGCCTGCTCACCGAACCCCTGGAATCGGAGCTGGAATCCGCCGACCGCGAGCAGGCCGCCTTCATCGCGTTCCTGCGTGAGCACGGCTTCCTGGCCGACCCCGAACCCACCACCGAGCAGATCGTGCTCGCTCTGCACCGGTACCTGGCCGCCACCCCGGCTCGTGTGTTGTGCGCGGCGCTGCCCGATGCGGTAGGGGACCGCCGGACCCAGAATCAGCCGGGCACCTGGCAGGAGTACCCCAACTGGCGCATCCCGCTGAGCCATCCGGACGGTACGCCGATGACCCTGGAAGAGCTCTACGTCGACCAGCGCGCGCTGCGCCTGGCCGGGGTGATGAACGAGTTCTCCACCCCGCCGCTGAGCCGCGCCGGCCTGTAGACCGGGCCAGGCGATCTCGGAATCCGATCTGTTCGGCGTTCTCCCACTGACGCGGAGGAAGCCTTGTCGTCCGGGATCAAGCCGAACCGCCGCCCGCTCGATCTCTTGCGCCTCTGGAGTTCTGCGCCGTTTGGCTGTCGGCTGACGATGGCGCTGGCTCGCTGGTGATCCGGGAACGGGCTGAGGGTGGAGGACCGGGGCCTCTCGTCCTGCCCGGGCTTCCTCGTCGATACTGGGTTGGTGAGTGTTGACCGTGTGGACGCCGGTACTCCCGCTGCCGGCTTGCTGATCGGAACAGTGGTCGGATGAACGTAGGAGAGACTGGTGCAGGGCGCGCGGCGCTGGCATTCGCCCTTCTTGTCTTCCTTCTCTGCGCGAGTTGCACACACCGGAGCAGCCCCGACGGGCACGCGGCCCCTCGGCTGGACTGTGAGGGGTGGATCGCGAAGGGACTCGGCGACGACGACTGGACATTCGTGGGTGACTCTGTCGCCGTCGCGGCCACCACAGACCCCCACCTTGGCCGGAGGGGCGAAGCCGGATCGATCTACGACGGGCTGCAGTTCGCCAAGTTCGGGCTCGCCATCAAAGACGGCTCCGAGGTCGAAATCGCGGTGCAGTCCGAGGAAGCCGAGCGCATCCTCGTGGAGTGGGGTCCAGCCGAGCCGAGCGTGCCGAGTTCGGCGCTGACGTTCGAGGACTGCGGCGCATCGGAGGAGTGGCTGATCTTCGCCGGGGGCGCCTGGGTTCCCGAGCCCGGCTGCTACGAGTTCGTCGTCCGTGCCGGGGATCGTCGCGACAGTCTGCAACTGGGCATCGGAGCGACCTGCTGAGAACCCCCGCCATGACCATCTGGGACCCGGCTGTGAGAAGCGTTCCTGAGACGCTTGCGCGCCAGGGACTGCAAACACCCCCGCTGCCCCTAGAGTGTCGCCAACTGTTCACGAGGTCACCGCTGGGGTTCTCTGTCTGAACGGCCAGAGAGCGATCCTTCATTGGACACCCAAGCCGCTGCACCCGTCCGTCCGTCCCGTGTCGCCGCCGCCCGCCTGGAATGGGAGCGCCGCACCAACAGCTTCACCGAACTGGCGCAAGCGGTGCGCGAGGCGGGCCTCAACAGACGCACGCCGGCGTTCTACTGGGTGCTGTTCGGCGGTCTGACACTGGCGCTGGCAGCCGGGATCACCGGCATGGCGCTGCTCGGCGAGAGCTGGTACCAGCTGCTGATCGCCGCGGCGCTGGGGATCGTCTTCACCCAGTACGCCTTCCTGGGGCACGAGGCCTCCCACCGGCAGGTGTTCGCCTCCGGCAAGGCCAACGACCGGTTCGGACGGGTGCTCGCCACCTTCTTCGTCGGCATCAGCTACGCCTGGTGGATGACCAAGCACACCCGGCACCACGGCAACCCCAACCAGGTGGGGCGAGATCCCGACCTGACGCCGGGCTTCGTGGCGTTCACCACTGAGGACGTCGCTGCTGCCCGCGGGATTCAGGCGTGGACGACGAAGCGCCAGGGTTGGCTCTTCTTCCCGCTGCTGCCGCTGGTCGGGATCGATCTGCATCAGATCTCGATCCGCCGGCTGTTCGAGCCAGGACGGCTGGAGGGCCGCGCGGTCGAAATCGCCTTGCTCGGCGCCCGGTTCGCCGCCTACTTCGGCCTGGTGTTCTGGCTGCTCCCGGTTGGCATGGCGTTCGCCTTCCTGGGCGTTCAGCTCGCCGTCTTCGGCCTCTACATGGGCGCCAGCTTCGCCCCCAACCATGTGGGCATGCCGATCGTCCCACACGGTGCGAAGCTCGACTTCCTGGACAAGCAGGTGCTCACCTCGCGCAATGTCACGGGCGGCTGGTGGATGACCGCACTGATGGGCGGGCTCAATTTCCAGATCGAGCACCACCTCTTCCCCGGGATGCCCCGGCCGCACCTGCGCCGGGCGCGCGCCATGGTCATCGAGCACTGCCGTGCCTACGGCGTCCCCTACGTCGAGAACAACCTTCCCCGGGCGCTCGCGATCGTCGTCCGCTACCTCAACGACGTCGGCTGGGCCGGCCGCCACGTCTTCGTCTGCCCGCCCGCAGCGGCGATGGGACGCCGGTAGGAGGCGGATGCCTCGAGCCGGGGGAGGGGCCGTGTGATGAGGCGCGCGCATCCCCGCGGCCCAGGGAGCTGCTCCCGCCGGGCCACATCACGATCTGCGCATCGGCACCGCCTATCCGGCCCCGGCCGACGTCGTTATCCGGCGTCAATGTGCGGAATCGGGGTCGAGGTCGTCGTCTGACTCGCCGTATGCGGCGAGCATGCGCGGTCTGAGGTCGGCCGGGTCGGGCTGGGTCATCGGCCGACCACGGACCGCCGTCCAGAACCGGTTGCCTAGTCAGAGACCCGTGTCGTCGTCGGGAATGTAGACGAGGATGTCGGCCGGCTGACAGCCGAGTTCGCGGCAGATCGCGTCCAGCGTGGAGAATCGAATGGCCTTGGCGCGGTTGTTCTTCAGGATCGACAGGTTCACCGGCGTGATCCCCACTCGGTCGGCCAACTCGGTCAGGGTCATCTTCCGGCGCACGAGTTCGAGGTCGAGGTTGATCAGGATCGCCACTAGATCACCTCGCTCAACTCGGCGTCGAGGTTCGACGCCTTGCGCAGCAACTCCTTCATCACCGTCATCAGCAGCGCGAAGGCGGCCCCGACGACGATCAGCGGCAGCAGTTGGAGCACCATGAACGGTGGGGTCACCTGCGCGTAGGTCAGGAGTGCGAAGATCGCGATGGCGAGGCCGGTGGCGATTGCGGCCGCAGCGATGATGACATCCACCCACCGGAACGCCCGGGGCGAGAACACGCTGTCGCGTTCGACCATGGAAAGCAGCACCCACACCGCCACGATCGCGACCTCGATGGCCGCCAGCCCGAGCACAACGCACAGCAGCACCGGCCAGTGCAGCCAGGCCACCTCCGGATTCCGGTACGCCGTGTCCGCCGCGATGCTGGGGAAGATCCACGCCTGAGCCAGCAACGCGCCGACCGTGCCGACCACCAGCAACGCCCGCAGCGCCAGGATCGAGAACCTCGTCACATCGTCCTCCTATCGTTTCTCGATCGGATCATATCGATAAACGATATATAACGGAAGGGGGTTTGGCGTGTGCGGAGCGGGCGAGCGGACTGTCTAGACGGTCCAGACGGTTTGGTGGCCTCGGAGAATGGCCACGTGGCGACTCCAGTCCGCGAAGCAACGCTTCAGCGAGGTGGTTCGCGCGGCCCAGGCCGGCGAGCCGCAGTTCATCACGCGCCACGGGCAGCCGGTGGCCGTGGTGGTCGACATCATGGATTACTGCGCTGCACTTCCGGAGGGCTCCGCCGCTCACGTTCATGGAGTTCCTGCTCTCCGGTCCGCGAACGGACGACCTGGAGTTGCCAGAGCGAACCCTTGATCCCGACTGTCCGATCTTCGCGGACGAGTGATGAGCGGCTGTCTGCTCGACACCAACGTGCTCTCCGAAACCCGACGTCGCGTGCCCGATGGCGGTGTGGTGGCGTGGCTGAGCGCAGTGCCGGCCGATCAGGTGGAGGTGAGCGTGCTGACGATCGGAGAACTCCGCTACGGGCTTGGGCTCTTGACGGCTAGACCCGGACGCGGTTCCGGGTCCTCAGCGGTGGCTGGAAGGCATCCTCGCGACACATCGTTGATGTCGACCAGAAGGTGGTCGAGGTATGGGCTCGGCTCCGCGTGACCCGCCCGCTCCCGGTCGTGGACGGACTGATCGCGGCCACCGCCGTGGCCCGCAACCTGACGCTGGTGACTCGCAACACCCGAGACTTCGCCGGCCTCGGTGTCCGGGTGGTCAACCCGTTCGGCCAGTGAGTGTGAGGCGGGAGACCTGTTCGGTCTCAGCCTGTCCGGAGGTTCATCCGGTTCAGGAAGGTGTCGTCGAGGATCAGTGGGTTCCCGGGGTGGGGTTCTGGTCCCGAACTGCTGTCCGTGAGCCGGTAGCTGCCCTGGGTGGGGCTGATCAGGCTGGCGTTGGCGGCGGTGGCGTCGTAGGTCAGGAACAGCAGTGCTGTCTCGCCGCGGTTCAGACCGGGCGGCCAGCTCTCCTCGTCGGGTCCCGGGTCGGGGAAGGCGACCTCCAACTGCGTCCCGGGTTCGTACGCACCCTTGGCGGCGCTGATCACCTGCACGGTCGCGATGTAGTACCGCAGGCCGCCGTCGTCGAGTATGCCGAGATCGACGGTGGTGGCCGTGACGATGGCTTCGGACGCCGCGACCAGCGCGCCCTCCGTGGTGAACTCGCCCCATTCGAGCGGAGGCGCGGGGGACGGGGTCGCCTCCGCGCTGCCCACTGCCTGCCCACCGCCGAAGCTGAACCATCCCCAGCCCATGGCGGCCAGGGTGACCAGTACCAGTGCCGGGACCAGGATGGTCAGGCTGGAGAGTCGGAACGGGCTCGGACGCACGGGCACAGGCCGTCCTGCCCCTACCGGGGCATGCGGTGCCCGGGGGGTCATCACTCGATCGAGCAGGGCCAGGGCCTCCTCCGGCAGGGGAGCGTCGGGTGGCGTGGTGGCGGGGTCGGCAGTGGCGAAGCGCTGGGCGAAGTCGATCATCACGGCTCCTTCCTCGGGACTGAACCGCTGGCCAGCAGCGGCTTGAGTTGTCGGCGTGCCCGATGCAGGCGGACCCGGACGGCGCCGGCCGAGATCTCGAGTACGGTCGCGATCTCAGCGACGCTCAGTTCTTCCCAGTAGCGCAGCCGGAGCACCTCGCGGACTGGCTCGTCCAGTTGCTCCAGTGCCATCAGCACGGGATTCTCACGTTCGATCGGAGACGGCGGCGGTACTGCCTGGGACACGGCGTCGTCCACCGCCCGGGCGATCAGCGCGCGGTGGCGGCCACTGCGCCGGTAGTGGTCGAGGACGACGTTGTGCGCGACCTGGAACAGCCAGGCCCGAGATGCGGCGTCCGCCGGGTCGAACCGCTGCCAGGCCACACGGAAGACGTCCGCGACGAGTTCGGCGGCGTCCTCGGGTTGGGCGACCCGTCGCTCGACATAGCGGACCACCGAGTTGTAGTGCCATCGGAAGTAGGCGCTGAACTCCTCTTCCACAGCCACCACCTGCCTGGCCATCACGCTCATGACCCGCCTGCCTTTCGACGCCCTCACCCAGGAGTTGTCGCGGCGGGCCGGAATGTTACGAAGAGCTATCCGGCGGTCGGGATCGCCACCCCGGCATCGGCGAAGTCGGCCAGGGTGGCGTCCAGGCGGTCAGGTGCGACGGCGGCGGTCAGGTCGAGCAGGACGCGGGTCTTCAGGCCGGCCGCGGCGGCGTCCAGCGCGGTCGCGCGGACGCAGTAGTCGGTGGCGATGCCCACCACGTCGACCTCGGTCACCTCATGGTCGGCGAGCCATTCGGCCAGGCTCTCGCCGTCGGCGGCGCCCTCGAAGCCGGAGTAGGCGGCGGCGTACTCGCCCTTGGTGAAGATCGCCTCGAAGGGCCGGTTCACCAGGTTGGGGTGAAAGTCGGCGCCAGGGGTGTCCGCCACGCAGTGCACCGGCCAGGAGTCGATGTAGTCCGGGTTCGCGGAGAAGTGCGCTCCCGGGTCGATGTGGTGATCCTGGGTGGCCACCACGTGGTCGTAGCCGTGCTCATCGCCCAGCAGCTCCGAGACGGCGGACGCGACCGCCGCGCCGCCCGCCACGGCCAGAGACCCCCCTTCGCAGAAGTCGTTCTGGACGTCGACGACGATCAGGGCGCGGCTCATCGTGTTGCCCTCCTCATGCCGGCGTCCTCCACTGAGCGCCACCCTTCCCGTCGAGCGCTTCCCCCTGGGGTGAGGCGCTCGACGCGAAGGCAAGCGGTCGGTTCGGGAAGGGTGGCGGTGAGTGCTGTGCTCATCAGGCCTCCTTGGTGGCGTAGGGGTTGTGGGTGGGCCGGCCGAGTTCGTCCAGCATCAGGGTCTCGATCACCGGCTCGCCGCGGGACATCTTGCGGGCGGTCGGGGGCAGTTCGGCGACCGCCCTGAGGTGGCGCTCCCGGGCGGTGGCCAGGGGTTCGCGTCCGGCGATCTCGCCGTCGCGCACCAGTCGCACCAGCAGCGGACGGTCGTTGCCGTCGTCGGCCGGCGCGGCGCCGATTCCGACCACCTCGGCCTCGGCGCGGCCGTCCGGCCCGAGTCGGCGCAGGGCGAACTTGCGTCCGCCGATCGAGCTCTTGTTCTGGCTGACCTTGGCGACCGGCAGCAGCGGGGAATCCAGGTCATCATCGACCGCACGGGCGACCAGCTTGTAGACGAAGCTGCAGGTGGGGGCGCCCGATCCGGTGACCAGCGAGGTGCCGACGCCGTAGCCGTCCACCGGTGCGGAGCGCAACGCGGCGATCTGGTACTCGTCGAGATCGGAGGTGACGATGATCCGGGTATTCGTGGCGCCCAGCGAATCGAGCAGTTCGCGTGCTTCGCTGGCCTGCTCCGCCAGATCGCCGGAATCCAGACGGATCGCGCCCAGCCGTCCCTCGGTGAGCCGGACGCCGGTGCGGATCGCCTGCTCGACGTCGTAGGTGTCCACCAGCAGGGTGGTGTTCTCGCCCAGCGCGGCGAGCTGGGCCGCGAAGGCCTGCTCCTCACTGTCGTGCAGCAGGGTGAACGAGTGCGCGGCGGTACCGGCGGTGGGGATGCCGTAGCGGCGTCCGGCCTCCAGGTTCGAGGTGGTGGCGAACCCGGCGACGTAGGCGGCCCGGGCCGCCACCACCGCGGCATGCTCGTTGGCCCGCCGCGAGCCCATCTCGATGCAGGGACGTGTACCCGCCATCTGGATCATCCGCGACGCGGCCGAGGCCACCGCGCAGTCGTAGTTGTAGATCGAGAGCAGGACCGTCTCCAGCACCACCGCCTCGGCGAAGCTGCCCTCGACGGTGAGGACGGGGGAGCCGGGGAAGTAGACCTCGCCCTCGGGGTAGCCCCAGACGTCGCCGGTGAACCGGTAGCCGGACAGCCAGGTGGCGGTGCGCTCGTCCACCACCTTGTGGGCGAGCAGGAAGTCGATCTCGCCGCTATCGAAGCGGAAGGCCTCGATGGCGTCCAGCACCCTGCCGACCCCGGCGATCACGCCGTAGCGGCGACCGGTGGGCAGCCGCCTGGCGAAGAGCTCGAAGACGCTGCGCCGATGCGCCGTCCCCGAACCGAGCGCGGCCTGCACCATGGTGAGTTCGTAGTGGTCGGTCAGCAGCGCGGTGCTGGCGCAGAGTTCAGCCATGGGGGAACTGTACGACCACCACCCGCGTCCCGTCCCCAGCAGCCCACTGGACAACCACGCCGGGCTAAGCCGGGAACAGCCTGGGCCACGGGGACGGTTCCTGCGGTCGGTGGGCCACGGGGACGCGGTGGGCCAGGCCGCGGGGACGGTTCCTGCGGTCGAGCTTGCCGGCGTCCATCGGGATGCTTCGAAGGACCAGCCCAAGCCCATTCCGGAACCACAGGAACCGTCCCCGCGGTCGGACCCGAACCGTAGGAACCGTCCCCGCGGTCGGACCCGGACCGCAGGAACCGTCCCCGCGGTCGGGCCGAAGGGGGTGTCCGAACTACGTGCCAGAATGGACGGCATGAGCACTCCCGCCGCACCCGAGCAGCCCGCCGGTGGCGTCGCCGTCACCGAGCGGCCGGCGGAATCGGAGGTGCTCGATGGCGGCTGGGTGACCATCGTGTGGGACGATCCGGTCAACCTGATGAGCTACGTCACTCACGTCTTCCAGACCTATTTCGGCTACCCCGAGGTCAAGGCCGACAAGCTGATGCTGAAGGTGCACCACGAGGGCAAGGCCGTGGTCTCCCACGGCAGTCGTGAGCAGATGGAATCCGACGTCGATGCGATGCACTCCTACGGCCTGTGGGCCACCCTGGAGAAGGCCTCGTGAGCGACGTCGTCCGCAAGGGGCCGGTGATCAAGCTGCGGCTGAGCGAGTACGAGGCCACCCTGTTGGAATCGCTGCTCGATCAGCTGAGCGGGCTGCTGGCCGGCGAGGACGAGTCGATCGTCGCCGACGACCCGTTCGAGCGCTGGCAGGCCGAGTTCTCCGAGTCCGAGGCGCTGGATCGCAGCGATCCGGTGATCGAGCGTCTCTTCCCGCAGGCTTACCCGGACGATCCGGCTGCCTCGGCGGAGTTCCGCCGGTTCACCCAGGCGCGGCAGCGCCAGGCCCGGGTCGATCAGGCCGAACTGGTGATGGACGCCCTGCGCGCCACCGACGGCGGGCGTCATCCGGTGCAGGTGAGGGTGGTCGAACTCGACCAGTGGCTGAAGGCCCTGACCGCACTGCGGCTGAGCTTGGCCGTACGCCTGGGAATCGAGTCCGCCGAGGACGCCGATGCCCTCGAAGCCCTGGGCGACGACGATCCACGCGGCTATACCTACCGCGTCTACGAGTGGCTCGGCTACCTCACCGAGGCCTTACTGGCTCACGCCTGAACGGCAGGCCGGCAGGACGGACAGACTCCGGTCGGCCGAATCTCGACGGCCGAGCCTGTCGAGAACCCCAGGAATCGGGCAGCAACCGGTGGATCTCGACCCTCGGCAGGCCCAGGACAAGCAGGTTCGACGACGGGAGGCGCGCCCCTCGAAGGCTCCCAGGATTTTGGTCGCACCATTTTTGTCATATTCGTCAGCGGGGTACGCAATTTAGCGTAGCCTTACCTACGTGCCGGGAATAATCCTCGATCGAACGACGTTCGCGAACTCCTCCTTGCCGCGACCCGCGGCGGTGGTTCACATCCGCCGGACGCTCGCCTGGCTGGCTGCGGTCCTGCTGGCCCTGGCGATCACGTGGGGCGCGGCCGCGCCCGCCTCCGCTGACACGCGTTGGCAGGAGGTCGCCGATACCGTCACCGCGCTGCTGGAGGAGGTGCCCACGCTCTACTCCAGCGGTGACCTGAAGGCGGTCGAGGCGACCATCCGCAAGGCCTACTACGAGGAGTACCAGGCCAGCGGCCTGGAGGACGAGATCAAGCATCGCCTGGGCGCGGACCGGTCCAAGGCCTTCCAGACCGGCGTCGTCGAGTTGCGCAACCTCGCCCGGGACGGTGCCCCGCAACCGGACGTGGACGACCGGACGGCCCAGCTGGTCACGCAGTTGAACACCGATGTCGCAGAGCTGCAGGACGCACCCGAAGTGACCGACCGGTGGAGCCGGGTGGCGCAGAGCATCGTCGAGGCGGCCGAGAACGCGCTGGCGCTGTACGAGCAGGGCAGGGTCGACGAGGCGCTGAAGGAAGCCACCCGCGCCTACCTGCAGCACTACGAGGCAGACGGTCTGGAGAAGGCCACGCTGTCGTATCTCAGCAACGGACGCGCGGCGGAGGTCGAGGCGGTGTTCCGGGATCTCCGGGTGGGCATCCGCGACGGCGCGCCGGTCGAGGAGGTCCGTTCGGATGTGGCGAAGCTCAGTCAGCTGGTGACCGAGGACGGCACCGCGCTCGATGCGCTGGGCGCCAGCGAGTCGGTTGGCTGGGGCGGCTTCGTCGCTGCCTTCCTGATCCTGCTTCGCGAAGGAGTCGAGGCGCTGCTGGTGGTCGCCGCTGTGGTCACCTACGTGGTCAAGACCGGCCGGCGTGATCAGCTCCGGGGCGTCTATCTCGGCGTGGCCGCGGCGGTCGCGGTCAGCATCGGGCTCGCCTGGCTGTTCAGTTCGCTCACCAGCAGCGCCGACCTCGGTATGGCCCAGGAGTTGATCGAGGGCATCGCCGGCGCCCTGGCCGTCGTGATGCTGATCTACATCAGCAGCTGGATCCTCTCCAAGTCCGAGGGCGACGCCTGGCACCGCTACATCACCAACACCGTCGACTCCCATGCCGAGGACGGAAACAGGTGGGCGCTGTTCACGGTGGTGTTCCTGGCCGTGACCCGCGAGGGGTTCGAGACCATCCTGTTCTTCGTCCCCGTCTTCGGAGCGGCGCAGACGACCACCGATCACCTGCTCATCTGGGCCGGGATGGCCGCCGCGGTGGCCGTTCTCGCGGTGCTGTTCATCGCCGTGCGGCGGTTCGGCGTCCGGCTTCCGTTGCGTCCCTTCTTCCGCTGGACGTCGGTGCTGCTCGCCATCCTCGCGATCACGATCGCGGGCGGCGCGGCCAAGGAGTTCCAGGACGCCATGATCCTCGATGCCACCCCGGTCGCGGGCGTTCCGCAGATCGACTGGCTCGGGCTGTACCCGACCGTGGAGACGCTCGCGGCGCAGGGCATCGTCACCGCCATCGTGCTGGGCCTGATGGTATGGCAGTTCCGCAAGTCGGCCAATGCCTCAATCGAAGTGACAACCGAAGAAGAAACAACCGAAGAAAGGGCTGAAAGCAAGTGAAGATCATCCAGAAGGCGGCCATCGCGGCCGGTGCGCTCGCGCTGCTGCTCAGCGGGTGTGCGGCGACCCCCGAGCAGGCTCCCGCGCCTCAGGGCAGTGGTACCCCGGCTGCCGTGGAGACGCCGGCCCCGGAGCAGTCGTCCGATCCCAACGTGGTCGGCATCAACGAACTCGAGGTGGGCGATTCCGGGCCGCAGCTCGCCGGTGACTACATCGAAGTGGCCGCGGTCTACTTCCAGGCCGTCGACATGGAGCACGGCACCATGGCCATGCCGCCGGCCTCGGAATCCGACATGCACTTCGAGATCGACATCAAGACCACCGAGAAGGCCAAGGAGATCGGCTTCGAGGCCGATCAATTCCTGCCGTACCTCAAGATCACCCCGAAGCTGACCGAGAAGAACACCGGCAAGGTGGTCGAGCTCGGTACGCTGATGCCGATGATCGCCTCCGACGGCCCCCACTACGGCAACAACATCAAGCTGGAGCCGGGTCTCTACACCGTCGAACTGACCATTCAGTCACCGGCCGACGACTTCATGCTGCACACCGGCAAGGACACCAGCGGGGTGCAGGGCCGGTTCTGGACCGAGCCGCTGAAGGTCACCTTCGACAACTTCGAATGGGACGGCCAACTGCTCTGACGAGCAGGTCGCTGCTACACCATCCATGCTGAAACTGTTCGTCGCCGCGGCCGAGCTGGCGCTGCCTCTGTGCCTGCTCTCCGCCGTGCTCATCGCCAACCGCTCCTACCCGCCGGCCCATCGCCAGCGGGTGGGACGGTTGACGGTGGTGAGCCTGGCGACCGGTGCCGTGGCAGCGGCAGCGGTCGCCGGGTTGCGGCTGAACACCAAACACATCCGGTTGCCGGCCATCAATCTCTGGGCCGGTGTCTTCCTGCTGCTCGCACTGGTGGCCTTCGGAGTAGCGCTGTGGTGGATGGGACGCCGGTCGCTGGTGGCCGAGGATTCCGGCGGGCTCCCCGGCCGGGTGCTGACCGGCACCAGCCTGGTGACCCTGCTGCTGGCCCACTTCTTCCACGGCATCCCGCTGTACCTGGCCAGCGACCGGGTGGTGCCGATGGGCGGGACCCTGTTCGCCAGCGACTCCCTGATCAACCTGATCGGCTATCTGCTGGGGATCGCGGTGACCGCCTCCGCCGGCCTGGTGCTCGCGATCAGCCTGCTGCGGGTGCCGGGCCTGGCTCGCCTGATCCTGACCACCGGGGTGGTCGGAATCGCGCTGGGAACCCAGTGGCCGCAGCTGTACCAGCAGTTCTCCACCGCCAAGCTGCTGCCCAAGAGCTCGCTCAACTTCCAGGCGCTGCTGTGGGTGCAGCGCAACACCGTGACGATCCTGCTGGTCTACGTTGCGCTGGTCGTCGCCGCGGCCGTGATCGCCTACCTCACCCGGCCGCGCAGCGCCCCCGCCGAAGCGGCTGCGGCCGAGCATCGCCTGGTGAAGGCCGAGGGCATCTCGCGTCGCCGGATGCTGGGTTGGTCGGCGGCACTGGGGCTTGGGTTGGTCACCACCTACACGGTCGGAAAGCAGGTCGCCGAGGCGGTGCCCGAGTTGTCGCCCATCGAGCCCTCGACCGTGAACGGCCCGCACGTGGAGGTCGACCTGCAGTTGGTCAGCGACGGGCATCTGCACCGCTTCGCGTACGAGTCGAGCGGCGGCACCCAGGTGCGGTTCATCGCCATCCAGAAGAACCCGACCTCCTTCGGCACCGGTCTTGACGCCTGCGAGATCTGCGGCCCCAGCGGCTATTACGAACGTGAGGGCAAGGTGGTCTGCCGTGAGTGCGACGTGATCATGAACACCCAGACCATCGGCTTCCCCGGCGGCTGCAACCCGATCCCGATCCAGTACGAACTGACCGCCGACAAGCTGCTCTTCCAGGTCGCCGAGCTGGAGCAGCAAGCGAGGGTGTTCGCCTGATGTTCTTCTTCCGGATGATCTCCCGAGCCCTGCGGCAGCAGCTGGGCAAACGCATCATGATCGCCGTCACGATCTGCCTGGGGGCCGCGCTCACCACGTCCATGATGACCGTCATGCTCGACATCGGTGACAAGGTGAAGCAGGAGTTGAGCAGCTACGGCGCCAACATCGAGGTCACCCCGAAGGGTGCGTCGGTGGTCTCCGAGATCTACGGCACCGACGACGAACCGACCGGTGCGCTGCGCGAGGACGAACTGCCCCGGCTGAAGTCGATCTTCTGGGCCTACAACCTGGAGGACTTCGCCCCCTACCTGAAGACGACCGTGCAGGCCGGCGGACCGCCGTCCGAACCCGCCCAGATGACGCTCTACGGAACCTGGTTCGACCACACCATGCCGCTCGACATCGGCGACCCCGTCCAGACCGGGCTGCAGAGGCTGCGGGGATGGTGGGACGTGGACGGGGCCTGGGCACAGGACACCGATCCGCAGCAGGCGATGGTCGGCGCCAACCTTGCCACCTCCCACGGCTGGGCGGTCGGCGACAGCGTGACGGTCACCGGGCCCGAGGGAGCGGCCACGCTGCGGATTGTGGGCATCTTCCACGCCGGCAGCGACGAAGACGACGTGATCTACGCGCCGCTGGCCGCCGCGCAGCGGCTGACCGGACGGCCGGGCGAGATCGACCGGATCGAGGTGCGGGCGATCACCACGCCGGAGAACGAACTCTCCCGGCGTGCCGAGCGCGACCCGACCAGCCTGTCGGTGGCCGACTGGGAGACCTGGTACTGCACCGCCTACGTGTCGTCCATCTCGTACCAGATCGAGGAGGCGCTGACCGACGCGGTGGCCAAGCCGGTCCGGCAGATCGCCGACAGCGAGGGCGTCATCCTGGAGAAGACCCAGCTCATCATGGTGCTGATCGCGATCCTGGCGATGGTGGGATCGGCGCTGGGGATCGCCAACCTGGTCACCGCCGGCGTCATGGAGCGCGCGCCCGAGATCGGGCTGCTGAAGGCGATCGGTGCCCGCAACGCGTCGGTCGTCGGGCTGATCATCGCCGAGACGATGGTCGTCGGCCTGGTCGGCGGCGCGGTCGGGTTCGTCCTGGGTGTCGGGCTGGCGCAGGTGATCGGACAGCTGGTCTTCTCGTCCTGGATCACGCTGCGACCGCTGGTGCTGCCGGTGATGGCGGCGCTGGTCACCTCGATGATCCTGGTCGGCTCGCTGCCGTCCCTGCGGGCGCTGATGAAGCTGAAGCCCTCCCACGTCCTGCACGGGAAGTGAGCCGATGACCCGCGTCCGGATGTACCTGCGGATGATCACCCGCGCCTTCGTGCGGCGGATCTCCCGCGTCGTCATCGCCTCGCTCGCGATCGTGGTCGGGGCCACGACGCTGTCGGCGCTCGGGATCATCACCTACACCGTGCCGGAGCAGATGGCGCGCGAACTGCGTTCCTACGGCGCCAACCTGGTGGTCTCGCCGTCCGGTACCGGGATGCTGCGCGTCGACGACATGGCCGCGATCAACGCCGCGCTGACCGACGCCGGGGTCCGCCTGGTCGGCCACGCCCCGTACCGCCAGGACAATCTGCTGTACAACCAGCAGCCCCTGCCGTCGATGGCCACCGACTTCGCGCTCGCCACGGCGATGCGCCCCTACTGGAGCATCGACGGCGCGCTGCCCTCCCGGCCCGGAGAGGTGCTGGTGGGCCGCGATCTGGTGAAGCGCTACGGCTTCGACGTGGGCGATCAGCTCAGCCTGGTCGCGCAGGTGGAGGCGGGTGTGGATTCGGAACCGTATCCGGTGACCGTCTCGGGCCTGCTGCGCACCGGCGGTCCCGAGGACGCCCTGCTGCTGCTCTCCCTGGAGGACCTGGAGTCGGTCTTCCCGGCGGATGGCCGGATCGACATGATCGAGTACTCGCTGCTGGCCGACGAAAGCCAGCTGGAATCGATCGCGGAACGGATCGACGCAGCCGATCACGCCGTCCATGCCCAGGTGGTCAAGCGGATCACCAAGTCCGAGTCCGGGGTGTTGCTCACCCTGCGCGCGCTGATCTGGATCGTCAGCCTGATCATCGGCGCGCTCACCCTGATCAGCGTGACCACCACGATGAACGCCGTGGTGAGCGAGCGCGCCACCGAACTCGCCCTGAAGAAGGCGTTGGGCGCCTCCAGCCGCGAACTGGTCGGGGAGTTCATCGGCGAGGGAGTGATCCTCGGCCTGTTCGGCGGTTTCGTGGGCGCCCTGACCGGCATCGCCGTCGGCGGGCTGGTCACCCAGGAGGTGTTCAACCTCAACCTGCAGGCGAGCTGGTGGGTGGTTCCGGTGACCATGGCGATCGCCGCCATCGTCAGCGGACTGGGAAGCTTCCTCACCGTGCGACGTATCATCAGCATCGATCCGGCCATGGTGCTGGGGGGAGAGTGACATGGATTCTCAGACTGTCTACAGCCTGTCCGGGGTCAGCCGGCTCTATGGTGAGGTGGCGGCGCTCGACAATGTCGACCTGACCATCCGCAAGGGGGAGTGGCTTTCCATCGTCGGGCCCTCCGGCTCGGGCAAGACCACGCTGATGAACATCCTGGGCTGCATGGATTCCGCGACCTCCGGCACCGTCCTGCTGGACGGGGAGCGTCTCGACCGGCAGGGGGAACGGGAACTGGCGATCATCCGCCGGCGCCGGATCGGGTTGATCTTCCAGAAGTTCCACCTGGTCAAGCATCTGACCGCCCTGGAGAACGTCATGGTCGCCCAGTACTACCACTCGATGCCCGACGAGGCCGAGGCGAGAGCCGCTCTGGAGCGGGTCGGCATGGGGGAGCGGGCCACGCACCTGCCGCGCCAGATGTCGGGTGGCGAGCAGCAGCGGGTCTGCGTCGCCCGAGCGCTGATCAACTCGCCTTCGGTCGTCCTGGCCGACGAACCGACCGGAAACCTGGACGAGGCCAACGAGCGGATCGTGTTGGATCTGTTCCACCGGCTGCACGACGAGGGGACCACGCTGGTCGTGGTCACCCATGACGCCACCGTGGCCGCGCAGGGACAGCGGCAGATCATCCTGAACCACGGGCGGATCGCACGCGTGGTGGAGACCGATGACTACGTCCGCTCCTTCGGAGCCACGGCTGTCTCTTCCGGAGCGCGTCCGTGAACCGGCCGGGCAGGGCGCAGGTGCTCACCCTTGCCGCCGCGCTGGGCATGGTGGCATTCTCCGGCTGCGCCCAGAGCATGAAGGCCGCCGACTACGCCGACGGGGACTACCGGGGCTCCAGCGCTCCCGACGATGCCGGTGCGATCGGCACCATCGAGTTCACAATCTCCGCCGGCACGATCACGCAGGTCAGCTTCGTGATCACCGACGCCGACGGAACCCCGCACGACGAGAACTACGGTCTCTCCAAGGCCACCGGCAAGCCCGTCGACCAGGCCTTCTACCAGCGCGCGCAGGCGGCCGTGGCCGCCGAACAGCAGTACGTCGCGCAGTTCAAGGAGGTGGCGGACGCCGATGAGGTGGACGTGATCGCCGGCGCCTCGCTCTCCCACCGGCAGTTCGTCGAGGCGATCACCGATGCGCTGAGCCGCGCCGAATGAACCCCGTCCGGGAGCCCGATCACCCGGACCTCCCCGGCGGGCCCGACGATCGTGCGCTGAGCGCGGGGGACGATCCACCAGTCAAGGCGACCTGGACGGAGTCCACGGCGATGGGGACGACCGTCCACCTTTGTCTGGTGGATCCAGTGGACGCAAGCACCACGGAGGCCGGCTCACTGCACGCGCTGGTGGCCGACGTGGACGCGGCCCTCTCGCGGTTCCGGCCCACCAGCGATGTCGGGCGGCTGAATGCGGCAGCCGGAACCTGGCAACCGGTGGGCACCCACCTGGTCGCCGTCGCCGAGGCGGCCGAGCGCTACCGGGGACTGACCGGCGGTGTCTTCGACACGGTCACCGGCCCCGGCCCGGAACCCAGGCTGCGGCTGCGTTCGACTCCAGACCGGGAGTGGGAGGCCAGGCTCGCGCCCGGGTGCCGTCTCGATTTCGGCGCGATCGCCAAGGGTTACGCGGCCGATCTCGTCCGCGACCGTGCGGCCGCTGCCGGCGTGCTGGTGTCGGTGGGAACCTCGTCGATCGCGGTCTCTGGGCGCCCACCGGAGCGGGAGCGCTGGCGGATTGCGATCAGTTCGCCCTGGGTAGTGCTCCCCGAGACCCTGGGCTATCTGGAGGTCGAGGGCGGGTCTTTCTCCATGTCCGGGTTGCGGGGCCAGCGCATTCACTCCGGACAGGTTGTCGTGGGCCATCTGCGCGATCCCGCCACGGGCACCTGGGCGCGGACGGACCTCTGCGCCGTCGGCGTGCTCGGCCCCGACGGCATGCGCAGCGAGGCGTTGTCCACCGCCTGCCTGGTGCTGGGCCTGGAGCGGGGGATGGCGCTGGCCGAGCGCGTCGGGGTGGATGCGTTGTTCCTCACGGTCCCGGGTCGGCTGGTCGCCTCGCCCGGCCTGGCCCCGAAGCTCGCGCTCCGCGCGGGCGTCGGCCGACGACTCCGCGGGTGAAGCGGCGCAGCGGGAGCCGCGAATTGGCAACGGGCCTACGCAATTAAGCGTAGCCTTGCCTATGTGTCGAGCATGACCCTTGATCAAGCCCCGCTTCGGCGGGCGCTCCGACTGCAGGACGCGACCGGCTCCGGGACGATCCGCCGACTCGCGGCGCTCGGGCTGAGGCGGGGCGCGGAGGTGACCCTGCTGCACAACACCTCCGGCGGTGGGAGGGTCGCGCTGGTCGGGGGCACCCGGGTCGCCCTGGGCCCCGGCGTCCTCAAGCAGGTCAAGGTGGAGGTGGCGCCGTGAGCGTCCCCGCGAACCAGGCGGGCACCCTGCTCTCCACCCATCCGCCCTCGGTCAAGGCGACCTGCCACAGCGGCGGGTCATCGGCGACCGCCGGCCCGGAGGCGCCCGTGGTAGCGCTGGTCGGCGCCCCGAACACCGGCAAGTCCACCCTGTTCAACGCGCTCACCGGCGCCCGGGTGACGATGGGGAACTGGCCCGGCACCACCGTCGAGGTCTCTCGTGGGGTGTGGCGCAGCGACGGCCCGCCGTGCGCCTGTTGTGGCGAAGCCAGGTGTACCTGTGAGGGTTGCGCCTGTTACTCCGGACGCATCGACATCACCCTGGTCGACCTGCCGGGTGCCTACTCCCTGGAACCCGAATCCCCGGACGAGGCGCTCACCCGCGAATTGCTGCTGGAGGGCCCGGCGGACGAGCGTCCCGACGTCTGCGTGCTGCTGGCCGACGCCTCCCGGCTCTCGCAGAGCCTCTTCCTCGCTTCCCAGGTGCGCGAACATCCCACCCGGATGGTGATCGCCCTGACCATGGTCGACGTCGCCGGCAAGCAGGACATCGCCCTCGATCTGGACGCGCTCAGCCGCACCGCCGGCGTCCCGGTGGTCGGCATCGACCCCCGCCGCCGCAGCGGGCTGGACGATCTCTCCGCCGCCGTCCGCGAGGCGCTGCGCAGGCCCGTCCCCACCCCCCGCGAGCCGGTCACCTTCGAGGAGGACGAGTGGGCGCTCGACAACGACCGGTTCAACTGGGTCGCCGCTGCCGTTGCCGAGGCCACCGTCGATCCGGGTAGGTCCGGCGCCACGCGCTCGGACCGGATCGACCGCTGGCTGACCGCCCCGGTGATCGGGCCGATCATCTTCCTGGCCGTGATGTGGGTGGTCTTCCAGATCACCACGGTCGTGGCCGCGCCGTTGCAGGACGGACTGGACACCCTGGTCGCCGGTCCGGTCTCGGAAGGTGCCAGCGCCCTGCTGGCCATGGTCGGCCTGGGGGAGACCTGGGTGGAGGGTCTGCTGGTGGACGGCCTGATCGCCGGTGTCGGCGCGCTGCTCACCTTCGTCCCGCTGATGGCGCTGATGTTCGTCCTGCTGGCGCTGCTGGAGGATTCCGGCTACATGGCCCGCGCCGCCGTCGTCACCGACCGGGTGATGCGGGCGATCGGCCTGCCCGGCCGCGCCTTCATCCCGCTGATCGTGGGTTACGGCTGCAACGTCCCGGCGGTCTCGGCCACCCGGGTGCTGCCGGTCGCCGGCCAGCGGATCCTGACCGCGCTGCTGGTGCCGTTCACCGCCTGCACCGCGCGACTGGCGGTGTTCGTGATGGTGGGCGTGGCCTTCTTCGGTCCGAACGCCGGCACGGTGGTGTTCGCGATGTACCTCGCCTCGGTGCTCGTCATCATCCTGAGCGGGCTGGTGCTGCGGCACACCATCTGGCGGGACCAGCCGATCGAACCGCTGGTGATCGACCTTCCCCCCTATCAGGTGCCGACCCTGCGGCTGACCGCCTCGGTGGCCTGGGTGCGGCTGAAGGGCTTCCTGCAGACGGCGACCGGGATCATCGTGGTGACGGTCGCGGCGGTCTGGCTGCTGCAGGCGACACCGGTGCGCGGGGAGGGCAGCTTCGCCGACACCCCGGTCGCCGATTCGGCGTACGGGGTCGCCGCGCAGGCCATCACCCCGGTGTTCGGGCCGACCGGCTTCGCCAAGTGGGAGACCACTTCGGCGCTGGTGGTGGGCTTCGTCGCCAAGGAGGCGGTGATCTCCTCCTGGGCGCAGACCTATGCACTCGACGAACCCGAGGAGGGCGAGGCCGGGGCGCTGGGCGACCGGATCGTGGCCGACTTCACCGATTCCTCCGGCGGCCACCCGATCCCCGCGGCGCTGGCCTTCCTGGTGTTCATGATGTCCTACACCGCCTGCATGGCGACCGTGGCCACCCAGTGGCGTGAGATCGGTCCGAAGTGGACGTTGTTCGGCGTGGTCATGCAGTTGGCCGTGGCCTGGACGCTGGCCGTGGCAGTCTTCCAGATCGGCAGGCTGTTCGTATGAGCACCTCACGGAGTTCTTCTCCTCCGCTGCGCTCCCCCGAACAACTTCGCGGGGACCCCGCAGGAAGCGCCCCACGGAGTTCTTCTCCTCCGCTACGCTCCCCCGAACAACTTCGCGGGGACCCCGCATGAGCGCGCCGGTCACCGCCGTCCTGGCCCAGTACGAGGCCGGGGTGCGTTCGGTCCCCGACCTGGTGGCCCGGACCGGGCTCACCCCCGACCTGGTGCGCGCCGTCACCGAACGCCTGATCCGCGCCGGCCGGGTCAAGCACCTGGTGATCTCCAGCGCCTGTGCCCCCACTGGCTGCCGCGACTGCGCCAGCGCCGGCTGCCCGCTCGGCTCCGTGGCCTGACCCCGGCATGCCGGGGCGGCCCTCGCGTCCCACGAGCCCGAACTCGCGTGCTGAGGCTGACGCGTGATGGGACAGTAGGAACCGTCCCGGTGTCCCATTCTCTCCGTCATCCCGGGCTTGACCCGGGATCTCCAGGTCGCCTACCAGATGTCGGGGCGGCGACGATCGGGCTCGTTGGGCTTGGGTGGCTTCCGGGGTTCGGGGACGAGCGCGCGCCGGGCCTCGTCCAGCAACCTCACCGCGCGCAGCGTCCAGCGGGTGACGTCGATCGGCGGGATCTGCATGCCTGCCCTCCTGTCATCGCCTGCGCTGCCTCAATCATGCACGCACCGGCTAAGGTTCTGAACCGTGGCTGCCGCTGATGCCCCGATCGGGGTCTTCGATTCCGGGTTCGGTGGGTTGACCGTGGCCCGGGCGATCCTTGACCAGCTGCCCAGCGAGGACATGATCTACCTCGGCGACACCGCCCGAGCGCCCTACGGCACCAAGAGCATCCCCGAGGTACGCGAGTACGCCCTGGAGTGCCTCGACTACCTGGCCGAACAGGACGTGAAAGCCCTGGTCATCGCCTGCAACTCGGCCTCCTCGGCGGTGCTGCGCGATGCCAGGGAGCGGTACGACATCCCGGTGATCGACGTCATCCTGCCGGCTGCCCGGCGCGCCGTCCGGGTCTCCAACCAGGGCCGGATCGGGCTGATCTGCACCACCGCCACCGCCACCTCGGCGAGCTACGACGACGCGCTGGCCGCCGTCCCCGGCATCGAACTGATCACCGCACCCTGCCCACGGTTCGTCGACTTCGTGGAGGCCGGCGTCACCAGTGGTCCCGAGTTGCTGGACGCCGCCCGCGGCTACCTGCTGCCGTTGCGGGAGGCGGGGGTGGACACCCTCATCCTGGGCTGCACCCACTATCCGCTGCTGGCCGGTGTGATCTCGTACGTGATGGGGGAGGACGTCACCCTGGTCTCCTCCGCGGAGGAGTGCGCCCGCGAGACCTACGCCACGCTCACCGACCACGGCCTGCTGCGCGACGGTCCCCGCTCGGCCGACCTGCGGTTTCTCACCACCGGCAGCCCCGAGCTCTTCGAGGGTGTCGGCAGCCGGCTGCTGGGCGGTTTCGTCCAGCAGGTCGAGCAGGTCTACGCCCTCGGCTGATCGTCACTACCCGCCTCCCCACGCCGGCCGGATCCCGCAGAAACCGGGTGATTCGGGCCGCTTGCCTGCACGATCCCGCCAGCCTGCCGGATCCACCCGGTTTCTGCGGTCAGCGGGGAGGGAGAGATCGGCCTCTCCGGTCTCACCGAGCCGGTCCATTACCGGCCGGGGCGTCCCTTCTCGGGCGCCCGCCGGTTAGGCTGGTGGCATGCCCACACGCCACGACGGTCGCACCCCCGAACAACTGCGTGAGGTGCGGATCACCCGCAGCTGGCTCGACCATGCCGAGGGGTCGGTGCTGGTCGAGTTCGGCGCCACCCGGGTACTGGTGGCGGCCTCGGTCACCGAGGGCGTGCCGCGCTGGCGGAAGGGCTCCGGTCTGGGCTGGGTGACCAGCGAGTACGCCATGCTGCCCCGCTCCACCCACACCCGCAGCGACCGGGAATCCATCCGCGGCAAGATCGGCGGACGTACCCACGAGATCTCCCGGTTGATCGGGCGCTCGCTGCGCGCGGTGATCGACTACGCCGCGCTCGGCGAGAACACCATCGTGCTGGACTGTGACGTGCTGCAGGCGGACGGTGGCACCCGCACCGCCTCCATCACCGGCGCCTATGTCGCGCTGGTCGACGCGGTGAGCTGGCTGCGGCAGCGGGGAGCGCTGGTGGGCGAACCGCTGCTCGACTCGGTCGCCGCGGTCTCGGTGGGCGTCGTGAACGGCGTCCCCGTGCTCGATCTCGACTACGTGGAGGACAGCTCCGCCGAGGTCGATCTCAATGTCGTCGCGACCGGTTCCGGGAGGTTCGTCGAGGTGCAGGGCACCGCCGAGGGACAGCCTTTCGACCGCGACGTCCTCAATCAGTTGCTCGACCTCGGGCTGGCCGGCTGCGCCGACCTGACCCGACTGCAACGGGAGGCACTGGCACCATGACCACCCCACCGAGTTCTCCTCCTCCGCTGCGCTCCCCCGGACAACTCGGCGGGGACCCCGGCACGACCACCCCACCGAGTTCTCCTCCTCCGCTGCGCTCCCCCGGACAACTCGGCGGGGACCCCGGCATGAGAACCGTGGTCGTCGCCACACACAACGCCAAGAAGGCCGTCGAACTGCGCCGGGTCCTGGCCGATGAGGGACTCGCCGCGAACGTGATCGGGCTGGACGAATGCCGGCCCTACCCCGAGCCCGAAGAGACCGAAACCACTTTCGAGGGCAATGCCCTGCTGAAGGCCCGCGCCGCTGCGCACGAGACCGGCCATATCGCGGTCGCGGACGACTCGGGACTGGCGGTCGATCTGCTGAACGGCATGCCGGGGGTGCGCTCGGCCCGCTGGTCGGGCCCGGACGCCACCGACGAGGCCAACCTCCGGCTGCTGCTTCGGCAGATCGCCGAGACAGATGACGAGCAGCGCACCGCCCGGTTCGTCTGCGCGATGGCACTGGTTCACCCGGACGGCCGGGAATGGGTCGTCCACGGCGAGATGCTGGGCCGTCTGGTGTTGGAACCCCGCGGCGAGAACGGCTTCGGCTACGATCCGATCTTCGTCGCCAATCACCACTGCCGCACCAATGCCGAGCTCACCCCGGCCGAGAAGGACGCGATCAGCCATCGCGGACAGGCCGTCCGGGCGGTGGTGCCGCTGTTACGCACCATCCTGGAGGAGGATCAGTGAGGCAATACCTGGAGCTGATGCAGCATGTGCTCGACCACGGTGCCGAGAAGTCGGACCGCACCGGCACCGGCACCCGCAGCGTCTTCGGCCACCAGATGCGCTTCGACCTCACCGAGGGCTTCCCGCTGCTGACCACCAAGCGGCTGCACACCCGCTCGATCTTCGGCGAACTGCTGTGGTTCCTTCGTGGAGACACCAACGTCGGCTGGCTGCACGAGAACAACATCACGATCTGGGACGAGTGGGCGGACGCCAGCGGCGATCTCGGCCCGATCTACGGCTACCAGTGGCGCTCCTGGCCCACCCCGGACGGCCGCCACATCGACCAGATCAAGGGCGTCATCGAGTCGTTGCGCAGCAATCCCGACTCGCGGCGGCACATCGTCTCGGCCTGGAACGTCGGCCAGCTCGACCAGATGGCGTTGCCGCCCTGTCATGCCTTCTTCCAGTTCTACGTGGCCGACGGACGGCTCTCCTGCCAGCTCTATCAGCGCTCGGCGGACATCTTCCTGGGCGTGCCGTTCAACATCGCCTCCTACGCGCTGCTGACCCACCTGATCGCCCGCGCGGCCGGGTTGCAGGCCGGGGACTTCGTCCACACGCTCGGTGACGCCCACCTGTACAGCAACCACCTGGAGCAGGCCCGGCTGCAGCTCACCCGGGAACCCCGCCCGCTGCCGCGGCTGGTGCTGAACCCCGAGGTGACCAGCGTCGATGCCTGGACGCTGGCCGATATCGAGGTGGTCGACTACGACCCGCACCCCGGCATCAAAGCACCCATCGCCGTCTGAGGACCGGCTCGGAGGGAGGGGTGCGGGAGCGGTCGACCGGCATTCCTCGCAGGGGAGAAGCTCCGATGCCAAGATCCTGGCCTGCGTCGATCGGGGCGAGGCCGTGCTCGGTGCTTCCATGGCCGGTTCGCTGACCGTCCGGCCGGCGCCGCCCCCGGTAGGCTCTGCCCATGCGAATCATCGGCATCGCGATCGTGGGCTCCAACGGCGTGATCGGGGACGGTCACAGCCAGCCCTTCGAGATCGCTGAGGACTGGGCGCGCTTCAAGCAGGTCACCCTGGGTCACCCGCTGATCATGGGCCGCCGCACCCATGATGCGATCGGGCGTTGGCTGCCGGGACGCACCACGATCGTGGTCACCGGGGATCCTTCGCGCATCCAGCTGCCCACCGGCGGTCGTGCGACCGGCTACGCGGTCGCCTCGCTGGAGGAGGCACTCGACCTGGCCCGTTCCCTGGACGACGAGATCTACGTTGCCGGGGGTGGCAGCATCTATCACCAGGCCTGGCCTGAGCTGACCGAGCTCGACCTGACCCGGGTGGATGCCGAGGCGGATGGGACGGTGTTCTTTCCGCCGGTTGAGCCCACCGAATGGCAGGAGGTCTCCCGCGAGCCGCGCGACGGCTTCTCCTTCGTCCGCTACGTGCGTCAGGCCGAATCGGCGCTCCTCGACTAGGAGCGAGTGTTCTGATGGTCGAGCCGGCCTGTCCTGGGCGTGCTGAAGAAACCGAGACCGCCGGCGCCAAGCCGATGACAGCTCGGAAGGCACCACCGGCGGGGGCCGCGTTGAGCGGACCTGCGGCTGTGCGAACCTCCGCCAGCGTCCTGCACCTCGACCTGGATGCCTTCTTCGCTGCCGTCGAGCAGCGCGACAAGCCCTCGCTGCGCGGCAAGCCGGTGATCGTCGGCGGGCTCGGCCAGCGCGGCGTGGTGTCGACCGCCTCGTACGAGGCTCGGCCGTTCGGGGTCCACTCGGCGATGCCGATGCACGAGGCTCGGCGGCGCTGCCCGCACGCGGCCTTCCTGGCCGGACGGTTCGACGCCTACCGGCAGACCAGCGCGGTGGTGATGGGCCTGCTGCGGGAGCTGTCGCCGGCTGTGGAGGCGCTCAGCCTGGACGAGGCCTTCGTCGACCTGGCGGCCGGCCCGGCGCGCTCGCTGGCAGCCGCGGATGTGATCCGGCTGGCTGAAGAGCTGAGAGGCCAGGTGCGCGACCGGACCGGAGGACTGACCGCGTCCATCGGGCTGGGGACGTCGAAGTTCATCGCCAAGGTGGCCACCGAACTCGCCAAGCCGGACGGGGTTCGCCTGGTGCCGCCCGGGGAGGAATACGCCACGATCGCGCCGCTGCCTGCCCGGGCGATCCCCGGTGTCGGGCCTGCGACCATGGACCGCCTGGCGCGGCTCGGCGTGCAGCTGGTGAGTGATCTGCAGCGGCTGTCGGAGGCGGAACTCGTCCGGGCGCTGGGACGGTCGGCGGGGGAGGGCCTGTTCCAGCTGGCGCAGGGACGCGACGATCGGCCGGTGGAACCGGATCGGGAGACCAAGTCGATCTCGATGGAGGACACCTTCGCCACCGACATCGCGGATGTGGCCACCCTGGCAGCGGTGCTGGACCGGCAGGCGGGTCAGGTCGCCGAGCGGCTCGCCAGGCACGGGTTGTTCGCCCGAACGGTGACGGTCAAGCTGCGCTGGCCGGATTTCTCCTCGGTCACCCGCTCGCGCACCCTACTGGGCGCGACCGATCGGGTGGAGGTGATCCGCCAGATCGCCCGGGAGTTGCTGGGTGGGCTGGATACCAGCGCCGGTGCACGGTTGGCCGGCGTCGGGGTGTCGGGCCTGGTCGGGATCGCACAGGAGGCCCTGTTCGACCTGACGGACGCCTCTACAGACATAGAGGAGCGTGCTGTCGCCGTGGTGCCGGATCGTCGCGACCGCGGGTGGCTGCCCGGCGCCGACATCGTTCATGACGAGTTCGGCACCGGCTGGGTGTGGGGCAGCGGTCACGGAGTGATCACCGTGCGCTTCGAGACCGCCGAGACCGGCCCAGGCCCGGTTCGGAACTTCTCCCTGGACGATCCGGCCCTGCACCCTGTCGGCTGACGAGCCGCCATCAACGATCCCGCTTGCCGAGAGCATCGCCGACCGACGTTGACAACGGGTTTCGACGAACTCGGGGTGACCGAGTTCGACCATCCTCCAGCGCGGTCGACCGGCGGCGCTCAGCCGGCGGCCTCCAGATCCGGCTGAGGTGGTGATTCGGGTTGGCGGCCGCGTAGCACCAGCGGCAGGCAGGCCAGCGCGGCCAGGGCACTGCCGACGATCAGCACCGGATAGTCGATGATCCCCAGCAGCCCGGCGCCCACCGCGGTGAAGATCACCGAAGGCAGGTTGAACAGCACGTTGGAGGCCGAGGAGACCCGGCCCTGCAGGGTGGCCGGGGTGCGGATCTGCCGCTCGGTGACGAAGGCGACCACGCAGAGCGTCACGCCGAAACCCACCAGGGCGATTCCCAGGATCGCCGGCCACAGGACCGAACCCGCCAGCGGCAACTGCCCGATCCCGAGGGCGGCGACCCCCAGCGCGATGGTGCGCGGGCGGCCGATCCGGCGCATCACCGCGGGAGCCACCGCGCCACCGACGGCACCGGCGATGCCCTGTCCGACGACCAACGGGCCGAGCATCTCCGGCGGTAGGTGGAAGGCATCCAGGATGGCGAACACGACGGCGTTCAGCAGGCCGGTGGCGCCGAAGGCGATGGTCAGCGTGATCGACTGCGCCCCCAGCGGAGGCGTCCGGGCAAGATGACGGAACCCCGCGGCGATCTCGGTGTACAGCCCTTGGCGCTGATCGGCCGGTGTCGGGGGAGTCTCGACCACTTTCACCATCGCCAGCGCACCGATCGCCGCGCTGAAGCCGATCACGGCGGTGACGATCAGCGGCGCCATACCGATGCCTGCGTAGACCGCGGCACCGATCACCGGCAGGACCACGCGCAGGCCCTGGTCGATCATCGTGAACCGGCCGTTGGCCGGTCCGAGGGCCTCGTCCGACAGCAGATCCCGGAGCAGTCCGGACTGCGCGGCAGCTGTGGAGTAGCCGATCGCGGCGTAGATCGCGGTGACCAGGTAGATCAGCCAGACCTGGCCGGCGTCCTCCACCGCGAACAACGGCAGCAGGGTGGCAGCGCCGATGGCGTAGGTGACCATCAGCATGCGGCGCCTGGAGACCTGATCGGCGAGGTGGCCCAGCAGCGGCGCGAAGAGCGCCGGGATGCCGAACAGGGCGAACGTGATGCCGGCGGCGGCGTTCGATCCGGTGAGATCCTTCACCCAGACCGCCAGCATCAGCATCAGCAGCGAGTCGGCGACATTGGTCAGAACCCACCCGGTGGTCAGCCAGCGAAACGCCGGTGTTCGCAGACTGGCGGCTGGCGGGGCTGAGGTCACGCTTGGCACCCTACGCCGGGTCGCCCGTGAGGCACGCCGGGGGCGACCCCCGTCCGACCCCGGTTCAACCCTGCCCGTCGCCGGACGCTGAGGCCGGACGGATCCAGCCCCGGCTCTGTGCGACGATGGGCGAATCCCCGAGTTCTGGGGCCGATGTGTTCCGGCCGGGCGAGGGAAGCACGGGCGCTTCTGAACCGGATTCGGCGTGCTACTCGTCTGTCCGGCTAGACTCACCGCGGTGCCAGCCGGAGTGGTGGAATTGGCAGACACGCAGGATTTAGGTTCCTGTGCCTTCGGGCGTGAGGGTTCAAGTCCCTTCTCCGGTACCAGCCGAACCTCCAGAACAAGCCGGCCATCGACGGTCGAGTTTGTCGAGGGCGTCAGGGGCGGTCGTCAACCGTCGCCGGTCAGCAACGGCCAGTCATTGCGGGGCGCGATCGGGTCGCCGGGGCGGATCACCGCGGACCAATGGGGGCGATCCTGCTTCTCGACGATCCCCGTGTAGGCGAAGCCGGTGCGCTGGGCGATGGCGGCCGAGGGCAGGTTGCCCTCGAAGGCGTACCAGTGGACGGCGCCGGCCTGGATCGGCGCATCCGGCGCGAAGGCGAGCTCGACCAGCCGGGCGACGGCGGCGCGCATGATGCCGTGACCCCGGGCGCCTGCGCCCAGCCACCAGCCGATCTCGACCGCGCCCTCCCCGACCGGTCGGAGGCCGATGCTGCCCCAGAGGCCGTGCAGCGATGAGCCCTCGTCGACCCGCACTCCCCAGATCAGTTCCGGCCCGGGTCGTTCCGCGGTGAAGGTACCCTCGGCGACCTGACGCCAGGCTGCCGCGGCGTGCTCGTTCACGAAGCCCTCGGCTGCCTCACGCAGGTAGGGGCTGGGGACGACCGTCCAGCGCTGGATCTCGGGATCCTGGCAGAGTTCGTGGATCCGGGCGATGTCGGCACCGGTGAACGGCGCAAGGACGATCGGCGTCGCCGTCCGAGTGGTGGTGGTGAGTCGCCGGAGATCCATTCCCAGGTCAGAACCCGAGTTCACGGCGCAACTTGGCGACGTGACCGGTGGCGCGGACGTTGTACTGCGCGACCGCGACCGTGCCAATCCCCGCGGCGTCCACATCGATGACGAAGGTGGACCGGATCACGCCTTCGATCTGCTTGCCGTAGAGCATCTTGGAGCCGAAGGCGCCGTACTCCCTGAGCACGAGCCGGTCGGGATCGGCCAGCAGCGGGAAGCCGAGCCGGGACTGCTCCCGGAAGGCGGCGAGCTTCGCGGGCTGATCCGGCGAGATGCCGATCACCTGATAACCGGCCTTGGCCAGATCATTGTGCGCGGCGTCGAAGTCCACCGCCTGGATGGTGCAGCCGGGGGTCATCGCGGCCGGGAAGAAGTAGACGATCACCCGGCCTCCGGCGAAGTCGGCCAGTGAGACCGGCTGCCCGTCAGCATCGGGAAGGGTGAAGGCGGGCGCGATGTCTCCGGATGTCAGCTTGGCCATGACCTCACCTTAGTGGTTCGGGTGAGACCGCCTTCGTGGTTTGCATCGAGGCGATTCCTGGTGCGGGGGCAGCGTCCGTCCGCCTGCTGGAATAGGGTTGCGTCAGACACCCGGACCGGAGGACACCATGGCTGAGGACACCCGCACCAGGGCAGAGATCGAGGCTGAACTCGAGGCGGCCCGGGATCGTCTGGCACACAACATCGCCAGCCTGGTCAATCAGGTGCATCCGCGGGCGATTGCTCACCGCGCCGTAGCGGACGCCCGTGGCGCGGCGACCCAGCAACTGAACGACGTGAAAGCGCAGTTCGTCGCGCCCGACGGCCGGCTCAACGTCCAGCGGGTGGCGCTGGTGGGAGGCGCCGTGGCCGGCGCGCTGGCCTTCTTCGCCGTGGTCCGGTCGATCACCCGACGCTGATCCGGAGTTCGACCGCCGGGCCCCGATGCCGTTTGCTTCATCGTGCGCGGCCTGAGGTCGTGTCGTCGGGCGGGGTGTCAGCTGAAGACGGTGCCCGCTGGGCTCGTCCAGGGCCGATCCCACGCGGAACCGGCGGAAAGTAAACGGGCCTCTCGCTGAATATCCTCGCGAGAGGCCCGCCGTGCGCCGCCAGGGACTCGAACCCCGAACCCGCTAGTTAAGAGCCAGCTGCTCTGCCAGTTGAGCTAGCGGCGCGCGAGGAAAAACTCTAGCGCACCTGCCCCCACCAGGAGAAATCGACCGCCGGTCGTGCGCGATTCCGAAGAGTGCAGCACATGAAGCCGGCCCGTCCGGGTCAGCGCCGGGCGTGGGCAGCAGCGGTTCCGTCGCCGGGAACCGGCAGAATGGACGCATGTCCGCGTCCCTCCCCGCTCGCAGCGCTCCACCGGCGCGGGGGCTTCGCCTGCGGCTCGCGACGATCGCGGGAGACCTGGCGGCGGTGCTCTCCCGTCTGGCCGGGCGGGGCTCCGGGGCGTCCATCCGGGGCCAGGTGCTGACCCGGATCCAGCCGGATGCCTTCGCCGCACTGCTGCGCGGCCGCCAGGTGCTGGCCGTTTCGGGCACCAATGGCAAGACCACCACCACCCATCTGCTCGCCGCCGCACTGCGTGCCGGGCTCGGCGAGCAGGCCGACCGGCTGGTCAGCAACGCCGACGGGGCGAACCTGCACTACGGGATCGCCTCGGCGCTCAGCCAGGCGCCGAAGGCGGACATCGCCGTGCTGGAAACCGACGAGCGGGTGGTCGGCGACATGATCGCCACCGGATCACCGCGCGTGCTGGTCTTCCTCAACTTCAGCCGCGACCAGCTCGATCGGCATCACGAGATCAAGGCGCTCGGACGGAGCTGGCGCACCGCGCTGGAGCAGGCCGGCGCGGCCGGCCCGGTGATCGTGGCGAATGCCAGCGATCCGCTTGTGGTCTGGTCCTCCGGCACCGCGGCCCAGGTGATCTGGGTCGAGACCGAAACCCAGTGGTCGGCCGACGGGGCGCTCTGCCCGGCCTGCGGGGCGATCCTCACCCATCTCCGCACGGACGGGCGGGATCGCTGGGACTGCCCCGGCTGCGAACTCACCCAGCCCGAGGCTTCCTACCTGGTCGTCGACGGCGCGATCCGGCTGCCCGACGGTGACCTGATCACCCCGCAGTTGCAGGTGCCGGGCCGGTTCAACATCTCCAACGCCGCCTGCGCATTGGCCGCCGCCGTCCAGTTCGGGGTGGATTCCGAGACCGCGCTGCGCGGCATGACGACCGTCACCGCCCCGGCCGGCCGCTACGCCACGGTCCGGTTCGGCGCCACGCAGGCGCGGCTGCTGCTGGCCAAGAACCCGGCCGGCTGGGCCGAGGCGCTGCCGCTGGCCACCAGCGACCCGGTGGTGCTGGCGATCGACGCGGTGGCCGCCGACGGCAAGGACGTCTCGTGGCTGTGGGACGTCGAGTACGAGCAGTTGGCCGGACGCCAGGTGATCGCCACCGGGCCGCGCGCCCAGGACCTGGCCGTCCGGTTGGGCTACGCCGAAGTGGAGCACACCATCGTCCCCGAACTGACCGACGCGCTGGCCGGACACCCCGGCCCGGTCGACGTGATCTCCACCTACACCCCATTCCAGAGGCTGCTGAAGATGGCGGGACTGCGATGAAGCCGGTCGAGATCGTCATCGTCTACCAGTCGCTGCTGGGCATCTACGGCGACCGCGGCAACGGGATGGTGCTGCGGCAGCGGCTGGCCTGGCGCGGCATCGAGGCCCGGCTGACCGAGGTGGAGCCGGGCCAGCCGCTCCCCGCCTCGGCGGCGATCTACCTGCTCGGCGGCGGTGAGGACGGCGCCCAGGTCTCTGCCGTCCGGCACCTGCGCGAGGACGGCAATCTGTTCCGGGCGATCGACGCCGGCGCAGTGCTGTTCGCGGTCTGCGCGGGCTACCAGATTGCCGGCACCACGTTCACCATCGGCGAGCGTGACGAGGTGATCGAAGGCCTGGGTGTGCTGGACGTCACCACCCGCCGCGGCACCGAGCGGGCGGTCGGCGAATCCCTCAGCCGCTGGCCCAGGCCGGACGGCTCCGAGTCGCTGATCACCGGCTTCGAGAACCACGGTGGCTTCACCACCCTCGGCGCCGACGCGTCACCCCTCGCCTTCGTCGAGATCGGTGTCGGCAATGCCAACGACGGCACCGAGGGCGCGGTCCAGGGCAAGGTGATCGGCGCCTACCCGCACGGACCGATCCTGGCCCGCAACCCCGACCTGGCCGACCACCTTCTGGAACTGGCGCTGGGCCGCAGGCTCGACCCGCTGCCCAACCCCGAGCTGGACGAGTTGCGCCGCCAGCGCATCGCCGCCGTCCGCCGGACCGGCCTGCGTCGCTGATCCGAGCCTGCTTGCCTCGGTGGATGGCCCACGTCCCGACGGCCGCCGTGACCGCGATCGACGCAGATTCCTGCCCTCGCGATCTCCGTCATCCGCCCTCCGTCACCCATGCAGGCGGATCTCCGGCGGCCTACACGGCAGACGGCAGCACCTCGCGGTAGCTCGGTTGCTTGGCGGTGCGCAAGGCGCCCGAGCTGGTGCGGCGCAGCCGCCGTCCGGCCCAGGGGAGCAGGTGCTCGCGGGTCCAGGTGAGGTTCCAATCCAGCGTCTCGCGGCGTCCCATCGCGGGAGCGGGCGGCAGCGGTTCGTCCCACTCCGGACGGTCCGGCCGCAGACCGAGACCCACCAGGGCGGCCTGCGTCATCCGCTCGTGGCCGTCCGCGTTGAGGTGCAGCCGGTCGGCGTACCAGAGTCGCCAGTCGCGGATCGAGCGCATCGCCCACTGGTTGGTGACGAAGGCGCCATGGCGTTGCGCGATCGAGAACAGATGGGCGTTGAACACCGCCACCCGGTTGCGGGTGAGCTTGATGATCGGCGAGTCGGCCGGATCGATCCCAGTGGCCAGCAGCACGTCGGTACCCGCGGCTCGCAGCCGGACGACCGCGGCCTCCAGCTGGGCGGCCAGGCGATCGGGATCCACTCCCACCCGCAGCAGGTCGTTGCCCCCGCCGACCAGGGACACCAGGTCGGGCTCAAGCGCCAGGGCCGGCTCAAGCTGCTCGTCGATGATCGGCCCGAGCAATCGCCCGCGGATCGCGAGGTTGGCGTACCGAACCGGTTCGCCGCAGCGATCCGCCAGCGCCTGGGCGAGCCGGTCCGTCCAGCCACGCATCGAGCCGTCGGGGTAGTGGTCTTCCAGTCCCTCGCTGAAGGAGTCGCCGACCGCGACGTAGCTGCGCCAGGGGTGAGTCATCGTGCCTCCGGGGTGGCGCCTTCAGAGCCGGACGGTTCAGGCGCCGATCGATCGTCCCCTCGAGCCTAGCCCTGCCAGGCGGCCCGGAGGTGGCTCTCGTTGCGATCGGCGGCCGGGCGCTTTCCTTGTGTCAGCCGTGCGCCGGCTCGATCCGGAGGATGCGGTCGTCGTCTGGTCGGGGTGAGCCGCGTCCGTCGGTGTTGTTGGTCAGCACCCAGAGTGAGCCGTCGGGAGCGACCGCGACATCGCGGAGGCGTCCGAGTTCGCCGGCGAACCGTTCGGTGGAGGCGCCGAGATCCGAGAGCGGCACTTCGCGCAGCCGTTCCCCGCGGAGATTGGCGATGTACAGCGTGCCGTCGAGGTACGCCATGCCGCTGGGGCTGGCCTCGGAGGTGGCCCACTGCTGCATCGGATCGGTGAGCCCATCGGCGTCGGCGTTGCCCTCGGCCTGGGGCCAGCCGTAGTTGCCGCCCGGTTCGATCAGGTTCAGCTCATCCCAGGTGTTCTGGCCGAACTCGGTGGCGAACAGCTGGCCATTGGGGTCCCAGGCGAGGCCCTGCGGGTTGCGGTGTCCGAAGCTGTAGACCAGTGAGCCGGGGAAGGGGTTGTCGGCAGGCACTCCGCCGTCGGGAGTGAGCCGGAGGATCTTGCCGGCCAGGCTGTCGAGATCCTGCGCGCTGTCGCGGTTTCCGGCATCCCCGGCGGTGACGTAGAGCAGTTGATCCGGGCCGAACGCTATCCTTCCGCCGTTGTGGTTGCGGGCGGACGGCAGCCCTTCCAGGATGAGCTGCCCCGGACCGAGGCTCAGCGTGCCTGGATCCCCGAGCAGTTCGAACCGCTCGATCCGGTTGTCGTCGGCCGCGGTGTAGTAGGCGTAGAGCCAGCTGTCGCGGACGGCCAGCCCGAGCAGCCCACCCTCGCCGCCCGGCACCGCGGCGTCGATCCGGCCGACCTCGCGGACGGCGCGCTCCGGCCCGATCTCGACGATACGGGCGGTATCGCGTTCGCTCACCAGCGCTGTTCCCCGGTAGAAGACGATCGACCAGGGTGCGTCCAGTCCGCTCGCGATGACCGAGTCGTCTGGTTCGGGTGGCGGGGAGTCCGGCGCCGGAGCAGCCGAGGAAGGAACGACGGAGCCGGAGGACGGTGCTGTGGCGGGCGATCCCGGGGGCGTGATGGCACAGGAGGTCAGCACGAGAACGCCCAGCGAAACGCCGAGCAGGCCTGCCAGTGGCTGCCGTGCCGTCGGTCCCATGATCGCTCCCGTCGTCGAGGACGTCCACGGTAACCCAGCCAGACCATCGAGGGAACCGTGCCCCAGCCCACGCCGGCGGGGGACCATCGTCCTTCCGGGGAGGCCGGAACCTCGGGATATGCCGGCCTTCGCCGGGCTGCCAGGGCTGGCAATCGGCCGATTCTCCAGCAGCTGATGGCCACCGAAGCGCTCGATCGGCAGGAGAGCTGCGGCGCTCACTTCCGCACCGAGCACGCCGATGCGGGGGCGGCGCGTCGCGACGACGAGCACTGGGCCTTCGCGTCCGCCTGGGCGTGGACGCTACCTAGCCGGGCGGGCCGCTGGTCTTGACCCGGCATGCCGAGCCGCTGAGCTACCGGTCCGTGCCGTTGGCGACCAGGAGCTACCGATGAGACTCACCGTCGAGGTCTGGCGCCGGGAGGGCATGGAGGTGGCCGGCCGGTTCGAGACGCACGTCGTGGAGGGTGTCGAGCCGCAGCTGTCGGTGCTCGAGCTGACCCTTCTCCCACTACGGCGAATGTGCCCGAGCGTGCCCGGCCGGCATTCCCCTGACCGCGGTCGCCGTGGTGAACCACGAACGCCTGCTCGCCGGGCTGAGAAGGCGTCTGTAGGAAGCCCGTCGGTCGCTGGTCAGGGCAGGAGTTCGTCCAGCACGTCCAGCACGCCGTCCGCGGTGTTGGGCGGAGCGATCCGGGCGGCCGCTTCCAGGACGGCGGGCCGGGCGTTGCTCATCGCGACCGGCAGTCCGACCTCCCGCAGCATCTCGAGGTCGTTGTGGTTGTCACCGAAGGCGACGGCATCGGCCAGATCGATCCCCCAGCGTTCCGCCAGCCGACGCAGGCCGTCCGCCTTGTCGTGGCCGGGGACATTGAGATCGACATCCGCCGGTCCCGCGACCACCGGTGTCATCCGGCCGCCGAACACGCCGTCCAGCTCCTGTGCGACCGGGATCGGATCGGCCACGTGGAGCGCGGCCTTGACGATCTGATCGGCGACTGGCGTCAGGTCGTCCAGCACCTCGAGCCGGTGGTAGTACAGCCGTGCCCAGCGCAGGTCGTCCGACCCGACCCAGGAGGGTGCGACCGCACCGTGGGCGGTGGAGGCCAGGTAGGGCAGCCGCCGGTCGTCCAGCGTGGCGAGCATCTGCTTGGCGATCTCGGGTCGCGGAGTTGGTGCGAAGAAGGGTGTGTCGTCGCCCACGTCATAGACGAAATGTCCGTTCTCGGCGGCGTAGGCCACCTCGTCCGCGGGCTCGAAGAAGGAGCTGAGTTGCCAGTACTGATTGCCGCTGGCCACCACGAACCGCACCCCTGCGTCCCGCATTCGCTGCCGGAGCACGCCGAAGCGTTCCCGGTCGTAGGTCATGTCCGGACGCAGAAACGTCCCGTCCATGTCGACCGCCACCAGACGCACCTGCACCACTACCACCCTGTTCTCTACCGACGGAGCCTGAGCCTAGATCCACCGATTTCCGCCTGCTGCGCGACCCCATCCGGGCGCGCTGGTTGCGCCGGCCACGCTCACCAGACGACCCGGTCTGCCTTCGCGTGACCGTCTTGCCATCGCACCCGTCTGGTGCCGCTCGCGACGGCGGCCATCGGTGGATCCGGGCTGAGACCGAACCTAGCCGACGACGACCGTGATCGCACCACCGGGACGATCGGGTGGGCCGGAGCAATCCAGCAAGACGAGCTGGCAGCCCTCGATCGCCTTGTCGGGCCTGACATGTCTGTCGCCCTGCGGATCGGTGATCCACAGGGCGACTGTCGAATGGTCTTCCTTGTCCCGGGTTCTGTGAACCCGAGGATCCGGGCGGCGCATCAACTCACCGTTGGTTCGTCGTAGTGCGAGGCCTTTGGGCCCCTGGGTCGGTAGACGAAGGGCAACTCCGTGGGGATGTTCCACTTCCGTGCGCTCCCGCGCCGTGCGTGGTACCCACTGTCCTTCGTGGACCCAGCAAGAGTGTGTCTGGACATGTTCTCCTCCTCTCGTGCTCCCCGGGATACCCGGCCGTGCCGTCGGCTACACCGGATCCCTCGATTGGTGCAACGCCGAAGTACTGCCTTCTCTTCCCCGGTGAGGCCCGTAATGGTGCGTTGACTAGGCCGCGGGCACCTTCTGAGGATGGCGTCGGCCCGGCCGTCGTGGCGACCGCCCCGGTCCTGGGCAGGAGCCGGGGCGGTCGTGATTGCCGGGTTCAGATCTTCACGCCATCGAAGACCGGCTTGGAGTTGTAGGTGTGTTCGTCCAGGATCCCTTCGCGCTTGGCGACGATCGTGGGGACGAGCGCCTGGCCGGTGACGTTGAGCGCGGTGCGGCCCATGTCGACGATGGCCTCCACGGCGAGCAGCAGGCCGACGCCCTCCAGTGGGAGACCCACGGTGGAAAGGGTGAGCGTGAGCATCACTGTGGCGCCGGTGGTGCCGGCCGTGGCCGCAGAGCCGAGCACCGAGACGAACGCGATGAGCAGGTAGTGCGTCAGGTTCAGCTGGATGCCGTAGAACTGTGCGACGAAGATCGCGGCGATGGCCGGGTAGATCGCGGCGCAGCCGTCCATCTTCGTGGTGGCGCCCAGCGGCACGGCGAAGCTGGCATAGGAACGGGGGACGCCGAGGTTGCGTTCGGTGACCTCCTGGGTGACCGGGAGGACGCCGATGGAGGAGCGGGTGACGAAGCCGAGCGTGATGACCGGCCACACGTTCTTGTAGAACTGGGCGATCGAGAGGCCGTTGAAGCGCAGGATGAGCGGGTACACGATCGCCCACACCAGCACCAGACCGATGTAGACCGCAACCACGAAGACGCCCAGCGAGGCCAGCGAGGCCCAACCGTAGGTGGCGATCGCCCGCCCGATCAGGGCGGCGGTGCCGATCGGAGCCAGCCGGATCACCCACCACAGCACCTTCTGGACCACGGCCAGCGCGGACTCGGTGAAGCTGATGAAGCCTGCCGCCTTCTCGCCGACCTTCAGCGCGGCGATGCCGAAGGCGATGGCCAGCACGATGATCTGCAGCACGTTGAAGTTCGCGCTCCCGGTGAAGCCGGTCTCGGCGGAGCCGCGCACGCCGACCTCGAGGCCGAGGAAGTTGCTCGGGATGAGGCCGGTGAGGAAGGCGGTCCAGGAGCCGACGCGTCCCGGTTCGGCGGCGGCCTCGCCCGATACGCCGGCGGTCAGCCACGGCCCGGAGACCACGCCGATCAGGATGCCCAGGACGACCGAGGCGGCCGCGGTGATCGCGAACCAGACCAGGGTCTGGACGGCGAGCCGGGCGGCATTGGTCACCTCGCGGAGGCGGGCGATCGAGCTGATCACGGCGGTGAACACCAGCGGAACGACCAGCAGCCGCAGCAGGCCGACGTAGGCGCTGCCGATCTCGCCGAGGGTGGTGGTCAGCCAGTTGGGCTGGTTGTCGACCTCGCCGATCGCGGCGGCGGTGAAGCCGAGCGCGATACCGGCGATCAGGCCGATCACGATCTGGGTGCTGAACTTCGAGAGCGGATTGGTGGAGCGGGGCTTCTTGGTCGCGGCGTCGTCAGCCGTGACCTGCGGGGATGCAGACATGTTCCTACTTCTTCAATGGAGGGTGGACCAGGAAATGGTCGCAAGGATGCCCTTATGGACGGCGGGCGAAATGCGGTCCGGTGTCTCAGAGTCGACAGGCCGCGGAACACAGACGGCACAGATCAGCCCAGGCACGGGTGACCAGCGTCGCGTTCATGGGAGGTATTCGAGCATTGAACAACTGGATCCCGCAAGCCTGTCCAGTCGCTGGACACTCGGGGGTGCCGGCGGCGCACCGGGCGAACGGACGCCGACCTGGCGGTTGTCGGGCCGTGTGCCGCTCGGAGTTGACGATGTCGCCGATCCGTCGGGGGTTATGACGGCCATCCCCGGCGCCGGGAACCCCAACAGATCGGCGTTCGCCTCGTTGGTCCCGGATGCTGGCGCGCGACCCCAGATCGGCGGATCCGTACGGCCGGCGGAGGAGAGCGGCGCCGCGGGCGTCCGGTAGAATCGGTGACCGAAAGATCCCGCCGGGACGACCCGACGGCGAAACGACGAGCAGGGACGGCCCCGCAGAACGGGTCAGCATCCGTGCCAACCACTTCCTTCCTACGTTCGGTACTCACCCCGGCCGCCCTCCTTCGGCTCGTGTTGGGGTGGGGTTCCTTTCTCGCCCTCCTGCTCGCCGGCCGCTTTCTTCCCGAATCCCTGCCGACCCCGGTGCTTGTCATCGTGCTCGCCGCGATCGTCGGGGTGATCATCGTCTGTGCCTTCGGCGTGGTCATCGAGGCCGAGCACCTCGCCCAGCGGCTGGGCGATCCCTATGGCACTCTGGTTCTCACCCTCTCGATCGTCATGATCGAGGTGATCCTGATCTCGGCTGTCATGCTCGGTCCGGGCGATCACGCCACCATCGCCCGGGATTCCGTCATGGCTGTGTCGATGATCATCCTCAACCTGGTGATCGGGGTCGCACTCCTCGCCGGCGGTCTCCGCCACGACGACCTGCGCCCGAACCGCACCGGCGTCTCGACCTACCTGGCGCTGCTGGTCGTGCTGCTCGCCACCGCGTTCGCCCTGCCCGGCCTGATCGGCACCGATGGCGCGTTCCGTCCTGGTCAGGCGGTTCCGATCGCGGTGCTCACCGTCGTTCTCTACGGCTTCTTCCTCTACCGGCAGATGGGTGCCCAGCGCGCCGACTTCCAGGAGATCGGCAAGGGGCGGGACGCGACGGCGTCACGAGCAGGTGAACCTCGGCGGATTCATGCGTTGCAACGTCGGGTCGGGCAGGTTCATCCCGAGGGTGCCGAGGGATCGAAACTCGTCACTCCCGGGCCGTCATCGGAGGTCTCGGCAGGCTCGACCACAGAGGACCGGCTTCCCGCTGAGCCGGAGATCTCCGAGGTGCTGGCCGAGCATCGTCCGGAGATCATCGCCCGCACCCTGCTGCTGGTGGCCACGGTGATGCCGATCGTACTGCTCTCCCACGACATGGCCGTGCTGCTGGACGACGCCCTGGGCCGGGTCGGGGCGCCGGTGGCGCTCTCGGGCATCCTGATCGCGATGATCGTGTTCCTGCCCGAGACGATCACCACGATCCGGGCGGCTCTGACCGGCGAGATCCAGCGGGTGAGCAACCTGTGCCACGGTGCCCTGGTCTCCACCGTGGGCCTGACCATCCCCGCGGTGCTGACCATCGGACTGCTCACCGGGCAGAGGGTCGTCCTCGCCGAGGATCCGGCCAATCTCGCCCTGCTCGGCATGACCCTGCTGCTCACCCTCGCGACGTTCATCGGCCGCCGGGTGACCGCCGTCCACGGCGCCGTGCACCTGATGGTCTTCGTCCTCTACGGACTCACGGTGTTCCGGTAGCCGGGCGAACAAGGACGACTGGCCTCGCGAGAGTCGCGATGGATGCGCCGTAGAGTCGCTACGGCCGGGGAATCACCGCCATGACGCGGAGCATGTAGTCGTAGAAGGCATCCATGAAGCTCGTCAGGAACTCGCGGGTCGATTCCACGGTGACGGTGCCATCGTCGTCGATCAACCCGGGCGTGAACTGGATGTACGCCTCCGGAGCGGTCATCTGACGGGCGTTCAGGAAGCTCAGCGTCGCCCGCAGCGACTGCTGGCCGACCGCGGTGCCGATCGCTCCGGGCGAGGCCCCGATGACCGCTGTCGGCCGTTGCGCCCAGGCGTTCTGCCCCCAGGGCCTGCTGCCCCAGTCGATCGCGTTCTTGAGCGCCCCGGGGATGGAACGGTTGTACTCCGGCGTGACGAAGAGCAGCGCGTCGGATTCGGCGACCCGCTCCTTGAAGTCGACCGCGACCTGCGGGTAGTCGGCGTCGGCATCGCGGTTGTAGAGCGGAAGATCGGCGTAGGAGATCTCGTGGAACTCGAGTTCCGGCGGCGCCAGTGCCTCCAGGGCCTTCGCGAGCCGCCGGTTGATGGAGTCACGCGAGAGACTTCCGATGATGACGCCGACCTGATACGGCGGTTCGTGGGTGAAGATCTCGACCGACATTGCGGTTCCTCCTCATGGATGGGCTGGAGTGACCAGCATCTCCCTCGCAGGGTGGTTTCGCCAGGGACCGCCGGCCTGGAATCCTCGGCCCGGCAAGCCCACCCTCGGGCGCGGTGAGGCGTCGCTGTAGGCTGACCGGATGGCTCCCAGGCTGGACAATGTCGGCATCGTCGTCGAGGACCTGACTGCGGCGATCGCCTTCTTCGCCGAACTCGGCCTCGAACTCGAAGGGCGTGCCACGGTCGAGGGGGAGTGGGCGGGCCGCGTCACCGGTCTCGGCGACCAACGTGTGGAGATCGCCATGATGCGGACGCCGGACGGTCACGGCCGGCTCGAACTCTCGCGGTTCATCGCACCGCAGGTGGTCGCCGACCACCGCAACGCCCCGGTGAACGCGCTGGGCTACTTGCGCGTGATGTTCCAGGTGGACGACATCGACGAGACGCTCGCCCGGCTCCGCGGACACGGAGCGCAACTGGCCAGCAGTGATGTCGTCCAGTACGAGGACGCCTACCGGCTCTGCTACGTCCGCGGGCCCGAAGGCATCCTGATCGGGCTCGCCCAGTCGCTCGGCGGGCCCGCGGACGAGGGCCACGCCGTGGAGGCGGCTGTGCGCTTCTGACAGTGTCCGACCGTCCGGCCGGCATCGCCGCCGGGGATTGCAGATCCTGGCGCAATGGTGTCGTATCGGGGATGCGTCGTTCGTGGAATAGGTGGACGACGGCCTGAGACAGTGGCCCGGTCCCGACCTGAGAGGAGACGGCAGTGACGGAGTATCTGATCGCCTTCAACGACGAGTGGGTGGCCCCGCATACGGAGCAGCAACTGGTCGCGAAGGGAAAAGCCGGGATGGCGGTGATCGCCGAAATGGAGGCCGCAGGCGTGTTCGTGTTCGGCGGCGGCGGCCTGGACGAGACCTCCGTGGTGTGCAGCGTCGCAGCGTCCCACGGCGAACCGGTGTTCACCGACGGGCCCTTCGTGGAGACGAAGGAGCACCTCGGCGGATTCACTGTCATCGATGTGCCGGACGACGAGACAGCCCGCTACTGGGCCGGCCGGCTGGCCGTCGCGCTCGACTGGCCTCAGGAAGTGCACCGGTTCCCGCCGCGACGGGGAGCGGACGGCCGACTTCCCGAGTCGGCAGGGGAGTGATCGAGATGCCGCGATACATGCTTTCCGTCTTCGGCCCGGCCGAGCCCGCCAAGTACGGTTCCTATCGCTCCCGCGAGGAGATGCTGCAGTCCTTCGCCGACACGGGTGCCTTCAACGCCGAACTGGAGGTCGGCGGCCACCTCGTCTTCGCCGACGGGCTGGAGCCCGCCCCCACGGCCACAACTGTCGATGGGCAGGGCGAGTCGCCGCTGATCACCGACGGTCCGTACCTGGAGACCAAGGAGTACCTCGGTGGCTTCTGGGTCATCGAGGCGGCCGACCTCGATGAGGCCCTGACCCTCGCCGCACGAGCTTCCAAGGCCTGCCGGGGGGTGGTCGAGGTGCGTCCGTTCCATACCGCGAAGTCCATCGAGGAGATGCTCGGATCGTGACGGATCCTGCGGTGGCGGACGCGCTCAGCCGCGTCCACGCCGAGCAGTGGGCGCTGCTGGTCGCCGGCCTGGCCCGGCGCTTCGGCGATCTCGACGTCGCCGAGGACGCCGCGGCCGAGGCCTTCGCCATCGCTGTCGAGCGGTGGCCGCGTGAGGGCGTCCCGCCCAATCCCGGCGGCTGGCTGACCACCACCGCCCTCCGCAAGGCGATCGACCGGATCCGCCGCGAATCCCGGCGCTCCGCCAAGCACCAGGCGGCCATGATGCTGGACTACCCCGCGCATAGCGAGCCCGGAGGCCCTGTCGAGGACGATCGGCTGCGGCTGATCTTCACCTGCTGCCACCCCGCGCTGAACCTGGAGGCGCGGGTGGCGCTCACCCTGCGCCTGCTCGGCGGCCTCAGCGTCGCGCAGATCGCGAGCGCCTTCCTGGTCAAGGAAACCACGCTGGCGCAGCGCATCACCCGCGCCAAGGCCAAGATCAAGGCGACGAGCATTCCCTACCGGGCGCCGTCCGATGCTGACATCCGCGAGCGGCTGGCCGGGGTGCTGACGGTGGTCTATCTCGTATTCAACGAGGGCTACCTGGCCAGCGAGGGAGACGACCCGCTAAGGGCTGACCTGACCGACGAGGCGATTCGCCTCGGCAGGTTGCTGCACACCCTGCTGCCCGACGAGGGCGAGGTCGCCGGGCTGCTCGCGTTGATGCTGCTCACCGATGCCCGCCGGCGCGCGCGAATCTCGCTCAGCGGCGAACTGGTGACCCTCGATGAGCAGGACCGGGGCTCCTGGGACCGTGACCTGATCGACGAGGGGCAGGTGATCGTGCGCGAACGCGTCCGTGCCGTCGCCGACGGTGGCGACCCGCCCGGGCGCTATCAACTGCTCGCGGCGATCAACGCGGTTCATACCGCCGCCCCGTCAGCCCGCGACACCGACTGGTCGGCGATCGTCGCTCTGTACGGCCGCCTGCTCGCGCTGGACCCCTCGCCGGTCGTGCAACTCAACCGGGCCGTCGCGCTCGCCGAACTTGACGGCCCTGCGGTCGGCTTGGCCGAGGTGGAACGTCTCGCCACCGCTCTGGACGAGTACCACGCCTTTCACGTCGCCCGGGCCGAGTTGCTGCGTCGGCTGGGACGTGGCGTCGAGGCGCGGAACGCCTACCACCGAGCCATCGTGCTGGCCGGCAATGTCGCCGAACGCGCTCATCTCACCCGCCGCCGTGACCAGCTTGGAAGCCTCCCGGCAGAGACCGACTGATCAGCCACGTCGCATCCCGGTGCGGTCAACCGGGCGTCCTGGTGTCGGCGGCAAGAGCGCGCGCAGTGCGCTGGCGTGCTGATCTCGAATCGGACTCGCCATCTGCGCAGTTCCTTCAGAAGCCGGCTGGCCGGGTCTTCACTCGACGCGATGCCCCAGCTCGTCAAGGATGATCTCCAGGCCGTCCTCGAACTGCCCGGAGAAGGAATACTCGCCCGATGCGGTCAGGTGCTGGACCAGTTCGGCCAGATGGGGGTACCCGCTCAGCAGGGGAGTGACTTCCGCCGCGAAGTCCACCGCGTCCGTGGTCGTGCTGGGGTCGAACGGCAGGTTCCGCTCGGTCAGCGCGAAGCCGTACACGTAGGCGTCGATGACCGAGAACGCCCGGGCTGCCAGGTCGATCGAGAAGCCTCCGCCCCGCAGGCAGCCGATCACCGCGTCATGGTGCCGCAGCAGGGCCGGTCCGGGATCGCTGCGTGAGTCGATCAGCGTGAGGGCCCACGGATGGTCCACCAGGACGCGGCGGGCGGAGCCTGCCCGCCGGCGCATCCCGTCCTGCCAGGAGTCGGCGGCGACCGGCAGCTCGATCTGGGCGAAGACCCAGTCGGCCAGCGCGTCCAGCAGCGCATCCTTGTTCGCGATGTGGTGGTAGAGCGACATCGCCTCGACGCCGAGCTGTCTGCCGACGTTGCGCATGCTGATCGCGGCGAAGCCGCCGTGGTCAGCGACTTCGACCGCTGCCTCGACGATGCGGGGCCTGCTGAGCGGCCGCCCTTCTCCCATCTGTCCTCCTTGTGATCTTACGTATGTAAGGCTACTCTTCTGATAAGACTTACACCTGTAAGGAGAGTGATGGGGTCTCAGATGATGTCGGCTTCGGTTGACGGCTATGGTCCGCCCGAGGTGATCACGGTTCGCGCCGCGCCGATCCCCGTTCCTCGTGCCGGTGAGGTGCGGGTCCGGGTCGCTGCTGCCGCCGTCACCTCCGGGGATGCACGTATCCGCGCCGCGCGGTTCCCGCGGGGGTTCGGGTTCCTCGCCCGGCTGGGGATAGGCGTCCGCCGTCCGCGCGCGAAGGTGCCCGGGGTGGTGTTTTCCGGACAGATCGAGCAACTCGGTGAAGGGGTGACGAGCTTCGCGCTCGGTGATCAGGTCGCGGGAATGACGGGCGGTCGGTTCGGCGCGCACGCCGAGTGGGTTGTGGTGCCGGTCACCGCGCTGGTTGGCAAGCCCGAGGCCGTCTCGCACGTCGATGCCGCCGGCGTCCTGTTCGGCGGGACCACGGCCCTGCACTTCCTGCGGGACCGTGCGCGGGTGGGTGCCGGGCAGAGCGTGCTGGTCAATGGGGCCTCGGGTTCGGTCGGCTCAAGTGCGGTTCAGCTGGCCCGCCACTTCGGAGCGGTCGTGACGGCGATCAGTAGCGTCGGCAACCATCCGCTGCTGCGGAGGCTCGGAGCGCAGCAGGTCATCGACTATCAGTCGACTCCAGCCGTGAGTCTGGATGAGCGGTTCGACGTCGTCTTCGATGCCGTCGGCAACCTGAGCCGCGCCCAGGGGTTGCGACTTCTGAACCCGGGCGGGTCGCTGATCCTGGCCGTCGCAAGTTTGTGGGAGACGATGAGTGCACGCGGCCGGGTCTTCGCCGGTCCTGCCCCGGAGCGAAGCGAGGACTTCGCCTTCCTGCTGGATCTCGTGGCCCGGGGCGTGCTCGACCCGCTTGCCGAGACGGTAGGGGGTCTCGACGCACTTCCCGAGGCGCATCGTCGCATCGACACCGGCCGGAAGATCGGCAACCTGGTGATTCTCCCGCACGGTGCCTAGCGTCACCTGCCCATCGCCAATCGGTAGCGGGTGAGTGCCTCGACGCGCTCGGCGGCGTGGTCGAGGATCCGGACCGGGTAACCGTGGAGGTGCCCGGCCGGGTGATCCCACGGCCGCAACAGCGCCGGACCGGGCAGATGAGCCAGTTCGGGGACGTGGCGGCGGACATACCTTCCGTCGCGGTCGGCTGCCGCCGCCTGGCTGACCGGGTTGAAGACTCGATGGTAGCGGGCGGCGTCCGTCCCGGTGCCCGCCACCCACTGCCAGTTATGGGTGTTGGATGCAGTGTCGTAGTCGATCAGGTGCTCCCGGAAGTGCCGCGCACCGAGCTGCCAGGGCAGGTGAAGATCCTTGAGCAGGAAGCTGGCGACCACCATCCGGACCCGGTTGGGCAGCCAGCCCTCGGCAAGCAGTTGTCGCATCCCGGCATCGACCAGTGGGTAGCCGGTGTGTCCGGTTCGCCAGGCGTCGTAGCTCGAGCCCGGCTCGTCGAACGCCATCCCGGCCAGTGCGGGGACGAGGTCGGACGACACCGAGGCCGGGTGGCGCCACAGTACGTCGGCGTAGAACTCCCGCCAGGCGAGTTCGGAGACGAACTTGGTCGCGCCGGGGTCTTCCCGTCCGGCCAGATCGGCCAGCAGCGTCCGCGGATGCAGTACGCCCAGGGCGAGGTACGGGGAGAGCCGGGAGGTTGACGGCAGGTCGGCCCGATCGCGCTCCTCGGCGTAGCCGTCGAGTCGTTCGTCGCGGAAATCACGCCACGCCCGAAGGGCCGCCGCCTCTCCGGCAGGTGGCAGTCCGATAGGGCAACTCGACAGCCAGCCGTCCAGCATCGCCGCTGCCTCCGGCTGGATCCATTGCCGCAGGGCGGGGCCGTGGGACGGGCCCGGGTCGACGGCCGGACCTGCTGGATCCGGCCAGCCGTGTGCCCGCCAGGCCTTCTCGAAGGGGGTGAACACGCGGTAGCCCCGGCCGGCGAGGTTGCGCACCCGTCCGGGCGTGACCGCGTAGGGGGAGCCGGTGGCCAGCCAGTCGATGCCCATCGCCGCCAGTGTCCCGGCGACCCGATCGTCGCGCGTCCTGCCGTCCGGCTCGGTCTCGGCGGTGACCTGGACGGCGGAGGCGCCCACCTCGCGCGCCAGGTCGGCAAGCACCTCCGCCGGGTCTCCGAGCCGGACGCACAACCGCCCGCCGAAGGACGCCGCGGTAGCGTGCAGCGTCGCGGCCAGCCACGCCAGCCTGCCCCGTCCCGCGCCGTCCAGCTCGCGGGGATCGAGCACGTAGACCGGGAGCACGCCCCCCGCCTCCGCGGCGGCCGCCAGGGCGGGGTGGTCGTGGCGTCGCAGGTCGCGTCGCAGCCAGAGCAGGGTGGTCGTCATGGCGCGGCGATCGAGCGCGCGACGTCCTGCGCCGCCGCCGCGATCCGGTGCCCCAACTGCCGGGTGCCGGGCGGAGCGAGGTGCTGGAACCGCCCGCCCACCGCCAACGGCACCGAAGGATGCGCGGCCTGAAGCCGCTCGGCGAGCGCCGCCACCCGTCGGGCGTCGCCGCGGCGGGGGATCGCTGTGATGCTGACCGCGGCGCTGGTGGTCGCCAACGCGTCCGACCAGGCCGAGCCGGGCACATCGGCGCCGAGATAGATCGTGGCCACGCCGGCTCGGCGCAGCGCCACCGCGAACCCCATCAGTCCGAGCTCGTGGGTGACACCGGTGGGTGCGCCGACGATCGCCGGGGCGGTCGCTGGATTGGGGCCGACCGCGTCGAAAGCAGCGGCGAGCCGGCGCATCACGACGTTGGCGACCAGATGCTCCCCGGCCTCGGAGATCGTGCCGGACGCCCAGGCCTCACCGACTCGAACCAGGGTGGGCATCAGCCAGTCGTCGACCACCGCCTCGTAGCTGCGCAGCGCGAACTGCTCGTCGATGATGCGCTTGGCGACCGTCGCGTCCAGCCGGGTCAGCGATCCGATCAGTTCGGCGGCGGCATCCGGTTCCCCTGCCGTCTCATCGCTTGATTGGCGCCGCAGTTCGATCGACGCCTCGCGAGGGGACAGCCCCGAGGAGACGAGCTGCTTCATGGTCCGGATCCGATGCAGGGCCTCGTTGCCGTAATCCCGGTAGCCGCCCCGCGTTCGAGCGGGCTGGAAGACCCCGTAGCGGCGTTCCCAGGCTCTCAGCGTGTGCTCGGCGACGCCGGTGAGTTGCGCAGCCTGACTGATCGTGACCATCTCGCAGCGAGTCTATGGTTTGTGCCGCCTTGGGGTACGTCTGGCAGCCGACGATGTGCAATGTTACTACCCAACTTTGTTTAAGGTTTCCCCGGTGAGACAGCCTTCTTGTCTTGTCTTGTCGAAGGTGAAGTGGATTGAGTATTGACATCGACGCGGTCTGGCGGCCACTGGCCGTCACCAGGTTCGCCGTGGTGATGGGCCGGAACGCTGGCCGGGTTCGGCCCGCTCGGCACCTGCCCGTCGAAGGGCCCGCTGGCCAGGCGAAGGGGATCCCGTCGCGGTGACCGTGGCTCCCCGATCGGGCATGAGCCGAGCAGCCGTGGCTGGCGATGGAGCGCGGGTTGTGGATCTTCCGACGGGATCGGTGGCCGATCTGGCCGCAGGCGAGGGGTGCGGCCGAGGCCGCGTCGGGGGCCGCCCTTCGAGACTACGGACGTCCATGGTCTCTCCCGACCTTGCTGATCTAGGCTGCGGGCGTGGGGGAGGTCGTCTCGGTCGCGATGTTGGTCCTGGTACTCGCTGCCGCCGTGATGCGACCGCGGGGGTTGCCTGAGGCCGCGGTGGCCGTTCCCGCGGCGATCATCGTCCTGGCGACCGGCGCCATCTCTCTCCCCGACGCCTGGGCCGAGGTTCAGCGATTGTTCCCGGTGGTCGTCTTTCTCGCGGCGGTCCTGGTGATCAGCGAACTGTGCGACGCCGACGGCCTGTTCCGCTACGCCGGGGCTGTGATCGCGTCGAGGAGTCGCGGGAACGCTCAGCGGCTGCTCGGGCAGGTGTTCGTCCTGGCAGCTGGAGTGACCGCTGTGTTGTCGCTGGACGCGACCGTGGTGTTGCTCACCCCGGTGGTACTGGCCACCGTGTCGAGGATGGGGCTGCGTCCAAGGCCCCACGCCTACGCGTGTGCCCACCTGGCCAATGCCGGCTCGCTGCTCCTGCCCGTCTCGAACCTGACCAATCTGCTCGCGATGTCGGCGGCCGGGCTGAGTTTCGTCGGCTTCGCCGGACTGATGGGCCTGCCGTGGCTTGCCGTGATCGCGGTGGAGTATGTCGCCTTCCGGGTGTTCTTCGCCGCCGACCTTTCCCTGCCGGCCACCAATCCCGATCCGCCGGAGCCGCCGGCACTACCGCGGTTCTCGGCGGTCGTGCTGGTGCTGACCCTGGTCGGGTTCGTGGTGGCCTCGCTGCTGCATGTGGACGCTGCCTGGGCGGCGTTGGCGGGAGCAGGGGTACTCCTGGCTCGCGCGCTGCTGTTGCGTCAGGTGAGTGGGCGTGACCTCGCGGGGTTCGTCAACCTCGGTTTCCTGGCCTTCGTGCTCTGCCTGGGCGTCGTGGTGACGGCCGTGGTCAAGGGCGGGCTTGGAGCAGCCGTCGGTGCGATAGTGCCACAGGGTGGCAACCTGGTGTCGTTGCTGTTGTGGGCGGGGCTGGCCGCGTTGCTGGCGAACCTGGTGAACAACCTTCCGGCCGTCCTGGTGCTGCTGCCCTTTGCCGCGGGCTTCGGGACGGGGCCCGTCCTGGCTGTCCTGATCGGGGTCAACGTGGGGCCAAACCTCACCTATGTCGGCTCGCTCGCGACGCTGCTGTGGCGCCGGATCGTCCATGAGCATGACCAGCAGGCGCCGATTCAGGAGTTCACTCTGCTCGGTCTGCTGGCGACTCCGATCGCCATCGTGGTCGGAGTGGTGGCATTGTGGGTGTCGTTGCTGATCGGGGGTGCCGGATGAGGATCGTCGTCTGGGTCTGTGAGGGAACCTGGCCGGCCTGCATCGATGCGGTCGCGGGGCTGGCCGGCTCCTCCGAGGCCGAGATCGTGTTGCTGCACGTCCGAGGAGAGCCCCTGCCGCCCCCTCGGCCAGGCTCGCTGATCGGTCTGGGCAGGATCGGGCGGGTGGAACAGGAGACACGACAACTCAGCAGGCAGGCTGCCGAGCAACTGCTCTCGCGGGCGCAGTCCCGGCTCGCGCGGCGAGCCGAGACACGGCTGGAGTCCGGACCGGCCGAGCGGGTGGTGACAGCCGCTGCGGCTGAGGCCGACTGTCTGGTCGTGGGGCGGGACGGGGATGTGAGCCGGCTGGGCCCGCGGAGCCTGGGGCGTGAGACCCGCTTCGTGATCGACCATGCTCCGTGCCCCGTCCTGCTGGTCTGGCCGGGAGTGGTGCCCGGCCCCGAGTCCATCCCGCCCGCGCCACATCATCCCTGAGCCGGATGGGCGGGCCGCCGGTCGGCGCCGTCTCGTAGGCCGGTACGACTGCTTGCGCACCGAAGAGGCGGGCGCGTGCAGCCTTCGGGGTCGATCGAGGCTCGACGGCCAGGCGACTCAGCCGGTGCCGGCAGTCGCCGGAGCGATTTCGGAGTCGGCTGGGTTCGTTCCACGAGCTGCCTTCCCCTCGTCCGCCGTGGCTGTTGCCGGACGAGGGACGAATGCCAGCAACACCAGCGCCAGCAGGCAGACGGACAGGTTGAAGAGGTAGACGCCGCGGTAGCCGTCTCCGACCGCCGTGCTGAAGGCAGCCTCCAGTCGCGGACCGCGGGCATCGATGTCTGCGAGGTAGCCCTGCAGCGCCCGGTCGAAGGCTCCGGGGACGGCGTCGCGCAGTTCGGACAGCCTGGCGACCGTGTCCTCCAGTTCCGCGTGAACCGCGTCGAGCTCCTTGCGGGCGGCGGCGAGTTCCTCGCGGGCCTTCGTGACCTCGGTCTTGCCCTTGGCGAGATTGTCCCGCTGGGTGCGGAGGGCCTGGCGGCCGTCGGCCAGCTTCGCGCGTTGCTCGGTCAGCTCGTTCCGGGCTGTGGCAAGACGTGACCGCTGGGTGGCCAACTCCTTGCGGGCCGCGGCGAGCTTGTCGCGTTCCTTGGCGAGCTTGGCGCGCTGAGCCGTCAGCGAGTCCAGCTCGGTGCGCAGTCCGGCACGCTGTCGTGCGGCGGCTTCCCGCTCGCTCTCCGTCTGCGCGATGGACGCCTGCAGGGCCTCGATCTGGTCAAGAGGAGGCTCCGGCAGGGCCCGCAGTTCCGCGAGTGCCGCGCGCTGCTGCTCCAGACCGGCGTCCATGCCCGCGATGGCGTCATCGAGAGCGGCCAGCGGCTTCATCACGCTGTCGATGGCGGTATCGAGTCCGTCGACTCCCTTGCCCATCTTCTTGATTCCGGTGGTCATCTGGGCGAGGGAGCCGTCCATCTTCTTGATTCCGGCGGTCATCTGGGCGAGGGAGCCGTCCATCTTCTTGATTCCGGTGGACATCTCGGCGAGGGAACCGTCCATCTTCTTCAGGCCGGTGGAGATCTCGGCGAGCTTGCCGTCGAGTTCGTCCAGGCCGTTGCTCATCTCCTGACGGGACTCGCCGGTGGCCTCCACGGCCTTGCGTACGCTGTCGAGCCCGGCATCGACGCCGGACTGGATGCTCTGGATCGTCTCGGGCGTGTTCGCCTCGAACATCCGTTTCGCCACGATTGCCGTGCGTTCGGTGATGTTCGTGACGTCGGCGGTCTTCAGCAGTTCGACCAGGTCGTCGGGCAACCCGTCCCCACCGGACAAGTCCACGGTCACCTCGCTGCGGTCGAGGTCGGGCAGTTCGACGCCCGCCAGGCTGTCCTTGAAACGCTCGTCCGCCTTCCAGTCGGCGAAGCGCTGCTCCAACTCCCGCGCGTGCGGCAGCGCAGGTACCTGAACGGTCGTGGGGAGTTCGGCGATCAGCGCGTCCTGGAGGCCTGCGGCTCCCTGCACCACGAAGCCGACCATGATCGCCGGTGCCAGGGTGGTGCCGATCGATCGGACCAGCGACAGGGTGCCGAGCGCCGAGGACGCCTCAGTGGGGTCGGTGCGCTGCAGCATCATGTAGTTGAGCGGTGATCCCACCACGAATCCCAGGCCCAGACCGATCAGTGCCAGGCAGGTGATCACCGAGAACGTGGAGGGGTGGGGGATCATCCACCACACCACTGCCGCCGATGCCAGGGTCGATACCCCGAACCCGAAACCCAGCACCAGCCTGGGCCCGAACCGGTCGGTCAGCCGACCGGACAGCGGAGCTCCGATCCCGGAGGCGAGGCCCAGCACGATCACGAAGTAGCCCCCGGTGCCCTCCGGCATCCGCAACGCGTTCTCCGCCAGTTGTGGGACGAAGACCACGGCCATCAGCACGGCGCCGGAGAGGACCGACAACGCCAAGGTGAGCCGGATGCCGCGGTCGGTGAAGTAGCGGAGATTCAGGACCGGATCCGGCGCCCTCCGTTCGGCCAGCACCAGTAGCGGCAGGGCGGCCAGACAGCCGACCAGGAAGGGCCAGACCGTCGGCGACCGCAGCGAGATCGCGAGCTCGAAGAAGTCGAGATTCTTGATGCCGTAGAGCAGCGAGAGGATGATTCCGACCAGCAGCAGGGTGCCGATGAGATCCATTGGCTTGCTCTCGCCCGGAGTCTCGTTGGGCAGCAGGAACCAGCCGGCGGCGACGATCCCGACCGCGATCGGCAGGTTGACGTAGAAGATCCACTGCCAGTTCTCCGGGCCGGCGACATCGAGGATCAGGGAACCGACCGACGCCCCGAAGATGTTGGCTACGCCGAAGACCGCGCCGACCAGGCCGAGGGCCATGCCGCGCTTCTCCGGCGGAGCCTCGGAACTGATCTGAGCGGTGGCGATGGGCAGGATGCCGCCTCCGCCGACCGCCTGGAGCGCCCGGGCGGCGATCAGCAGCGGGAAGCTGGCGAAGTCCTGCGCCAGCCCGCACAGCAGCGAACCGATGCCGAAGACCGCGATCGACACCAGGAACACAGGCTTGCGTCCGCGGCGATCGGCCAGCTTGCCCACCACGGGAATCGCGGCGGCATAGGCCAGCGTGTAGACCGTGATCATCCAGATCCCCGCCGAGTCGTCGACTCCGAGATCCTTGGCGATCAAGGGGCGGGCCGGGGTGATGATCCCGGTGTCGAGCGCACCCATCAGGATGCCCAGCAGGTACAGGGTGACAGGCGCTATCCAGGACGTTCGTCGCGGCACGCCTGAACAGTACCCAGTCTTTCAGTCAATGAAATACCTAGCTGTCGTTGTGGCTCGGCATCTCAGGCTGGAAGTCCGCAACAGTGCGTACCAGGTCGCCCAGGAATCGCTCGCAGGTTCGGAGTTCGGTCTCGCTGTACGCCGCCAGGGCGACCGCGTGGGCGCGTCCCAGCGGCCCGAAGAAGTCCGTGGCCACCTGATGGCCGTGGGAGGCGATCCGCAGGATGACCCGCCGTCCGTCGTGCTCGTCGCGCTCGCGGCGAACGTGCCCGGACGCGGTCAGGCGGTCGATCGAGTAGGTCACGGCACCCGGGCTCAGGCCGAGATCGCGGGCGAGCGCGAGCGGAGTCAGCGGGATATCGGCTCGATCGGCCTCGTAGATGAGCGAGAGCGCTCGGAAGTCCGTGGGGTGAAGCCCCTGACCGGCCGCGAAGGCCTGACCTACGTGCTCGCTCACCAGCGCCAGCGCCCTCACGTGCCGGATGATCGCCGCGACGAGTTTCTCGTGTTCGGACTTCCCGGTCATGAGTGGATCCTAACCAGCCGCTCAGAGCGCGAAGGTCACCCCGGTGAGCTCAGCGGATCTTTCCCAGAGACGCTCGGCAACATGAGGCTCGAGAGCCGAAGCGGGAAGCGGCACCAGACCGGGTGGGCCCGCTGAGCCTTTGCGTTTCGTCGGCCCGTAGTAAGGACCGGGATGCGGATCGGTGGCGGCCAGCAGCACCGGCTGGGCGCCGTCGGCCGGAGACTGGATGGCACCGGTCAGCCTGCCGAGCCAGGTCACGAGGGCGGGTGGCCCTCCGTTGTCGAAGATGGCGGTCTGGCACCAGCCAGGATGAGCCGCCACCGCCATGACGTCGACCTGCCCCCGCTCCGCGCGACGGCGCAGTTCGCCGGCGAACACGATCGTGGCGAGCTTCGAGTCGCAATATGAGCGGTAGACCGATCCTGCGGGGTAGCCGAAACCCGGCCCGATCTGACCTCGCGAGGCCATCGTGGAACCCAGCATCACCACCCGGGCCGCTCCCGCCTCCCGCATCGCGGGCCACAACCGCGCCGTCAATGCCCAGGCGCCCAGGTAGTTCACCCCGACCTGGAGCTCGAAGCCATCCTGGGTGCGCGCCTGGGGGTCACCGCTGCCGAGACCGGCATTGTTGATCAGCAGATGGACCGGACGGTCCTGCAGCCTCTCGGCCGCCTCGGCGATGCTCGCCATCGATCCCAGGTCCACGAGTTCCACAGCCGGTCGCGTGCCCGGGTGCAGTCGTCGAATCCGAGTCGCAGCGTCCTCGCCCCGCTGGCGATTGCGGACGGCAAGCACCACGTCCGCTCCGGCTCCGGCCAGTGCGGCCGCAGTGGCGAGCCCGATGCCCGCGCTGGCGCCGGTCACCACGACGCGGCGGCCTGTCAGGTCGGGCAGCAGCAGCGGCGACAGCCGGTCACCAAGCAGATGCGCATTCACTCCGCCGCCTCGCTGCCGGACGACGAGCACACCAGGTTCCCCGATGTCATGGGCTGCACAACCCTTTCCGTGCTTCCACCATTGTGGCTCGGCATGCCGGCCAACATCCACTGCCGGGCGGGCGCACCCGCGACCGGTCAGCGTCCAGGAGCCCGGTAGCCGCAGAGGTCATGGCGTTGCCCAGGTGGGCTCGCTGCCGCCCTCGGCACTCCTGGCGAGGATGAACAACAAGTCGGACAGCCGGTTCAGGTAGGGTGCCGCCGCTGGGTTGGAGGTCCTGACGGCCCAGCAGTGCCGCTCAGCTCGTCTGCAGATGGCGCGAGCGTGGTGCAGCGCCGCGGAGAGTGGATCGCCGCCGGGCAGCACGAACGAGTCGGGCGCGATGAGGTCGGCGTTGAGCTTGTCGCAGAGCTGCTCCAGCCGGCGGATGTTCGCCTCGTTGATCAGCGCCTTGGCGGGGGACGGTGACTCATCACTGGCGACGTGTGCGAGATCGGCACCGAGGTTGAACAACTCGTTCTGGATGACGCGCAGTTCGCCGACCCGGGTACCCGAGGCGTCGGTGGAGGCCGCGACGGCGAGTCCTAGCGCGGTGGTGAGTTCGTCCAGATCCCCGATCACCTCCAGCAGGGGATCGGTCTTCTCCACGCGGACCTCGTTCGCGAGGGTGGTGGTGCCGTGGTCACCGGTGCGGGTGTAGATGCGCGAGAGCACGATTGTCATGGCCAGTTCCTCCAGGAGATCGATGGACTCGTCGAAACGCTCGGCGGCGCCCGCGAGCGGGTTCGGGGTGCCCCGGGCGAGCAGGTGTCCCAGTCGTTGGCGGAGCGCATCCAGCTCCGCCAGGTGCGTGTCCAGAAAGGTGGCCTGCGCCGTCAGGATCTCGCCCAGCTGCGACTCATCGCCGCTGAGAGCGGCGGCGATGTCATCCAGTGACAGGCCCAGCCCACGTAGTCTGAGGACGCGACGAGCACGTCGCAGCGACTGAGGACCATAACGCCGATGCCCGGCTTGGTTGATCTCGGCGGGTTTCAGCAGCCCACGTTGCTCGTAGTACCGCAGCGTCCGGGGCGTTGTCGACAGGGCGCGGGCCGCATCGCCGATGCCGATGAGCGCGTCTGAGGTCATGACATCACCGTAGGAGTTGACGTCACGTCAGATGCAAGGGCACGAGACCTGGCGGGTGTAGACGCGTGGGAGCACGACGCCGCGACATCCCGCAGCGCCAAGGCGGCCTGGACGCCGCCCAGCCATCGACACAGGCATCTCCGGTGCCGAGCATCGGGGATCCCACTGGGGCCGGCGTCCGATCAGGCGCGGGAGTAGACCCGTCCGGGTTTGGGCTTCCCGAGCAGCTGGCTGACGGTGACGAAGGTGTAGCCCTTGGCATGGAGTCCTTCGATGATTCCGGGGACGGCGGCGACGGTGGTGGAGTGAATGTCGTGCAGCAACACGATGGATCCCCGCCGGGTGTCCTTCAGGGTGGCCTTGATGGTCTTCTTGGTGCTGCGGGTCTTCCAGTCCAGGGTGTCGACGTTCCACAGGATCTGGGCGACCTTGGCCCGTTTCGCCTCGGCGGCAACGGCCCGGTTGGTCGCTCCGTACGGCGGACGCATCAGCGTGGGTCTCTTGCCGGTGACTTGCTTGACGACTTTGATCGACGAGGTGATCTCGTGCCGCACCTGCTGGGCGTCCAGCCGGGTCAGCAGCCGGTGATCCCAGGTGTGCACCCCGATCTCATGGCCGGCCTCCGCCACTGCGCGGGTGATCTTGGGATAGAGCTCCACCTGTTGGCCGAGCATGAAGAAGGTCGCTGGAACGTCGGCTTTCCTCAGGTGGTCGAGCAGCTTGGTGGTGAAGGGCCCCGGTCCGTCATCGAAGGTCAGGGCGACGCACTTCGACTTGCGGCAGTCGACCGTGTCATTGACAGCGGGGGCGACCGATGGGCTGGAGGTGACGGGAGTCGGGCTCGGATCGTCGGCGGGTTCTACGGCGAGGGGATCCTGCGGGGTGAGCGTGGCCGAACGGGCGGCCCGGCCGGCGTCGGTGAGGAGTCGTTCGGTCGCCTCCGGAGCGATCGAAAAGGTGACCCGGCCGGCCGCGCAGGCCGCGACCTCACAGGCGTCGTAGCCGACCAGCAGGGAGCCGTCCTCGGCGAACGCGAGCAGGGTCGCGCTGGTGACGGGGTCCGCGCCGACCGCGGCGAGGTCGAGGCCGGGTGCGTCCGGGCTCCGCGCGCCGGTGGTGAGTTCACGGTTGGTCGCTGCGGCATCGACCAGGTCGCCGGCCACCAACGGGGCATCCCGGCTGGGGTCGAACCAGAATGTCCGCCAGCGCTCCTGCGTCGAGGCTCCAGCGAACTCGTAGCCGTCTGCCACGATCGCGACGGCTCGCGAGGAGGAGGCCACCAGATGCCAACCCAGGTTCAGTTCCGGCAGCGCGGTGATGTCGGGCGAGGTCGGATAGTCCGTGCTGAACTGTTCGATCGCCTCGGTGTAGTAGCCGGCGACTACTGCGTCGACCCGTTCGAGCCCGAAGAGAGGCCAGTTGGCGAAGAAGTGCCGAGTGGTGTCCGAGCGTGACTCCATGCCCTTGATCGCCTCAGAGATCAAGCCTGGATCAAGGATCCGGGGAACCGGTCCGGTAGCGATGAACTCGGTCGCGGCAGAAACATCCGGTGTCGGGCGGGGCGAAGCTGACGGTGTTGCCGAGAGGGAGGGTGTGGGGCTGGAGGGGGAATGAACCGGCTGAGGTGGCACCACCCCGCAACCCGTCAGGACGGCTGCCCCGATCAGACCAGCGACTATCTGCCCGACATATGATCCATTTCTCTCCACAACCACGATTTCGACCATAGCTTGCCGCTGACCTCAACCAGGACTCGGTGGCAGTTGCGTTGCCATCGCCAACAGCGAGATGGCCAGTCTGGGACTTCGGTGATGATGCTCGGTGCCGGCGCGAGCCCGCTCGGGGGATCGTGTCGTCCGCTTACCGGCGCTCCAGGGAGCACGCCAAGACCCGGCCGCCATCCTCCGTCAGGTCTGACACCAGAGACTGCCGCTGTGGAGAGCGGCTATTTTGGCAACTACGGCACGGGGTCGTCCGGGCGACCGGGACAGGATCACGGAGGGAGGCGCGGTGGAGAACCTGATGCGGATCCGCGGCCGGTCGGCGTGGGCATTGATCGTGCTGGCGGGGCTGAACCTGGTTCACCAAGCGTCCCAGCTCGCGTGGGGTGTGTTCGAGGCCGTCAAAGTGTATTCGGTGGGAAGCGACGATGGCGTGGCGACTGTCTCGATCAACTGGGGCCTCGGCTGGTCGATCAGCTGGGTCTTCGGCTGGCAGGGCGTCGACTACGCGCTGATGCTCGCACTGGTCGCCGTGGTGGTCGGGTGCTGGGCTTCGCCGGTGGTGCCGCGGGTCCGCGGGATCACCCTGGTGGCGGCCTGGATGGCGACCCTGACCGTGGCCTTGCCGTGGGCTGCCGTGGTGCTTTCGCTGCTGGTCTCACCGTCGACCGCGCTGGGTTCGATAGATCCGTGGGAGTGGGGGATGTCGGTGGGTCTGCTGCACCCCCTGATCGCCAGCGGCGTGGGAGTGGTCGCGGTGATCGCGCTGCGGGCGCTGGCCCGTCGTCCGCCGGATCAGGATGAGGATGATCCCGACGCCGCCGCGGAGTCGGCCCACCCCGTGGAACTGGAGCGGGCGGAGGACGAACACCCCACGGTCTGGAAGCCCGCCGGGGCCACCGGGACGGTGTGGCGGACGGCTGACGAGGCCGCCTCGGGCGCGCCCGGTGTGCGATCCGTCGAGGCTGGCCGGACCAGCTCCGAAGGGGGCGCCGACGCACCACGCCGGGACACCGCTCCGTCCGACGACTGGCGGCCGCCGGCGAGTTCGTGAGGCGGAAGCACGTGCAGAGACGAGGTTCGCCGGACGTTGCCCGATTGCCACAAGGCCGCCGCGCTGTGCTACCGCCTCGATGAGCGGATCGACCCTCGTGGAAGACCGTCGAGTCGAGACCCATCCCTGACCCACGCCGCGGCGACCACACGCCACCTACAAGACCATTCGAGTCCGCCGTGGCGACCTCGCCAAGCTCTTGCGGTCTGTCCCTGCTGCCGATCCCTACGAGAACAATGACCACTGATGGTCTTCGGCCCGTTCGGACGGACCTGCTCTCTGGGCCACACCATGACGCTAGAGCCTGGCGGTGACCTCTTTGAGGAGGTCGTTGGGGTCGAGCCACATGGACGGGTAGTTGCCGTACCAGCGCTGGGTGCCGCGGGCGTCGATCAGAACGAAGCCGTGGCCGGGGAGGCCTTCGTGCATGCCCTTTCCGAGGACGTCGTAAGCGGCGGAGACCTTGCCGTCGTCGAGCAGGTAGGGGGTGGTGACCCCGAACACCTGCATGTCGGGCAGGATCTGCTCGGCGGTGTTCATCACGATCGGCAGGACGGTGATGCCCGCTTCGGCGAACCCGGGGTTCTTCTCGATCTCGGCCATCTGCTGGGTGCAGGACCCGCAGCCGGCGCCCTCGTTGAAGTAAAGGATGACGGGCTTGCCGCGCAGGGCGCTGAGGGTGACCGTGCCGCCGGCGGTGGTGGACAGGGTGAAGTCGGGGGCGGTGGTGGCGGTGTCGCCGCCGGTGGGGGCCGCCGACCACAGGCCGTACCCGATGAGGGCGACGACGATCGCCGCGCCCACGACCGCCAGCCAGCGTCGCAGGCGGCGGACCTTCGCGTGCTTGAGCTTGGCTTCGTGGAGTTGCGTGCGTCTGCTCTGGCGTGACTGGGGGACGTCCTTCGTGGTGCGGCTGGCGGCGGGCCGGCGGGTCTGGGGCATTGCTCGGATCCTCAATGGGTGTGGTCGGGTTGGGATGCGGCCGGTTCCTCGGCTGGGCTGGTGCGGCGTCGGCGGTCGTGGAGGGTGACGATGACGAAGCCGGCGACCAGGGCGAGCAGGCCGAGCCCGAGGACGGGTTCAGGGACAGGTGCGGTCCAGGCGAGCAGGCTCTTGAAGAGGTCGGTGAGCCAGCTGCCGACCGGGACGAGCGGGCTGTCGCCGCCGGTCATGTTGGTGGAGTTGGCCTGGCCGATGACCAGCACGCCCATGATCGTGAAGCCGATCGCGACGGCCAGGTTCACAGTGTTGGTGTGCAGGGTGCGGCCGGCGAGGGCGAGGCGGAGTGGCTTCGCGCGCAGCTTGGCCTGGCCGCCCTTGGGCAGCTTGTCCCACAGCAGGGAAATCACGAACAGCGGCAGCACCATGCCGAACACGTAGGCCAGACCGAGCACCAGCCCGCCGAGCGGGGAGGCGGACAGCGCGGACAGCGCCATCACCCCGGCGAGGACGGGCGCGCAGCAACTGGAGGCGATCCCGGAGAACACCCCGAGGCTGAAGAAGGTGCCGGTGTCGGCGCGGCTGGTGTCGGGGGCGCGCAGCGCGGACGGCATCGACCACATTCGTCCCGAGAGCGCCAGCCCACCGAGGGCGATCATGAGCAACCCGCCGGCCCAGTACAGGATGGTGTGGTACTTGGCGATGGCGCCGGCGATCAGGCTGACACCGAGAGTGATCGGGACGAGGACAAGGGCGAGTCCGGCGGCGAACACGAAGGTGAGCGGCAGGAGTCGCCAGCGGCGGTTCTTGACGGCTGCGGCGAGGTAGCTGGGGGCGAGGAAGACGATGCAGCAGGGCGCGAACAGAGCGACCCCGCCGGCCAGGAAGGCGGCCAGGATGCTTCCGGTGGAGAGCAGGTCGGTACCCATCACACCGCCGCCCGGTCGACGCCGAGGGTGTGGGCGAGCTTGCGGCGCGGCAGGCGTCCGGCGCTGAAGAAGTGACCGTCGAGGAGGACGAGCGGGAACAGGGCGGGGCGGTGGGCGCTGACGAGGCGCTCCCCGTCGGGCGACTCTGCGTCCAGCGTCCCGAGCTCGATCATGCCGGCCTCGGCGAGGGTGGTGAGCACTCGGTGGGCGTCGGCGCAGAAGTGGCAACCGGGCGAGGTCACCAGGGTGATCCGGGTCATGGTGCGCGGGCCGGGTTCGCGGGGTTCAATCACGTGTTCCAGCCTCTCCTGGTGTGATCCGGTGACCATTCAGGGCCGGTCAAGAATCGATCAAGATCACCGGTTCGGGCATCCAGTCGCCTTTCCATGATCGCGGCCAGGTGCTGGCCAGCCTTGCGCTGACGATCGTCTGCGCGTCCTCGATGCGCCGCCCGTGTACCGATTCAGGCCCGGCCAGCTCCACTGGATGGCAGACTTCTCTGGGAGGTGGTTGGGTGTCCTCACGACGTGCCGGTGGACGTATGACGGTCCTGGCGGCTTTTGGTTTCGCGGCGTCGGGAGCGGTGTTGGCCCGGCGCGCGAGCCGGCGGCTGGGAGCGTCTCCTGAGGAGGCGCGCGCGGCGCTGCCCGGTGACGATTTGCTGCCGGATGCGCAGGTCCAGAACGATCGGGCCTGCACGGTTCAGGCCCCGCCCGCCGCGGTCTGGCTGTGGATCGCCCAACTTGGCCAGGACAAGGCCGGGTTCTACTCCTTTGAGGGACTCGAGAACCTGGCCGGCTGCCACATCACCGGTGCCACGCGCATCCATCCAGAGTGGCAGAGCACCGCCCCGGGAGACGCGTTCCGTCTCCATCCCGATGTCGCGTTGCGTGTCGCACTGGTACAGCCGGGCGTGTGTCTGGTTGCCACTTCCCGGGGTGGTGACGCGCCAGGCGAGATGAACTTCGATACCACGTGGGCTTTCCACCTTGCGCCTGTCGTCGACCCCTCGGGCCAGCCAAGCACACGGCTGCACCTTCGCGAACGATACGAGACCCGAGACGCCCAGAGTCGCTGGATGATCGAGGTGACGAGCCTGGTCAGCGCGGTCATGACCTGGCGCATGCTGTCGCGGATCAAGGAACTCACCCGCGCATAGCGCCGCGTCCGACGGGAACCGGGCCGGCACCGCCGGCCCGGACCCGCTCAACGAGGCCCGAGCCGGTTGCCTGCATCACGAGCCAGTCCTTTTCGGTCAGGACGAACCCCTTGCCGCAGTCGTCCAGTACGGCGCGTTCACTCGGCCGGAGTCCGCAGTCGTGCTGCCCTTCGGATCGATCCGACCGGCGAATCGATCAGAGACTGGGGCAGGGCCACCTGCATGTCGAGCGCTCGGCGCGCGTCGGCCAGTGCGATCGTGAGCTGCCAGGTTCGATCCTGGTAGGCGTTGTGGAGTTGCGCGGCATACGCGCCGGAGATGTGGTTCGCCGAGATGTGATCGGCAGCGGTCTGTCCCAGCACCGCCGATCGGGTGTGGGCGCCGACGTCACGCGCGGAGTAGTCCAGGGTGCCGAGCACGGTGACCGCTTCCAGGCGCTCCACGATGTCACGCAACCCGGCCCGGTCCGCGGGTGCCGCAAGCCGGCTCGCCAGCCGGGCTATGGTGCGCGCGATGGCTCCGAGGGCGTCGACCGAGTGCGTCGGGCGGCTGGCGAGGGCGGCGAGGGCGGGGATGCAGGTGGCGGTTCCGCAGCGCCGCAGCAGCACGACCGCGGTGAGCCAGCGGGGGGCCGTGCGGGCAGACTCGCCCGGCCCGGCCTCCGAGCCCTCCTGCGCGCGGCGTCGGCGCCGGGGAGGCGAGGACTCCAGCCGCTCGATCGCCGCCACCAGCCGGGGCTCGGCGGCGGGCTCTCCCCACATCGCGGAGATGGTCGCCGCAAGCCACGAAGTCATCTCGCCGGAGTCCGGCCCGGTTCGCGCCAGCACCTGGCTCCGGCAGGACTCGGGATGCCGCATCGCCCACCACAGGGAGGCATCAGGCATCCCGGCATCGAGGGCATCGAGAACGGTGGCCAGTTCCGGCGGCGCCGGATCGGGGTCGCCAAGTGCTCCCAGCAGTGCCTCGTCGGTGGCCTGCTGCGGCCTGAACTGCGTGCGGCCGTCGTCTGCCACCCGGGTGTAGAGACCGAAGGTCGTCTCGAGCGCACGGGGCGGGGTGCCGAGTGCTGAGCTGGCGATCAGCCGCCGCTGCAACTCGGTGACGTCGAGCGATCGGGCATGCGTCCCGTCGGCGACCGCCAGCGCCGCCGCGAGGCCGGCCACCTCTCCGACTCGCTGGATGTCGCGTTGCATCCGGGTGACGTACTGGGCCTCCTGGGTGAGTCCGAGGCAGCGCGAGCCGATCCAGACGTTGGCCAGGCCGCGCGGAAGCAGGTGCCGGTAGCTCAACTCACAGGCGATCGGGGTGGCCGACTGCTCCAGCACCCACTGATAGAAGACGGCCTCATCGCTCTCGAACTGCAGATCGGTGGCGTGATTGTCGAAGTGGGCGGCGGTGTAGCCGACGGAGTCGGGGAAACGGCGGCGTCCGATCAGGTCGTCCAGACTCAGTATCAGGTCGGTCTCGACCTGGCGCCCCTGCCGGACTCCGAGCGCCGGGGCGAGGTAGGTCGGACGCTCGAACTCGTCGAACCGGCCGTCGATCAGGTAGGTGGCGATGCCCTGCTGGCGAGCGCGGGTGAGGTCGGTGGGATCGGTGGGGTCGCAGAAGCCGGCGTCGAAGTTGACCGTGTCCATCCGCGGCTGACCGCGGAGCTGTCGCAGCCGGCCACTGGATTGGGAGTAGGCGTGGAGAAGTCCGTCGCCCTCTCTGCCGAGCCGGAACGGGACCCCGGCAAGGGCGCACAGGTCGCCGTCGCCGGTGGCGTCGATGAAGGCGTCGGCTTCGAGCCGGAGGATGCCGTCGGGGGTGGCGCAACGCACGGCCACCAGCCGGTCGCCGTCTCGTTCCACCTCGAACATCGTCGCGTCGCGGGTGACCTGGGCGCCCGACTCGCGCAGCATCTCCTCGGCGGCTATCAGCTTGGCCCAGGGGTTGAACGGGCCGTCGCTCAACGGGCCGTTCCCGAACGCGCGCATCAGGACGCGGGTGCGCTCGTCGAGCTCGGCCTGCAGCCCGCCCGGAGCGCCGAACCAGTAGACGTGGATGCCGCCCACCGTTCCCACGCCGCCGACGAATCCCGACGCCTCCACGGCATGGACGGCGGCTCCGCTGCGTGCCGCGGCCACGGCGGCGAGCAGTCCGCCGGTACCCGCGCCGAGCACCGCGACCTGGGTGCGGACGGTGGTCTCGCGAGCCCAGCGCCGCGCGACGGTCG
>JASGEM010000085.1:0-23107 GCA_049841235.1 Propionicimonas sp. | reverse complement strand
GTCACGGCCGTCCCGGCGGCGGCCAGCAGCACGGTGCGGCGCGGGGTGCCGTGGGTGCGGGCCGCCTCGTCCAGTTCGTGGGCGACAACCTCGCGCTGCCGCTCGGGACTGTCCAGGATCGCCTGCAGGTCGGCGATGGTGTTCAGCAGCTGCTCGCGCTCGGCCTCCAGTTCGATCTTGCTGAACTTCGTCAGCCGGCGCAGCTGCATGTCGAGGATGTAGTTGGACTGGGTCTCGGTGAGCTCGAAGACCTCCATCAGGCGGGAGCGGGCCTGCGTGGCGTCGTCCGAACCGCGGATGATGGCGATCACATCGTCGATGTCGAGGATCGCGATCAGCAGCCCGTCCACCAGGTGCAGTCGATCGTTCGCCTTGTTCAGCCGGAAGCTGGACCGTCGCCGGACCACCTCCAGGCGATGCTCCAGGTAGACCTCGAGCATCTCCTTCAGGCTCAAGGTGGCGGGCTGTCCGTTGACCAGTGCCACCGCGTTGATGCCGAAGGAGTCCTCCAGCTTGGTCAGCCGGTACAGCTCGGCCAGCAGCGCCTCGGGGTTGATTCCGTTCTTGACCTCGATCACCAGCCGCAGGCCGTTGGCCAGGTCGGTCAGATCCTTGATGTCGGCGATGCCGGCCAGCTTCTTGGCCTGCACCAGGTTCTTCACCTGCTCCATGATCCGTTCCGGACCGACCATGTAGGGCAGTTCGGTGATCACGATGCCCTTGCGGCGTGGGTGTACCTGCTCGATGCGGGCGGTGGCGCGCACCCGGAAGCTGCCGCGTCCGGTCGCGTAGGCGTCGCGAATGCCCTCCAGGCCGACGATCTTGCCGCCGGCGGGCAGGTCGGGGCCGGGGACGAAGCGCATCAGCTCGTCGACGTCGGCTTCAGGATGCTTCAGCAGGTGCTTGCAGGCCTGGACCACCTCGACCAGATTGTGCGGCGGGATGTTGGTCGCCATGCCGACCGCGATGCCGGTGGCGCCGTTGACCAGCAGGTTGGGGATCGCGGACGGCAGCACGACCGGCTCGGTCTCCTTGCCGTCGTAGTTGGGACGGAAGTCGACGGTGTCCTCGGCCAGCCCGGCGGTCATCGCCATCGCGGCCGGAGCCATCCGGCATTCGGTGTACCGCATCGCGGCCGGTCCGGCGTCCAGTGAGCCGAAGTTGCCGTGGCCGTCGACCAGCGGCAGCCGCATCGCCCAGGGCTGGCCCATCCGGACCAGGGCGTCGTAGATCGCGGTATCGCCGTGCGGGTGCAGCTGGCCCATCACCTGGCCGACCACCCGGGCGCACTTCACGTGGGAGGCGTCGGGACGGACGCGCATGTCGTCCATCGTGTAGAGGATGCGGCGCTGGACGGGCTTGAGACCGTCGCGTGCGTCCGGCAGCGCACGGGAGTAGATCACCGAATAGGCGTACTCCAGATAGCTCGCCTCCATCTCGGCGGCGACGTCGATGTCGACGATCCGCTCGGCGACCTCGTCCTCCACGTCCGGCTTCATGGCACCTCATCTCCCTGCCCCGCTGGGGGGCCACTCGATTCTGCCGCAGCGCGGCGCTCGGTGGGGTGCAACCCGCCCGGCTGAGCGCGAATCATCCGGGGTGGGACACTCGCCTTCGCGGGGATGACGCCGGGGGAGGCCCGAACGAAGGCGGTTCCGCGGCTGTGATGTCAGTCCAGTTCGGGCAGATCGCGGAGCTGGGCCAGCAGGCCGCGTCCGTCCGGCGCCCTGAGCAGCGGCACGTCCTGCGGTGGCCCGTCCTCGGCCTCGGGCAGGACGGTGGGCGTGCCGTGCGCGAGCACCTGCTCGGTGGGGGTGAGCTGCCGGATCGCGATCGCCCGGACGTTGTCCGGTGCGACCTGGGCGAACTCGCTGTAGATGGTCGGGTCGTGCTGACCGTCGTCGCCGACCAGGAGCCAGCTGATCGCCGGGAAGTCGCGAGTCAGCTGCAGCAGCGCCTCGCGCTTGTGGTTCAGCCCGGAACGGAACCACCCGGTGTTGGTGGGACCCCAGTCGGTCAGCACCATCGCGCCGTGCGGGTAACCGTGCCGCTTCAGGAAGCGGGAGAGGAAGCCGTGGGCATTCCAGGCCCCGGTGGAGAGGTAGAGCAGCGGGGCGCCGGGGTGGGCCTCGAGCAGTTCGGTATAGAGCCGGGCCATCCCCGGGACGGCCTGACGAGCCGACTCGTCGCGGATGAAGGTGTTCCAGGCCGCGATCATCGGACGGGGCAACAGTGTGGTGATGATCGTGTCGTCGATGTCGGAGACGATGCCGAACCGCTGGTCGTCCGCGATCACCTGGACCGGAGCGATCGCCCGCTTCGATCCGGCACTGCGGATCGTGACCTCCTGCCAGCCGGGCTCCAGCCCGTGGTCGCGCACCCGGAGGTCGATATACCCGCCCCGGTCGGTGGTGGTGTGGATCACCTGATTGCCGACGGTCAGCGTGACCTTGGCGCGGACGCAGGGCGCGGTGACGAAGTTGCGGAAACCGCGCCGCTTGACGAACTCCCTGGTGGCCTTGCGCAGGCCGCCGCGGGCCCGCCGGGGCATCAGCACCACGCGACCGAGAATCCGCACCCCGGCGCTGGTGCCGTAGCCGGTGTAGCTGATCACATGTTCCCGCCAGCCCAGCGCACGCCAGATCCGCTCGCCGAACCGGTCGATCACTTCCTCGATCCGGGCTGCGATGAAGGGCCGGGTACTCGCGGGCACCCGCTCACACTACCGAAGTCACCGCGCCAGGCGTCCGACCCGAGGGCGTGCCGGCCGCCGGGACGTGATTGTCCAGCAGCGGCGCAGGCGTGGAAAGATGACGCAATGAGCCCACGACTCGGACCGGCCCTGCCGGCCGCTCTCATCGAGGAAATCCGTGGTTGCGGCTACTTCCCGGAACTGATCGCGGATTCGATCGCGCAGTCCTGCCGGGCCGAGCCGGTGCAGGGGTTCCTGGTGCACCACGAGGCCACCTTCAACCACGACGAGATCCAGCGGCATCTCTCCGTCCTGGTGCTGACGCCGACCCGCCTGATCGTGGGACACACCGATGAGAACGCCGCTCCGGGCGAACCGGTCCAGGCCCTGACCACCGCTGAGTCGGTGCCGCTGCGCGGGATCAACTCGGTCGCGTTGAGCCAGGTGGTTTCCAGCCCGGAGTCCTACGGCACCGGCGGCGCCACCGTTGCCGAGGCCTGGCTGACCCTGGGCTGGGGCATGGTGCGCCGGATCGAACTGGAACCCGCCCAGTGCGGCGACCCCTCCTGTGAAGCCGATCACGGCTATTCCGGCGATCTGGCCGGTGATGACTTCACCGTCCGGATCAGCGCGGCCGCGGACGGGGAGACCAAGGTGCGTGAGTTGATCGCCTTCGCCGGCCTGCTGCAGTCCGTCACCGGCGCCGCCCGATGAGCGAGCCGGTGATCCCGGCCTACGGGACGGGGACGCTGGCCGAGTTGCTACCGGCGATCGGTGCCCAGCTGGGGGTGCCAGGGGCTTCCGACCCGCTCGGGCTGCCGGCGGCGGATCGCTACGTCGTGCTGCTGATCGACGGCCTCGGCTGGCATCAGCGGGAGCACTGGGACGTGGCACCCTTCCTGTCCGGCCTGGCCGGACGGCCGATCACCTGCGGGGTGCCGAGCACGACGGCCACCAGCATCACCAGCTTCGGCACCGGCCTGGCGCCCGGCCAGCACGGGATCGCCGGATACTCCTTCCGGTACCCGGCCACCGGTCAGGTGCTCAACACCCTGCAGTGGGCGTCCGGCGTCCATCCGCTCGACGTGCAGCCGCAGCTCACCTACCTGGAACGCCTGGCTTCGGCGGGGATCCGGACCGCGACCGTCGGTCCCGCCCGCTTCGCCGGCAGCGGCCTCACCACGGTGGCCCTGCGGGACGGCACCTTCCTCGGCGTCGCCGACGAGGACGATCACCCCCAGCGGATCGACCTGGCGTCGGACGCCGCCCGCGGTGGCGACCGGTCGCTGGTGTACGTCTATGAACGCTCCCTGGACCACACCGGCCACGGCCGCGGTGTCGGCTCCCTCCAGTGGCGCGCCGCGTTGGCGCGCTGTGACGAGTTGGCGCGCGCGTTGCGCGACGCCCTGCCGGAGCAGACCCGGCTGGTGATCACCGGGGATCACGGCATGATCAACGTTCCGGAGACCGCCCGGCTGGTGGTGGAGGACGAGCCCGAGCTGCTGAGCGGCGTCGGCAGCTTCGCCGGCGAGGGGCGCTTCCGCCAGCTTTACACGGCGCCCGGCCAGACCGAATCGGTGCTGCGGCGATGGCAGGAGCGGCTGGGCGAGGATGCCTGGGTGGTCTCCCGCCGGCAGGCCTTCGAGGCGGGCTGGTTCGGCCCGATGAACCCGCGGGTGGAGGAGCGCTTCGGCGACGTGCTGGTCGCGATGCGGGGGGACGGCGCGGTGATGACCCGGACGCTACCCAAGGAGTTCTCGCTGGTGGGCATGCACGGCTCGCTCACGGCCGCCGAGATGACCGTCCCGCTGCTGGTGTGCTGAACCATGGCTGAACTGATCTTCTTCACCGGACCGATGGACTCGGGCAAGTCGACGCTGGCCTTGCAGGTGGCCTACACCGAGCGACGAGCCGGACGCAACGGCCGGCTGTTCACCCGCGGCGACCGGTCCGGGCCGGCGACGATCACCTCACGGATCGGGCTGACCGCCCAGGCGGTCGAGGTGACCGAGGGGTTCGACTTCTGGGAGTACCTGGTGGCCGAACTCAGCCATGGACAGCGGATCGACTTCCTGGTCTGCGACGAGACCCAGTTCTACACCGCCGCGCAGGTCGACCAGCTCGCCAGGATCGCCGACGATCTGGACATCGAGGTGTTCTGCTTCGGCATCCTGGCCGACTTCCGGACCGAACTGTTCCCGGCCTCCCGGCGGCTGGTCGAGTTGTGCGACCGGATGGAGATGGCCCAGGTACGTCCACGCTGCTGGTGCGGTCGGGTCGCCACCCACAATGCCCGGATCGTGGATGGTCAGATGGTGGTCGAGGGCGAACAGGTCGCGGTGGGGGACACCGGCGCCCCGCAGGCCCTGATCTCCTATCAGGTGCTCTGCCGGCGGCATCATCGCCAGCGCCTGACCGCCGAGCGAGTTGCCGCCGATCCCCATCCCGACCCGCTGCCGTTCCAGGAGTGATTCCAGCTCCGGGCCGGTGGTTCCCTACGATGAGGCCATGACCCACGCCTCGTACCGTTCAAACCCGGGTGTCGGCGATGTGATCTCGCAGAGCTTCACGTTGTTGCGCGGCCGACCCGGCCTGTACTTCGGCCTGGGGGCGGCCTCCGCGGTCGCCATGGTGCTCGGCACGATCGCGATGCTCGCGGTCGCCGGCATGGGCTGGCCGGCCTTCGTGATGGCCGTCGTCCGGCAGGACCTGGGACGGATCGGCCAACTGCTCTTCCTCTGGCTCGGGATCGTGCTGGTCGCCTCCCTGATCGCGGGTCTGATCGGCCTCGTCGTCTCCGGGATGCTGGTCCGGCTTTCCGGGGAGAGCCTGAACCAGCGGAAGCCCACGCTGTCCGACCTGATCGGCACCATAGGTGGCTTCGTCCTGCGGATCCTGCCGCTGGTCGTGCTCGGTCTGGTGGTCTACCTGGTGGCGTTCGGGCTCGTCCTGGCACCGATGCTGTTGTCGCTGGGCTCGCTCGGTGATCTCAATCCCGATCCGGAGGCGATCGCCTCCGGGGTGCTGATCTCGATGCTGCTGATGCTGCCGGTCGGAGTGCTGGCGGTGTTCGTCGGGGTGCGGCTGCTCTACGTGATACCGGTGATCAGCCTGGAGGAGGCCGGCGGCATGACCGCGCTGCGGCGGGCCTGGGCACTCACCGGCGGTGCCTTCTGGCGGACCTTCGGCACCCTCCTCGTGGTGTACCTGATGGTGTACGCGGTCACGATGGTGGTGAACATGGCCGGGCAGGTGTTCATGGTGGGCGCGTTGGAGAGCCTCGGCACCTCGGCCAACCCGCTCAGCCCCGAGTTCTTCGGAGGGATGATGAGCGCGATGGCGGTGCCGCTGGTCGCCCAGTCCCTGCTGCAGGTGGTGACGGTGCCCTTCCTGCAGGCGGCGATCACCGTGATGTATGTGAACCGGACGCGGGAACTGGCACCGCCCACCGCCGCTCCCGGCTACCCGTCGGCGCCCTACGGATACCCGCCGGCGGCCCACCAGGGCTACGGTGCACCATTTCCCCAGGGATACGGATCTCCCCAGGGCTACCGCCCTCAACCTCCGCAGGGTTACAGACCCGCGGCACCGCAAGCTCCAGGCTACGGCTGGCCGCCGCAGGGTCAGCACCCGGCGCAGTACTCGCCGGCATGGCAGCCGCCCTCGGGCGGCACGTACCCGCCGCCCCCGGTTCCGCCCAGCCCTTACGGCCAGCAGCCGTCCGAGGGGCAGTGGCCTCCTCCCGACCGGCAGGGCTGAGCCCGCCGGGCCGGATCAGTCGGGCTTGCGCGGGGTCGGCGAGCCGAACACGATCTCGTCCCAGGAGGGGACGTGCGCGCGCTTGCGGCGGGACTTGGCCGGCTTGACCGGGATCTCCGAGGTCTCCTCGAACAGCGAGTGCTGTTCCGGCTCCGGCTGCTCGGGTTCGGTCGGGGTGACCGGTGGGGGCTCCGGCCTGGACTTGGTCTTCTTCCGCTCCGACTTGGCCGACTTGGCCGGCTTGGCAGGGGGCTCGGGCTCTGCGGCCTCGTCGACGACCACTGGCGCGGCCGGCTGGTCGGCGTCCGGACGGACCAGGCCGGCGTAGATCTGCACCGAGTCCTCATCGAAGCCGGCGAGCATGTCGTACAGCACGTCGATGCCGCCGGTGGCGCCGGTCACGATGTCGTAGACCCCGTCGACCTCCTCGAGCTCGCCCTCGGCATAGGCGTCGTCCTCGTCGAGTTCGATCGGCTCGGTGTCCTCGAACGGGGCCCCAGGCTGGACCACGCGTACCAGTGCGAGGTCGTCGTTGAGCCCGACGGTCGGCTCGGCCTCCTCACCGGGAGTCGGTCCGGCAGTGGGGGGATGCAGCCCGAGCAGCCAGTTGGCATCGTCGTTGTCGGCCACCGAGAACCGGCCGGCCTGGTCGTAGACGAAATGTGCCTGATGGTGGTGGCCGCCGGCCTCCCAGGCCGCCTGGACCGTCCAGCGGCGTCCCTCGATGCGCCAGGCGTCCCAGCGCACCGCATCGGGATCGACGCCGCGGGGGGAGAGCCGATCGGCGACCACCTCGGCCAGGCTGCGATGCGCGATCGTCTCGCCGCCCCGGCGGGCGAAATGGCTGCGGGCCTGCCCCGCGATGAACTCGCGCTCGGCGAGCACCGGAACGGCGAAGGCCTCGACCCGGGCGGAATCCATGCCACTGGCGTGCACGACGTCGGCGACGGAGGAGCCGGACCGAATCCGGGCCTGGATCTCCCGCGGCGACAGGGCGCTGTCTGGCATGTGACGACTCCTGCTCGGCGTTGTTGTTGCTGGTGGGTAACCTACCAAGACTGTCGCCGATCAGCCCCCAACCGGGCCGCGATCTCGCTCGCCGCGATCTCGGGCCGTTGCCACATGGGCAACCGGCGGCAGGATGTGATATGCATGCTGCGCACGCGGCGAAGTACGTGCCGGACCCCACCCCAGACAGCGGGTCCGGCGGAATGGATGGACATCGGATGGCAACGGATTACGACGCTCCTCGCAAGACAGACGAAGACAGCGAAGACAGCATTGAGGAGCTGAAGACTCGGCGCAACGACAAGAACTCGGGCAAGGTCGACGAGGACGAGGTCGAGGCCGCCGAGACCTTCGAGTTGCCCGGTGCCGATCTCTCGCACGAGGAACTCACCGTCCGGGTGCTACCCCGGCAGGCCGACGAGTTCACCTGTTTCTCCTGCTTCCTGGTGAAGCACCGCAGCCAGATCGCCCAGGTCAAGGACGGCCACTACTACTGCGTGGATTGCGCCGGCTGAGCCTGGTCAGCGGCGAACCCGACGGGGTGCCGGGGTTCCCAGGGCCTTCTCCCAGGATCTGGCGGCGAAGCGGTTGACCGCGATCGTGGCGATCGCGATGCCTGCCGCGCTGGCGGCCGCCCAGATCACGGCCTGGGTCGCCGAGGCATCCGGGTCGTCGAGCGCCGGGGGTTCGTCTCCGGTGGTGGCACGCCAGGCGGCGGTGAGCGCCTTGTTCACCACGACCGCGGCAGCGGCCCCGACCGCACCGGCATAGAGATTCCACAGCAGCTTGCGGGTATCCACCTGCGTCCTTCCGTTGGCGTGCACCCAATCCTAGACGTGCCGTCCGCTAGGTTGGCTGGGTGCACTATCAGGAACGGCTCTGGGCCCCGGCCAGCTGGTGGGTGATCGGCCTGTTCTTCGCGGTGAGCTTCGCGACCGCCGTCGGGTTCGCGCTCGGCCCGGCGATCAGCCTGGCCGGCGGCGGGCTCACCACCGCGCTGGTGGCCGGTGGCCTGCTCTGGTACGGCGGCAGCTCCATCGTGGTGGACGAGGACAGCCTGCGGGTGGGGCGGTACCGGCTGGAAGCCGAATACCTGGGCGAAGTGGTGGCCCACACTGCCGGTGAGACCCGCGAACGGCTGGGACGGGACGCCGATCGGCGGGCACTGCTGGTGATGCGCGGCTACATCCCGACCAGCGTCGAGGTGGCCATCGCCGACCCGGCGGACCCGCACCCGTACTGGCTGGTCTCCACCCGGCGGCCGGACGACCTGGCCCAGGCCCTGGTGCGGTTGAGGGATAGGATGCCGCGGTGACCGAGCAGCAACTGGTGGTGGGATTGCAGCGGCTTGACCCCGCGGTGCCGCTGCCGAGGTATGCCCACGATTCCGATGCCGGCGCCGACCTCGCCATCGCGGAGGACTGCAGCCTGGCCCCAGGAGAGCGCCGGCTGGTGCGCACCGGGATCGCGCTCGCCATCCCGGACGGCTGGGTAGGGCTGGTCCATCCGCGCTCCGGCCTCGCCGCCCGGCACGGGCTCACCATCGTGAACGCCCCCGGCACCGTCGACGCCGGCTATCGCGGCGAGATCCTGGTCTGCCTGCTGAACACCGACGCCACCACCACCGTTCATCTCAGCAGCGGCGACCTGATCGCGCAGCTGGTCTTCCAGCGGGTCGCGCAGGCCGGCTTCGTCGTCCGCGACGAGCTACCGCCCAGCACCCGCGGGACCGGCGGACACGGATCCACCGGAGGAATCCGGCATTGGCAGACAGAACAGCAGCAGACTCAGGAGACACAGTGATGTTTGGGCGCAAGCGCCATGCGGCGGAGGACACCCCCGACGAATCGATCGTCGAAGCCGCGGACGAGACCGAAGCCGGCGACCCGGACGAGAGCGTCACGTTCGACGCGGAAGAGCTCGCGGAGGAAGAGGCGGACGCCGACCTGGCCGGCTTCGACGTCCGCGAGGACGGCCCCTTCGACATCGACGAGGTGGAACTGGGTGGCGACCAGGTGCAGCGGGTAGACCTTGGCACCCTGATCCTCACCCCCTGGCAGGGCCTCAACCTGCAGCTGCAGGTGCAGGAGGCGACCAAGCAGGTGCGGGCGATCACCGGGATCTGGCGCAAGTCGGGGATCGAGATCTCCCTCTACGCCGCTCCGGCCAGCGGCGGGCTGGCGATCGACCAGCAGGAGGAATTGATCGCGCAGGCCCAGGAGGCCGGCGGCACCGCCGAGGTCGGTGACGGTCCGTTCGGGCCCGAACTGCGCCGCATCCTGCCCCAGACCGGACCGAACGGCGAGCAGCTGTTCCATGTCTCCCGGGTCTGGTTCGCCGAAGGACCCCGCTGGCTGCTGCGCGGCACCCTGATGGGTGAGGCGGCGCTGCCCGACGGGGACGCCAAGGCCCGTCCGTTCGTGGAGTTCTTCCGCAATCTGATTGTTCGCAGGGGTGCCAAGCCCATGGTGCCGGGCGAACTGCTTACGATGGACCTGCCAAAGCAGAATCAGGGCTGACACGAAGGTTGACCGGTGGCCAACACGAATCCATTGCTGCGAGCGCTCCGGCGCTGGGGCGCGTCCAATGAGGAACTGGCCGCGCAGGAACGGCAACGGCTGGTGGAGGAATCCGGGGCCACCCGGATCAGCGCGGCCCGGGATCGCGAACGGGTGACATTGCGCGGTTTCGTGACCGCCCTGACGATGGAACCCCGCGGCGGCACCCCCTGGCTGGAGGCCACCTTCAGCGACGGCTCGGAGGCGATCACCCTGATCTGGATGGGCCGCCGCGAGATCCCCGGCGTCACCGCGGGCCGCGAGATGAGCATCGAGGGCCGGGTCATGGTGGTGGACGGCGAACGCCGGATGTACAACCCGCGCTACAACCTGATCGCCGCCTCCTGAGCGGAGGGCGTCAGGCCTGAACCGGACGCGGCGCCTTCGGCACCAGATACTGCGCCAGGTCGGCTTCGTCGCCGCCGCCGGCGACGAAGAGCAGTTCGTCGTTCGCCTCCAGAGCGGCGTCGCGCTCCGGCGCGCGAGCCGAGCCGTCGCGGATGATCGCGACCAGCACGGCGTCCCCGGGCAGGTCGAGATCGGCCACCCGGCCGCCGACCCGCGGCGAATCCGCCGGCAGCGTCATCTCCACCAGGTTGGTCTTGCCTCCGTGGAAGCTCATCAGGCGCACCAGGTCGCCGACCGTAACCGCTTCCTCGACCAGCGCGCAGATCAGTCGTGGCGTCGACACCGCCACGTCGACGCCCCACTGCTCGTCGAACATCCACTCGTTGGAGGGATGGTTGACCCGTCCGACCGTGCGGGGAACCCCGAACTCGGTCTTGGCCAGCAGCGAGTGCACCAGGTTGGCCTTGTCGTCGCCGGTCGCGGCGATCGAGACGTCGCAACTGTCCAGGCCGGCCTCCTCCAAGGAGGTGAGCTCGCAGGCGTCGGCCAGCAGCCACTCCGCCTCCGGCACGCTCTCCGGCTTGATGGCGGCCGGGTCCTTGTCGACCAGCAGCACGTGGTGCCCGCTGATGATCAACTCGCGGGCGATGGAGCGGCCGACATTGCCGGCTCCGGCGATCACGACACGCATGATCTCTCCTCTCAGTGCCCGGTCGGGGCCTGGCCGAAGACGTCCTCGACGTCGGGGACCTGGTCATTGGTCACGGCTGCGTACACCATGTCGCCGTCCTGCAGCACCGTGTTGGCGCCGGGCACCATGCCGGAACCGAAGCGCATCAGGAACGGGATCTTGCAGCGCCCGGCGGCCTCCATGGTGGCGATGGTGCGGCCGACCCAGCTGGAGTGGACGTAGACCTCGATCAGCCGGGCGTTCCCGGACGGGTCGCGCCATTGCGGTTCGGAACCCGAGGGCAGCAACCGCCGCAGGATCTGATCGGCCGCCCACCGGACGGTGGCCACCGACGGGATGCCCAGGCGCTCGTAGACCTCGGCGCGGCCTTGATCGTAGATCCGGGCGACGACATTGTGTACGTCGAAGGTCTCCCGCACCACCCGGGCCGCCAGGATGTTGGAGTTGTCGCCGCTGGAGACGGCGGCGAAGCCATCGGCCCGCTCGATCCCGGCGCGGATCAGAACCGCCCGGTCGAAGCCGACGCCCTTGACCGTCTTGCCCTGGAACTCCGGGCCGAGCCGGCGGAACGCCTCCTGCATGATGTCGATCACCGCGACCGAATGATCGCGTTTCTCCAAGCCGCGGGCCAGGAGCGCACCGACACGCCCGCATCCCATGATCACGATGTGCACGTGCCTGACGCTACACCGGTTCGTCTGCGGATGTCGGTTGTGATTTTCAGATCTGGGCATAGAGTGCGTCATCGTGGTTGTCACCGATTTGGTGAAACGGCTGCTGGTCGGCCGGAAACTCTCCAGCTCTCAGCTGGGAGAGACGCTGCTACCCAAGCGGATCGCATTGCCGGTCTTCGCCTCCGATGCCCTCAGCTCGGTGGCCTACGCCCCCGACGAGATCCTGCTCACCCTCTCGCTGGCCGGGATGGCCGCGCTCACCTTCTCGTGGGAGATCGCGCTGGCGGTCGCCGCGGTGATGGCGATCGTGGTGATGTCCTATCGTCAGACCGTTCACGCCTATCCCTCCGGCGGCGGGGACTACGAGGTCGCCACGGTCAACCTCGGCCCATCGGCCGGCTTGACGGTGGCCAGCGCCCTGCTGGTCGACTACGTCCTGACCGTGGCGGTCTCGGTCTCCTCGGGCATCCAGAACGCCAAGGCGATGCTTCCCTTCCTCACCGGCCACGAGGGCATCGCGGCGGCGGCGGTAATCGCGCTGCTGATGGCGATGAACCTGCGTGGGGTGCGGGAATCCGGTGCCCTGTTCGCGATTCCCACCTACGGATTCATGCTCGCGGTGCTGGGGATGGCCGGCTGGGGCATGTTGCGGATCTTCGTCTTCGGCGAGCAGCTCCAGGCGCCGACCGCGGAGCTGGAGGTGGTGGCGGCCCCGGGGTACGAGAACTTCTCCGGGATCCTGGTGGTCGTGCTGCTGGCCCGGGCCTTCTCCTCCGGCTGTGCCGCGCTGACCGGTGTCGAGGCGATCTCCAACGGCGTCCCGGCGTTCCGGGAGCCCAAGAGCCGCAATGCCGCCACCACCCTCGGCCTACTGGGCGGCGTCTCGATCCTGATGCTGGCCAGCATCGTCGCACTGGCGAACCTGACCGGGCTGAAGCTGATCGACGAGACCGGCGGCTCCTCTTTCCTTCGTGATGGCGATCCGGCGGACGTCGCTCACGAGACCGCGATGGGCCAGCTGGCCCGCACCGTCTTCGACCACTTCCCGCCCGGGTTCTACCTGGTGATCATCGCCACCATGGTGATCCTCTTCCTGGCTGCCAACACCGCCTTCAACGGCTTCCCGGTGCTGGGATCGATCCTGGCCCGGGACGGCTATCTGCCGCGTGCTCTGCACACCCGCGGCGATCGGCTGGCCTACTCCAACGGCATCATCGCGCTGGCGGTCGCCGCGATCGGGCTGGTGCTGGCCTTCAACGCCAGCGTGACCGCGCTGATCCAGTTGTACGTGGTGGGGGTGTTCGTGTCGTTCACGGTCAGCCAGTTGGGGATGATGCGGCACTGGACCAGGCTCCTGCTCACCGAGAAGAATGCGGCCGCGCGGGCGCGGATGCAGCGCTCGCGGGCGATCAACGCGGTCGGCCTGACCGCCACCGGGATCGTGCTGGTCGTGGTCCTGGCCTCGAAGTTCATCTACGGGGCGTACCTCGCCGTTGCTGCGATGGCGCTGGTCTTCGTGCTGATGCGGGCGATCAAGCGGCACTACGAGCGGGTGGCGCGCGAGGTCGCCGTGAGCGAGTCGGACGCCAGGCTGCTGCCCAGCCGGGTGCACGCGGTGATCTTCGTCCAGGACGTGAACAAGCCGACCATGCGTGCGGTCACCTTCGCTCGCGCGACCCGGGCGAGCAGCATCGAAGCGGTCACGGTCAGCGTCGACGAGGCGGTGGCGGACCGGCTCGTGGCCGAGTGGGAGGAACAGGACGTGGGGGTGCCGATCAAGGTGATCGCCTCGCCCTACCGCGAGGTGGTCGAGCCCTTCCTGGCCTACGTCCGCGGCCTGCGCTCCGGCAATCCGCGGGATGTGGTGTGCGTCTACATACCGGAGTACATCGTGGGCCACTGGTGGGAGCAGCTGTTGCACAACCAGACCGGCCTCATCCTGAAGGCGCGGCTCAACTTCATGCAGGGGGTGATGACGACCTCGGTGCCCTACCAGCTGGCCTCCTCGCGGTACGCCATCGAGCGGGCCGGACGGGAGGCGCCCGCTGCCTGGCAGCACCGCGGCAGCGGACAGGTCAGAATGGGGCAGGCCCTGGAAGGCCATCGGCGCAAGTGAAGGAGCTCCACGATGAGCAGCGCGGCCGCTGAGTCGGAACTCGCGGCGGGGGCGGTGATCGGGCCGGCCCGGGTCGGGCCGATCGCGCACGGCGGGCACTGCGTGGTCCGGGTGGAGGGACGGGTGGTCTTCGTCCGGCATGCGATCCCCGGCGAACTGGTCACGGTACGGGTGAGCGAGGTGCGCTCCCGGTTCGCCCGGGGCGAGGTCGCAGAGGTGCTCGAACCCAGCCCGCAGCGGCGTATCCCGCCCTGCCCGATCGCCGCCGAGTGCGGTGGCTGCGACTTTCAGCACCTGCCGGCCACCGCCTCCCGCGAACTCAAACGGCAGGTGGTGGCCGAACTCGTCGCCCACCAGACCGGGTATGCGTTCGGCGGTGAGGTGGAAGGCTTCGACGACGGCTTCGGCTGGCGGAGCCGGATGCGCTACCACCGGACCGCCGACGGCCGGCTTGGGCTGCGGGCGGCGCGCTCGGAGCAGGTGGTTCCGCTGCCGGTGGAAGGCTGCCGGATAGCGGCTCCCCCGATCGCCCGCCCCGAGGCTCCGGCCGGTCACGACGCGGTCGTCGCGGTGGCGTCCGCCTCGGGCGTGGTGATCGCAGAGCGGGAGTCGCTGCCCGCGACGGTGACCGAGCAGGTGGGGGAGTCGGCCTTCGAGGTCGCCGCGGACGGCTTCTGGCAGCCGCACCGGCTGGCGCCCGCCATCTTGACCGGGGCGGTGCTGGAGGCGCTGCAGCCCAGGCGCGGAGAGCATGCCTTCGACCTGTTCTGCGGGGTGGGCCTGTTCGCCGCGGCGCTGGTCGCGGCTGGCTGCCGGGTGTGGGGGATCGAGGGTGATCGGCGGGCGGTCGCGCTGGCCGGCGGCAATGTTCCCCAGGCGAGGTTCCACGCCGGCGATGTCGCCCGGACCCTGCGCCGGCTTCCGCCCCGGGCCGATCTGGTGGTGCTCGACCCGCCCCGTAGCGGTGCCGGACGAAAGGTCATCGCCGAGGTGGCCGGCAGGCGGCCACGTGCCATCGCCTATGTCGCCTGCGATCCGGCCGCGCTGGCCCGCGATCTGGCGACGGCGCGGGAGCTGGGCTACCGGATCGAGGAGTTGCGCGCCTTCGACCTGTTCGGCACGACCCACCACGTCGAGTGCCTGGCGGTGCTTCGTCCCGCCTGATCGATGACGGGGTGTCACTATTACTACTCCGCGTCGTACTCGGTCGCGGGCAGGGCGTTCTACGACGTAACGTAGTTGTCGTGCCAGTCGCCAGCAGCCAGGAGGCCAGTGCTCCGCGCGCGAAGCGGACGCCGCAGCCGAAATGCCCGCTGCGTCCGGGCGATCCGTGCACGCTCTGCCAGCTGGATGTCACCGGCCCGCAGGATTGCCCGGTGGTCTTCCTGGTCCGCGAGGACGTGGAACTCCAGGCGGAATGGGCCGCCCGCAACCGTGCCGCGCGGGGGTTGTGATCAGCTGGACTCGGGGCCGGCGTGCAGCCGGTTGAGGGTGCTCTTGCCGAACAGTGACTCCAGCAGGTCGACGGCCAGTTCAGCGGTCGTATTGCGCACATCGAGCGCCGGGTTGAGTTCGACCAGATCCATCGAGCCGAGCCGGCCGGTGTCGGCGATCATCTCCATGCACAGCTGCGCCTCCCGGTAGGTGGCTCCGCCGGCGACCGGGGTCCCCACTCCCGGAGCGACCCCCGGGTCGATGAAGTCGAGGTCCAGGCTGAGGTGCAGGTGGGTGTCCTCGTCCAGGCCGGCCAGCGCCCGGGTCATCGTCCGGCGCATCCCGATCTCGTCGACGAAGCGCATGTCGAAGACCTCCACGCCGAGGGACCTCAGCAGATCCTTCTCGCCCGGGTCGACGCTGCGCACCCCGATCTGCCGGATCTCCTGCGTGCGCACCGCCGGGATGTCGCCGGCGAGCGTGGTGAGCGCCTCCGGACCCAATCCCGCCAGGCAGGCCACCGGCATGCCGTGCATATTCCCCGATGGGGTCAGCTCGGCGGTGTTGAAGTCCGCGTGGGCGTCCAGCCAGAGCACCCGCAGCTTCTTCCCGGAGGCGCGCACGTGAGCCGCGACCGCGCTGATCGAGCCGATCGCGATGCTGTGGTCGCCGCCCAGCAGGATCGGGAGCCGGCCGCCGGCGAGTTCTGCGGCCGTGGCCCGATGGACCTCACGGTTCCAGGCGACCACCTCGGCCAGGTGCCGGTAGCCGTCGGTCGGCGGTCGCTCCGGGTTCGGCGGGCCGGTCAGGTCGCCGATGTCGCGGACGTCGCAGCCGAACCCCCGCAGGGCGGTTCCGACACCGGCCACCCGCAGGGCGGCCGGCCCTAGACGACAGCCCTTGCGGGATGCTCCGACATCGGTCGGGGCTCCGATCAGTGATACGCGTGGCACGCAACGATGCAACCACGTGGGCTCGACGACGGCAACCAATTGCCGGGGGTGAGTCGGGGCCGGGGATTGTCGGTCCGCGGGGTTATGGTGGTGGCTCGCTGACTTCCCCCAGCGGTTGTTGTCGGTTCTGATTGCCTGGAGTAGTGGATCTCGCGTGGCTGAGGGTTTCGTTCATCTGCACTGTCATTCCGAGTACTCGATGCTCGACGGCGCCGCGCGCCTGAAGGATCTGGTCCGGGGTTGCGAGCGGATGGAGATGCCGGCCCTGGCGGTCACCGACCACGGCAACCTGTTCGGCGCCTATGAGTTCTACAAGGCGGCCAAGGGCTCGGCGGTGAAGCCGATCATCGGCCTGGAGGCCTACCTCACCCCCAAGACCCACCGCAGCGAGCGCAAGCGGGTGCAGTGGGGCGACGGCACCGGCGACGACGTGTCGTCGAAGGGCGCCTACACCCACATGACCATGTGGGCCTCGAACAACGCCGGGATGCACAACCTGTTCCGGCTCAGCTCGCTGAGTTCGCTGGAGGGCTTCTTCTACAAGCCGCGCGCCGACCGCGAACTGCTCCACCGCTACGCCGGGGGCCTGATCGCCACCACCGGCTGCCCCTCTGGCGAGGTGCAGACCTACCTGCGACTGGGCCAGTACGACGAGGCATTGGCCAGCGCGGCCGAGTTCCGGGACATCTTCGGGGCCGGGAACTTCTACGTCGAACTGATGGATCATGGGCTCGACATCGAGACCCGGGTGCGCCACGGCCTGCTGCAGATCTCGAAGGATCTGAACCTGCCGCTGGTGGCCACCAACGATCTGCACTACGTTCACGCCGAAGACGCCGAGGCGCACGATGTGCTGCTGTGCGTCTCCTCCGGCTCCAACAAGGACACCCCCAACCGGTTCAAGTTCGACGGCAACGGCTACTACCTGAAGAGCCCGGCCGAGATGCGGCAGCTCTGGCGGGAGCTTCCCGAGGCCTGCGACAACACGCTGGCTATTGCCGAGCGCTGCGAGACCCACTTCGACGAGGGCACCGGCACCTACATGCCCCGCTTCGACGTGCCGGCGGGGGAGACCGAGGAGAGCTGGTTCGTCAAGGAGGTCGCCCGCGGGCTGGAGCGCCGCTTCCCCGGCGGCGTCCCCGACTACGCACGCAACCAGGCCGAGTTCGAGCAGAAGGTGATCATCGAGAAGGGCTACCCGGGGTACTTCCTGGTGGTGGCCGACTTCATCAACTGGGCCAAGAACCAGGGTATCCGGGTCGGCCCCGGCCGTGGGTCGGGAGCCGGCTCGATGTGTGCCTACGCGATGCGGATCACCGACCTCGACCCGGTGCCGCACGGTCTGATCTTCGAGCGCTTCCTCAACCCGGAACGCCCCTCGATGCCCGACTTCGACATCGACTTCGACGAGCGCCGGCGGGGTGAGGTGATCCGCTACGTCACCGAGAAGTACGGCGACGACCGGGTCTGCCAGATCGTCACCTACGGAACCATCAAGGCCAAGCAGGCGATCAAGGACGCCGGCCGGGTGCTCGGCAAGCCGTTCGGGCTGGGCGAGCAGATCACCAAGGCCTTCACCCCGCCGGTGCAGGGCAAGGACGTCTCACTGGCCGACGTCTTCGACGAGAAGCACGACCGGTACGGCGAGGGGACGGAGTTCCGCAATCTCTACGCCGCCGACCCCGAGGTGCGCGAAGTGGTCGACACCGCCCGCGGCATCGAGGGGCTGAAGCGGCAGTGGGGCGTCCACGCGGCCGGGGTGATCATGTCCAGCGAGCCGCTGATGGATGTCATCCCGGTGATGAAGCGGGAGCAGGACGGCCAGATCATCACCCAGTTCGACTACCCGGGCTGCGAAGCGCTCGGGCTGGTCAAGATGGACTTCCTCGGCCTGCGGAACCTGACCATCCTGGACGACGCGCTGGCCAACGTGAAGGCCAACCGCGGGGTCGAGCTCGACCTGGAGGAACTGAGCAAGGATCCGACCGACCGGGCCACCTACGAACTGCTGGCCACCGGGGAGACGCTGGGCATCTTCCAGCTGGACGGCGGCGGCATGCGGGTGCTGCTCAAGCTGATGCAACCGGACAACTTCGAGGACATCTCCGCGGCGCTGGCGCTGTACCGTCCCGGGCCGATGGGCGCCGACAGCCACACCAACTATGCGCTGCGCAAGACCGGACGCCAGCCGGTCAACCCGATCCATCCCGAACTCGCCGAGCCGCTGGCCGACATCCTCGACCTCACCTACGGCCTGATCGTCTACCAGGAGCAGGTGCAGCAGATCGCGCAGCGGGTGGCCGGCTACACCCTGGGCAGCGCCGACGAGCTCCGCCGGGCGATGGGCAAGAAGAAGAAGGAGGTGCTGGAGAAGGAGTTCGTCCCCTTCCAGGCCGGGATGCGTGCCAACGGCTACTCCGACGGCGCGATCCAGACCCTGTGGGACATCCTGATCCCGTTCTCCGCCTACGCCTTCAACAAAGCGCACACCGCTGCCTACGGCCTGATCTCGTACTGGACGGCCTACCTGAAGGCCAACTACCCGGCCGAGTTCATGGCCGCGCTGCTGCAGTCGGTGAAGGACGACAAGGACAAGTCGGCGATCTACCTGGCCGAATGCCGCCGGATGGGGATCCGGGTGCTGCCACCGGACGTCAACGAATCCGACGGCATGTTCACGCCGGTCGACCAGGACATCAGGTACGGCCTGGGCGCGATCCGCAACGTGGGCGACAACGTGGTGAAGGGAATCGTCGAGGCCCGCGTCGAACACGGCAAGGCCGGCGATTTCAACGCCTTCCTCGACCAGGTGCCGCTGGTGGTCTGCAACAAGCGGGTGATCGAGTCGCTGATCAAGGCCGGCGCCTTCGATTCGCTGGGCCACACCCGGCGGGCGCTGATGGAATGCTTCGAACGCCGGGTGGACGAGGTGATCGACCTCAAGCGCAACCAGGCCAATGGCCAGGACGACCTGTTCGGCGACTTCGGCGGTGCCAACGATCTGGTCGCGACCCCGATCCCGGAGCTGGCCGAATGGGACAAGCGGGTGCGGCTCGGTTTCGAGCGGGAGATGCTCGGCCTGTACGTCTCCGACCATCCGTTGCAGGGTCTGGAGCACATCCTGGACGCCAACCGCGACCTGTCGATCGGCGGGCTGCGCTCCGACGACGGCCCTCGCGAGGGACAGGTCACGATCGCGGGGATGATCACCCAGGTCACCCGCAAGCAGACCAAGAACGGCGACCTGTGGGCGATCCTCACCATGGAGGACCTGGAGGCGTCGATCGAGGTGCTGCTGTTCCCCAAGGTCTACCAGCTGGTGGCCGGCTCCCTGGCCAGCGACACCGTGGTGCGGGTCAAGGGCCGCGTGCGCTCCCGGGACGAGGGCGTCGAGGTGCAGGGCAACGAGGTGCACTTCCCCGACATCACCGCCGACGACTCCGGCCCGCTGGTGATCTCGCTGCCCGCGGTGCGCTGCACCCCGGCTGTGGTGGAGCAGTTGCGCGGGGTGCTGCGCGCCCACCCCGGCGGCACCGAGGTGCGGGTGCGGCTGATCAGCCAGGCCAACGGGGCCAAGGTCTGGCGGCTGGACGACACCCTGCGGGTCGCTCCCTCACGTCCGCTGATGGCGGACCTGAAGGCATTGCTGGGTCCGGCGTGCGTGTGACCCCGCCGCCGGACCGACCGTGTAGCGTTGCGGCGTGACCACGATCCCCGCCGAGGACGAGTACGGCGATCCGACCCAGCAGGATCGGTCGCCGCTCTCCGACGTGCTGCAGTGGGTCGGGCTGTTGGCCGTGCTGGCGGTCGTCGTCGGCGGGCTGACGGCTGTGCTCTGGGCCGGCCTGGTCGACCTGCCGGTCTACCGGATCCGGGCGGACGGCTCGGCGGTGGTCTCCGAGCGGGCCTACACCCAGTTCATCCAGGCCGATGCGCTCTACGTGGGTTGCGGCCTGTTCATCGGGATCGGTCTCGGCATCGTCGCCTGGAAGTGGTTCAAGCCGCTGGGCTGGCCGACCGCGGTGATCGCGGCCGGGGCCGGCCTGCTCGCGGCGGTCGTCTGCTGGAAGTTCGGCGAGTTGCTCGGCCCGGCCGGCGGCACCTTCGTCGAACGGCTGGCAAAGGCCGCGCCTGGTGAGCAGGTGCCGATCGACCTCACCCTGCGGGCAATGTCGGCCCCGGCCGTGTGGGCATTCGCCGCGGTGACGCCGGTGCTGCTGGCCGCCTCGCTCGGACCGGAGGAGGGCGTGGCGAAGCCACGCCGCCAGGCGGAGCCGGAACCGGGGTCGCTTGCCGAGACGGTGGACGAACGCGGCGTGCTGACCGAAGTGGAGGCCGACCGATGAGCACCCCACGGAGTTCTTCTCCTCCGCCGCGCTCCCCCGAACAACGCCGCGGGGACCCCGTTATGAACACCCCACGACCTTCTTCTCCTCCGCTGCGCTCCCCCGAACAACGCCGCGGGGACCCCGGATGAGCGCGGAAGTCGAACGTGCCTTCGAGCTGGCGCCCGGCCAGGAACTGCCCGCGCTGGCCGGCCTGGGGGAGTTCCGCGAGTTCGTCCTGGAAGCGACCTACCACGACACCCGGCACTTCGCCCTGACCCGGGCGCGGCACGTGCTACGCCGCCGGGCCGGCGGCGACGACCAGGGCTGGCACGTCAAGCTGCCCGGCACCGACATCGAGCACCGGGTCGAACACCATGCACCGCTCGGCGCACCCCGGCCGCCGGCGGAACTGCGGACGCTGATCGAGGGACCGCTGGCCGGCCAGGCCCTGCTGCCGGTGGCCCGCCTGCACACCGTGCGCCGCCAGGCCGAGCTCCGCGACGCCGAGGGCGGCCTGCTGGCACTGGTGTGCGTTGACGATGTCACCGCTACCACCGCGGTGACCGATCAGACCTGGCGCGAGGCCGAGATCGAACTGGCCGGCGGCGACCCCGCACTGCTGGATGAGCTGACCGCGACACTGGCCGGCGCGGGGATTCACCCGGCAGCCATGCAGGCCAAGATCGGCCGCACCCTGGGTGCCGCGATCGAGGCGGACGACCAGCGTCAGTCCGGGCCGGCGCTGGCGGCCGACGTCGTGCTGGACTATCTCTCCACCCAGCTGGGCACCCTGCAGGCGCTGGAGACAGGCGTGTTGGCCGACCAGCCGGACGCGGTGCACCGCAGCCGGGTCGCCACCCGCCGGATCCGCTCGGCACTGGCTACCTTCGAACCGCTGTTCGACTCCGGCACGGTCCGGCGGCTGCGCTCCGAACTCGCCTGGCATGCCGTCGAACTGGGCGTGCCGCGGGACGCCGAGGTGCTGCGCGACAGCCTGCTCGGAGCCCTGGACAGCATCGGCGTCGCCGAGGACGCACCTCAGCGCCAGGGGATCGTGGATCGGCTCAGCAACGTCCACACGGTGGCCCACGCAGAGCTGACCGAGACCATGGCCACCGAGCGCTACGACCTGCTGCACGAGGCTCTGGCAGGCTGGCTGGCCGCGCCCCGGCTGACCGCGGCCGCGTCGGCGCCGGCCGTCCCGCTCCTGCACGGCCTGCTGGATAGGGCCCGCGGACGTGCCGCCGGACGCTACGGCGCCGCTCTGACGGATCCTGCCGATCTGACCGGCTGGCACGAGGCGCGCAAAGCGGCCAAGGCGGTGCGGTACTGCGCCGAGGCGGTCGTCCCCGCCTTCGGCGACCGCGCCAGCACTCACGCGGCAGCCTGGGAAGCCGTCACCGACGCATTGGGCGAGCTTCAGGATTCAGTGGTGGCCCGGGAAGCCTTCGCCGATCAAGCCGGCGATCCGGTGGTGGACGCCCTGCTGGCCTTCCAGGTGGGACGCGGTAAGGCCGAGCTGGCTCGCGGCCGTGCCGCCCTCGAAGCCGCGCTGACCGCCAGCCTTTAGGAGCCTGCTGGACAGTCATGTCCCGGCCGGCGCTCGTGTCGCACTTCCTCCTCGGTGAACCCGAGCAAGCTCGCCTCACCTCGTCGTCGGGTCTGCGGCGCGCCCGGACGGGCGGTCTGCGGCACCTGGACCTGGCGCCGGATCTCCCATCCGGCCACCGGCTTTAGGTAACCCCAGCTCATCCCGCTGGGCACCTCCTCGCTCGGAACAGCATCGTTCAGCACGCTCCTAGCGCGCGATGTCGGCGAACCGCCCGGCGGTGATCCGGGCGAGGTCGGCGGGGGCGAGTTCGACCTGCAGACCGCGGCGTCCGGCGGAGACGAAGACGGTGCCGAACAGCTCCGCGGTCTCGTCGATGACGGTGGGCAGTGGGGTCTTCTGGCCGAGCGGGGAGATGCCACCGACCAGATAGCCCGAGCTGCGAGTGGCGGCGGACGGGTCGGCCAGGTCGACCTTCTTCACACCGAGTGCCGCGGCCATGGCCTTGAGGTCGAGTTGGCCGGCCACGGGCACCACCGCGACCGCCAGCGGCGGGCGCCCGGCTCCGGTGTCGACGATCAGCGTCTTGAAGATCCCCAGCGTATCGACACCGAGCGCGGCTGCCGCCTCGTCGCCGAAGTGGCGGTTCGCCGGGTCATGGTCGTAGGCGTGCAGCCGGTAGCCGATCCCGGCGCGATCCAGGGCTGTCGTGGCAGGTGTGGCGGACATCAGGCCAGAACTCCGGAGATTGTCTCGACAGCACGGGCCACGCCGTCCTCGCGGGAGAGCTGCTGCCCGAGCAGCGAGGCTCGGGCACGCAAGGCGGGTTCGCGCAAGGCCACCAGGCGGCCGGCCAGCCGATCCACCGTGAGGTCGCGGCGGGGGAGCGGCGCAGGTCCGGCGCCGAGCTCGTGGACGCGACGGCCCCAGTAGTACTGGTCGCTGATGTGCGGGACGACGGCGATCGGGACGCCTGCCGCCAGGGCGGCATCGGTGG
>JASGEM010000084.1:0-3308 GCA_049841235.1 Propionicimonas sp. | reverse complement strand
GTGGCGCTCGCCGAGCGCCCGGCAGAGAGTCCGGGCGGCGTTCGCCAGCGCCGGTCCCTCCGGATCGCTCCCGGCGGCGACATCGTCAATGGTCGTGCTGAGCGCAGCGAGCTCGGCTGCGGTGACTCGTTTGGGCATCGCGAGCCACCTTACGCCCGGGGTCGTGTTGAAGACATTGGGCCGACAGGGGCGCCAGAGGGCGCCACGGCATTACGATCGCGAGCATGGGTCGCACCGAGACGCTCTTCGCCAGGCTGGCGCGATGGGGCTTCGGCGATCCCTCAAGCCAGACGCCGGTCGCCGAGGCCTGGGCCGACACCCTGGGCGAGGAACGCTGGACGATGCTGCTGGACGAACTGGCCGGCTCCGCCGACCCCGATCTCGCCTTCAACGGGCTGGCCCGCATCGCCGCGGCCCGCACGGACCTGATCGCCGCCCTCGCCGCAGACCCGCGGTGGACGAGGCGGCTGGCCCGCGTGCTGGGCGCCAGCATCGCGCTCAACCAGCATCTCGGCATGCATCCCGAGGAGGTCGATCTTCTCGCCGGCGACATCGCGCAACGCGCCCCGGCAGACTTGCGCGCCGAGCTGCTCGCCTCGATCGAGGCGCAGGGCGACATCCCGGTCGCCGACCCGGCCCGGGCAGCCGATCTGCGCCGGGCCTATCGCCGGGCGCTGCTGCGGATCACCGCGCGCGACCTCACTGCCGAGGACGCCATGGCGGTCCTGCCCGAGATCGCCACCGAGCTGGCCGATCTGGCCGACGCCACCGTGGAGAGCGCGCTGGCGCTGGCCCGCGGTGAGGTGGAGGGCTGGGAGGTCGCCCGGCTGGGCGTCATCGCGCTGGGCAAGACCGGCGCCCGCGAGCTGAACTATGTCAGCGACGTCGACCTGCTCTACCTGGCCGAGCCGGTGCTGGACGACGAGGGCAACCCGGTCTGCGACACCGACCGGGCGATCCGGGTGGCCACCAAGGTGGTGGGTGCGATGGTCCGGGTCTGCTCGGCGCAGACCGTGACCGGGACGATCTGGCAGATCGACTCCGCGTTGCGCCCGGAGGGGAAGGCCGGCGCGCTCGTCCGGACTCTCGCCTCGCACCGCGCCTACTACGAGCGCTGGGCGAAGAACTGGGAGTTCCAGGCGATGCTCAAGGCCCGTCCGATGGCGGGTGACCTGACGCTGGCCCAGGAGTTCGTCGACATGGTCTGGCCGATGGTGTGGCGGGTGGCCGACGACGACCAGTTCGTCGCCGAGAGCCAGGCGATGCGCCGCCGGGTGGTCTCCCTGCTGCCGGCTACCCAGGCCGATCACGAGATCAAGCTGGGTGCCGGCGGGCTGCGCGATGTCGAGTTCAGCGTCCAACTGCTGCAACTGGTGCACGGCCGGGCGGACGAGAGGCTGCGGCTGCGCGGCACCTTCGAAGCCCTGGACGCGCTGATCGCGCTCGGCTACGTCGGAAGGGCGGACGGCCACGACCTCAACACCGCCTACCGGCTGCAGCGCCTGCTGGAGCACCGGCTGCAGTTGCACAAGCTCCGCCGCACCCACCTGATGCCCACCGACGAGACCAACCAGCGCTGGCTCTCGCGCAGCATCGGCCTGCCGGACGCCAAGGATCTCACCCACCTGTGGCGCCGCTCCACCCGCCGGGTGCTGGGGCTGCATCAGCGGCTGTTCTACTCGCCGCTGCTGGAGGCGGTGGCGCGGATCCCGTCCTCCGAGGTACGGCTGACCTCCGAAGGCGCCGAGATCCGGCTGCGGGCGCTCGGTTACGGCGACCCGAGGGCGGCGCTGCGGCACATCGAGGCGCTGTCCACCGGGATGAGCCGCCGCGCCGAGATCCAGCGTCAGCTGCTGCCGGCCATGCTCGGGTGGTTCACCGCAGGCCCCAACCCCGACCACGGTCTGCTCGCCTTCCGGCAGGTCTCGGACGCGCTCGGCGCCACACCCTGGTACCTCCGGGCACTGCGGGACGAGGGCACCACCGCCGAGCACTTCGCGAAGGTGCTGGCCTCCAGTCGCTACGCGGTTGACCTGCTGCTGCGCAACCCGCAGAGCGCCGCCTGGCTGAGCGAGACCGACGGACTCGCGCCGCGCTCGGGGGAGGCGATCCTGGCCGAGATGCGGGCCGCTACCGGACGCTATGAGGCACAGCCGGAGGCGGTTGCCGCGCTCCGGGCGATCCGGCGCAGTGAGCTGCTGCGGCTGGCGATGGCCGACATCCTGCACGAGCTGGACGTCGGCACGCTGGGACACGCGCTTTCCGAACTCGCCAGTGCCACCATCGAGGCCACCATCGAGGTGGCCGGCCGCGGGCTGGCCGGCGTCCCGAAGCTGGCTGTGATCGCGCTGGGCCGCTGGGGCGGGGAGGAACTCTCCTACGCCTCCGACGCCGACGGCATGATCGTGATCGACTCCGAGAATCCGGCGGCCACCCAGGTCGCCACCACCCTGATCGGCCGGGTGCGGACGCTGCTCTCCCAGCCCGGCCCCGATCCGGCGCTGCAGCTCGACCTCGATCTGCGTCCGGAGGGCAAGGGCGGCCCGATGGTGCGCTCGTTGGCGTCCTACACCGCCTACTACCGGCGCTGGTCGTCCACCTGGGAGGCCCAGGCGCTACTGCGCGCCCGGGTAGGCCTGGGCGATCCGGAGCTGGGAGAGCGGCTGCTCGCCGGGATAGACCTGCTGCGCTACCCGCCGGACGGGCTCACCCACGCGAAGGTCGTCGAGATCCGCAAGCTCAAGGCCCGGATGGAGAACGAGCGGCTGGGACGCGGTTCCGACCCACGCCGCAACCTGAAGCTCGGCCCGGGCGGCCTCTCCGATGTCGAGTGGGTGGTGCAGCTGCTGCAGCTCGAACACGCCGGTGCCCACCCCGAGCTGCGGACGCCCTACACCATGGACGCGCTGCGGGCGGCCCAGGGGCTCGGCCTGATCGGGCTCGATGATGCCGACGCGCTGGCCGACGCCTGGGTATTCGCCTCCCGGATCCGCAACGCGATCATGCTCTCCCGCGGGCGGGCCTCCGACACGATCCCTACCGACATCCGCGAGCTCTCAGCCGTCGCCCAGATTCTGGGCTACGGCAAGGGCGAATCCTCCCTGCTCATCGAGGACTGGCAGCGTCGCGCCCGGCTCGCCCGTCAGGTGATGGACCGCCTCTTCTGGCAGATCCCAGGCTAAGCCCGGATCCACCGATTTCCGCCTGCTACGCGACCCCTTCCGGGCGCGCTGGCTGCGCCGGCCACGCTCACCAGACGACCCGGTCTGCCTTCGCGTGACCGTCTTGCCATCGCACCCGTCTGGTGC
>JASGEM010000083.1:0-75143 GCA_049841235.1 Propionicimonas sp. | reverse complement strand
GTTCTCGATGTTTCGTTGCACCACGGTGCAGGAATTGTCGCAAAACTATCTGGTGATCGGGATCGAGCCGGTCGACCGCGCGGCAGGTGTGGAAGACCCCCTTGACGTTGATGTCATGCACCACATCCCAGCTCGCCGGATCATAGGTGTCGACCGGGCCGCCCCGGTCGACACCGGCGTTGTTGATCAGCACGTCGATGCGTCCGAACTCGGCGACGGTGCGCTGCACCACCTCTTCGACCCGGGGCAGATCCCGGACGTCGGCGACATGCACCCGTCCAGGCGCGCCGGCCTGGCTCAGGATCTCCCCGGCCGAGGCCAGATCCGGCTCGTTGACATCCAGCGCCACCACCGTGGCGCCTTCGTTCACGAAGGTGGAGAAGATCTCTCGTCCGATGCCGCGTCCCACTCCGGTGAGCAGCACGACCTTTCCGGACACGTCGATCAGCATCGTGACAATTTCCTCTCTGCAGCCGGACCACAGCGGCCCGGCGGTCGGTCAACCCTTGGTCGCGCCGGCGCTGAGACCGGCCACGATGTACTTCTGCGCGAACAACGCCATCACCATCACCGGCGTGGTGATGATCACCGAGGCCGCCATCAGCCCGCCCCAGTCGATGCTGGCATAGCCCACGAAGTTGAAGATGGCCACGGGCAGCGTCCGGGTGGACTCAGCCGACAGGATCAGCGCGAACATGAAGTTGTTCCACGAGAAGATGAAGGACAGGATCCCCGCGGTCGCGATGCCGGGGGCCGCCAGCGGAAGCGTCACCCGCAGGAACGCGCCGATCGGGGTGAGTCCGTCCACTTCGGCGGCCTCCTCCAACTCGGTCGTGCTCTGCTCGAAGAAGCTCACCATGATCCACACGATCAGCGGCAGCGCCACGAACATGTGGCTCAGAATGAGCGCACCGTAGCTGCCCACCAGACCGAGCCGGGCGAAGACGTAGTACCACGGGATCAGCAGGCTCACGCCGGGAATGATCCGGGCGATCAGCACGCCGCCGGCCGATTTGGTCATGCTGAACCGGGCCATCGCCCATGCCGCCGGCACGCCCAGGACGAGCGACACCACCGTCGAGGCGAGACCGATGATGAACGAGTTCCAGATGTAGGGGAGGAAGTTCTCCCTGCGGAACACATTGTCGTAGTTCACCCAGGTGAAATCGAAGGTGAGCAGACGGCTCGGATCGGTGATGTCGAGACTGGTCCGCAGCGAGGACATCACCATCCAGATGATCGGGATCAGGAAGAAGAGGATCAGCAGGGTGATCATCGTGAACCGGAACACCGAGTACAGCACCGACTTCGTGCTGCGCTTGTTCATCGGCAGCTCGGTCGGCTGCGTCTGCACGGCCGCGGTCATCACACCCTCCTCTGCCGACGCCGGCCCAGGATCAGGAAGACACAGACGGCCGCGATCAGGACGAAGAACAGCACCAGCACCGCCGAGGAGAGGCCGTACTTGTTGTAGTCGAAGCTGTAGCTGTAGGCGAGGATGTTGAGGGTCTCCGCCTCATGGAAGGAACCACCCCCCTTGCCCTTGGTGGCATAGAGGATGTCGAAGGTCTTCAGCGCATCGATGCTGCGCAGCAGGATCGCCGTCATCACGGTCGGCGCCAGCAGCGGCAGGGTGACGTACCAGAACCGCTGCAGTGCGTTCGCGCCGTCGATCCGGGCGGCTTCGTCCGGCTCCTCGGGAATGGTCGTCAGGCCCGCGAGCAGGATGAGCGCCACCATCGGCGTCCACTGCCAGATGTCGACGAACATCAGGGTCGGCAGCGCCTGCTCCGAACTCGACAACCAGGGCTGGGGTGGCAACCCGAACCGCCTCAGAATCTCGTTCGCGGCGCCGATGGCCGGCTGGAAGATGAGCATCCACATCATGCCGACGGCGACCGGGGTGGCGACCAGCGGCAGCAGGATGGTGATCCGCACCCAGCGCTCGCCCTTGAATGGCCGCCGCAGCAGCAGGGCGATCGACATGCCCAGGACCACCTCGATCAGGACGGCGCCGATGGTGAAGTAGAACGTGCGGCCGACGGCCGGCCAGAACCGCGCGTCGGTGCTGAACAGGGCGACGTAGTTGTCGAGGCCGATGAACGAGACGGCCCGGGTGACCGAGCCCTGCGCGTTCGTCAGGCTCAGCCAGAAGGTGTAGACCAACGGGAACGACACCATTGCGACGATGAACACCACCGTCGGCCCGGCCAGCACCCACTTGCGGTGCTTGTTCGCAAAATAGACCCAACGCCCCCACGGCGTGGGAGTGGCGGTTGTCTGCCGAAGATCAACCGCATTCCGTGAGATCGACAATCCGGGCTCCTTCCGTCGAAGGGTGGTGGGACGGGAAACAGATACCGTCCCACCACCCCAGCGGGTTTCACGGAACTACTGCTTGGCCTCCTCATCGAGGAAGGCCTGGTACGCGGTCTGGGCGGCGGCTGCCGCGGCGGCCACATCCCTGCCCTCGATACCTTCGACGATCGGGTTGCCCACGATGTCGCGCGCCTCGCCGACCTTCACCACCAGCGGACGGTCATGGCCGACGCCGACCTCGGCGCTGGCCGCGATCACCTTGACCAGTTCCTCCGGGAAGCCGGCGGTACCGGCCGGATCAGCCCAGGCGGAGTTGCGGGCTGAAGGCACGCCATCGCCCTGGATGGAGAGCACCGTCTCGGGGCTGGTCGCCCACTCGATGAACTTCCAGGCATTTTCCTTGTTCTGGGAGAACTCGTTGATGCCGATCGCCCACGAGGGGATGTTGTACGGCTTCGAGCCTGCCGGACCGGCGGGGAACTGCGCGAAACCGACCTTGCCGATGATCGACGTGGTAGCCGGATCGTTGAAGTTGCCCATCAGGCTGTCAGCGTCGGTGTACATCGCGGCCTTGCCCTGAGCGAAGACCGGGAGCGCCTGCGGCCAGCTCATCTCGGTGGTGCCGGGAGGGCCGTACTTGTTCAGCATGCCGCTGTAGAAGGTGTACGCCGCCAGGGCCTCCGGGGTGTCGACCGTCGCCTTGCCGTCGGTATCGAAGTCGCCGCCGAAGCTGTACAGGTAGCTGGAGAACTGCGTCACCGCCGCTGCCCGCTGGCCGCGGGAGACGAAACCGTAGACGCCGTTGCTCGGATCGTGCAGCTTGGCCGCCGCCGCTTCGAGTTCCTCCATCGTGGTGGGCACCGCGATGCCGGCGTTGGCGAACATCTCGGTGTTGTAGTAGAGGATCTGACGCTCGGTGACCAGTGGGACACCGTAGACCTTGCCGTCCATGGTGACCGCTTCGACCGGACCGGCCTGGAAGTCGGCCCAGTTGTAGTCGGCGGAGCCGTTCACGCGCTCGGTCATGTCGCCCAGCCAGCCGTTGGTGACGAACAGCTTGCCTTCCTGCAGCGGCCGGAACATCATGACGTCGAAGTCGGTTGAGCCGGTGTTCAGCTTCACGTTGTACTGGTCGGAGAGCTGATCCTCGCCGAAGGTGGTCAGGTTGACCGTGATCCCGGTGGCCTTCTCGAACTCGGGGATGCGTTCCTGGACGGCGGTCGTCCAGGTGTGGTTCGGCAGCGAGACGTTGACGTCGGTGCGGGCCTCCGGAGCGGGAGCTCCGCCGCCGCAACCGGTCAGGGCGATACCGCCGGCCGCGATGCCGGCGATCGTCGCGAGAAGACGAGGTGCCTTCTTCATAGGGTTTCCTCTCTGTTGTGGTGGGTGGTCAGTCGGCGCTGGCGAATGTCAGCACCGACTTGATGTTCTTGCCAGAATCCATATCGGCGAATGCCTGCTCCCACGCCTCCAGCGAGTAGCTGCCGCCGATCACGGAGGAGGGATCGAGCCGTCCGCTGGCGAACAGCCCGAGCACACGCTCCCAGGTCATCCAGGTGTGGGAGAAGCAGCCGTACAGGGTGACTGCCTTGCCAACCAGCGGGTCGAGGCTGAAGTCGAGCGGTTGCGGCCCCCAGCCGACCTTCACGATCGAGCCGAGCGGACGGACCAACTCCATCCCCTGGCGCAGCGCGGCGCTGACGCCGGTGGCGTCCACCACCATGTCGGCACCGAGCCCGTCGCCCAGTGAGGCGATCAGCGCGACCGGATCCTCCTTGGTCACATCGAGGGCGTAGTCGGCACCGAGCGAGCGGACCCGCTCCAGCCGGATGCCGTCTCGCGCGGTGCCAAGGGCGACGATCGTCCCGGCGCCCTGCAGCCGCGCGACCTGGATGGCGATGGCACCGATCGGGCCGACTCCCTGGACGACGACCAGGTCACCCGGGGTCACGCTGCCGCGCTCGACGACGGCGTTGTAGGCCACGCAGTAGGGCTCGGTCATCGAGGCCTGCTCGAAGTCGACACCCTCGGGGATGCGGTGCAGCACCCGGGGATCCGCCTCGACGAGCTCGCTCATCGAGCCGTCCCGCAGGGCGCCGTAGCCCTGCCGCCAGGGGCACAGGTGGTACCGCCCCGTCCGGCACATCGCGCACTGGCCGCAGATCTCGGCAGCGGTCTCCATCACGACCCGGTCGCCGATCGCCCAGCCGGTGACCTCGCCCCCGACCGCCACGATCCGGCCGGCCACCTCGTGACCAAGCACCAGGTCGTCCTTCACCGCCCAGCTCTGGTTGTTGTGCCACATGTGGACGTCCGAACCGCAGACGCCGACCGCGACCGGCTTCACCAGCACGCGGTTGCCCGACAGCTGGGGCTCGGGCAGTTCCCGTATCTCGACGTCTCCCGGCTGCACGCCGTACTTCACCAAGGCCTTCACGGGGCCACCGTCCTTCCGATCTTGGTCTGCGCCAGCGGCGGCAGCCCGGCGGCCACCCGCAGTTCGTCATGGGTACGGACGGCCACCGCGGTAGAGCCGCCGAAGTACAGATCCCGTGCCTCGCGCAGGAATTCGACCGACTCGCGCATCTCGCCCCAGCCGTTGACGCCGTCCTCGATCGAGATCCAGCCGTCGTAGCCGGCTGTGGCGAGGGTGGAGAAGATCCGCGGGTAGTCGTTGAGCCCGCGTCCGATCACGCCGTGCTGCAGGGCCGGCGAGTAGCCGATGGTGCCGTCCGCCTGGCGCAGGTCGTCGAGGCTCGCGCCGGGAGCCAGCGAACGATCGGAGGCCTGCATGGTGACCACCCGATCGATCACCACGTCGAGGAAGTCAGCCGAGTCGTCACCGGCGACGATCGCGTTCGAGGGGTCGTACTGGACTCCGAAGTGCACCCGCTCATCGATCGCGCCGATCACCTCCACGAAGATCTCGCGACGCTGGGCGAATTCGACGTAGTGCCAGAACCCGTCCTTGTAGTGGTTCTCCAGGGCGAGCGTCACGTCGAGTTCGCGGGCCAGCGGCAGCAGCTCCTCGATGCCCGCCACGACCCGCTGCACGCCCTCCTCCCGGGTCACCTCGGGGTAGTTCTGGCCGGTCAGCACCCGGGCGCTCACGCCAGGCCCGCTCAGCCGGTGGGCGATCCGGATGATGCGGGCCTCCTGCTCCAGCTCCTTCGCCCGCACCGCCGGATCGGGGTTGACCAGGTCGGGCGAGGCGCACAGCATGGGCATCACCAGACCGGCCCGCTCCAAGGCTTCCCCGACCTCGTCGACAAAACTGTCGGGCTTGTCCAGGAAGAACCGGGAGTACAACTCCACGCCGTCGATGGGCAGGTCGGCCGCCTGCTCGATCCAGGTGAACAAGCTCAGCGAACCATCCAGGATCGCGTCCATCTCACCCTTGGGAAAAATGCTGATGCGCATCCGCGCCATCTCCTCCTCGCTGAAGAGCCTGAGCTCGATAAGTCTGTTTTTATTGGGCCAGACAGAGAGCACTCTGTCAACCCCCCTAGCCACCACCGCTACCAATCGGCAGAATCGCGTCGAAGCTGCCGCAGGAGACGGTGGAGAAATCTCCCCAGGTCTCGATAAATCTGATTATTATGAGCTAGAGCGCAGGAAGGGGACGCCAGCCGTGACCGCAACCATCAACCACCAGGTGGCTCATCAGTGGGCGAGCCAGGTCTTCCAGCAGCTCGGATATCGGGAGACGGAGGCGGACTACCTGGCCGACACCCTGGTCGAGGCCAACCTGCGGGGCGTCGACTCCCACGGCCTGATCCGGCTGCCGATCTACAGCAAGCGGATCGAAGCCGGATTGGTGGATCCGGCCGCGCATCCGGTGATCAGCCGGGATCGAGGTCTGGTGCGGATCGACGCTGCCGGCGCACCCGGACAGCTGGCCGCTCGAGCGGGCGTCGACGAAGCCGAGCGCAGCGCGCGAGAGCATGGCGCGGGCTGCGTGGCCATCCACGGCAGCACGCATTTCGGCACCGCCGGCTACTACGCCCGCTCGCTCGCCGAGCGGGGCCTGGCCGCTCTGGTGATGTCGAACTCCGAACCGATCGTGGTGCCCTTCGGTGGTCGCCAGGCGCTGTTCGGCACCAATCCGATCGCGTTCGCGGCACCGACCGAGGACGGCGTCTTCTGCTTCGACATGGCCACCTCGGTGGTCGCCATGGGCAAGGTGCTCAACGCCCAGGCGTCGGGCACCAGCATCCCCGCGGACTGGGGGGTCGACATCAGCGGCGAGCCGACCACCGATCCGTCCAAGGTGGCGGCGGTGCAGCACTTCGGCGGCCCCAAGGGCTACGCCATGGCCTTCATGATCGAGATCCTCGCCGGGGTGCTCACCGGCGCGGCGGTCACCTCGGATCTGGGCAACCAGTACACCGACTTCGACCGCCGGCAGGAGACCGGGCACTTCATGCTTGCCCTCGATATCGCGGGGCTGCTCCCCCTGGCCGACTTCACCTCCCGGATGGGACGGCTGGCCGACCAGGCGCATGCCGTCCCTGCCGCGGGCGAGGGCGGCGTGCTGGTGCCCGGGGAACCCGAGGAGCGGATCCGCCGCCGACGGCTGGTCGAAGGGCTTACGCTGCCGCCGGACGTCATCACCGAACTGACCGAACTCGGTGCGCGCCTGGGCGTCCCTTTCCCGAATGAAGGAGCGGCATGAGCCTGCGAGTCCTGATACCGACCACCATCGAACTCCCGGCCTCGGACGAAAGGGCGGAGTACCTCGCCTACGACCCGGCCATTCCAATCCCGGCTGAGTACCACGACGCCGACGTGCTGGTCGGGTGGGGAATCGCGCAATCGGTGCTGGACGATGCCGCCGTCCGGCTGAACCGGCTGCGCCTGGTCCAGTTGCTGTCGGCCGGCTACGAGAACGCGATCCAGGCTGGTTTCGCCAGCCAGGTGAGCATCGCGAACGGACGTGGGCTGCACGATCGTCCGGTTGCCGAACACGCCCTGGCACTCATCCTCGCCGGGGCACGGCGCCTGCATATCGCCTTCGACGCGCAGCGTCAGCACCGGTGGGCCAACGAGATCGGCGGCGTGCAGCCCGAGCCCAGCCCGGGGCTGTTCTCGACGCTGCGCGGAGCCCGGGTCAGCATCTGGGGGTACGGCAGCATCGCGACCACCCTGCAAGCCCATCTCACCGTGCTCGGCGCCACGGTCACCGGCATCGCCCGCAGCCCACGGGTGGTGGACGGCGTGACCGTCGTGGCCGAGGACGCGCTCGGTGAGGTGCTGCCACAGACCGATGTGCTGGTGATGATCCTGCCTTCCACCCCGGACACCCGGAAGGTGCTCAACGCCGAACGACTCGCGCTGCTACCCGATCACGCCTGGCTGGTCAATGTCGGACGCGGCGACACCGTGGACGAGGCGGCGCTCGTCGCTGCCCTCGCTGCCGGGCACCTGGGCGGAGCCGCGCTCGATGTCACCACCGTCGAACCCCTGCCGGCGGATTCCCCGCTGTGGGATGCTCCGAACCTGATTCTCACGCCCCACGCCGCAGGCGGGCGACCGCTCGACGCTGCCGCACTGATCGCCGCGAACATCGCGGCCCTGGACGCCGGGGAACCACTGCGCAATGTCGTGGCGGGTCCCGACCGCCCTCCGGCGGGCTGACCACCTCTCAACCAACTGCCCGAAGGAGGGCTCATCATGTCGCTGATCCACGGTTTGACCCGGTCGAACCTCACCCGTCCACTGGTCCAGCTGTCGCTCGATCTGACCAACAACGCCGAGGCGCTCGCCACCGCGGCGATTGGTGTCGAGGCGGGAGTGGACTGGATCGAGGTCGGCACCCCGCTCGTCCTCGCCGAGGGCCTGCACGCCGTCCGGGCACTGCGCAAGGAGTTCCCGGACCATCCGATCGTGGTCGATCTGAAGACGATGGACGGCGGCTACCTGGAGGCCGAGATGATGGGCGACGCCGGCGCCGACGCCGTCGTGGTGATGAGCCGTTCGCATGAGGCCACCGTCGAGCGCGTGGTGGCCGCGGGTGAGAAGTTCGGGATGCTGGTGATGGGCGACGACCTCGGCGAGGCCGACTACGTCGAGGCCTGCCGCCGTCTCGAGAATTGTGGCGTCGGCATGCTGATCCACCACATCGGCTACGACGAGCGCGGCAAGGTGGGCGGGCTCTCTCCGCTGACCGAACTGCCCGCCGTGGTGGCGGCGACCACCGTGCCGGTACAGGCGGTGGGCGGCCTCTCGATCGATCAGGCGGTCGCCTGCCCCGGCTTCGGTGCCCCCGTCGTCGTGTTCGGCGCCCCGTTGGCGATCGACGGCGAGGCGTTCACCCCAGCCAGCGGCAACCTGCTGGGCGTTCTCACCGAGGCCTGCGACCGGGTTCACGCCGCCGAGATCCGCTACCCGTAGGGCGTAATCCCTCACCTCACCGCTGACCAACGCGCTGCAGCGATGGTTGAGGTTGGCCTGTCCTGAGCTTGTCTGGTGAACCGAGCTCGACCGTCGATAGTCAGTGTCGAAGGGTCACAGGTCGCGGGCGAGATCCTCTACCCGCTCGGAACCGGGCAGGTTGAGCAGATCGGCACCGCGCAGCAGAAGCTTGGCGGTGCGATTGCCGGCTCCGATACACACCCAGTTGGCCTCCACGACGACAGCGTCCACCCAGACCGGCCAGTCGGAGGGCAGTCCGACCGGGGTGATGCCGCCGTACTCCATGCCGGAGGCGGCAACCGCCAGCTCCCTCGGCGCGAAGGATGCCTTGCGGACGTCCAGCCTGCGCCGTACTGCGTTGTTCACGTCGACCCGGCGGTGCGCCAGGGTCATGCAACAGGCCTGCCGCTCCTCACCACCTCGGCGGCCCTGGACCAGCACCGCGTTGGCCATGATCTCCATTGGGAGTTCGTAAACCCGGGCCAGCGTCTCGGTGTCGGCATGCTCGGGATCGATGCTGAACACCAGCGCCGCCGGCACATGGCTCAATGCCTGGTGCACGATGGCCGGAACCAACTCAGGATGATCCAGGGCGAGGACGGGCTGCAGCTTCTCAAACACCCCCGCAGTGTAGGCATACCTGCGCGACGACCCTCCGTCAGGCTCAGGGAGCGTACCCGTGACAAATCCAGGCACACATTGACTCCTCGACCCTCCGGCGAGAGCTAGCCTTAGGCATCGAGGGCCAGTCTTCAGCGCTGGCCCTCGGCAGTAAGGCTGGCTCTCGGCGTCGGTGCGGGACTGTGATCAGGCAGGAGCCTGCTCGGCGAGGAAGTCGGCGGAGCGGCGGAAGATCAGCTCGGCATCATGATCGAGGGTGGCGACGTGGTGGCTGCTCCCCAACTCGACGAACTCGCGGGTCTCGGAGGAGACACCGGGCAGGATGATGCTCTGGCTCAGGTCGTCCACCACGTGGTCGGTCTTCGAGCGGAAGTACAGCAACGGCGCGTGCACCAGCGCCAGGTAGTAGCGGATGTCCCGCCACAGCAGGAGTTGCTGGGCCAGGGCGTGCAGCGGCACCCGGTCGTAGGCGATCTCGTCCTGGCCAGGCTTGGCGATGTCGTTGCTGATCCCGGGGAAGGACGGGGTGAGCCGGCGGAGCACCGGGAGCAGCTTCAGGTCGAGGCGCTTCAGCGCGATCGCGGGGTTCACCAGCACCAGAGCGCCCACCTCGTCCGGACGGTTCTCGGCCAGGCGCAGCGCGAGTCCGCCGCCCATCGACAGGCCACACACCGCCGTCCACTCGCAGGTTGACCGGAGCGCGGTCAGCGCCTGGTCGACCTCGGCGTACCACTGCTGCCAGGTGGTGGTGTTCATCTCCTGCCAGGTGGTGCCGTGCCCCGGCAGCCGCGGGACCCGGACGGTGTAGCCCCGCCCGGCCAGGTACTCGGCCCAGGGACGCAGGGCGGCCGGCGAGCCGGTGAAGCCATGGCACAGCAGGACGCCGTGCTTCCCGTCACCGGCTGCGTAGGGTTCGGCCCCCGGTCGCACCGGGCTGGATGTGCTCATGCCGCCATCCTGCCGGATCAGCCCCCGTTCGCCCGAGAGGCCACCACCGCTTTTCGCCGGCACAAACCGGGCGATTCCGGCCCGGTGCGGGCATCACGCAGGCAGGGCGCCCGGATTGCCCGGTTTCTGCGGAACCCTCGGAGCCGGCCGGCGCGATGCACCGGACGGCATCAGCCCCCCGTGAGCACCCGGGCGTTCTGCTGGGCGACCACGCTCAACTCGGCGGCTTTCAGGGCGTGAGCCTGGGTCATGGCGTTCTCGGTGCGGTTCAGGCAGTCGAGGACGAGCTCGCCGAAGAAGGGGTAGCCGACCTTGCCGTGGGCGTTGAGGTGGTGCTCCCCCTTGCCGTCGACCAGGAAGAGGTGGCCCGGCCCCTCATCGGTGCCGACATTGAGGTACTTGCGCAGTTCGATGTAGCCCTCGGTGCCCAACAGGAAGGTCCGGCCGTCGCCCCAGGTGCTCAGCCCCTCCGGGGTGAACCAGTCGACCCGGCAGTACCCGGTCGCGCCGGTGTCGGTGACGATGTGCGCGTCACCGAAGTCGTCCAGCTCGGGCCACTCCGGGTGGGCGTAGTTGGCGATCGACGAGTCGGTGACGGTGGCATCCTTGGCGCCGGTGTAGAACAGCATCTGCTCGAAGTTGTGCGAGCCGATATCGCACAGGATGCCGCCGTAGTACTCCTTGCGCCAGAACCAGTCCGGACGGGTCTCGGGACGCAGCCGGTGCGGGCCGAGACCGATGAACTGCAGCACCCGTCCGATCGCACCCCGCTCGACCAGTTGGCCGGCCAGCACCGCCGCCTCGACGTGGATCCGTTCGGAGTAGTAGACGGCGTACTTCAGGCCACTCCGCGCGGTGGCCTCGCGCACCGCCGCCAACTGCTCCAGCGTGGTCAGCGGGGCCTTGTCGGTGAAGTAGTCCTTGCCGGCATCGATCACCCGCAACCCCAGCGCGGCACGCTCGGCGGTGACGGCCGCTCCGGCGACCAGCCGCACCTGCGGGTCGTCCAGCACCTCCGCCTCGTCCCGCGCGACCCGGACGCCGGGAAACTTCTCCACGAAACTCGCGACCTTGGCCGGATCGGGGTCGTAGACCCACTTCAGCGTGGCGCCGGCACCGGTCAGCCCACGGCACATTCCCTCGATGTGGCCGTGATCCAGGCGGGTGGCACCGAAGACGAACTCCCCCGGCTCGACCACCGGTCGGGGCATGGGCAGCGGCGCGCAGCCGGCACCATCTGGCATCTGCATGACTTCCTCGTTCTGGTTCTGCGGTGGGTCGTGGTCTCGACTGCTCCACCGACGCAAACCATCCTGATGGCTTGAGCTCGGCGATGGAAGGCAGCATGGCGACTGAGGTCGACTGGGAAGAGACGACCTGACGAGCGGATCAGGAGCTTGAGATCGAGCCGATCACCAGCTCTCCCTCCTGCTCGTGGACGGAACTGAGCTTCTCGAAGAAGCACGGTCGGAGACGCCCCGCGAACCAACGATTCCAACCCTGAGCACCTGACGTCCCTTCGATCCCGCAACGCGCCATCAGCAACGCTAGGGGAGGTCTCAGAGGAGTCAGCGGTGGTTGCTGGTTGTTGCTGGGCAGACCGGCCGCTCCGACGGGCTTCGGATCTCAGGTACGATCAGCTCCCGACTTGAGGGTTCACGGGAACCGCTGGTCGACCCGCTGCGACGACGGCTGCGCTTGTCGAGACCCATGTCACTCGGCCGCCGACAGATCAGCAGCCCTCTAGTAGTAGTAGGGGAACTTCGACCAGTCGGGAGCGCGCTTCTCCAGGAAGGCGTCGCGGCCCTCGACGGCCTCGTCGGTCATGTAGGCCAGGCGGGTGGTTTCGCCGGCGAACACCTGCTGGCCGACCAGGCCGTCATCGATGGCGTTGAAGGCGAACTTCAGCATCCGCTGGGCGGTGGGTGACTTGCCGCAGACCTTGGCGGCCCACTCCAGGCCCACCGATTCCAGATCGGCGTGCGGGACGACAGCGTTCACCATGCCCATCCGGTGCGCGTCCGCGGCGGTGTAGGTGTCGCCCAGGAAGAAGATCTCGCGGGCGAACTTCTGCCCCACCTGGCGGGCCAGGTACGCCGAGCCGAAACCGGCGTCGAAGGAGCCGACATCGGCATCGGTCTGCTTGAACCGGGCGTGCTCGGCGGAGGCCAGGCTGAGATCGCACACCACGTGCAGCGAGTGGCCGCCACCGGCCGCCCAGCCGTTCACCAGGGCGATCACCACCTTGGGCATGAACCGGATCAGCCGCTGTACCTCCAGGATGTGCAGCCGTCCCAGCTTGGCGGCATCCACCGTCTCGGCCGACTCGCCCTCGGCGTACTGATAGCCCGCGCGGCCCCGGATCCGCTGGTCGCCGCCGGAGCAGAATGCCCAGCCGCCGTCCTTGGCGGAAGGACCGTTGCCGGTGAGCAGAACGCACCCGACATCGGACGCCATCCGCGCGTGGTCGAGCGCGGTGTACAACTCGTCCACGGTGTGCGGACGGAAGGCGTTGCGCACCTCCGGCCGGTCGAGCCCGATCCGCACCGCTGGAACATCGACCGCCCGGTGGTAGGTGATGTCGGTGAAGTCGAAGCCGTCCACCGGCTGCCAGCGCTCCGGCTGGAAGGGATTGCTCATGGGCCTCAGGCTATCGCCTGAGCCTCCGGCCGGTTCCGCCACCCCCGTCGTACACCCGGTGCGCCGGTGACCGCGGCTGCCTCGGGCCAGGCCGGGCATGACGCGGTCGACGCGAAGGCAGACACGTGGCGAGCGGGGACGAGCCGCGACATGAAAGTCACATCGGCGAACCGCTCAGTGCAACACCGTGGTCGCCCGCAGCATGTTGTGATCGGACGGAATCCGCCCGACGAGCTTGCCGGACTTGTCGATCTTCACGACGGTCTCCCACTCGGGGACCTCGATGCCCGCGCTGGTCCAGATGTAGTCGATGTAGGTGCCGTTGACCCAGTCCGGGTTCGCCGGTGCCGCACGCTCCCACTTGTTGATGCTGGAGTAGACGGTGTTGATTCGCTTCTGCACGATCGCTCCCGGGGCCTCCTTCATCGACCTGTAGCTATTGCCGAGGGGGTCGACGTAGCCGGCTCGGACCATCATGTCGTAGGGCACGTTCGCCGGCTCGGTCCACTTGTGGGAGTTGAAGTCACCGACCACATAGGTGGGCAGTTGGATGGAGTTCTTCGCCTCGATGAGACCGAGGATCTGCTTCAGCTGCTTCTCCCGCATGGCGCGCGCCTTGCTGGTCGTGCCGGGATCCAGATGAACGTTGACGAAGAGGAACTTCTTGCCGGTCGCCTTGTGGCGGAAGATGGCCCATTCGACGTAGCGGTGCTCGGTCATCTTCGTCTTGGCACTGTCGGTCTTCTTCGAACCCTGCTGCAGCAGCGTCAGCGTCTGGGTGTTGTAGGCGATCTTCTGGCTGTTCGCAGCCCCTTGGTACTGCGCAACGCACTTGTGCGGAGAAGTGGGGTTCTTGCAGTTGTAGCGCGCGGTGTTGGCCAGCGCGTAGGGCTTCCCGAGACGGTTCACCAGGTCTTCGGCCTGACTGAGATCCTTGCTCCCCAGCTTTCCCTGCGAGGCCTCCTGGAAGCCGATCACATCGGGGCGCTGGGAAAGCACGGTCGACACCACAGCAGAGCGCCGGTCAGCCCAGCTGCCTCCCTCCTTCTTGCTCTGGGAGCCGACGTTGTAGCTGGCGACCGTGACGGTGGCCGGACCGCCGGTGACCCGAAGCCCCGGTGTGCTGAACTGCGCCGGCGTCGACTCGTCACCGAGGATCGCGTTGATGGTCTTGCTGACCACACGAACCCTCACGTGATAGGCCGCGCCGTCGATCAGGTTCCTGATCGTGGTGCTGGTCCCGTTGACGTAGACGTAGCTGGCCTCCGCGAACGAAGCGGAGGTCGACACCGCCACCCGGTAACGCAGCCCCTTGCCGCGAGAGGCCCACTTCAGGGACGCGCTGTCGGCGCTCACCTTGGTCACGGTCAGCCCGGCCGGGGCCAGGTAGCTGTAAGCCGAACTCTTCGACCTGGTCTTAACCTTCAGCTTCTTCGAGACGGGGCTCTGCGCCTTGCCGCCCGCCGAGATCACCCGCACGGTCACGTAGTACGTCTTCTTCGCCTTCAGCTTCGTCAGGTCCAGTGAGGGCTTGGTCGTCGTCTTCGACTTGGCCTTCTTCATCGTCGACGAGGTCGAGTAGGAGACCTTGTACTTGACCGCCCCAGGCACCGGCTCCCACTTCAGCGCGATCGCGCTGCGGCTCGTGGAGACAGCGGAGACGCGCTGCGGCGCCGCGTGGGGGTAGGTCGCCGCGGCGGCGGAAGCGGCGGGCAGCAGCCCGAAGGTGAGCAGCGCTGCTGCCACAAGGGCAAGCAAACGAGAACGGGGGGTACTCATGGGAGGGTGACTCCAAATGTGGATGCGGGGGGACATCGTTTCCGACATGGTACGTGATGGAACCGGCGCGATGTCACCCCACGGCGGTCAGACGAGCGGGACCGGCCCGGGGGCCTGGTACCGGCGGCCTGTCGATCGGCGCTTCGCCGGTCCACGGATCGCGGCGATCACGAACGATAGAGTGCCGCAACGAGAACCTCGCTACCGGTGGAAGGACCAGATGCCGACCGACCCAGCGAACGCCGTCGAACCGGCCGGGCTGCCCGACGCCGAGCTTCGTCGACTGCACCGCATCCTGCTGGGAATGCTGGACGATGTCGCGGCGGTCTGCGAGAAGCTCGACATCCCCTTCTTCCTGGCCGAGGGCACCCTGATCGGCGCGGTCCGGCACCACGGCTTCGTGCCCTGGGACGACGACCTCGACCTGTACATGCTTCGCTCCGACTACGAGCGGTTCCTGCGGCTGGCGCCGGAGTTGCTCGGTGGGCGGTATCGAGTCCAGCACTCGAGCACGGTGGAGAACTACTGGTCTGCGTTTCTCAAGGTGAGGCTGACGGACGGGCCACAACGTTTCCAGCAGGCCCACATCTCCCACCTCACCAGCGAGAACGGGCCTCTGATCGACGTCTTCCCGGTGGAGTACGTGCCGCACGACCGCGGCCTGGGGCTCACCCTGCAGAGCGCCTATCTCAGGTTCCTGCGCGGCTGCCTGGTCCAGAAGCTGGCGGTCGAGCCGGCCGGCCGGCCGATCAAGCGCATGCTGCGCGCCGCGTCACGGCTGCTCACCCTGCGGTTCATCCACCGGCAACTGGACCGCACCCTCCGCCTGCACGGCGACCGTCCGCGGCCGTATGCCGCCATGCTGGCGACATTCCACCCCCTACGTTGCCAGGTCGTGCCGGCCGAGGTCTTCGCCCACCAGGAATGGGTCGACTTCGAGGGCCGCCGGATGCCCGTCCCGGCCGGGTACCACCAGTTGCTGACCACGGTCTACGGCGACTACCGGATCCCGCCTCCACCCGCCGAACGCGGTCTGCGCCACCAGTTCGTCATCAGTCCGCCGTCCCCGCTCGAGCCAGGCGGGCTACCCTGAGGGGTGACCGCCGTGGCTCTGGCTAACAGAGGAGATTCGTTGAAGATCGCGTTGTTTGGATTGGGCTACGTCGGAATGGCCTCGGCCGTGCTCCTGGCCCGGCAGCATCAGGTGGTCGCCATCGACGTGGACGCACGCCGGGTCGCGCTGGTCAACGACCGCCGGTCCCCGATCGAGGATCCCGACATCACCACCTACCTGGCCGATCCGGACCTGCGTCTGACGGCCTCCGCGGATCCACACCAGGCCGCGGGCGCGGACTTCATCGTGATCGCGACCCCTACCGACTACGATCCGCAGGCCAACTACTTCGACACCAGCAGCGTCGAGGCAGTCGTCGCCTGGATAGCCGAGCACAGCCCCAGCTCCGTGGTGGTGATCAAGTCGACCGTCCCGGTGGGCTACACCCAGGGCCTCGGCGAGCAGTACCCCGGGCTCACCATTTTGTTCTCACCGGAGTTCCTGCGCGAGGGTCACGCCCTGCACGACAATCTGCACCCTTCCCGCATCGTGGTCGGGAGCCAGGACGAACCGGGCCGGGCGTTCGCCGGCCTGCTCGCCGACGCCGCCCTGGACGACGATATCCCGATCCTGCTGACCGACCCGACCGAGGCGGAAGCCATCAAGCTGTTCGCCAACACCTACCTGGCGTTGCGGGTCGCCTACTTCAACGAACTCGACAGCTACGCCCTCACGCACGGTCTGAACACTCGGCAGATCATCGAGGGCGTCGGCCTCGATCCTCGAATCGGCAATCACTACAACAATCCCTCCTTCGGCTACGGCGGCTACTGCCTGCCCAAGGACACCAAACAGCTCCTGGCCAACTATCAGGCGGTCCCGCAGAACCTGATCGGGGCCGTGGTCGACGCCAACACCACCCGCAAGGACTTCATCGCCTTCGACATCCTGCGCCGCAACCCCCGCGTCGTCGGCATCTACCGACTGGCCATGAAGGAGGGCTCCGACAACTTCCGGGCCTCGTCCATCCAGGGCATCATGAAGCGCATCAAGGCAAAGGGCGTCCCGGTGATCGTGTACGAACCGGCACTGGAGGCCGAGCACTTCTTCCAGTCCGAGGTCGTCCGCGACCTCGACGAGTTCAAGGCTCGCGCCGACGTGATCGTCACCAATCGCCACCACGATGCCCTGGCAGATGTCGCCGAGAAGATCTACACCCGCGATCTCTATCGCCGCGACTGACGCCTGCGGGGTCGGTTGCCGGGCTGCGCCACGGCCGCATCGTCGCCGCGCTCCTGGCGGAGTTGCGCCAAGTACTCCAGCATGAGCGTCCGGCTGTGCATGGAGCGGTACTTCGGGTTGCTGTGGTACTTCGGGTTGGACAGCTGGCGCTGGAAGTACTTGTTCTGCGCCCAATCCGGCGCGTGGCGGTCGAGATAGTCGTAGACCGCCGTCAGGAATGACTCCACCGCGGCCGGGTCTCGGCAGGTCTCCAGAGCCGCGATGCGCGCAAAGGAGGTTCGCCGCATCAGCTCGCTGATCTCCTCGCGGAACTCGTCGTAGCGACCGTGCCTGGTGTAGAAGTCCCGGATGCTGTCGAACGACTTGAAGATGTCGTAGAACTTCTCGTTGAAGGTGTTCGTGATCGACTCGGCCCGATTCATCCGGTAGAAGTAGAGCGCCTCGTCGACGTACTCGATCTTGTTGGCGTGCAGCATCAGGTTGAAGGTCGTGGCGGAATCCTCGAAGGCTTGGCCCTTCGGGTACCGGATGTCGTAGTCCTCGAACAGTCGCCGTCGGTAGATCTTGTTCCAGGCATAGGGGTGGGCCGCGACCAGCAGTTCCGGTCGCTCGCTCACCGGGTGACCGTAGCTGTTGATGAAGTTCATCCAGCGGATCTCGGCTCGCTTCGGCTCCGGCTCGTGGGGCTCGCCCCAGTACTCGGCGTGATTGCAGACCACGATGTCGGCGTCGGTCGCGGCGGCCTTCCGCCCCATCAGCCGGATCATGTCCGGCATCACCAGGTCATCGGAATCGACAAAGCCGATGTACTCGCCGCGGGCGAACTGCATCCCGAAGTTGCGCGCGTCCGAAAGGCCGCCGTTCGGCTTCCGCACCACCCGCAGGATTCGGGGAAAGCGCCGTTCGTAGGCCCGCAGGATCTCGAGGGAGCCGTCCGGCGAACCATCGTCCACGGCGATGACCTCATAGCCGGCGGTGTCCTGCAGGCAGAGTGAGTCCAGGCACTCCGGCAGGTACCTCTCTACGTCGTACACCGGCACGATCATCGAGATGAAGGGCGCAGGAGCCGAGGGGAGGGTATCGGCGGGCAGCGGCGGTACCGGAACCGGGTGGGTCGGAATGGTGCGGGCGCTGCCATGGCTCGCACCGAAAAGGCGGTGGAGTACGGCGTCCGGCTCAACCGGCGCTTGGTAGACCTCGCCGCCGAGCCGCTGGGCGCCGCCCTTGCCGAACCACGCCGCCGGGTACTGCGATCTGGCGAACTCGCTGGTCACCCCGGGATCGACGTAGACGTGCACGCCGGGACGCCGCCGAGCCTTCGCCGTCAGGGACAGCCGGAGCCGGCGCAACCGCTCGGCACCCAATCGTCCACCGAGGCGGCTGGCGATGGCCGCCACGACAGGCGAGGACGCGGTCTCGCCGTGTTCCGCCGCCCGCGTCGCACGATGCAGCAGCATCAGCGCCGACCAGCGCAGGAACTGGCTCGGCCACGAGCCGTCGTTCGCGCTCTCCAGGATCCGGATCGTGATTCCGGGCGACGCATCGGGGGCCGGGGAGCGGCCGCCGGGTGAGGACACGATGCGCGACCAGGACCGGCCAGAACCGGGACCCGCCTGCCCAGACGGCTGATCCCCGGGTCGGTCGAAGGCATCGTCCAGCCACAGCTCCGCCGGCAACTGGTCGCGCCAGCGGACGAGCCGGTCGTAGCTGGATCGGGGCATGGCAACGGTGATCGGCCCGCTCCACGGGCTCAGCCGACCGATCGTCACGGCATCGCGCAGGGTCTGCCCGAACAGGTGGCAGTTCAGGTTTCGCGCCCGGCAGAACGCGCTGAACCGGCTGAGGATCTCGAGGTCGGTGCGTTCGGGGGGCAGCTCCCCCGCCAGCTCACACGCTCGCTCGTAGGCGGCGTGCGCGTCGGCCGGCGTGATCGGGGCGCCGCCGAGGTCGCCCACCGTTCTGAGTCGCCCGTCGCTGAGGCCCGCGTTAGGCACGACGGTCTCGACGGTGCGGCCGGCCGGCGGGCTTGAGCGAAGCAGTTCGATGATCCGTTCCGTGCGGACTCGAGCCTGCTCGACGGTGTCCGCCCCCAGTTGGGTGGTCAGCGCCCCTCCCGCAGGCCCGGATCCGACAGCTCGCGGCGAGTCCGCAGGGGTCCGGCCGGCCGACCGCCACAACGCCGCGAGGCAGAGCGCCGCGGCCTCGCCGCGATCGATACCCAGTTGCGCTGCCAGCGGGTAGCTCAGCGCATCGACGACGGACGGACCGCCATCGGCCACCGCCTTGCCGCTGAGATTGACCGCCGTCATCATCGACTGCTGCACCGCGGCGTCCTGGGTCCTGACGAAGCGGAACAGGTCGTCCAGCAGCAGGCCCAGCGAAGCCAGGGCGTACTCCTGGGCGTCCCCGACGGGTGCCCACAAGGTCGCTACGCTCCGGCTCAGCGCGCCGAGCACCGCCGCGCGACGTCGATATTCGGGATCCTCCGTCCACACCACCGGATCCAGGAGCACCGAGTCGGGCAGCATGCAGTCCTGCCGGAGCGATCGGAGTTCGCCCTCGACCCTCCAGACGGCCTCGGCCGTCGACTCGCTGCCAGCGCTTCCTGTTGCGGGAATCGTGATGTGGCCTATCGGGGAGAAGCCTGGCTCTGGAGGCAACGAGTCCCCCAGCAGCGGCGCAGCCGCAAGAAGCTTCACCAACTTGCCCACGCTGATCGCGGCCTCATCGCCAACGCTGACCACCCCGTCGCATCCACCGGCCCGGAACACCCGCGTCGCCGCCAGCACCTCCTGCCAGGTCGGCACGGCGGAGAAGTCGGCGAAGCGAACCAGGTCGACGTTGAGATCGCGGAGATAGCCGGCGATTTCCCGCTCTTCGACGGAGTGATCACCGACCAGAAGCGCGCGGGTGATGCCGAGCCGGGCCAGTTCGGCGCTCAGCTTCACGTAGCAGCGCGGCCCACTGAGCTGGCGCTGATCACGCAGGTCGAACCGCCGCGCGCGCTCCGTGATCCCAGCGAGCGACTCCGGCTCGTTCACCCTGGCCACGAACCGTCCGGATACCGGTCGCAAGGCGATCGCGTGGTCATCCGCGAGCCGGTTCAGGGCCGACAGGGCAGCATCCGCCGCATCGCCCAAACCAGCGGTCCGCTCAAGCCAGTTCGCCACGTCCGCGCCGGGCAGCTTGAGAACCGGCCAGAATCCCCGGCTACTGCCCCCGGTCAGCTCGGTGGCGACCGTGTCGAGGACGCCGTCCCGTCCCAGCACTCTGAGCCCGTCGGAGCCGGCGGCGCCGACCCGTCCCGAGGCGTCGAGGCCGGCGACCGACAGCAGATCCGACTGCGGCCCGCGGTCCGGGGCGTCATCGCACAGCGCCAGTCGTGGCGCGGCGTCACTGCGCAGCACCTCGATCACGTCGGTCGAGAACACGAGGTCGTCCGCTACCACGATCACTTCGTCCTCGCCAGCCAGGAAGTCTCGCAGCTGCTCCACGCTCTCTCGGAACGAACTGGTCGACAGGTACCCGAACCGCAACCGGGCGAACTCCGGCCGGCTCACCGCAGCCTTGAGTTGTCCGATGTCGGCTCCTGTGATGACCGTGACGTCAACGACGCCATTGAGGGCAAGCAGCCGCGCCAAGCGGCCGAACACCGTCTCGCCGCTGTGCAGCCGGAACAGCGGGACGTCTCGTGAATGCCGGCTGCGGCCCAGCAGGGTGCCGTCAAGGATGAGCGCGCGTGTCACCGGTGCTGCCTCTCCGCGGCGGCGCCGCCCGGCGTCGACCCACCGGTCACCATGCCACCACCTTCCCACAGGGAAGCGCTGATTATCGACCTCGCGACGAGTCGGTGGAGGGGCGGGACACCACCGTGAAGGAGTGAGAGCGCAGCGTTCGATCCTGCAGGGTGGGGATTCCCAGGTAGGCCGGCCCGTAGATGCCGGTGAGCATGGCCTCAGCGCGATCGGGAACCGGGACGAGCAGGCCTCCGAATACGACCCGCCTGCCCGCTCCAAACCATTCCTTCGGGAACACCTCGCGCTCCAAGGGGTAATAGCTGCACAGATTGGCCCAGTGCGCCGCCTGCGGATCGGAGTTGAACTCGGACTGCGCCCAGGTCACCCAGCGGTGCAACGTGGCAGTCGGTACGACCCTCGTCGCCAGGTAGAGCGGAATACGGACGATCGGGTTCCGGCGCAGACCGCGAGAGCGTCCAGCACTCATGAACAGCGCCCTGCGCAGCCCCCGCAGCATCATGCGCTGGACCGCGAAGACCGGCCCGGCCGCATTCTTCACCGCGTCTACCGGAAAGATGTCGATGTATGGCCCGCTGAAGTGAGCCAGATGGGCGATCTTGGTCAGCTCGAATCGGCTTGGGCGGGTGAGCTGCAGCTTGGCACCGAACACCCAGTGCCGTGGATTGGTCTCGAACGAGTCCAGGTTCAGGTCCTCGGGAAGCCTCCCCGCCAACTCCACGAAGCGCCGGTAGTCGGCCCTCGGCATCATCACGTCGATGTCGTCGTCCCAGGGAATCGGACCACCGTGGCGAACCGCTCCCAGGATGGATCCCTCGCTCAGGTAGTACCGCAAGCCGTGCTCGACGCAGAACCGGTCGAACATCTCAAGGATCTCAAGCTCGAGAGCCTGGAGTTCCTCCAGATCGGCGTGCACCGCTGCGGACTCCGATCCCCCGGCCGGAGACTCGCTCTCTGGCAGGGGGTAGGGCGCTGGCCGCAGGCCGAGAACGAACTCGTAGATCGTGCGCAGTTCGGCGCTGGTGAGCGGCACCGGGCTGTTGCCGAGCCGCTCGGCGTTCACCGAAGCGACCAGTTCGTCTATCTCCGAAAGCTCGGGGACTCGCGGCACGGCGAGCCGTAGCGCCTCGAGGATCACCCCCAGCTTGCCGACCGACCCCGGCAGATCCGGCACCCCGAAGATATCGGCGAGTTCCACCAGCGCGGTCTCCACCGGCTCCGCCTTGGGGTCACCTTCCTCGATCAGGTGGACGTAGTAAGCCCACACTCCGCGTAGGCATAGCGCGGCCGCGTGCCCATGCGCGAGCCCGTACTTCGCCGTCAAGCCATAGCTCATGGCGTGCGGAGCGGTCGTCTTGGTCAGGTTGATCGCCTTGCCGCCATGGTTGGCGGCCACCTGCATCCGCCGAGTGACCTCGACGTCGAAGGGCACCGCCTGGTGGAAGTAGGCGAAGAGATCGTCCAGAATCACACGCAACCCCGCGCGGGCGTGCTCCCGGCTCTGTTCACTGGCAGAACTGGCCCAGATCGACTCCACACACTGTGCGAGCGCGTCGAGCACACTGGCCTTCTTGTGGTAGTCGGGCAGGCTCTCCAGCAGCCGTGGCTCGAGCAGCACCCATTCCGGTAGAGCGGCGTCGTGGGCGATGGAGTGCTTCTCCCCGTCGATGTACACGACGGCGAAATGAGTGGATTCGCTACCGGTGCCGGCGGTGGTGGGAATCGCCAGGTGCGGCACGCTGCGGGCCAAGGGCGCGCCGAAAGCGGGGAAGTCCGCACCGTCACCGGCGGCGAGCAGCTTGACGCACTTGGCCACATCCATCGCGCTGCCGCCGCCCAGCGAGATGATCGAGTCGCAGCCCTCTTCCTGGAAGCGCCGCAGGCCCGCTCTGACTTCCTCGATCCGAGGGTTGGCGGAGTAGTCGCCGAAAACCACCGGTGTCAGGTGCTCTTCCAGATACGGCCTGATCAGGGACTGGCGATAACCGCTGCCGCCGATCACCAGCGGACGGCGAACGCCTGCCGACGCCAGCAGCGCGGGAATCCGGCGGTAGTCGCCGGGTTCGGCCAGGACGGGCTGCTCGGCGAAGTCGAACAGCCGGATCGCAGCGGACACCGCGGCCAGGTCGTCGAGAGTGTCGACTTCGTTGACGTAGTCCCCGGCATAGGAGAAGGCCCGGATGTCGGCTTGCCTACTGACCTCGTTGAGCGCGTTCTCGGCGTAGACACCGGTGTTGCCGGCCTCGACGAACGCCACCACGCGGTCGATCCAGACCCGCATGGCGCGACGGCTGAGCTTGTACAGCGGCTGGAAGGCGACGCAGTCGTCACCGAAGGCGGTGACCGAGACCTCGCGGATCACATCCCCGGCCAGCCGGGCCTTGAAGTCCTTCTCCGGCTGCGGCAGTTCGGAGTTCACCACTCCCAGATCAGGGCGCAGATCCGCCAACAATCGGGTGAGGAGGCTGCCGTTGAAGACCAGGTCGCCGTGGAGCAGCAGGATGTCGTCGTCGAGGTGCTCGCGGGCCAGGTACATCGAATAGATGTAGTTGGTCTGGTCGTAGACCTCGTTGGGCACGAAGGTGAACCGCAACCCGGAGAACTCTGGTGCCGCCGCAACACTCTCCAGCTGGGCAACGTGCGGTCCGGTCGTCACCACGATGTCGGTGAGTCCGTGGGCCGCCAGCAGCCGCAGCTGGCGGCCGAAGATCGGCTCGCCGTTGGAGAGCCGCGCCATCGACTTGTGGTTCTCGCGGGTGAACTCACCCATCCGGTTGCCGAGCCCGGAGTTGAAGATCAGTGCCTTCAACGCCGCGCCGCCTCGAATTCGGCCATCATGTCGCCCTTGTTCGCAGCCGGTGCGATCGTGGGACGACCCAGGTCGGCACGCGAGCCCTGGGCCACCTCCACCACCAGCGCCGACCTCGGCGTCGCAGCCAGGCGCTGCACAGCGACCGCCAGCTCGGCGGCGTCCCGCACCACCTCGACCTGTTCGAACCCGGCCGCGGTCAGGATCGCCGTGGTGTCGATCTCGAAGGCGACCGTCGGCTGCCCGCCGACCGATTCGTGGGCGCCGTTGTTGATCATCAGATACCGGAAGTTCTCCCGTGCACGCTGGGCGATCACCGGAATCGAGCCGAGGTGCATCAGGAAGCCCCCGTCGCCGTCGATGCAGTAGACGGTCTGGTCGGTGCCCAGGCACATTCCCATCGCGATGGACGCCGCATGCCCCATGCCGCCCACGGTGAGGAAGTCGTGGCTGTGCCCCTCGCCACGCCGCTCGCGGATCTCGAACACCTCGCGGGAGGTCTTGCCGGTGGTCGACACCACGAAGGCCTCCGAGCCGATGGCCTCGAGCACCGCCTCCAGCGCGGCCTCCCGGGTGAGCGGCAGTTCGGTGGGACGCTGGGCCGGCGCATACTTGCTGAAGGCGCCCTTGCGGACGATCAGGGCGGCCGGCGCGTTCGCGGAGCGCAACTGCTCGACCGCGAGGTCGATCTGCTCCTCCCACCGCTCCGGATCGAGCACCTGGTAGGGCACCTCGAGCGTGTCCAGCGTCGGCAGGGTGAGCCGGCCCTGAGCGACGTGCTGCGGTTCGTCCTTCACCCCGGGTTCACCCCGCCAGCCGATGATCAGCAGCATCGGGACGCTGTACACCTCGGGATGGGCCAGCGAGAGCAGCGGGTTCACCGTGTTGCCCAGGCCGGAGTTCTGCAGGTAGACCGCGGCATAGTTCCCGGTGGCGACGTGATAGCCGCAGGCCAGCCCGACGGCGTTGCCCTCGTTCGCGGTGATGATGTTCTTCTCGCGTGGGGAGCGATCCTCGATACACGCACACAGATCCTGCAGCAGCGAATCCGGAACGCCCGCGAACAGGTCGATGCCGCGCTCGCCGAGGCGCGCGTGGAACGCGAGGGGGTCGACGGTGCGTACTGCGGGGTCGCCGTGACGTTGTTCGGGGGAGCGCAGCGGAGGAGAAGAACTTCGTGGGGTGGTCATTCGGGAATCAGGCTCAGCACGTCCTTGATGGACATGATCTCGTCGTCGACTTCCTTGCTGCGTCCGCAATCCAGGATGCGCTGCGCGGTGTGCAGCATGGCCGGATAGGCGCTACGCAGGAGGTGGTTGGCGTGGATGATGATGTTCGCTCCCCAGTCGGCCAGTTCTTCCTCGTAGAACTGGTTGTAGGTGGTGGGCACCAGCACCACCGGGGCCTCCGCCGAGAACTCCCGGAAACGCCGCATGAACTCACGGATCTCTTCGCCGTCCTTGTGACGGGAGTGGATCATGATGCCGTCCGCGCCCCCAGCGAGATACATCTTGGCCCGGTGCAGCGCGTCGTCCACGCCCGCCCCGGCGATCAGGCTCTCCAGTCGCGCGATGATCATGAAATCGCGGGTGGACTGGGACTGCTTGCCGGCGTTGATCTTGTTCGTGAACTCGACCGGATCGTCCAGAGTCTGCACGGCGTCCGTACCGAACAGCGAGTTCTGCTTCAGCCCGGTCTTGTCCTCGATGATCACCGCGGACACTCCCGTGCGCTCCAGGGTCCGCACCGTGTAGCCGAAGTGTTCCTCGCGGCCTCCGGTATCGCCATCGACGATGATCGGCTTGGTGGAGACCTCCATGATCTCGTCGATCGTCCGCAACCGGCTGGTGAGGTCGACCAGTTCGATATCCGGCTTGCCCTTGAACGTCGAGTCGCACAGGCTCGACACCCACATCGCGTCGTACTCGCGGACCTCGACCGATTTGGGATTCGCCGCCTTCACGTTCTCGACGATCAACGCACTCAGTCCGTTGGACGCCTCGATCGCCCGCAGGTACGGCTTCAGGCTGAGCAGCCGGCGGAGTTTGCCGCGGCGCAATTCGGTGGTGTTGATCAGGGGACGCAGCGCCCGATCCAGCTCCGAGCCCGACAGTCCCTCGGTCGCCGGCACCTCGACCAGGGTCCCACCGTACTCAGCGAGAATCTCGATCACTTCGCTGCGCACCATCGCCTGCACACCGGTCGTCCAGTCGTCGCCATGCACCACGTAATCGGGTTTCAGCTGACGCAGATTCTGGGCGTAGGACAACGTCTCCTGCGGAACCACCCGAGACACATGGCTCATACTGGCCACCAGTGCCCGGCGGGACTCGAAATCCAGGATGGGCAACCGCTTGTAGGTGGCGATCGCCCGGTCAGTCAGCAATCCGACCGTCAGCTCCCCCAGTTGGGCGCCGGCTTCGATCACATTCAGGTGACCCTTATGAAGAATGTCGGACGAAATGGCTATGTAGACTGTTTTACCGCTTGGCATCGAGTTTCCTGTGTAGTGGCTCGCCTCGACCGTGCCGGTCGCGAGAATGTGGGTTTCGATTCGAGGCGGGCGGATCGTCAACATGGTTTGACCATCGAAAGTATACGGGTACTGCGGGAGGGCCCATGAGCCGAGCGCCGATCCTGAGCGTGGTGCTGCCCGCGACCGCCCGACCGGATCAGCTCGGCTGCTGGCTGTGGTCCATCCTGCGCCAGCCCCTCGACGAGATGGAGATCCTGGTGACCGCCGAGGGCGCTACTCGCTCGGCTGAGGTGGCCCGGCACTTCATGGATGTCGACCATCGGGTGCGTCTGCTCGACCCGGGACGGCCGGTCTCCCCAGACTCCGCCCGCGACGCACGGCTGGAGGCACGCGGAACCTACCTGGCCTTCGCCGAAGCCGGCGGCGTGGTCGCCACGGGGGCCTACCCGGCGATGGTGCGACTCCTGGAGCGTAGCGGTTCCGACTTCGCGACAGGTGCCCGGGGAACCATCGCCGCCAAGAAGCCACGCCGACCGGGTCAGCCGCCCGACCCCGCCAACGACGCGCCGGGCACGGCTCTGCTCCCGCTGGAGCGCCCGGAGCTCGTCGTCGACGGCAGCCTCGCCACCACGCTCTTCCGGAGTTCCTTCCTGCACTCCCACGACAGCCTCCGGAACGAAAGGCCGTCTCTGACGGCCGATGAGCTGTTCTGGATCAACGCCTTCTGCGTCGCGGACGCGATCGATGTGGTGCCCAACCCGGTGTTCTTCCGACACCAATGGCGCAACCCTGGGCCCACCGGATCCCCCGCAGACCGGATCCACACCTCCGATCGTGCGCTGCAGATCCTGCGGGAGGCCGGACAGCTGGCAGCCGCCGGCTGTTACGCAGAACACCTGCTGACCACGATTCCCGCTCAGCTCGCGGAGGTGTCGGAAGAGGATTCCGGACTCGGCGAGCAGTGCTCTGCCCTGGCGAGGAAGCTGATCGACATGGTGCCGCACGGCAGCCTCGCCCGGTTGCCGGTGCGCGTCCGGTGGCAATGGGCGATGATCGCGCAGGGTCGGCCGTGGCTGGTGTCGCTCATCGAAGGGGACGCCCACAAGCCTGTCGACGCCCTGCGAACCCCGCTGCCGGAGGCCCTGACCTCGGTGCTCGGTCTCGGCGGCGATCCACTGGAAACCGTCTTTCGCCGCCGATTCCTGGAACCCGGGCCATCGGCCGCCACGATGCAGGAAAGGCGGACCAGCACACCGCCGGAACGGCCGCGAGCACAACGCCGGTCCGCCCCGGTTCACCCTGAGCCTGCCGAAGGGGCGATTGCCGCGGCGCCCTCATCGGACATCTCGAACACCGACCAACGGCATCCAGCCGAGGTCGAAGCAGATGCCCCCGAGATCTCGGTGGTGATCCCCACCCACGATGTCGAGGACTACCTCGACGAGTTGCTGCACAGCGTCCGCGCCGCAGCGGGGGTGCGTCTGGAGATCATCGTCGTCGACGATCACTCCACCGACCTGACCTGGCAGATCCTCCAGACCCACGCCGGGGAGGATTCCCGGATCCGGCTGCATCGTTCGCCCGCCCGCGGCGGTGGCGCGGCGCGCAATCTCGGCATCGCGGCGGCGACCGGTGAATGGCTGTGCTTCGCCGACGGCGACGACATCGTCCCGCCCGAGGCCTATGCGACGATGCTCGCGACCGCCCGGCGAACAGAAGCCGACATCGTCACCGGCAACTACGAGAAGTTCGGTGAGAACCTGAGGTGGAATGGCGGGCAACTGTTCGGTTACGACGCCGAACTGGACCGCGTCGACGTGAGCCAGCACCCCAGGCTGATCACCCACCGGGTCTGCTGGAACCGCCTGATTCGACGGGAGTTCTGGCTTTCCCACGCGCTGGAGTTCCCCGACGTCCCCCGGGCCAACGACATCGTCCCCCTCACCAGGGCGCTGTTGGCAGCTGACCGGATCAGCGTCGTGCCGGTACTGAGTTACCGCTACCGCACTCGCGCCGGTTCGATGACCGCCGCCCAGGGATCAGGCGCCGCCACGGTCAGTTATCTCACTCAGGAAACCGAGGCGGCCAGCCTGATCCGGGCCGCCGCGGAACCTCATGTCCAGGCCGAATACTGGTCGGTGATCCTGCCGTACGACTGCTGGCGGCACGTCCGGTCCTATCTGGGCGCGGCGGAGTTCGAGAGCACCGGCGAGGTCGCCGATGCGCTGACTGCGCTGACGAAGCTCGCCCCGCCGGCAGCGTGGGCCAGGCTCTCACCACTGCAGCGGGCGATCTATGCCTTGATGAGAGACCGCCAGTCGCCGGTCGCGGCCAAGCTACTCCTCACCGCGGATCGCGTGGGACGGCTCACACACCCCGAGGCGCTCGACCTGGCCGGCTGCATCCATGCGCTGACTGCCGCCTCGCGCACGGCGGCGCTTTCCCAGGCCGACCTCGCCCAGTTGAGCACCGCGCTTCTTCTGACCGCTCTGAACCGGTCTCGCGCAGACCTCACTCTCCGATCGGCTGAGGCGGCCGTTGCGCTGGCGCGGGAGCTGACCCATGACCTCGGCGTCACGTTCTCCCCCCTCCCGGGCACCGAGGACGAACGCATCGCGACCGTGCTGCGGCACGGCAGCCCAGCCCAGCTGCGAGACGTCCTGGCGTCGGAACCGTCCCCGGTTCCAGCGACCCTGCGCTCCTCACGTCGCCGGGTATGGCTCGAGATCCCGTCCTGCCCCCCAGCCGCCGGGCAGCTCTGGCTCTTCGCCTCCCGCAGGATCGATGGCGTCCAGACCCAGCTGCCGGTGAGCCCCGTGGTTCGAGGGACCGGCCGCTTGCCCGGCCGGGCAGCGCTGGACCTGCGCGACCTGCCCCGGAACGGACGTTGGCAACTCAGCCTGCGCTGGGAGGACGAGTGGGGTCCGCAGAGCTCCGCGCTTCAACTCCGCGACCGCCGCCGGATCCGGCTGCCAGGCCGGCCGGGCCGGCTGGTCGTGAGCACACCGGGCGGCACCCACGTGGCCCTGGGCTCCTCGCTCACCGATCGGGCACGCCGGCTGGCCCGGCTCCTGCGCCGGCCGTGGAGCCGGCCCAGCGCCAAGGGTGAGCAGCTTCCGCGTGGGAGAATCGAGCAATGAGCCTGCCCCCCACCCCGCGTGAGTCTCCGACATGGTCAGCGATCTCTCCCCCCGCGGTTTCCATCGTCGTGCCGATTCGCAACGCCGAGGAGTACCTCGGTGCCTGCCTCGGCAGCCTGCGGGGCCAGAGCCTGACGGACATCGAGATCCTGTGCTACGACGACGCGTCAACCGACGGCAGTCTGGAGATCGCCCGCGCCCACGCGGCTCAGGATGAGCGGATCCGCCTGGTCTGCTACCCCGAGACCCGATCTTCTTCCCAGGCCCGGAAGGACGGAGTGCTCGCGGCCACCGGCGAGTACCTGATGTTCGTCGACGCCGACGATTTCCTCGACCCCACGGCCTGCGAAGAGCTGGTGCGGCGGATGCGCAAGTTGAAGGTCGACATCCTTCAGTTCGGGACCACCATCATCAACACCGGCAACGCCGAGCGCGCACGGTTGAAGAACCTGGAGCGACTGCTGGCACCCCTTGAGGAGCATCTCGCCGGACGCGCGCCCTTCGAGGAATGCTTCATCCGCACCAGGTACGGACACAGCCTGTGGAACAAGATCTACCGGATGCCGTTCGCCAAGCGCGCGTTCTCCGACATTCCCGACGGGAGTTTCCCGAAGGGTCAGGATCTACTCGCCTATTTCGTGCTGGCCTGGCATGCCACGTCCTACGCCGGGATCCCCCACCGTTACTACAACTATCGATTTGGTGCCGGGATCACCGGCGCCGCCACCATGACACTCGACCGGCTCCGGATCTATGCCACGCAGTCCCTGGTCGCCGAGGCCGTCGATGCCTTCGCAGCCGGACGGGGGAACTCGCCGGAGTTGCTGATCGCCGCGCGCGGGGTACGACAGCGCCTGGCCGCCGACTGCGTCATGCAGTGGTACCGGAACATGCCGGCGAAGCTGGCGGCCGAAGGATTCGATCTGCTGACTCGTGCCTGGTCGATGGCCGAACTGACGGACGCTCTGCAGCGCAGCCTGCCGGACGATCAGGGCGGGGTCGCCGCGAAACTCGGCCGGGCGAGCCTTCTCTCCCCGCAGCATGCTCCGATCGCGGCCGGCTCGACCATCGGCCTGTACTACCACCGGCTGACGATCGGCGGGCTCCCCCGGGTCGTGATCCTGCTGGCACAGCTCTACCTCGACATGGGCTTCCGGGTGGTCGTCATGCTGGACGAGGAGCACCCCGGCGAGGAGTTCCCTCTCCCGGCCGAGGTCGTCCGCGTCCAACTGCCGGCTGTCGGCGAGAACGGGTACGCCGAGCGCGCCCGCGGGCTGGAGGGTGCGATCGCCAACCACCGGATCGATGCCGTGGTGTACTTCGCGGCTTCGTCCCCCAACCTGCTGTGGGACCTGCTCACGGTCAAGGCCAAGGGTATCCCGTTCCTGATCAGCATCCACGATTCGGCCTTCCACTCCCTGCTCAACGGCACCCCCGGCCTTGCCACCCGGCCCAAGGTGGTGCGCCTGGCGGATGCGGTGCAGGTGCTGTCGAAGGCCGAGGAGACCTTCTGGCGTTCCCAGGGGGCCAGGGCCGTCTACCTGCCCAACCCGGTGACTCCTGGCATCGTGGACGAGTCGGAACTGGACCCGCAGCCCGGAAACCTGCTCTGGGTCGGACGGCTGGACACCTGGGTGAAGCAGTGTCTGGAGCTGCCGAAGATCATGGCCGTCGTCCGGCGCAGCCATCCCGAAGCCAGGCTCCACGTGGTCGGCGGCGAATGGTCGCCGGGCGTCCGGAAGAAGCTGGAGAGGCAGATCCAGCGAGCCGGGCTCGAGGAGAACCTGATCATCTGCGGGCCCACCTTCGACATCGAGCAGTACTACCGCAGGGCATCCGTCCTGCTGCTGACCTCGGTCACCGAATGCTTCCCGATGACGATCGTCGAAGCGCGTGCCTACGGTGTGCCCGTGGCGATGTACCGGCTCCCCCACCTCGCGATGCTGGCCGACGGGCTCGGCTTCGTCGACGTCCCCCAGGGTGACGCCACGGAACTCGGTCTGGCGGTCAGCGAACTCCTCGACGACGACGACCGCCGCCGGAGACTGGGAGCGGAGGGACGCCAAGGGCTGGCGAGCTTCGCCGAGACCGATCTGGCCCAGCTGTGGCGGGAGCTGTTCATCCGTGCCACCGATCCCGACTCCGCCGACTACGCCGAGCCGGTGGACATCGAGACCGTGGGCGCCCTGCTCTCCAACGCGCTGGACATCTACCTGGTAGGTCTGCGGCGCCGAGAGGGCCGGCTGGCTTCACTGCGGGCCCGTACCGAGCGAGCGGAACGGGATCTCCGCCGATCCGGCGCCGCACCGTTGCTCGGTGCTGTACGCCGGCTGAGCGGCGCGGCACGCACGATCAGGCGGAAACTGACATCGCTCGGCTCCCGGAAGCAGTCCGGGAACACCGGCAGCCGGTCGACCCGGCCGGATCCGAGGAGTTGACCGGGATGTGGTGGCGCAGGACGCGAGCAATGGCCCACGAGCTCAGGAAGCTACAGAAGGAGACCGCGCAACTGCAGCGGACCGTCCAGTCCCAGGCGCGCAAGCTCCAGTCCCACCAGCGGTTGCTCTCCAGCATTCTGATCTCCCACGAACTCACGGCGGTCGGCCCGCTGAAGTGGTTGCAGGAACTGAACCTGGAGTTCCTCCGCCTGATCGACGCCATCTGCGTCGCTCACGATCTTCCCTACTGGCTGGACTGCGGAACCCTGCTGGGGGCGGTCCGCCATGGCGGGTTCATACCGTGGGACGACGACATCGACCTGGCCATGCAGCGGGCGGATTACTGGAGGTTCCTCCCCGTCCTGGAGAACGAACTGAACCGTCTCGGGCTGGACGACTGCACGACCTTCTCCCGCCACCGGCAGAACGCGAAGGAGCCGAGGGTCGACTCGGGCCATCTGCAGATCGGCGTGAGAACTCCCGGCTACATTGCCGCGATGCTGGACGTGTTCCCGTACGACTTCGTGACCGCCGAGGGAGCGGCGCGACTGGAGCGGACGCCGTTCCGGGCAGCCGTGCTGGGCTATCGTCAGGCGCAGATCGAGGACGGGTCGTTCCCCTTCACCGAGTTGCGCGGACGGGCGGCGACCCGGGGCAGCGAGGTCAGCCGGACCGAACTCGCCATGCTGGCCGAGCACTCGGCCCCACTCGGCATCGTGCTGGAAGGCGAGACCGAGTTCCTCGCGCCGGGGCTGGACAGCAACTGGTACTACCGGGCGGTGCCGGTCGACCAGGTGCTGCCGCTGTCGCAGGTCCGGTTCAGCGGTGCCGAATATCCGGCGCCGGCGCACGTCCGGAAGTATCTCGTCGGCGAGTACGGCGAGTCGTATCTCGATCTTCCGGGCATCGTCGCGGTGCATGATCGCCTGGGCGCACTGCAGGCGGCCGCCGACGGTGAGGCCGACCTGGCCGGGTTGACCGAGCGGCTGCGCACAGCCACCCTGGCGATCCAGCAGCGACGCCAGACAGGCTGATCGACACGCTGGGAGTTGAGTTCGTTCACCGGGAGCTTGCCGCCGGATTCCGCTGTCCCCCGTTGCGAACCCTAAGCCCGGATCCAGGCTAAGGAAGTGCCTCCTGGAGCTTCTGGGTGAGCGTCTCCACGAACTCCACCGAGAAGTGGGCCCGGTCCCGGTAGACCAGGGTGTTGCCCAGCACCTGATAGCAGCTCTGCGCGCCGCACACCTGATCGCTGAGATCCACCTCACGCACGTCCTCGGCCAGGGCGAAGGCTCGATCGTAGAGCGCGACGACATCCGGCCTGAGGTTCTCCTGACGGGGCTCGGCGCAGCGCAGCGGATCGCGCAGATTGGCGGCGACGCATTCCACCGGATCACTCTCGGGGCGGGGAATGGGACGCACCGCCACCACCTCGATCCCGGCACCGGAAAGCTGGTTCCAGTAGTCGGCGTAGCCGGTGGCGCCGGCTGGTTCGCCAGGCGCCCCCGGGTCCTGGACGTAGTCGTATGCACTGGAGGAGGACGCGAAGACGACGTCCGGCTTCTGCTCGTCGATCAGGTGCCGCAGCAGCTTTTCGTTCGCCTGCTGACAGGGGATGTTCTTGGCGCTTGTCGGAACCATGTCAGGGTTGAAGGGGCATTCCGACCGGGTGTACAGCACCACCCGCCAGTTCTCCTGCGTGGCGATCTGGAGCAGTGCCGGCAGGTATTGCGCGCTGTTGGAGTCACCCACCACGGCCAGTTCGATCGCCGCTCCGGCCGGCCCGACGCTGCAGGCGGGCGATACCTCGTCCCCGGATGCCTGGCAGTCGTAGTAGTCGTGCCCGGGCATGGTGGGCAACGCCAGCTCACCCACCGGGTCGGGCAGCACCGGCTGTTCCGGGTCGATGAACGACGGGTCGGCGCCGGCGGGCAGGACGGTCAGGTCGAAGGCGCTGGCGCCGCGGCGCTCGACCGGCAACGGGGACGCCTGCGCTTCGGCGACCTGCTGCCGGTGAACGGCCACCGGGATCAGCGGCACGCACGCGAGGGCCGCGGTCACCATCAGGGCCAGCCCACCAAAGCCGAGGGCCCGCCATCGTCCCCCCTTCAGCCACACGGATCGCCGGGCCGGCTGCTCGACGAAGACGTAACTCAGCGCGGCCAGCCCGATCGCAAGGCCCGCCAAGGCGAGTCCCGGCAGCAGGCCGGGCATCGCGCCGGTGATCGCCACGTACAGCACGATCGGTGGAAAGTGCCACAGGTAGAGCGAATAGGAGGTGTCCCCGAACCACTGCACCGGCCGCCAGCCGAGGGCACGCCGCAGTGCTCCGGCCGGCCGATCCGGTATCGGGCCCGCGACGACCATCAAGGCGGCACCGGCCACCGGGACGAGTGCCAGCAGGCCGGGAAAGGGATAGGACGGCCTGATGAGGGCCACACCGAGCGCGATGACCAGGAGAGATCCGAGGGCACAGCCGATGCGCACCCGGTCCGGAAGCTGCCGGCCAGGCGGCACCAGGGCGAGCAGGGCACCGGCCCCCAACTGCCAGAGCCGGGTGGTGGTCGCGAAGTAGGCGCTGGCGTCCAGTTGCGCGACCAGGATCACCGACCAGATGAAGGAGGCGACGACGAGCGTCCCGAAGGCCGCAAGCAGGGCGCGGCGCAATCTCGTCCGCCCCGCCACCGCCACGACAGCGACCAGCACCAGCGGCCAGACGATGTAGAACTGCTCCTCCACCGCCAGTGACCAAAAGTGCTCGAACGGTGTCTCCGGGCTGGTCTGCGCCAGGTAGTCCACGGACTCGTGAGCGAGCACCCAGTTCTGTGCGTAGAAGGTGGACGCCAGTGCGTGAGTCGTCACCTGGGTGAGTCGGGACAGCGGCAGCAGCCAGAGCGACGCCAACGCCGTCACCACGATCGCTGCCAGCCCCGCGGGGAGAATCCGGCGTACCCGGTTCGACCAGAACTCCCGTAGCGAGAGCCGTCCGGTGCGTTCCACCTCACGGACCATGTTCCCCGTGATCAGGAAGCCCGAGACCACGAAGAAGACGTCAACCCCGATGAACCCGCCAGGGAACCGCTGGGGCCACAGGTGGTAGAGCACGACCGCCAGCACCGCGACCGCGCGCAACGCCTGGATCTCGGGCCGGAACCGATGTCCCGATCCTGCGTCCCGGTCCGGGAGTGGACGGCCCTCTCGCGGGCGGCCGGCGAGATCCGTCGCATCGGTGCTCACGGACGAATCCCCGCCGGTCACGACTGACCGGTTGAGATCCGCGGCAGGCCCAGGCGGGTTCCGAGCTGACGTAGTCCCCTTCCGACCCACCAACGGACGGTTCTCCGGGGTTGCGGAGCAGCCGCCTTCTCGGCAGGCGGGGCCGGTGGGCCGGCCTTCTTGCGCAGCCGGTGGCGCCAGTAGCTGAACGCCATCAGCAGCGCCTGCGCCTCGGGACTCGGGTCGACCTCCTTGAGCCGCCCGGCGAGCGAGGAGTTCAGGCGGGCGGCATTGTCGTAGGCACCCCGGAAAGTGGCGAAGATGACCGACGCAACGGCTGAGGAGACCGGCTCGGGATAGGTCGTCCGCCCGGCCAGCCTCACCATCTCGAGGTAGCTGATCAGGTAGCCCTGAGCCGAAAGCAGCCGTGACGTGGCCGTCATGGTCGAGCCGGGGCGCAGCCTGCGGCAGTAGAACTGCGTCTGACTGTGTCCGGCGCGGTCTGCGCTGAGCATCAACTCGAAGGTGAAGAGGTTGTCCTCGTGGACGATCCCGGGGTAGAACCGCACCCCGGAGTCACGCAGGTGATCGCCCCGGACCAGATAGAGGCACGGACTGACGACGTACTGGAAGTTGGCCCGCATCGCCGCCAACAGCTCCGGACCCGTGTGGACGCCTGGGTAGGACGCACGTTCGTAGTAGGTGCGGAAGGCCTCCCAGATGTCGTCGGCCACCCCCGCCTCCCGGACGCTGGTCGCGTCGAAGAGCAACAGATCGAGACCGTCGGAATCCGCCTTCGCCACCAGTTCGGCGAGCACATCCCGCTGCCACCAGTCATCGCTGTCGAGGAAGCACAGGTAGCGACCCCTCGCCAACTCGATGCCACGGTTCCTGGCCACCGACTGCCCGGCGTTGTCCTGGTGGACGACCGTGATCCGGGAATCCTGTGAAGCCCGGTGATCCAGCAGTTCTCCGGAGAGGTCAGTGGACCCATCGTCGATGCAGATGATCTCCAGTTCCACGCCGGTCTGAGCCAGGGCATGGTCGAGGCATTCGTCCAGGTATTCCGCCGTGTTGTGCACCGGAATGATCACGGACACATCCGGCCCGCCGGCCTGAACTGCGTCACCCTCGCGTGGCGCCGGGCTCGGCGGGGGCTGGAGCGCGGTTGCCAGTCGCGCCGCGTTCGCTCGAAGCTCCACCTCGTGCAGCGTGGCCCTCGCCTCCGCGCTGGCACGCTGAGCCGCCGCCTTTTCCACCTGCAACCGGGAGAACAGCAACTCCTCGGTCGTCGCATCGTGGACGGCCCTGGTCTGAACCGCCAGTTGTGGTCGGACGAAATACTCCGGAGCCCGCCCGGCGACTCCGTGCCGTCGGTACACCTCGGTTCGCAGCGCCTGGTGCACCTCGGTGAAGGCGGCCGCCGTCCGCACCTTGTTCAGGTTGCTGAGGCTGACTTCGGCTGCGACGTTGACGAAGGCACGTTCGAACCGCTCGAAGATCCCTGCGGTGCGCAACCCTTCCTGCAGGTGATCCAGCGCCCGCACGAAATCCAGGGGGGACTCGTGAAGCGAGCCTTCCAGGCTTCCCTCGTTGCCCACCATGTAGTCGATCAGGTAGCCCTCGACCACGCTCACCCGTTCGGCCAGAGCCAGCGCCATGTAGGTGAAGAACAGGTCGTCGGCCCGCCGGAGGGCCTGGAAACGAAGGTCGGCACGCCGAATGAACTCGGTCCGGAACAACTTGTTCCAGGCCGCGGGGTTGAACGCCAGGAAGACGTGGTCGCCCATCTGCTCGGCGGAGAAGGGCATCTCCTGCGGCAGGTCGGCGAGCCGCACCGCCCAGTCGGCCTTGGTGGCCTCCCCCGTCGCCTGATCGACGGTACGGAACTTCGTGACCACGATATCCGCGGCGTCGGCGCGTGCCCGCTCATAGAGCGTCTCCAGCAGCTTCGGCGCGAAGTGATCGTCGGAATCGAGCACGGCCAGGTACTCACCCGCGACCAGATCCAGCCCGACATTGCGCGCCGCGCTGGCGCTGCCGATCCCCGGACCGGGGACGCCGCGTATCCGGAAGTCGGCGGCGGCGAACTCCGCAATGATCTCTGCGGTGGCGTCGGTCGAGGCGTCATCGACCACGATGACCTCGATGTCGGTCAGCGTCTGGTCGAGGATGCTGCCCAGCGCCTTCGCCAGCCGAGCCTCCCCATTCCGGACCGGAACGACTACTGAGACGGCAGGCATGTCACCCTTCCGCTCCGGCAGGGGTCTGCGTCGCGTGCAGCGTCACCCGCGCCTCCGTTCCAGCCATTCTCAAACCACCCAGGGCAGCTGACCCCCGGCATCACGATCTGCATTCCGCGCGTCGATCCCCACTTGAGAGTTGACCGGCGGGCCTCCCCCTGGGGCGGTGCCCGTTCCTGTCACACGCTACATTGATTACAGTCCTACGCGCGTCCTTGTCGCGCGCATGGCCGAAATGCCCCCTGCATGAGAAGGAACCCATGATTCGGCTACTCAAGCTCACTGCGGTCGGCGTCGCGGCGGCGCTGGCAGCTTCGGTACTGGTCGGTTCGACCACCGCGGCAGCCGCCACCAAGACGATCACCGACAAGAAGGCGACGGTCACGGTGACCCCGTACGACGGCGTCACCGTGGGCAAGATCACCGTGAAGTTCACCAAGTCTCAGATCCTGACGACCCGTTCGGTCCAGCTCCAGCGGCTGTCCGGCAAGAGTTGGGTGAATGTCGGCGAGCCCAAGCCCATGTCGTCTACGGGCACCGTGACCTTCACCTTCCCGCAGCCGGACCCTCCGGCGGCACCGAACTACTCCCTGCCGGGCCAGACCTCGTCCTACCGCGCAGTGGCGGCCGCCGTGCCGGCCAACTCCAAGTTCAAGACCAACGCGGTCACCCCGGCGGCCAAGTCCAAGCGGCTGATCGACCAGAAGGCGACGTGGAGCTACCACCCGGTCGCCAATGGCGCCAACGGCAGCCTCACGGTCACCTTCTCGTCGTCCTACCGGACGAAGAACCGCCCCGTACAGCTGCAGGTGCTCAAGTCGGGCAAGTGGTCGAATGTGGGCAAGAAGGTCAAGATGAGCTCCAAGGGGGTCGCCGTCTTCCCGAATGTCTTCACGACCGCTTCGGATTCCGGAAAGACCTACCGGGCCGTCGCGCCGAAGTACAAGAAGAAGCTCGAAGCGGTCACCGTGCCGGCCACCCCCACCACTTCAGCCTCGGCCTGGAAGGTGCAGCGGGACTACTCCTTCTCGACCAATGCGGCGCTCAACAGCGAGTGGTCGACCTGGGACGACGGCGACTACAGCATCCGCAAGTGCTCGGCGAACGCCGCCGCGAACACCACGATGACGGGTGGGTACGCCACCCTGAAGGTCAGGGACGCCGGCAAGGCCGGCCTGTCGCAGGCGAAGGCCGCCAAATGCCCCTCGGCCCAGAAGTACGCCTACACCAACGGCATGGTGACCACCTCCAGCAACTTCACCATCAGCCACGGGATCGTCGCAGCCAGGGTTAAGTTCTCCAAGAACCGCTACATGCACGGTGGTGTCTGGCTGCACGCGGCGGATGGATCGGACGAGATCGACATCATCGAGTCCTACGGCTACGCCGGAAAGAAGTCGGCCTACTCCAAGACCACGTCCGGCGTCCACCAGAGGATCACGAAGTCGGAGCACAGCAAGCTCAAGAAGCCGAAGGGCTGGGAGAAGACCTACAAGGACGGTTTGGCCCAAACAGTTTTCAACATCCGTAAGCTGCCGAGCTCCTGGTTCGACAGGTACCACGTGGTCTCGGTGGAGTTCACCTCCACGAAGCTGGTCTTCCGGGTCGACGGCAAGGTGACCGGAACCCTCACCCGCGCCAAGACGGTGAACGACTACTCGCTGGTCATGAGCATGCTGACCACCGACTGGGAGTTGGCCCAGGCCCGCAAGACGACGTCCAAGGGCAAGCTGAAGAACTCCGAGATGAAGGTGGACTGGGTCCGCGTCTGGCAGAAGTAGCCATCAACCCAAGAAGGCCCGGCTGTCGCATCGCGACGGCCGGGCCTTTCTCTACCTTCCCAACGATCCCTTAGCTTGCCGAAGGGCCGCTGACCAGCGTTTCCTCAGGCGTTCTCCCAGGCTCGCACCCAGTCGATGTACATCCTGGCGGGGGGTTCCGAGGGAGTGACCCCCTCGGCGTTACGCACCGGGTTCTCGAATCGCCGCTGCTCCCAGTCGGAGGCAAGCAGGCTGAGAAAGACGAAGTAGTCATCCTTGAGACTGGACGGCTTGATCCGCCGGGTCTCGACGCCGTCAACCCGGAAGACGACCTCCTTCGTGGTCCACTCCACGGAGAACACGTGGTAGTCGTCCCACCACTCCCGGTCGCTCACGACCTCGGCAAGGACATAGGTGTCATTCGCGTCAGCCGGGTAGCGCTTCCCATCGCGGTGCACCACGTTGGTGACTCCCGCCCCAAACCCGTAAGCCTCGATGATGTCGATCTCACTGGCCATATCCGGCGAGAGCAGGAAGACCGAGCCGTGCATGCCCTGCTGCTCAGGGAATTTGATCCGCGCGGCGATCGTCCCGGTGCGCATCGTGAAGCCCGCTTTTGCGGTGGAGATCGTCGCATTGCGGAAGTACCGGTCGTGCTTGCAGCCCGCCTTCTTCGCGGCGGTCTTGTTCGCGGCCTTCTTCTCCTCGGTGAGCGACAGGACGAGGTTTCCCTCGGCGAGCTTGACGTTGGACGGATAGGCGGCCGAGCACTGGCGTCCGCCGGTCCGGTAACTGCCGGTGTCGGCGAAGTCCCACGGCTTCGGCAGCGACGTGCCGTTGAACTCGCTGGACAACACCTTCGTCCACTGATCGTCCGCAGCCGCGGCCGGCGTGACCCAGGCGTCCTCCCCCACGCTGATCGCGCGGTAGTCGCCATCGCCGGCCGGCACCAGAAACTCGGCGCGACCCTTGGCATCCTGCTCGGCGGTGGCCAGCTCCGTCCACTTCTTCCCCGACTTGCGCTGCAGCGTGACGGTGGCGCCGGCCTCCCGGGCTGCGAACTGCGCGACAACCAGCGTGTTGCCGTCGAAGTCGATCGGGCTGACCCGCAGCTTCGCGTCCGGATCCTTGACCGGAACCACCGGCGATGGCGAGGGCGATGGTGAGGGCGATGCGGACGGCGAGCCCGACGGCGATGGCGATGCCGGGCTGGCCGGCTGGGTCGACGGGGTATCGACGGTGGGTTCGGTGGCCGCACAGGCCGTCAGGCCCACCGCGGCAATCACCGAAAGCAACGCCAGACCCGCTCGCCGTCCACGCTCTACCACTGAACCCATCACCGCTCCATCCGCGTCACCGTCGCCTCCAGGAATCGCCGATCCATGCGCTGCAACGCTGGTTGGGCTGTCGAACCCTCTGCCGCAGCGCCGTCACCGGCCGTCACGAGCGTAGCAACCCGTCCCGCACGCCGATCGCGCTTGTAGGGTTGCGCCATGGTGCGAATGCTGAGCGATGCGGTGCGGCTCGCACGTAGCGGACTGATGGATCGCGAGTACTACCAGGCCCAGACCGGGCTCCGGTTCGGCAGCGCCTTCGCCGTCGCCCGGCACTTCCTGCGGGACGGAGCCAAAGCCGGGCTCTCGCCGCATCCGCTGTTCGAGCCGGCTTTGCTGGCACCCACGGAGAGTGACGTCGCCGCGCTGATGGTGGAGTACGTCGCCCATCCAGGGCGTTTCGCCGATCACACTCCCCACCCTCTCTTCGATCTGGCGCGGGCGCGGCGTCAACTCCGCGAGCGCGGGCTCAGCCGGAAGCCCAACGCCTGGATCGCCTGGGCCGCGACGGCTACGGTCGCCACGCCGGTTCCCACTGCGAAGAAGCTGCCGTCATTGCCCTGGGGCGACGTACGCCGATCGCTGATCCAGGCAGCAGCCCAGTGGCGATCGGGCGCTCGCTCGGAACCGGCCGAGGGGCCTGTGACGACCGGGCCGGCGCCCGATCAGGAGCTGACCAGCATCATCGTGCCGGTCGCCGTGGGCCTGGATGCGACCCTGCGTCAGCCACGCTTGACCGGCAACCTGCCTCACCTCGAGGTGGTGTGCGTGGGTGCGATGTCCCGCGCCCAGTACTGCTGCCTCAGCGCGATCGGCCTCACGCGGAGGACGCGCCCCGTCCTGGCCCCGCCGATCGAGGGCGACGACGACTTGCCCCTGCCGGAACTGTGGAACCTCGGCGCATCACAGGCATCCGGATCCCGGCTGGTGTTCCTGGCGCCGAACGTCACCATCGGCAGCGCCGCGATCGCAGACCTGGCCGCCGCGCTCGATGACGCTGCGACGGCGGTCGCCCAGCCACTGAACGAGCAACCGGACATGACCATCGCGAGCGCCGGCGCCCTGTACGCCACCAACGATCCTGTGCCCGACCAGCTGCTGCGCGGGCACCCGATCTCGGATGCGGAGCCACTGGCAGGCCGTCCACTGCCGGCGGCCCACTCGGCAGTGCTGGCCATCCGCAGTGCGGCTTTCGCGGCGCTGGGCGGGTTCGGGGTCGGTTTCGACGCTGATCACGCAGGGATAGATCTCAGCCTCCGGGCTGCACAGGCGGGCCTGGGACAGACCACCTTGGCGATCGGATCGCGGGCCACCGTCCGACCGCTGCCCGACGGACACGCGGACAACGGGTCGTCAGCCGACCTGCTACGGCGGCGGCATCCCGTGCCGCCTGATGGCACCGAAGAGGCGCTGCGCGCGTGCGGCTTCGCCTTGTCGTCAGGCGAGGTGACCCGTCCACGTCTCGGCGTTGACGCCCTGCCCAGCCTGCGCTGGACGATCGACACCCCGGTCACCGCCGGCTGGTGGGCGGATTCCTGGGGGGATTGGCACTATGCCCACTCGCTGGCCCGGGCCTTGCGGCGGCTCGGGCAACAGGTTGCCGTCGACACCCGCCAGGCCAGGGAGCGAGAGACCCGGCGGTTTGACGACGTGCTGCTCACCCTGCGCGGGATGGACGACGTCCGGCCGGCGGAGGCGCCGGTGAACCTGATGTGGATCATCTACGGTCCCGAGCAGGTGAGTGCCGAGGAAGCCGCCCGCTACGACCAGGTCTTCGCCTCGTCCATCAGCTGGTCACAACAGCGAACCGAGGAGTGGGGCCTCCCGATCCGCCCGCTGCTGCAGTGCACCGACACCGAATTGTTCCATCCCGGTCGTGCCGGCTCTGAGCCGGAGGGCGGCGTGCTGTTCGTCGGGAATGCCCGCCGCGAAGGCGCCCGCCCGATGGTCGACGCCGCGCTGGCCTCCGGGATCGACATGCGGCTCTACGGCACCGGCTGGGAGGATGTCCCGGCCGCCGCTGGGCGGCTGACCGGCGTAAGGGTGGCCAACCGCGAACTCGGCCGCCACTATGCCGAGGCCGGGATCGTCCTCAACGACCATCTCGAAACCATGCGCCGAGCTGGCTTCGTCTCCAACCGGCTGTTCGACGCGGTCGCCTGCGGCGCCCGGGTGCTGAGCGATCCGATCGACGGTGCTGCGGAGTTGTTCGGTGACTCCGTCGTGTGCTGCGAGCCCGCACAGGTCGCCGACATCCTCACCACTCCTTGGGACGACCATTGGCCGTCAGCCGAGCAGCGCCTGGCCAACTCCGAACGCATCCGCGCGGAGCACTCCTTCGACCAACGCGCCCAGGTCCTGCTCGACGCCGCGCTGGAAGCACTGGACGTTGCACCTCCACCGGCCACAGCATCGGGGCCTACGAGACGGTGATGGCCGCCCTGAGTTCGATGCCGATCAGCAGGCGCTCGGCCACACACCTGCCTCCGCGGTGGAGCACCGACATCTCCGGACACCGAGGACCCGGCGCGGGACGATCCCTGGAAGGACATGAGTCGTCTGCCGACGGAACGGGCTACCTCCGAACAGGAGCCTGCTCACACCGGCGGTAGATCTGTGGCGGTCAACTCGCGGTACAGGCGTCATCCACGGTCACCCGTGTGGGGCGGACCATCGGTGTGACACGGACCTCCAGCGGGCCGTACTCACCGGCAGGTCCCGTGAAGGTCACGCCCACGGTGACTTTCTCGCCGCCGAGCGGGTTGACGGTCATGAAGGAGGGCACTGGCCGATCGAGATCCATCATGTCTAGCGGGCGCCAGTTCCAGACTCTGCTCTTCTTACCGACGGTTCGTCGTTCGTCAGTTGCTTCTGTGCCGTGAGGACCGTAGATGAACACCTGGGTGCGGAAGGTCTTGGTTTCGAGCGGGCCGCCGGTCACATAGGGCGGGAGTTTCTGTGCCTGCTTCTTGCTGAGGTCCAGCCAAACGGTGACGTCCGCGGTGAAGGTCACCGTTCCGTCGGGGGCCGTGCACGCCGAGGTAACGGTGGCCTCGGTCTCCAGGTAGTAGTCGATCTTCGAGCCCAGCGAAGCGTCCCGGAAGTAGACCCCGATGACGGTGGCCGGGAGGTTGGTGCTCGGCAGGATCCCGGCCAGTCGCCAGCCCGAGACCATGCTCTGGATCTCGGGGTCTGTGCTGTAGAACATCAGGCTCCCCGCGTCGATGCTCTCGGTGATGGCCGACAACAGGGCCGCCGGTTCGAAGTCGCCCCCGACCAGGCTGTCCATCACCTGCAGCGCGGTCTGCTTGAAGATTTCGTCGGCCACCTCGGGCGCATAGCGTGCATATGCCTCGCTGAGCAGGAACGACACCACGTTGTCGGCAGTCAGTTCGTTACCGTCGATAGTTATCGGGCCCGTCGCGCGCATCACCCGGGCCAGGGCGAGCGGATCGACCGAAATCACACCGTCCACCGGCGCGGGATCGATGTCGCGATGCCAGAGCGCCATGATGACCCGGGCGGCCGTGGGCCAGTCCGGACGTCCGACACTGGTGTTGACATTGTTGATGAGGTACTCGTTATAGAGGTCGATCGCACTTTGATCGATCTCGACGTCTGCCGGCACTCCGGACTGGTACTGCAGGCTGTCCGCCTGTTTGACGATCTCGATCCGACCCTCGGCGACCCGGACCAGACTCTGGGAGGCAGCGCTGCCCCCCAACGCCAGCGTCTCAGCGTTGCTCTGGGCGACCAGCAAGTAATTGCGCTCGCCGTCGGCGCCCAGCATTCCAGGGACGATACGCAGCACAGGATCGGCCAGCGCCAGCACATCGGCGACCTGGTCGATCCCGCTCTGCACCTGCGAGATCAAAGCGGGGTTTCCCCGGATCTGCTGCACCTCTGCGTTGAGCCCGGCCACTCTCTCCTTCGAGCCTTGGAGAACTGGCAACAGACGCACGAGCATCGGGTCGTCGCTGGACGACTGAAGGGCCTGCAGCGCAGGGACCGCGAGCCCGCCCGTCAGCGCATCGAGGGACTCTGAAGCCAGCCTGGCGGCCTTCAGATTGTCGCCCGCCCATGGGAGCGACTCGGCCGCGCGCCACAGGGGATCGCGGCTGGCTTCGGCAGCCTTTCCAGCGTGCCCTGCCACCTCGACCAGAGCCTGCTTGGCGTCGCCGCCCGTCAGCACGCCGCCGACCAGCCCCTGCGCGGCGGTCAACTCCGTGCGTACGGTAAGCACCTTCCAGCCGAGCCAGCCGCCCAGGCCCAGGAGAACCACCAGCACCGCCGCCAAGGTCAACCATGGCCAGCGACGCCTCCGTCGCTCCACGCCCCGGCGGGGTGCAGCAGAGGATGCGCCGCCCACGGGGTCGACAGTGCGCGGCTCGGGATCTGGGTTCACGGCAGCCATAGTAGTGAACGGGCCAAGCTGCATAGGCTATGACGTCGGATATCACGTGTCCGGTGGCGATGCCGACTGGCCGTCCCGAAGCGCTGTCAGGGCTCGGCGAGCCACGCTCTGCCTGGGTTCGCTCGCGGATCGTCCGCATGCAACCCTCCAGTGCGACATGAGTCCTGTCCGTTCGCCGGGCTACTCCCAAGCCGGGCACTGCTAACATGAGGCAGGTGGCCACCACCTCGGGCGTAGACTGGACGAACTGATGAAGGTGCGAATTCCGTCGATCGAGGCAGGTCTTCGAGGCCCGCAATGGTGAGAAGTCGCAGGGCAGGAGGGGTTCTGTGAGCCCCCGCCCGAAGGAGTAGCAGTGTCCCAGAGGCCACCCGCGAGTAGCCGGGCCGACACGCCTGCGTCGCGTCGAACTCTCGAAAAGCTGTCGACGTGGCACACCGATCGTCCGAAGCTGCGGTCGGTAGCGCAATTCTCACTGGATGCCGGCGCCTGGACCGTCTCGTTATGGGTCGCGCAGGCACTGCGCTACGAGTATCAACTTCATCAGATCAGTAACCGGTCGACTGCCCTGCTGGTGGGCTTGGCCGTGCTGCTCCAGCTTCTTCTCGGCATCATCATGCGGCTCTATCAGGGCCGCTACACCTACGGCGTGTTCGAAGAGGTTCGCGCTGTGACGGTGGTCACCGCCGGCGTCGCGACGGTGCTCTTCGGCGTCACGCTGCTCGGCATTCCGCAGGTGCCCCGGAGCACCATTCCACTCGCCCTGCCGATCGCGCTGCTGACGATGTTCGCCGTCCGCTACGTGGCCCGGCTGATCCGCGAAGGTCTGGTTCGCCAGACCGATGGCGAACCCGTACTGGTATTCGGTGCCGGCTACACCGGCAACAGCATCGTCCGGCGGATGCACACGGACACGCGGTCCCCCTACCGCCCGGTGGGCCTGCTGGACGACGATCCCCAGAAGCGTCATGTCCGGATCGGGTCGGTCGACGTGCTGGGTTGCCTGGACGACCTTCCCACCGTTGCGGAACGAACCGGCGCCCGGGTGCTTGTGGTGGCTGTGGCCGGAGCAGACGGCGAACTGCTGCGTAGAGTGGCTGGATACGCGGAGCCACTCGGATTGACCGTCAAGGTGCTGCCGACGATCGAAGAGATCCTCAAGGGCACCAGCAGCGTGAGCGATCTGCGAGACCTGTCGATCGAAGACCTGATGGGCCGGCGTCCGGTCGATACCGACGTGGAGTCGATCGCGGGCTACCTCACCGGCAAGCGCGTGCTCGTGACTGGTGCGGGTGGCTCGATCGGCAGCGAGTTGTGCCGCCAGATCAGCCGGTTCAGGCCGAGGGAACTGATCATGCTCGATCGGGACGAAACCGGCCTGCAGGCCGCTCAGCTGGCGGTGATGGGCCATGGGCTCCTGGACGGTCGCGAGGTCGTGCTGGCCGATATCCGTGACGCCGATGCGCTCCAGGCCATCTTCGACGACCGTAGGCCCGAAGTAGTGTTCCATGCCGCGGCGCTGAAGCACCTGCCGATGCTTCAGCAGTACCCCGAAGAGGCGTGGAAGACCAACGTGATGGGGACCAAGAACGTCCTGGAGGCCGCCCGTCAGGTCAACGCGCAGGCCTTCATCAACATCTCCACCGACAAGGCAGCCGATCCGACCAGCGTGCTGGGCCATTCGAAACGGCTGGCCGAGCGACTGACCGCCAGGGTTGGAGAGGAAACCGGTCGGCCCTACCTCTCGGTGCGGTTCGGCAACGTGCTGGGCAGCCGCGGTTCGATGCTGCCGCTGTTCACCTCGATGATCGAGAGCGGCGGTCCGCTGACCGTCACTCATCCGGACGTCACCCGCTACTTCATGACCATTCCTGAGGCCTGCCAACTGGTGGTGCAGGCAGGCGCGATCGGCGATCCCGGCGAGGTGCTGATCCTCGACATGGGCGAACCGGTGCGCATCCTCGACGTCGCTCACCGCATGATTGAGATGTCCGGTCGCGAGGTCGAGATCACCTTCACCGGATTGCGCGAGGGCGAGAAGCTGCATGAGGACCTTCGTTCCGAAGCCGAACAGGATTTCCGCCCGAAGCACCCACTGATCTCCCACGCCAACGTTCCCGGGCTCACCTACGCCGATCTGGACTGGAGCAGGTGGCAGTTGGCCTGGGTGACCGAGGTCTCCCTGCGCACCAGGCTCGCCGGGAGTGCGCGCTGATGGTCCAGGGTGTGCCGTCGGAGCATCCCGATGACGCCACCGGGCTAGCCAGCCCAGAAGGGGCCGGAGAACCTCTGCCGGCCCTTGAGTTCAGCTTGCTCCCCCACGACGCCCAAGCTCTGGCGGCGCTTCACCTACAGGCGTTTCCGACCTTCTTCCTCTCATCCCTCGGAGAGCGGTTCCTCGCGGAGTTCTACCGTGGTTTCGTGGGAGACCCCACAGCGGTCGTCGTGGTCCAGCGAGGATACGACGGACGCCCTGTGGGCGTCGTGGTGGGGACGACGGAGCCGGCGGGCTTCTTCTCGCGACTCCTCCGGCGACGGCTCTGGGGATTCGTGAGGGCGGCGGCGATTGCCTCAATGAGAAACCCACGCGTGGTTCCCCGACTCCTGCGCGGCGTCACCTACCGTGGCGAGGCATCGGCCGCCGCCCGCGGGGCTCTGTTGAGTTCGATCTGTGTGGCTCCCGAGTTGTCGGGGGGCGGACACGGACGTCGCCTGATAGACGCGTGGAAGCTTCAGGCGCGGGCGCTGGGAGCGGCGTCAGCTCATCTGACGACCGACGCCGCCGACAATGATCGGGTCAATCGGTTCTACGTGGCTGACGGCTGGCTCCTCAGCGGGTCGTTCACCACACCGGAAGGTCGCAAGATGAACCTCTACACCGTGGAACTCACGGGTACTTCGAACGAGCAGAGCAAAGACATCGATGCCTGAGCTCCATGTTCCGTTCGCTGCCCCGGACATTACCGATCGGGAGATCCAGGCTGCGATTGCGTCGATGCGATCCGGGTGGCTGACCACCGGGCCCGAAGCGAGGGCCTTCGAGGCGGAGTTCGCCAGCTTCCTCGGTGATGACCTCCACGCGATCGCGGTCAACTCGGCCACCGCTGGGCTCCATCTGGCAGTCGAGGCGCTGGGACTGGGCCCCGGTGACGAGGTCCTCGTGCCAACGTGGACCTTCACCGCCACCGCCGAAGTCGTGCGCTACGTGGGTGCCACTCCGGTGCTGGTCGACATCGATCCCGTCGATCTCAACATCGATCTGCAGGCGGCCGAGGCCGCGATAACCGAGCGCACGCGGGCCATGATTCCGGTTCATTTCGCCGGCCGTCCGCTCAGCCGCACACGTCTAGCGGACTTCGCGTCCCGCCACGGGCTGGCAGTGATCGAAGACGCGGCACACGCCTTTCCGGTGTATAGCGAGAGCCGGCTGGTGGGTTCTGGAGCCAGTGAGGCCGTCGTGTTCTCGTTCTACGCATCCAAGACGATCACGACAGGCGAGGGCGGCATGCTGGTGACCCCCAGCGATCGGCTTGCCGAGCGGGCCCGCATAATGCGCCTGCATGGAATCAGCCGTGACGCGTTCGACCGCTACCGGTCGACCGTGCCCGCATGGCGATACGAGGTGGTCGCCCCCGGGTTCAAATACAACATGACCGATACGGCCGCGTCGATTGGCAGGGTACAGCTTGCCCGTGCGGAGGAGATGCGACTGGCCAGGGAACGCATCGCAGATCGCTACACGAGCGAGTTCGGTTCTCTACCACTGGAACTCCCAGCCGCGTCGCCCGAGGAACGCGGGCATTCTTGGCACCTCTACGTCATCCGTCTCCACGAGGAAGCCGGGGTGAGTCGAGATGACTTCATCCAGCGCATGTCCGACCAGGGAATCGGCACCAGCGTGCACTTCATTCCCTTGCATATGCATCCCTACTGGCGGGAATCTCTCGGCGTCGCGCCGGGCGACTTCCCGACTGCAAGCACGATCTTCGAGCGAGTCGTGAGCATCCCGATCTTCTCCGCCATGTCGGCGTCGGACATCGATCGTGTGGTGACTGGCGTCCGTCGCGCGCTGGGCGGCTGAGTTGATGAGTCGATTTCGGGATCTTCTTCTTTGCGTGCCTGCGCTAGTCCTCGCGCTGCCGATGCTGGTCGTTATCGGAACGCTGGTCCGGCTGGATTCCCCCGGTCCGGCGCTCTACTGCCAGCAGCGGGTGGGGCGGCATGGACGCCTTTTTACCTTGTACAAGTTGCGTACCATGCGGGTCACCACATCGGGCAGTCTGGTGACTGCGGCTTCTGACGATCGGATCACCCGACTTGGCCGTCGTCTGCGGGCCAGCAAGCTGGATGAGCTTCCACAACTCTGGAACGTGATCCGGGGTGACATGAGTCTGGTCGGCCCCCGACCTGAGGTCCCCAGGTACGTCTCGCTATGGCCGGACGACCTACGTGAGGAAATCCTCTCGATCCGACCCGGAATCACCGATCCCGTGACAGCAGCCCTGCGAAACGAGGAACTTCTTCTGGGAGAAGCGGCGGACCCGGAGCGCTTCTACATCGAAACCCTGCTTCCCGCGAAGGCTAAGGCGTATGCCGAGTACGTCCGACGTCGTAGCCAGTTGGGCGACCTCCGCATAATGGCGCAGACCTTCGCGGCGATCGTGCGGCCGCGATCCGCCGAGCACTCCAGTGATCTTGCACTTGGGAACGAGAGGCCACGCGAACAACCGAAGTCGGGTGATTGAAGTGCCGACTCCGAAAGTCACATTCCTGGGCCAGTTCTTTCCTCCAGAGCCCGGGGCTCCGGAGACTTCTTTCGGCATCGCGGATGCGATTCGAGACGCCGGGTTCGATGTGCGTGTACTCACCGGAATTCCGAACTATCCAGCAGGTAGGGCAGCACCCGGCTATCGAGCGTGGCGTCGGTACCGCGAACAGGTCCGGGGTTTGCGGACGCTCCGCGTTCCTCTCTATCCGTACCATGGCCCGGCCGCAGCCAAGAGGATCCTGAACTACGTCTCTTTCGGTCTCTCTGCGGCGACCCTCGGGGGGCGCCTTCTACACGGCTCCGACGTCAATTTCGTGATCTCGTCGCCCGCCACGAACGACATGGCTGCCTACGTTCACCGACTGACCGGCGGCCCTCCCTATGTACTCTACATCCAGGATCTCTGGCCAGACAGCATATTCGCAACCGGCTACCTTCCCTTCGCTGATCGAAGTGTCGCGCAACGATTAATGCAACGGGCGGTTGACACCGCCTACCGTAAAGCCTCCAGAATATTGGTGACATCCGACGGCATGAAGAACGAACTTCTCATGCGTGGGATATCGCCGGATCGTATCGACATCGTTTACAACTGGGCCGATGAGGACGCGTTTCGCCAGGATGGCCCAAGAGCAGAGCTTCGAACGCAGTTGGGGCTGGCGCCCGACGACCGGATTTTTCTCTACTCCGGGAACCTCGGCGCGGCGCAGGGACTTGAGTGCTGGGTGACAGCGTTCACTAGCGGCGCTGTCCCTGACTCGGCACACCTCGTGCTGCAGGGCCGGGGAAGCGAGGCTGCCATGCTTGGCGAACTTGCTGGCGCCCATCGGCAAGTCCACTTCCTACCCCCCACTCCGGACCGTGAGATTGCGATCTCGAACATGCGAGGCGCTGACTTGCTGGTCGTAAGCCTTAGGGACCATCCCTTGTTCTCAATGACCATCCCCAGCAAGCTCACTGGCGCACTGGCGATGGGCCGCCCGGTGGCGGCAACGGTTCCGGGGGACGCTGCCGATCTGATTTCCGCAGCCGATGCCGGGGTTGTAGCTCACCCCGGATCAGTCGACTCCGTTGCCCAGGTGGTCACTGTTGCCACACACCACAGCCGCGAAGCGCTCGAATCCCGTGGCAAGGCTGGACAACTGTACTACCGGACTTTCATGTCCCGCCGGAGCGCTCAACTACAATTGACCTCTGCGATCGTTGCAGCCTCACGGGACGGGGCACCCAAATGAGGCCATTTAGCCTGTACCCGATCAACTCCACGATCCACAGACGAGGGTGCGGGCTAGCCAGAGCTGAGAAGGATAGGCGCCGAACACCCGGCCGGCCACCGCTCCGTCCATCATCGGCTTGGGCCGAGCGCGGCTGTCCCGCGCCAATCAACAGGGCAGCGCAACGTGACTCCGGAACGGCGAGGTTAGTGCGCCGACTCAGCCAGGAGGTAGTCAGTGGCTAAAGAGCATCCCACTCTCTTTGTAGGGGGCCTGTTCGATGAGCAGCAACGCCGCGAGGTTCAGCAATGGTCAACTGGGCCGGTGCAGTCGGCTGCCGACGCGCTGCAATGGGGATACGTGCGAGGACTTGAGGCGGATGAGCGGGCGCGGGTCACCGTCCTCAGCGCCCCATTTCTGGGGTCGTTCCCAAAACGCTACAGGCAGGCATGGGTGCCGAGTCGGCGCTTCCAACGAGGATCTGACGGCGGAGATCGCGTGGTCGGCTTTCTAAACCTAGTCGGAATAAAACACATCTGGCGAGCCGTAGCGCTCTCCGCAGCCGTACGGACGTGGCTCCGTTCCGTGGACGACTCTCCCACAATAGTGGCGTACGCGATGACCCTCCCCACCGTGTATTCCGCCTGGACCGCCAAACTCCGTCGTCGGGACGCGCTGGTCTACCTTATCATCCCCGATCTGCCTGAGTTCATGGACACCTCCACCTCGGCAGATCCGCTGCGGAAAATACTCAAAGCCGCCGAGTCGGGCATTCTTCGAACCATGACCTCCCGTTTCAATGGGCAGATCCTCCTGACCAAATACATGTCTGAACGTCTTCCTGACATACCACACCTAGTCGTCGAAGGAATAGTTTCCCGGGAAACTGAGTCTTCGGAGACGCTTCAGACAAGCCATGTGGACCCATATCCTGAGGAGCGCGTTCTCCTATACTCCGGCACCCTTAACCGACGCTACGGAGTACTACGGTTATGCGAAGCCTTCCGACTGCTACCAGACTCAAGTCTGCGGTTGGTCCTGTGCGGTTCAGGCGACGCTGAAGAGGAAGTCAGGAAGCATGCTGAGGAGGACCGGCGGATCATTTTCAAAGGTCAGATTCCGCGCGACGAAGTTATGATGCTCCAAACTCATGCCACCGTCCTCGTGAATCCAAGAATGAATAACGAGGCCTTCGCGCGATACTCGTTTCCCTCGAAAATCATCGAATACATGGGGGCCGGACGGCCCGTCTTGTGCTACAAACTGGATGGCATTCCAGATGAGTACGACCAGTTCCTCAGCTATGTGCCTGGCAGTTCTATAGAGGACTTCGCCGAATCGATCGCAAGAATCACCAGCTTGCCGCCCAGCGACTTGCGTGAGCAGGGGGAACGAGCCAGACAGTTTGTCTTAACGGCCAAGAACCCGGTCGCACAAGTGCGCCGCGTCCTGGACTTTTGCTGGGGATCACGGAGGCCTGCAGCAGACGGGGCAGGGCGAGCTTCATGAAGATCTGCTTTCTCGTCGGCCGTCTACAGTATAGCGGCGCTGAGCACGTGCTTCGGAACCTCGCTAAGGGAATGCTCGACCATGGGCATGACGTGAACATCATCCTCTCCGATCCGGAGGCTCCACCCAATGACGGCGTGATGTTCCCAATCGAGAGAACTCATCAAATGACCAGGACGGGACGTAACCGCGTTCGGCGTGTCATTCTCCGGTGGAGCGAGTTGCGACGCCGGGTCGCCAACATCTCCCCTGAGATTGTTGTGTCTTTCGGGTACGCCAACAACATCAACGCCATCATCGCACTTCTAGGGCTCCGCACGGCCTTAGTGGTCTGCGAGCGCGTCAACCCCAAGTCCTTGCCCGCGACTCGGACAGCGAGAACTCTCCGGAGGTTCCTCTACGGTTTAGCCCAGGGGCTCGTTGTGCAAACCGCGGAGATCCTCACGTTCTTTCCACGAAATATCCGCCGGACGGCAGCCGTCATCCCCAATCCCGTTCTGGAAGAACCTCGCCCAATCCCCGAAAATTCCTCGCGCTCTAGAGCTTCACGCATTATATCAATCGGACGACTAAGCGACGACGACAAGAATCAATCCTTGATGCTGCGAGCCTTTGCGCGGGTCGCCGCGGAGTTCCCGGAGTGGACTTTGGAGATCTACGGCGAAGGCCCCGACCGAGATCTCTATTTGGGAATGATCGATGATCTTGGAGTGTCCGGGCAGGTAAACTTGCCCGGGTACTCAACGGATCCACTTACCGAGCTTGCCAACTCCTCGATCTTCGCCTTGTCCTCGCGCAGCGAGGGAATGCCGAACGCCCTCATCGAGGCCATGTCGCTCGGCCTTCCTTGTATTGCAACCGACTGTGATGGTGGCGGCGCCAGGGCCCTTACCCTCGATGGTGTCGCCGGAATCCTGGTACCAAACGAAGATGTCGAGCAATTCTCGAAGGCCATGCGCTCCCTTATGCGCGATCCCGATCTTCGCGAGCAACTGGGGGCTGCAGCACTCTATGTTAATCGTGACTTGAGTTTCGAGACCATTCTTTCGAAATGGACGGACTACCTAAATGTTGTCTCCATCAATCGATAACCCGAGACACGTTCTTCACAGCCTGGCGGGTGTCGCCACAGTCGGCTACGTGATCGCACTCTACATACTCGAGACGGAGCAACATCACTGGCTGTTCTCCCTTATCCAGTACTTCATGATCGCTGTCGCTGTACTTGTGGTCTTGGCTCGGCAGTGGGTCGCGGCCGGCCGACTCATCCTCTGGTCCTCTTTCCTTGTCGCTACTGCGGCAATGATAACAGTGCTGAATCAGACCGAACTTACGTCCGAGTTTCGATCCTTTTCTGTCAATTGCCTCATGATTGTCGCTTGGTCACAGTTGCTGTGGAACCGTCAACAGATCGAATTGGCCATGACGGCCCTCGGGTTCGCTGGCCTCTTGTCCGCCGGTCTCCTCATCAGCGCCTATGACTTTGAAGCACTATCGTCGGCCACCGCGGCCACGGCCTGGGAACTCCGCACAGGCGCGGGGTTACCCGGTGGGAACGTCAATATCGCATCCATGTATATCGCGCTCTCGTTCTCCATCTGCATCGGATACGCGATCTCGGGCCGGCGCACGATATCTCGGCGTTTGTGGTGGCTGGGTGTCGCCATGCTGCAGGCTGGCGCCATCGTATTGACAGGGAGCCGCAAGGCTTTGATTGCCTGCGCGATCGCGGTCCTCTTCCACGCCCTCTTGGTTAGCATACGAAAGACGATCACCTGGCTGGGCGTGACCGCGGCAGTCACATTGCTGGCGTCCCGCAGCGAAGCGTTCTTCTTGGCTATCGGTCATCGATTCTCAGGCGACGGCGGCACCAGTGTCTCCGATGGTTACCGGCTTGACGCAGCATCCGAGGCGCTGGCTGCCTTTTCGGCGCATCCCCTGGGCTTGGGGTGGGGCCGGTCCTACACCGTGTTGTCCGAACTGTATTACACGCATTCCAACTATCTTGAGGTGCTCGTCTCTCTCGGAGTTGCGGGACTGGTTCTCTACTACTGGCTGCCCGTTATCTCACTGCGAGCGGCCCTGTCGCAGAGTCGTTTGGCCACGCCAGGTCAAATCAGTCAATTGGCCGCGGTCCTCCTGGTAACGCTGCTGGTCATCGACATCACCCAAGTGACCTACCTGTATAGGGGCCCGCTTATTGCACTGGCGCTCGCAGTCATGGCGGTCAAGGTGGGCGCGGTCGCCCCGTCGCAGCCCTTTCCTGCCGGAATGAATCTCGCTGTCCGTCCTGGAGAAGGGAACTCCCACGAGAGCATGCTCCACGCAGACGTTACCGAGCGCCGCCTCACTCAGCCCCAGCTGACCTGATGACCAGAGGGGAGGGAACGGCTGGGACGGCGCGGATGGCGCTTGGATACTCCGGCGCGGTCATCGCTTCCGCCGCGGTCGGCTTCATTGCCATGCCGGTGGCGACGAGAGTGTTTAGCGCAGAGGCGCTGGGACGGGTAGGAGTCTTCAACGCTTGGCTTATGGCGCTGCAAGTCGGAGTGTTGTTCGGCCTCGACCAGGCATATTTGCGCTTCCGCGGAAGTCCAGATTCTCGCGGAGGGACGGGTGGTCTACTTCGCCGGTGCCTTGTAGTCTCCGGTGGCATTCTCGCGATGGTCGGCGCCGGGGTGGTCGCCTTCCGGAGCGAAGTCGCCATCGCTGTCGTAGGGGAACCGCATCTATGGGTCCCCTTTGCTCTGACTCTGGCTGTCGGTGGCGCGGTCGCGCAACGCTATGCCAGCATCGAAACCCGCGTGTCCCGTCGGGTGTGGGCATTTGCAGTCGTAACGGTCGGCTCAACACTGCTAACCAGAGGGCTCTACATCATGGCGGGCTTCTTGCCTTCTGCTGTGGGCCTCGAGGTACTACTCTTAGGTATCGGATACTGCGCCGCGGGTGTTCTTGCGATCGCCTGCATCTGGAAGACTCTCGGAGAGCCCAAGTCACCAACAGCCATTCCCTTAGGCTCCATATTCCGCTTTTCGACGCCGTTCGTTGTTTCCGGATCCTTCTCACTCGTTTCGGTTTCATTGACCCCGATATATCTGAGCTGGGAGCTAGGCCTGGCACAGGTTGGTCAGTTCAACTCCGGCCTCGCCCTCGCCTCGATTCTATCGATTCTTCAGGTCGGCATTCTCTCCTACTGGATACCTTATGTGTACGCCAACGCGGAAGCACAGGCGGAACGGATAAGGTCCGTCCACCACGCGATCTTCTGGGCGATGGTCGGCACAGGCCTGATCTTGATCCTCACGAGCGGACCACTCTTTCTTTTGGTCGGCCAGGAGTTCCGGATCGCAGAACAATACTTTGGCGTGCTTCTGGCGGTCCATGCATTCAATCTACTTGCCGAGATTGGTGGCGTGGGCCTACCTCTCGCGAAACGAACAACTCCGTATTCGTTGGCCCTGGTCGCCGGATCATGCTTGACGCTACTGACGCTGCTCTTGACCGTGCCGACATGGGGCATGGGCGGAGCCGCCTTCTCCCTTCTTGCTGGCTCGGCGCTGACCGCTATCGTTAGGCTCAGCTATGGGGTGCGGCACTTTCGTCCGTTCTCGTCGCTGGCGCGGCCCATTACGGCATTGACTCTCCTCGTTATTGCGGCATGCGTACGAAGTGTCACCTTCTCCTTGGATCTAGGAATGGTCGGCGAAGCCGGCATTCTGATCGCCATCTTGGTATGGATCGGGATAGGACGGCCGGAGATCCGGACGATCACGTTGCTCCTGCGAGCCAAGCATCCCCTTGGCTGATCCGGCCTGTCATGGCAAACGCAGCGGGAGGTGAGTCGGCGGATCAAAGGAACGAACGCCTAGCGGTCGGGTGATAGATGCGTCCCCACAATCTGGCCGCTGCGACCAGCACCTTGCCTGGTGCTATCACCCTCGGATAGGGAGAATACGAGGTTGTCCGCTAGACTGCTCCCATCAAGCACACAAGCGAACTCCGATGGGTCTTCAGCGTATGTCCATAGAGCAAAGCGGCGGCCGAGAATCATCCCTAGCACCAGGATCACGCGTTCTATGGCTAGACTTGGGAAAGGCCTTTGCGATCCTGGCCGTTGTTCTGACCCACGTGTGCACCAAGCTCATTTTACCGTTAGGCGTAGATTCATACGGCATCGCTTCCACTTTTGTCATCGCTTTTCAGCCGCTCCGGATGCCCGTGTTCTTCCTAGTGTCAGGACTCTTGGCGTCAACATCAATTCGGCGACCCTGGGGGAATCTACTGCGTCGAAAGACCCTCCTCTACTACTATCTGTACGCCGTTTGGCTGACAGTTCAGACCGCGCTATTCCTCGGATTCCCAAATTCCTTTGAGATTCCCACAGAGGTGGCGACGAGCCCTGCGGCCTTCCTAGCTCAACTCCTGCACGACCCCAGCAACCTCTGGTACCTGTGGGCACTTGCCTTATTCTTTCCGGTGGCCAAGGTCCTCGCGAGGTTTCCGGCCCAGGCTACGGCCGCCTCGCTAGCGATTTCTACCATCGCTTTTTCTGGCCCAATCGCTTCATTGGGGAATGCTGGCACGGCCCTCCTGAACCTACCGTGGTTTCTCGTCGGAGCATACTACTCGTCGAAGATTATCGAGGCCTCAAAAGCATATTCGGCGCAACGGGCATGGATTGGTGGCGCGCTATTCCTCTGCAGTACGATCGCATACGTCGCAATGAGGCCATCTCTGCCGGTTGTGGGTCGCGGCTTATTTTACCTGACAGTCTGTGCGCTTGCGATGTGGTGCTGTTTACAGGTCCTCCCGATGGTCGCCGGTCATGCCAAGCGAATGCCGCGACTGAACCGACTCCTCTCACATGTTGGCGCCAACACCTTGAGGATCTACGTTCTGCACATCCCCGTGATCGCCTCACTTGCGCTCCTGACCTCGGCGCTGATCGGCGCGGGTTCCATTACCCCCAGCCTTGTGCCGCTACTCGCCCTCGTGGTCAGCGCGGTCGTCGTAGCGTTGACCCTGGGCCTCGGCGCCGTTCTCAGCGGCTGGGCTCCGCTTCTATTCGCACCGCCACGGCGATTGACCAGAACCGTGGACGGAACTGGTCAGGATCCATCACCCACCGTCGGGCTAATCTGAACCGTTCGGATCATTGACCGTGATGATTGATCCGGCGTGTGCAAAGATACTTCTAGTCGGTCTTCAGATGGCGCTGCATCCATTCCCAGGTCTCTCGGATCCCGTCCTCAAGCCTCACGGAGGCAACTCCGGGGAACAACTGCAAAAGACTGCTGTTCTGCGCTTGCGAGTGGGGCACATCTCCCGGACGGGGGTCGTGGAAGCGCAGTTCCGCTGATCGGCCGGTTATCGACTGGATTATCTCGACCAGTTGCAGCAGCGTCGTGTTGGTCCCAAATGCCAGATTCACTGGTTCGTCGTTGACGACTCGACGCTCAACGGCATCAAGCAGAACGGACGCAACGGTGCCGACATATGTGAAATCTCGCGACTGCATCCCATCCCCGTTCACGGGCAGCGGATGCGCCTTGGCTAAGCGTTCAAGAAACACCGGGATCACGGCCGCGTAGGCATGGTTCGGGCGTTGACCTGGACCGTAGACATTGAAGAAGCGGAATGCAAGCGTGCTCAATCCGAAGGACTGCTGATACGCCAGCACGTACTGTTCTGCGGCCAGTTTACTGACGGCGTAGGGGCTCATCGGCCGTACCCACTCGCGCTCATGCTTGGGCAATGCGGGATTCTTCCCATACACCGAACTCGATGAGGAGAACACAACGTGACTGACACCGACGGCACGGGCGGCCTCCAACACCTCCAGGGTGCCGTTGACGTTGACGTCATGGGATCGACGCGGATCGCTGATGCTGCGCGGCACGCTACCCAAAGCACCTAGGTGCACGATGGAATCCTGCCCGGCACAGATCTGCTCGAGGATCCGTCGGTCGGTGACGGAACCATTGACGAATCGGACATCCAGTCCCTCCAGGTTGTCGGCATACCCGGTGGAAAGATCATCAAGTACCGCTACCCTATGCCCGGCCTCTACGGCTTGGCGCACCAAATTCGAGCCGACAAATCCGGCGCCACCAGTGATGAGGATCTTCACGAGCTCTCCTGAGTTGTTGTATTCATCCGTTCAAAGCCGTAGGTCCGATGCTTCCTTGGGAAGCACGCTCTTGAGGTCGTAAAGGATGCTCTCCGGCTTGCCGTAGGCACGTAGCCGCTCGGCACCCTGAGCGAGGAACTCTGCATGGGCGACTGCGAGAATCACCGCGTCGTACTGTCCTAGGGAGGGCTCCCCAACGAGATGCAGCCCGTACTCTGCTTCCGCCTCTTCAGGATCCGCCCAGGGATCGCTGACATCGATAGTCAGACCGTAGCTGCTCAACTCGCGTATGACATCTACCACCTTGGTGTTTCGCAAGTCGGGCGTATTCTCTTTGAACGTCAAGCCCAAGATCAGAACCCGGCGTTCGCCAGCACCGGGTCTCCGAAGCAGAGCCTTCACCAATTGACTGGCGACATGCGTGCTCATCGAGTCGTTCAGTCGTCGGCCGGCCAGGATGATCTCAGGGTTGTGCCCGACTGCCTGGGCTTTGTGGGTCAGGTAGTAGGGATCGACGCCGATGCAGTGGCCGCCCACCAATCCGGGTCGGAACGGAAGAAAGTTCCACTTGGTGCCGGCGGCGTCCAGAACGTCTTGAGTGTCGATTCCCATCCTGCTGAACAGCACCGCCAACTCATTGATCAGTGCGATGTTGACGTCCCGCTGGGTGTTCTCAATCACTTTGGCAGCTTCCGCGACTTTGATGCTGGGTGCCCGGTGGGTGCCAGCTTCAACGACCAAGCGATAGAGCGAGTCGACGAACGCGGCTGCCTCCGGGGTGGACCCTGAGGTGACTTTGACAATGGTCTCGAGACGGTTCAGCTTGTCACCCGGGTTGATTCGCTCCGGACTGTAGCCGACGAAGAACTCATCGTTGTAGCGCAGTCCGCTGATCTTCTCGAGGACGGGTACGCACTCCTCCTCGGTCAGACCGGGGTAAACAGTGGATTCATAGATCACGATGTCCCCTGAGCGAAGAGTCGACGCTATGTCACGGGTCGCCCCGAGCACGGCCCTCAGATCAGGTTTCTTGTACTCATCGATAGGAGTCGGTGTGGTGATGATGTAGACGTTGGCGTCAACTACATCTGCCAGGTCTGTGGTGAACATGAGGTTGGTGGCAGCAGCAAGTTGTTCATCCTCGACCTCCCTCGTCCGGTCGTGCCCATCCTTCAACTCACTGATTCTCGCCCCGTCGATGTCGTAGCCGATGACGGGCCCATGCCGGCTGAAGGCAGCGGCGAGTGGCAACCCGACGTACCCCAAGCCCACAACCGCGATGCGTGCTTCTGTCACTGTTCTCATGCCTCTGCCCCAAAGGTCGTAAGGATATCGGGAGAAACAACCGATCGCCCGAGTAGCACTGGCCATCAATCCGCAGGGCGCCGGACATGCTACAGGACAGGCGGCAACACCTCTTGGCCACACGAGTGACAGCCAGTCTGAGGCTATCGAACCCCCACCTGCCCTGGTTGCGGAATCCAGGCATGGATGGCCCCGTTGAGCATCGTCGATCGTAGGAAGCCCTTGCGGGCCGTGGCCCTCTTTCCTTACCGGGATGAGAAAGACTCAGCTCATGGCGTTGTTCGAGTGCACCGTGGTCGACCTCGAACGCGACGGCCAGGATCTCTCAAGACCCCCCCGGGGTTGCATTCCCCGGAAGAGACACGCCGCTTGCGCCGCGTACGTGGCACCCTTCCCGGTCGGCGTTTGCTGTGGCGCAGTACGCAGGCACTCCGGTACAACCGGTGGCTACCAGCCCGGGCCTGTCCCTGTCTGGACCCACTAGCGCAACAAGTCGCGTCAGCACATTGATCCCGCCCTCGTCCGCTGTCCGGCTGTTCGACCGATGCCGATAGTGTCGTAGGGTTATGTGCAGAAATCACCTAGGGCGTAGCGGCCCGTTGCGCAAATGCAGGAGTGGCGTGAACTCAACCGATTCAGTTGTTCTGATCACCGGTGGCACCGGTTCGTTCGGCTCCACTGTCACGCGACGCCTCCTCACGCAAGACGTCGCTGAGGTACGGATTCTGTCCCGAGATGAGGCCAAACAGGACGACATGCGTCGCTGGCTGGGCGATAGTCGGGCACGCTTCTACGTCGGTGACGTTCGTGACGCAGCCTCCGTCCGGGAAGCGATGGTCGGTGTCGACTACGTCTTTCACGCCGCGGCACTGAAGCAGGTCCCTTCTTGTGAGTTCTTCCCTCTCCAGGCAGTTGCCACCAACGTCCAGGGCAGCGCCAACGTTATCCAGGCCGCGCATGAGTGTGGCGTCAGATCGGTCGTCTGCCTCAGCACCGACAAGGCCGTCTACCCGATCAACGCCATGGGCATGAGCAAGGCCATGATGGAGAAGGTTGCCCAGGCCTTCGCACGCAATCATCCTGAGTCCGATACCACGGTGTCGATCACCCGCTACGGCAATGTGATGTACTCGCGCGGCTCGGTGATCCCGCTCTTCGTGGAGCAACTGCGCGCCGGCAAGCCCCTGACGGTGACCGATCCGGCGATGACGCGTTTCCTCATGTCGTTGGACGAATCGGTGGAACTCGTTCAGTACGCCTTTGAGAACGCGCAGCCCGGAGACCTCTTCGTCAAGAAGGCGCCAGCCTCCACCATCGCCGATCTGGCCCGCGCCGTCGCTCTGGTGCTGGGCGTCAGGGAGCCAGAGATCCAGGTGATCGGCACGCGCCACGGAGAAAAGCTGTACGAGTCATTGCTCTCTCGGGAGGAAATGGCCAAGGCGGAAGATCGCGGCGGCTACTACCGGGTGCCGCTTGATGCCCGTTCGCTCGACTACGGCCTCTTCGTCGAGGACGGGGAGGGAGGCGTCGCCGAGTTGGACGACTACACCTCGCACAACACCACTCGCCTGAGCGTGGCGGAGACCGCGGAGATCATCGAGAAGCTGCCGAAGGTGCAGGAACTGCTCGCCGAGGTGCGGGCGTGAGTTCTCCACTGAAGATCGCGGTCACCGGACCGCTCGGGTTCGTGGCATGGCATCTGAGGTGCGCGGCTCGTGCACGGTGGGGTGGTGACCTGATCGGACTCGATATCGCCGAGTTCGACGATCCCGCCTTGCTGGACGCCGGTCTGGCCGATGCGGACGCCGTCATCCATCTGGCCGGAGTCAACCGGGCGAACGACCCGGCAGAGATCGAGCGTACCAACCCCTGGCTGGCTGAGCAGCTGATTGCCTCGCTCGACAGGCTGGGGCGTTCCATCCCCATCGTGTACGGCAACTCGATCCACTCTCTCGGCGATTCGGTATTCGGAGTCTCCAAACGCCGGGCCGCCGAGATCCTCACTTCCTGGGGTGCGGAATCGGGAGCAGCGGTCATGGATGTGCTCATGCCCAACCTGTTCGGCGAGCACGGCGTCCCCAACTACAACTCGGTGGTCGCCACCTTCTGCCATGCGATCGCCCGCGGCGAGAACCCCCAGGTGGTCGACGACAAGGAGTTGCCACTGCTCTATGTGGGCGAGGCGGTGGATCGTCTGCTAGATCTGGCCGTCGCACCAGAACCAGGTCAGATCGTGCTTCAAGGCCGTCAGACGTGGGTGAGCGAGTTGGCCGAACAGCTATTGGCGATGGCAGAAGGCTATCGGTCGGGTCGGTTGCCGGACCTGTCGGAGCCGTTCACAAAACAGCTGTTCAACACCTACCGCTCTGCGACCTTCCCGGCGCATTTCCCCATTCATCCGACGCCGGCGGAGGATCCGCGCGGACGTCTGGTCGAAGCGGTGAAGGGGTGGGGCGGGCAAACCCAGGTGTTCTACTCGACTACCAACCCGGGCTACACGCGCGGCCAGCATTGGCACCGACACAAGGTCGAGCGGTTCCTCGTTCTGGCGGGGTCCGGCGAGATACGGCTCCGTCGGCTGTTCACCGACGAACTGGTGACCTTCCCGGTGAACGGCGATCGTCCGGCGATCGTGGACATGCCGACCTTCTGGGCCCACTCGATCACCAACACCGGGGACGAGCCGATGGTGACGCTCTTCTTCGCGGACGAACTGTACGACCCGGCTAATCCCGACACGATTCCCGAGGATGTCTGATGAAGGTCATGACTGTGGTGGGTACCCGCCCGGAGATCATCCGGCTGGCCTCGGTGATGCGCCGGCTGGACGCTACCGAGGGGATCGAGCATGTGCTCGTCCATACCGGACAGAACTGGGACCGCCAGTTGAACGAAGTCTTCTTCGAGGATCTCGGGCTGCGACTGCCCGACCATGTGCTGAACGTGGACGTCTCCTCGCTCGGAGCGACGCTGGGGGACATTCTGCGGCGTACGGAAGCCGTGCTCGAGGAGGAGAAGCCGGATGCCTTCCTGGTACTGGGTGACACGAACAGCGCGCTGAGCCTGATCATCGCCAAGCGCAAGCGCGTGCCGACCTATCACATGGAGGCGGGCAACCGCTGTTTCGATGCCAACGTGCCGGAAGAGACGAACCGTCGTCTCGTCGACCACACCGCAGACTTCAATCTGGCCTACACCGAGCACGCTCGGCGCAACCTGCTGGCCGAGGGATTGCACCCGCGACGGGTGATCGTGACCGGCTCGCCGATGGCCGAAGTGCTGGAGTCACAGCGGTCGGCGATCGAGGGATCGTTGGCCCTGGAGACGCTGGGACTCTCAGAGCGCGGATACTTCCTGGTATCGGCGCATCGCGAAGAGAATGTGGATTCCCCAGCCCGCCTCGCCCTGCTCCTGGAGTGCCTGAACGCGGTCGCTGCCGAATGGGAACTGCCTGTGCTGGTCTCGACACATCCTCGGACCCGCAAGCGCCTGGAAGCGCTCGCTGACGCCGAGGTGAATCCACTGGTGCGATTTCACGAGCCGTTCGGCTTCCTCGACTACAACCGCCTGCAGTTGAGCGCCGCGTGTGTCCTTTCGGATTCCGGAACGATCGCCGAGGAGTCGACGATGCTGGGATTCCCAGCAGTGACACTCCGCTCCTCCATCGAGCGCCCAGAGGCACTGGACACCGGTGCGATCACGATGACCGATCTCGACGCGCGAGCGGTGTCGCGGGCGGTCCGCTTCGCGATGAGCCGGGCGGCCGACAACCCCCAAGGGTCACGCGGCGGTGAGCGACCGGTGGACTACCAGATCGAGAACACCTCGGAGCGGGTGGTCAACTTCATTCTGTCCACCGCCTTCCAGCATGCTTTCTGGAGCGGGCTCCGCTGAGGGCGAGCCACGCCAGCTAAAGTGACTCGCGGACCACGCCAACCGAGGGTGCGAAATCGAGCGCCGTAAGGGAGTTGTAGATGAGCCTGTGGGACCTAACGAGGCTGCTTGCACGAAGCTGGGTCCTCGTTCTCGTCGCGGCCACGCTGGGTGCGATCGGAGCGAGTGCGACGCTGCTCGATCAGTCCGTGATGTACGTCTCCACCAGCAAGATCCTGGCTGTGAACCAGGTGCGGGTGCCGACCTACATTCAGATGGTTCAGACCGATGCGGTGCTGAGATCGGCGGCGGAGGAGGTGGGGCTCACCGCCCCGATCGACCAGCTCAGCAGCCAGGTCTCGGCCACCACCCCCACGGGCACCGCGGTCGTCGTTCTTTCCGTGACGTCGAACGATCCCCAGTCAGCACAAGCCTTTGCCAGTGCCATCACCACGAATCTGATAGAGGAGATTCAGGCATTCGAGACGGCGGCCGGAGTCACTGTCGACCCGGTCAGGGTCATCCAGCCGGCGGGGCCGGCGACGGCCGCTCCCGGCAACTCCGTCACCAGGAGCGTGCTCTCCGGGTTTGCTCTGGGCGGGCTGGTGGGTCTTGGGCTGACGGGCATCCGCTACCTCGTAGGCCTGCCGATTCGCCGCGAGAATGAGATCGAGTCGCTCGCCGATGCCCCCGTGATCGGGCGGCTGGAGGGGCAGGGCGCAGGGACGGCGCCAGACCTCGACGGAGAGCATCTCCAGCAGGCGATGCAGTTCTTGTCGGCAGGCGGGCGCCGCATCTTCGCGGTGGTTGACGCCGTACCCGACCAAGCACCCGGGCAGCCGGCGCTGGCACTGACCGAAGGGCTCGCCAGGGCAGGGTCACGGGTTGTGCTGGTGAATCTCGCCTGCGCCGAGCCGCTCCCGAACCAGGACGATCCCGAGACATTGGGGGTTAGCGACGTGTTGGCCGGCCGCGTGCCGGTGGAGCAGGTGATGCAGCAGTGGAATGACTTGCCGATGTGGACGATTCCACCCGGCTGTCACGCACCGAACCCCGCTGAACTGCTGACCATTCCGGCCGCCTCTGAGTTGTTCCGAGGGCTGGAGCAGGAATTCGACTACGTGATCACCACGGGTGCGGTTTCCCTCATCTCAGGGACGAGCTCCCTGCTCGGCGGCAGTCTGCTGATCGTGACGATGAAGGATACGACCGACCGAGAACTGCTGACCTCGGTCGCGCTGCTGCGCGACAGCGCTCCCCTGGTGGGGATCATCACCAGAGAGCGCACATCTCGTGGGATGGCCGCCTGGCTATCCCGCGTGCGGCGCCGCTGGGCGTGGGCTCGGCAGTCACAGTAGTGGCAGCAGCATCCCCGCAGGAGGCTAAGGTTCGGATCGTGACCACTCGTGAACCCACTGCCGTCGACGCCATCGCCGAGGCCTACACCACCAAGCTCGCCTCCCTCGATCCGCTGGCCGCGACCGGGTTCGGCATCAAGGGCTACGACCACCTGATGACCGATCTCTCCCCCGCCGGTCATGCCGAGCGGGCCGACCACGACCGTGCGACGCTGCGCGAACTCGAGCGGGCGGTCCCGGTGGACGCCACCGACGAGGTGACGCTGGCCGCGATGCGGGATCGGCTCGGACTCGACGTCGAGCTCTTCGAAGCAGCCGAGTACACCGCTGACCTGAACGTGATCGCCAGCCCGCTGCAGAACCTCCGTGACATCCTCGACCTGATGCCCACCGACACGGTGGACGAGTGGGCGAACATCGCGAGCCGGGTCTCGAAGGTGCCCGATGCGATCCGCGGCTACATCGCCTCGCTGCGCGAGGGTGTCCGGAACGGACTGGTTCCGGCTGCATTGCAGGTCACCGAGGGCATCAAGCAGGCCGAGGAACTGGCCGACCCGGCGTCCTCCTTCTTCGTCAGCTTCACCGCCGGCGCCACCCCGGGCGGAGCTCCCGCGCCGGCCACGCTGGCCCACGATCTGGAGCGGGCCGGACGCGACGCGGCCGCCGCCTACGGCGAGCTCGTCCGCTTTCTGGCAGACGAGGTGGCGCCGCTCGCCCCCGAGGCCGACGCCGTCGGGCGCGAGCGCTACGCCCGGTTCTCGCGCGGCTTCGTCGGCGCCGAGGTCGACCTGGACGAAACCTACGAGTGGGGCCTGGAAGAACTGCAGCGGATGGCGGACGAGCAGGACGCCATCATCGCCGAGATCGCCGGCCCCGGAGCCAGCATCGACGACGCGGTCGCCGTCCTGGACGCCGACCCGGCGTACACCCTGCACGGCACCGAGGCCCTGCAGGAGTGGATGCAGACCACCGCCAATTCGGTGATCGCGGCGCTGGACGGGGTGCACTTCGACATTCCCGAGCCGATCAAGACCATCGAATGCATGATCGCCCCCACCCAGACCGGTGGCATCTACTACACCCCGCCCAACGACGACTTCTCGCGTCCCGGCCGGATGTGGTGGTCGGTTCCGCCCGGCGTCACCACGTTCAACACCTGGCGCGAGAAGACCACCGTGCACCACGAGGGCGTCCCCGGTCACCACCTGCAGTGCGCCCAGCAGGTCTACGTCCGCGATCAACTCAACAGCTGGCGGCGTCTGGTGCTGTGGACCTCCGGCCACGGTGAGGGCTGGGCGCTGTACGCCGAGCGCCTGATGGAGGAGTTCGGCTTCATGGCCGATCCCGGTGACCGGCTCGGACTGCTCGACGGCCAGCGGATGCGAGCCGCCCGCGTGGTGCTCGACATCGGCGTCCACCTCGGCAAGCCCGCCCCCGAACGCTGGGGCGGCGGCACCTGGGACGCAGCCAAAGCGTGGGACTTCCTGCGCGCGAACGCCAACATGGACGAGGCCTTCCTGCGCTTCGAACTCAACCGCTACCTGGGCTGGCCCGGGCAGGCCCCGTCCTACAAGGTCGGCCAGCGACTGTGGGAGCAGGCCCGCGCTGCCGCGGAGGCCGCTGCCAAGGATCGTGGCGAGGAGTTCAGCCTGAAGAGCTTCCACACCCGTGCGCTGAACCTGGGCTCGGTGCCCTTGTCGATCCTGCCGGCTGCGCTGGGCTGATCGACTGGATCGTCATGCCCGCCAGCGGAGTTCGCGGGCGACGTCGGGGGTATCGGTGAAGACGGCGTCCGTCCGCCAGCGGAACATCCTGACCAGGATCTGCGGACTGTTCACGATCCACGGACGGACGGCCATGCCGAGGGATTGCGCCCGGCGCACCCACAGCCGGCTTGGCACGAAAGCCGCAGGCGGGTGGACGCCGCGGGCACCGACCCGGATCGCGTTGCGCCACGGGCGCAGCTGGGGACGGGTGTAGAGCGTGGCCGTCTCCAGATCGGGCGCCAGATCGCGCAGCCGCCTCACGCTCGCGTCCGAGAAGGACGACAGCACCACCCGCTCGGCGATCCCGTGTTCGCGGACCGCGTCGATCACCTTCTCCTCCAGCTCTGGGTAGGCCTCCTCGGAGTTCTTCAGCTCGATGTTGATCCGGATCCGGGTGGGTGCAAGCAGCGTCAGCACCTCGTCCATGGTGGGGATCGGGGTCGGGGCGTACTCCGGCATCCCGTTGCGCGCGTCCAGCCGCTGCAGGTCGGCCAGGGTGTGGTCCACCACGCGTCCGGAGCCGTCCGTGGTGCGTTCCAGGGTCTCGTCGTGAATCACCACAACCGCGCCGTCCTGGCTCAACTGGACGTCGAACTCCACCCCGTCCGCGCGCTGGTCCAGTGCCAGCTCGAAGGCGGGCAGGGTGTTCTCCGGGGCGTAGCCGCTCGCCCCACGGTGCGCCCACACCTGCGTCCCCGGTTTCATGCCTCGCAGACTACCCAGCCCGTCGGGGATTCCTCATCCCGCGGCGAACCCGATGGCTGGTGGAGGGTGAGCCCGGCGGCTCTGAAGCCTCCGTGGACACGAACCGCGCATCCACGACGCCTCTGCCGTGTCGGGTGGGCATCTCGTCACGGTTCCGCGGGCAGCACGCCGAAGCCGCTCGGCATAAGCGACGCCGATGCGCGGTTCGGTGCCGAGCAACCTCACCAGGTGCCCGCAAGCAGGGCCGGTCCACGCGGGAGATGGCCGGCCCTGCTTCGGCCAGCGATGTCAGAAGATGCGGTTCACGATGGACGCCGGGGCGGCCAGCAGTTCCTCGATCTCGTCGTCCAGCTTGACCAGGGTGATGGACGCGCCGGCCATCTCCAGGCTGGTGCAGTACTCGCCGACGTAGCTGCGGGCGATCGTGATGCCCTTGTCGGCCAGCTTCTTCGCGGCGATGCCGTAGAGCAGATACAGCTCGCTGATCGGGGTGCCGCCCAGGCCGTTGACCATCAGGGCGACCCGGTCACCGGATTCGAACGGCAGGTCGGGGACGATCGCACCGAGCAGTTCGTCGACGATCTCGTCGGCGCTGACCAGCTTGGCGCGACGGCGTCCGGGCTCGCCGTGGATGCCGACGCCGACCTCCATCTCGTCTTCGCCGAGGTCGAAGAGCGGAGCGCCCTTGGCCGGCGGGGTGCAGGCGGTGAGCGCGATGCCCATCGTCCGGGTGACCGAGTTGATCTTCTCGCCGACCCGGTAGACCTCGTCGATGTCGGCGCCCTGTTCGGACTTCGCGCCGACGCCCTTGATCACGAAGAAGTTGCCCGCCACGCCGCGGCGTCCCACCGTCCAGGTCGAGTCCTGCACGGCGACGTCGTCGTTGATGAAGAGGGTCTTCACCTTGATGCCGTCGGCGTCAGCCAGCTCGGCGGCCATGTCGAAGGCCATCCGGTCGCCGGTGTAGTTGTTGACCAGCAGCAGTACGCCCTTGTCGGAGGCGACCCGCTTCGCGGTCTCGTAGACGTAGTCGGCCGGCGGTGCGGCGAACACGTCGCCAGGGCAGGCGGCGTCCAGCATGCCGGGGCCGACCACCATCACGTGGGCCGGTTCGTGACCGGAGCCCGAGCCCTGGACGATGCTGACCTTGTCATTGCTGGGGGCGTCGGAACGCATGATCAGGTTGTACTCGGGCACGTAGACGATGGTGTCCGGGTTGGCCAGTGCGATGCCCCTGAGCATCTCGGGTACGAATTGCTTGGGATCGTTGACGAACTTCTTCATGGCTCTCCCTTGAGTGAGGTGGATGAGTGTTGGGTTGTGGGTGTGCGGTGGCAGTGGCCGCGGAGCCTGGGGCCCGGGGCCACGGGGACGGTTCCTGTGGCTCAGCCCTGCGAGCCACAGGAACCGTCCCCGTGGCTCGGGCTTTCGGTCATTCCGGCCAGGTGGCGGCCAGGGCTTCGAGCAGGACGGCGATCGCGGTGGCGCCGGCGTCCACCGAGCCGATCGAGCGCTCGCCGGTATAGGCGGCACGCCCGCGCATCGCCTGCAGGCTGGCGGTGGCGTCGGCCGCTTCGCGGGCGGTGACGGCCATCGCCTTGACGATCTCGGCGCGGGACGAGCCCTTGGCAAGCTCGGCCTCGAGCGTGTCGATCGCCGGGACGAGGGAATCGAGCAGCGTCTTCTCGCCCAACTCGGCCCCGCCGCGGGCCTTGATCCCTTCGACCGCGGCTCGCAGGGCGCGCACCAGGTCGGCGCCTTCGAAGGTCTCGCTGCCCTTCAGCTGGCCGCCCGTTCGCAGGAAGGCGGTGCCCCAGATCGGGCCCGAGGTGCCGCCGATCCGGCTGGAGATCGTCATGGCGACCTTCTGCAGGAAGACGCCCGGATCCGTGCGGTCGAAGCTGTCCCACTGATCGACGACGATCTCGAAACCGCGGGCCAGTGAGTAGCCGAAGTCGCCGTCGCCGACCACCGCGTCCAGTTCGCCGAAGTAGGTTTCGTTCGCCAGGATCGTCTCGGAGATCTGCCGTACGGCGAACTCGGTGTCGGCAAGGGTTCCGCTCATCGGGTGTGCTCCTTCGCAATCAGGGCGGTCAGGTCTTCGAGGGTGATGTGGCCGGCGGGCGCGATGCCCGCCGGGGTGGCGATCACGGTCGCCGGCGCATCCGGATCGCCGAGATCGCTGAGGATCAGCGCGGCGCCGGTGAAGTCGTCGGCGGCGGTGAAGCTGCTGACCGTGACGACCGTGGTGAGTCCGGCGGCGACGGCGGCCGCCACGCCGATGCCGGAATCCTCGACCACGACGCACTCGGCCGGGTCGAGGTGCAGATCCTCCAGCACCTTCAGGTAGATGTCGGGCGCGGGCTTCTTGGCCTGGACGATGTCGCCGGCGAAGACATGGGCCTGCTGGTAGCTGGCCTCCCCCGCCACGTTGCGCAGCACCGCTCGGACACTGGGCTCGGCGGAGGTGGACGCGATCGCCACCGTCCAGCCGGCGGCCAGGGCGTCGGCGATGATCCGGCGGATGCCGGGCCGTCCCGGCAGCAGTCCGTCCGCCACCCGCTGGGTGAACAAGGCGGTCTTGCGAAGATGCAGCTGCTTGATCCAGTCGGCGCGCTCTACATCTGTAGACACCCCGATGCCGGCGTCGAGCTCGGGCGTGAACACGGACGCGATCCGCTCCTTGCCGCCGCCGATCTGCAGCTTCTCGGCGTACTCGGCCTCACTCCATTCGATAGGCAGGCCGGCTTCGGCGAAGGCGGCGTTGAAGGCAGGCAGGTGCCCATCCCGCTCGGTGTCGGCCAGCACACCGTCGCAGTCGAAGATCAAGGCCGGCATCTCAGGCCTTTCCCGCACTGCCGAAGACCTCGGCGTAACCCTTGGTCAGGTCGCGGATCTCGGCGGCTACCACCTTGAACAGCGACGGTGGATCCCACTTGTCGACCGCCTCGGCCTCCTTGAGGTAGGCCAGGCTCGACTGCATGAAACGCTCCTTGAGCGCGGTCGAGATGTTGACCTTCGCGCACCCGCGGGCGATCAGATCCTGGAACTGCTCGTCCGAAAGCCCCGATCCTCCGTGCAGCGCCATCGGGATCGGATGCGCGGCCACCAGATCGCTGACCCGCTGGAAGTCGAGGATCGGCGCGCGCTTGTAGCGTCCGTGGGCATTGCCGATCGCGGGCGCGAACACGTCCACTCCGGTCTCTCGCAGGTAGGCGAGGGTGACCTCGGCGGTCTGCTGGCGGGATTCCTCGTCCGAGCCCACCCCGTCCTCCTGGCCGGTGATCGACTCGATCTCGCCCTCGACGTGGGCACCGTAGTGACGGGCCTCGGCGACCACCTCGACGGTCTGCCGCTGGTTCTCCTCGACCGGCAGCAACGAGGCGTCGAAGAGGACGGAATTCCAGCCCTCGTCCAGGCAGTCGGAGATCACCTGCCGGTCGGGACAGTGATCGAGATGCAGGCAGGCCGGCACCTCGATACCGCGGGTCATCGCCTCCCACATCGCATAGAGCACGTGGGTGCCGATGGTTTTCACGGTCTTCACCGAGGTCTGAACGATGATCGGCGAGCGGGCCTCGACGGCTCCTGCGAGCACGTTCTCCATGGTGAGGTCGTTGACGATGTTGATCGCGGGAACGCCGTAGCGCTGCGCGAAAGCGGGTTTCAGAATCTCTGCCAGGGATGTGACGGCCACGATGCCTCTCTCGACGCGGATCGGATGCCGCCACCCTAGGCAGCGATGCCCCGCAACTGAATGGGGGATAACCCACCCCTCACCTGGGGGATCGCCTGGGGGCTGACAGGTGTCCGATTCGCCTCCGCACGGCTACAGCGATGCGGTCACCTCTCCCGCAGGAGCGCCAGGGCGGCGTGCTCGATGACGGCATGGACACCCTTCACCCCGTTGACGAGCTGCGTGATCCGCAGGTCGACCGTCTGGCTGGCGAGATTGAGCGCCTCCTTCCGTGGCACGCCGAGACGTTCCTGCAGCAGGGTCACCATCTCGCCCAGGGCACGCAACGCGGCCTCGTCCAGTGTCGGCGCGACGCCGAAGGCGATCCAGCCCTCCGCGGTCCAGGCGCGCGGCGCATCGATCGAGACGTCCTCGAGCAGGTCGACGGTGAGCGTGACCGACCGCATCGGACACTCGATAGCGGTGGAACCGGCCTCGCCGTCCCCCTGGGCAGCGTGACCATCGCCGGCCATCAGCAGCGCGCCGTCCACCTCGATCGGCAGGAACAACGTGCTCCCGACCCTCAGCTCCTTGCAGTCGAGGTTGCCGCCGGTCCGCCGCGGCGGATGGGTCGAGAGCAGCCCGGGTTCGGCGGGTGTGCAGCCGAGGACACCGAGGAAGGGCCGCATCCGCACCCGGTGGCCGTCCTGGCTGGTGGCGATGCCGTCGCGCGCGTCCAGCTCCCAGCGCAGATAGTGCTCGGGGCCGCTCTCGACCCCGAGAGCGAGATCCAGTTCCACCTGGCGGCCTCCGGATCGGCTCCATCCCCACTCTCCCGGCTGGATGTCGTCGACCCGTATCGCCAGCGTCATTCCCGGACGCGCGCCCTGGACGGCGACCGGCCCGATCAGGGCGTGACCGTCGTCGATGCCCGGTCGGCGGTGCGGCCACTGCGCGCCATGGCGGGCGGGCGGGCCGACCTCGACCTCGGTGAGCCAGTCGCCGTCCAGCGTGGCGAAGGTGATGCTGTCGCCAGGCCTTACCGACACCACCGCCGGATGCCGGGTGGAGAACGAGCCGTGCAGGTTTCCTGCGGTCAGCTCCAGGTGGTGAGCCTCCGGACGCCGTGGGCCGTGGGTCATGTCGGAACCTCCGAAATGGGTATTGCGCTGGTCACACTCTCTCACCTAAACTCCGGGGAATCGATTCACGGAATCGATTCCCTAAGGGAGGAGAATAGCCATGAAGCTAGCCGGACGCACGGTGCTGATCACCGGAGTGGGGCCAGCTGCCGGCCTCGGCCGGGCGTTCGCCCTGGCGTTCGCGGCCGAGGGCGCGAACCTCTCGCTCAACCACCTCGTGCCGGTCGACGACGCGATGGACGCGCTGCGAAGCGAGCTCGAATCGTTCGGCGGACGGGTGCTGCTCACCGAAGGCGACATCTCCACCGAGGCGGTCGCGCGGGAGTTCGTCGAACGGTCCATGCGTGAGTTCGGGTCGATCGACGTCCTGCTCAACAACGCCTACGTCACCGACCAGCACCTCATTCAGGACATCACCCCGGAAATCTGGGATCGGGTGCTCACGGTCAACCTGCGCAGCGTGTACCTCACCTGCCACTACGCGGTGCCGCACATGATCGCCGCACGCTTCGGGCGGATCATCAACATGGCCTCCCAGATCGGGCAGAAGGGCGGGGTCGAGCACAGCCATTACGCCGCTTCGAAGGCCGGCATCATCGGTTTCACCAAGTCGATCGCCCTGGAACTGGGGCAGTACGGGATCACCGCGAACTGCATCGCCCCCGGACCGATCCAGACCGCGGTGATGGCGACCGTGAACCCGCAGTGGCGCGAGCGGAAGCTGGCCGAACTCGCCATCCCCCGGTTCGGCACGGTGGACGAGGTCACGCCCACCGCGATTCTGCTCGCCTCGGAGCCGGACGGGAACATCTACACCGGCCAGACGCTCGGCCCGAATTCCGGGGACGTGATGCCGTGACCTCCGCGACGCAGGGGGACGTCCTCCTCACCGCGACCGGTGTCACAAAGACGTACGGCGGCGTTGCGGCGCTCACCGACGGGCGGATCACCCTCCGACGCGGCGAGGTGCACGCGATCATGGGCGAGAACGGCGCGGGCAAATCCACACTGATGAAGATCCTCACCGGATCGGAGACCGCCGACTCCGGTGAGATCGTCTACAAGGGCCGGCCGTTCACCCACCTGCGTCCACACGAGGTTCAGGCGGCGGGCATCTCGATCGTCTACCAGGAGTTCAACCTCCTGCCCGACCTCACGGTCGCACAGAACGTCTTCCTGGGCCGCGAGCCGGGGTTCGGGCTGCCCGGCTTCATCTCCGACCGCCTCGTGCGACGCGATGTCGAGGCGCTGTTCGAGCGGATCGGGGTCACCGTCGATCCGAGCCGCCTGGTGCGCGACCTGAGCGTCGCCGAGCAGCAGGTGGTCGAGATCGCGAAGGCGCTCTCCTACGACTGCGACCTGCTCATCCTCGACGAGCCGACGGCCGCCCTCACCGATTCCGAGATCGACGCGCTGTTCACGGTCATCCGGGATCTGCGCTCCAAGGGTGTGGCGATCGCCTACATCTCCCACCGCATGAGCGAGCTGGCCCGGATCGTCGACCGGGTCACCGTGATGCGGGACGGAGCCTTCGTGGCCGAGCACCTGCTGGCCAATCTCGAGATGGCCGAACTCATCCACGAGATGGTCGGACGCGAGATCACCAATCAGTATCCGCCGCGGCCGTCGATCGAGATCGGTGAGAAGACCCTCGAGGTGCAGGGACTCTCGACGCCCACCCTGCTCAAGGACATCTCCTTCTCGGCCTACCGCGGTCAGGTACTCGGGATCGCGGGGCTGGTCGGGGCCGGCCGCACCGAGCTGGCACGCGCCGTCTTCGGCGCCGATCCCCGATCCACGGGAACCGTCCTGCTCGACGGCAGGCCGGTCAGCATCCGGGCACCGCACCAGGCGATCGCGGAAGGGATCGGCTACGTCACCGAAGATCGCAAGAGCGACGGCCTCATGCTCGGGCTCAACGTCGAGCAGAACGTGCTGCTCGCCAGCTACGCGCGGTTCGTCCAGGGCGGGATCGTCAAGGAGCGCAGCGCACGCCAGGCGGTCTCCGAACTGGTCGGCAAGCTGCGGATCAAGATCGCCGGACTCGGGCAGGAGGCGGGGACGCTCAGCGGGGGCAACCAGCAGAAGGTGGTGCTCGCGAAATGGCTGTGCACCCAGGCGAAGGTCCTGATCTTCGACGAGCCGACACGCGGCATCGATGTCGGCGCCAAGTACGAGATCTACGAGCTGATCTTCGAGCTCGTCCGGGAAGGGATGACCGTGATCGTGATCTCCTCCGAATTGCCCGAGGTGCTCGGCATCACCGACCGGATCCTGGTGATGGCCGAGGGCCGGATCACGGCGGATCTCGTCACCGCCGACACGACTCAACACGAGATCACCCACTACGCGATGAATCATCTAGGGAGCTGACCCGTGACCACTGACCAGACCGTCCTACCGAAGCAGACCCTGCGGGGGCTCCAGCTGCAGCGACTCGGCGCCGTCGCCGGACTGGTCCTGCTGGTCGTCGTCTTCGCCATCCTCGCGCCGCCCTTCCTGCAGGTGAACAACCTGCTGAACGTCGCGACCCAGACCTCGGTGATCGCGATCATCGCGATCGGCCAGAGCTATGTCATCATCACCGGCGGCATCGACCTCTCGGTCGGAGCCATCGCAGCGCTGGCCGGTGTCATCACGGCCAACCTGCTGAAGGCCGGGATGCCGATACCGCTGGCGATCCTGCTCGGCCTGCTCGGCGGGATCCTCTGCGGCGTGATCAACGGCATCCTCATCGCCTACGGCAAGATCCCGCCCTTCATCGCCACCCTCGGCATGCTCGGAATCGCGCGCGGCGCGGTGCTGGTGATCACCAACGGCTCCCCGGTCTCGGGCCTCCCCCGTGAGTTCGGCTGGCTCGGGAACGGCTCGGTCCTCGGCATCCCCTTCCCGGCGATCCTGATGATCGCGCTCTCGGCGCTGTTCGGCTGGATCCTGCTGAAGAGCCGGTTCGGCCGCAACATCTTCGCCATCGGCAGCAACGAGAAGACGGCCTTCCTCTCCGGCCTGCACGTGGACCGGACGAAGATCGCCGTGTACGCGGTGGGCGGGCTGCTTGCCGCGATCGCCGGGGTCATCCTGACCTCACGCCTGGT
>JASGEM010000082.1:0-7998 GCA_049841235.1 Propionicimonas sp. | reverse complement strand
GTTGGTTGGTTCGGTGGGGTTGGTTGGTTCGGTGGGGTTGGTTGGTTCGGTGGGGTTGGTTGGTTCGGTGGGGTTGGTTGGTTCGGTCGGTTCGGTTGGTTCGGTCGGGCTCGTTGGATCCGTAGGGTTGGGAGTGCCTTCGTCGGTTCCCGGGTCCTGTGGTCCTGGTTCGGGATCCGGGGTCGCCTGGGCCGACGGAACCGCATCCTGGCTGGCTTCGCTCGTCATGGGGGGCGTGTCCGTCTCGATACCCTCCACCAGTGGTTCGACGTCCTCGGCGGGATCCTTGTCGTCGCCGATCGGAGTGACCGGTGGAGGCCCGGCCGGCTGTGGCGCCTGGGCGACCTGGGCGACCGGCGGGCCGGCGTTCTCGGACGTGCGGTCGCTGCCGGAGAGCACGCCCGACACGGCGATCGCCGCGATTGCCACAGCGGCCACGGCGACGCCGGCCGTCACAGCCCCGGGCACGGTCAGCGCTTGCTGTGCCAGCTGCCTTACTGCGTTCCGAGCCACCGAGCCGGCGGGGTGCGGAGTTCCCGGACCGCCGGGAGCCGCGGTCGGCGGCCCGGCGGCGAAGGCCGGGGAAGCGCTACCGGCCGTCCACGCGACGAGTCCGGCCGCGGAGCCGCCGGCGAGCAGGGCGACGAGTCGTAGGGAGGATCCGAGATGGGCGATCCGGCGGGTCGCCCGTTCGCAGCTGCGGCAGGCCTCCAGATGGGCCGCCACCCGTGCCTCCTGCTGCGCGCTCAGCGAACGTCGGACATGGCCGCCGACATGGTCCAGCACCCACTTGCACTCACCGCTCTCACCGCGGGTGTCCACCTGCGCCTGCAACCAGGCACGTCCCAGGGCTTCGCGGGCACGCTTGCTGAGGGCCGCCGCCGCGTTCGGGCTGAGACCCAGCTCGGAAGCCACCTCGGAAGCACGCTTGCCCTCGACCTCGGTCATCCACAGCACGGACTGCCAGCGACTGGGCAGAGTGGAGAACGCCTCGGAGACCAAGCGGTGCTCCACCACGGCATCCTCGAAGGTGCCGGTGCCCAGCGCCCGTTCCGATGCGAGTTCCAGTTGCTCCGGCTCGGCAGGATCCTCCAGCGATCGTCCGGCCCAGGTCGTCGCCACGTTGCGGACGACCGTCTTCGCATAGGGCAGGAAGGAATGGGTGGGGCCGCCGCCTTCGCGTACCGCGGACCAGATCCGCGTGAACGTCTCGGCGGCGAGATCCTCAGGGTCGAAGGTGCGGGTCGTGGCGGCGGCGATCCGGACAACCGCAGGGTGATAGCGATGGAAGAGAGCCGCGAATGCCTCGGTGTCGCCGTCGCGACAGGACTGCAGCAGCACCTCGTCGCTGGAGGACACCCGGGCACTAACCGCCGCCGGCGTACGCCTGCCCCTTCGGAATGCCACGCTTCTGCTCTCCCACTCTCTGATCGTGCGGGTCAACCGTCAAGGAGCGCCGACCGGGCACGATAACAACCATCGGCAACGAGGCTGACTCCTTCAAGGATAGGCGACGATCCCGGGCCGGCCTGCTGGCGTCGGACCCGGCTGATGGCCGCAGAGTGGGCGGGTTGAGAAGGACTTCGAGAATCTTTCGGGACTCGCGTCATAGTTGGCGTTCCCACAGGTCTTCCAAGTAGCGGCGTCGGGAGGGGGACGTCCGGTTCGGACCGGTGGGCAAGATGCTTCTTGCTCCCGGCCGGGCGGGCCCAAGGTTTCTGGGGGGAAACACCGGGTCCGGCCGGTATGCGAACGGTGCCGCTATGGCAAGCCCGGCTGCGGCCGGTCATGCGCCTGAGTCGGTCTCGGAGCCTACATGGGGGGTAAGGCTCCGAGGCCGGCACCGCAGGTCTAGACCCGGTGCCGCAGCCTCACCAGCGCCGCCACCAATCGCTCTGCCTGCTCCGGTTCAGGCACCTTGACGCGGATCCAGTGGGGGGCGAGACCGGGGAAGGACTCGCCGCGCCGGACGGCGAAGCCCACGGCGGCCAACTCTGATCGGACGGAGACCGGGCCGCAGGACGACGTGTCGACCAGCAGGAACGGGGCCGCCGAGGGCAGGCTGGGGAATCCTGCGGCGGCAAGGCCGGCCGCGAGCCGATCCCGTCGGATGGCGAGGTCCGCGTATCGCTGACGCGCCTCAGCCACGGCGGCGGGAGTGCTGGTGGCGATCATGGCCGCCAGTGCGGGGGAGGAGACTGACCATGGCGGCTGGACCGACTCCAGCCGGGCGATCAGCGACCGGTCGCCGACCACATAGCCGACCCGGAGACCGGCCAGCCCCCAGGTCTTGCTCAGCGAACGCAGTACCAGCCTGCCCGGCATTGCCGGCTCGATCAGCGATTCGGCCTCGTCGGCGGCGTCCATGAAGGCCTCGTCCACCACGAGCAGTCGATCGCCGGCGGCGGTCAGCAGATCGGCGCGGCGGTGCAGCCAGCCAGTCGGGTTGGTCGGGTTTCCGACGAACACCGCGTCCGCCCAGGCCGGCAGATCACCCAGCGGCGGGGTCGTGGCCTCGATCGGGAGCAACCAGCGCTGGACGGAGAACCCGGCGGCCCGGAGCGCCGCCTCCGGTTCGGTGAACTGTGGATGGACGACCATCGGGTGTGCCGGGGTGAGGCTGCGGGCGATCAGGCCGAAGGCCTCGGCTCCGCCCGCGGTGGGCAGCACCATCGCCGGGTCGACACCGTGCCGGTCGGCGATCGCCTGCCGCGCTCGGCGGGCGTCGGGGTAGGCGCCGAGTGGCGGCGTGAGCCGCTCGATCTCGGCGGCGAGCCAGGCCGGCGGCCCAGGCAGGAGCACGTTGACGGCCAGGTCGATCAGGCCGGGGGCGATGTCCCGGTCTCCGTGGTGGCGCAGGTCGATCCCGTCGGCGGTCGCCGTCGCCGTCGGAGGCTGGTGACCGCCGGATGCGGCGAATCCGCTGGCCGCGACCGCGAAGCGCTGTGCCAACTCCGGGTGACCGGCCCAGTGCAGGTGCAGGTAGGAACTGTGCAGGCTCGGGCCGCCGGTTCTCGCCGGGTCGGCGGAGAAGCCCTCGACACGCCCATCCCATTGCCAGGCTGGGGTGGTGCCTGCCTGGGGCGTGGTCTGGGTGCGGTGGAACTCGTGGCCGGCGACCTGGGTGCCCGCGAGCGCGAGCAGGGTGTCGGAGGGCGCGGTGGCCGTCCGGTAGCCCAGGCTCAGCCGCGGTGTCATCCGGGCGGTAGACGGCAGCACGCCCACCATCGGGTGACCGTCCAGGTGCTCGCCGAGGTAGAGCTGCCCCGCGCACTCGGCGACCGTCGGCAGACCGTCGCGGATCGCGGTGGCCAGTTCGGCCCGCAGCGGCGCGTTGGCGCTGAGTTCGGCGGCGTGGACTTCGGGGAAGCCTCCGCCGGCATACAGCGCGGCCAACCCGGCGGGCAGCTGCTCGTCCCGTAGCGGGTCGATCTCCACCACCCGGCAGCCCAGCGCGGTGAGCAGCTCGGTGGTCTCGGCGTAGCGGAAGGTGAAGGCGCGTCCCGCCAGGACGCCGACCAGCGGCGCCCCGGTGACCGGTGTCACCACCTTCTCCGGCCGCCAGGCGGACGCCGCCAGGTGGGACGCGGCGGCAGCCAGTTCTGCGACCGCGGCCACGTCGACGTGGGCGGCGAGGTGTTCGGCGAGGGCGTCGATGGTGGCCACCGACTCGCCGCGTTCGGCGGCCGGTACCAGCCCCAAGTGCCGCGACGGCGCCGAGATTCCGGCGTTGCGCGGCACGATCCCGAGCACGGGGAGCTTCGCGGCCTCGAACACCGCAGCCAATTCGGCGCCATGCCGGGGGCTCGCCACCCGGTTCACGATCACCCCTGCCACGTTCAACCGCGGATCGAAATCCCGCAACCCGAGCGCCGCCACGGCGGCCGTCCGCGAACTGCCGGCGGCGTCCACCACCAGCAGCACCGGCGCATCCAGTAGCCGGGCGACATGAGCCGTTGAACCAAATCCACCGCTGGCCAGCCGGCCGTCGAACAGCCCCATCACCCCCTCGACGATCGCCAGTTCCGCCGGGCCAGCATCCGTTGAGGGCCACCCTTGAGTGCCGACCGCCTGCCCTGAAGGCTGGTCCTCGGTGGCTAAGGCTGGCTCTCGGCGGGGGAGGGGCAGGGGTGTGGGTGGAGAGGCCTCCATGGCGTGGCGGAAGAGGGCGGGGACAAGTTCCTCGCTGGTGAGCACCGGGTCGAGGTTGCGGCCGGGACGGCCGGTGGCCAGGGCGTGATAGCCGGGGTCGATGAAGTCGGGGCCCACCTTGAAGCCGGCTACCTGTCGGCCCTGCCGGGTGAGCGCGGCCATCAGGCCGGTGGCGATGGTGGTCTTGCCGGCCGAGGACGCCGCAGCGGCCACCACCAGGCGGGGCAGGCTCACCATTCGATCCCCGCCTGGCCCTTCTGGCCGGAGTCGAAGGGGTGCTTGAGTTTCGTCATCTCGGTGACCGTGGTGGCCAGGTCGAGCAGCGGCTGTGGCGCCTGGCGTCCGGTGATCACGATGTGCTGGGTGCCCGGCCGGTCGGCCAGCGTGGCCAGCACCTCCTCCAGATCGAGCCAGCCGTAGGTGAGCGGGTAGGTGAACTCGTCCAGTACGTAGAAGTCGTGTTGCTCGGTCGCCAGCCGGCGTCGCACCTCAGCCCAGGCCGCACCGGCCGCCAGCGCCTGCTCCTCGCGGTCGGAGCCCTTGCGGGTCGCCGTCCGTCCGGCTCCCACCGCCTGCCAGCTCACCGGGCCGCCGACCCCGGTCCCGGAGTGCAGCCGGTCGAGTGCCTCGAAGGCCTCCCGTTCGCCGCTGCGCCATTCGGGCGACTTCACGAACTGGAACACCGCGATCGACCAGCCCTGGTGCCAGGCGCGCAGCGCGGTGCCGAAGGCGGCGGTGGATTTCCCCTTGCCATCGCCGGTGTTGACGATCAGGACCGGACGCAGCCGGCGCTGCCGGGTGGTGAGTCCGTCGTCCGGACCCGGGTCGGAGGTGACCTCGCTCATGGCAGGGATTCTGCCCCATCTCTCGCCGGGATCGAGCACGGGCTGCTCCCCAACCCCACCCAGGCTGTAGCCGAATCACCGGCATCGGGCTTTCTGCCACGAACTGCGTGAGTGAGGGGAGGTCGCAGGCTCTGCTCTCGCAGGCTGTGCCTGAACGGCCATGGTCAGAGCTCGGGTCACAGCCTGTGGGGTGGGGGCAGGCGACGACTAGAGTCGGGCCGTGACCGGACAACTGACCGCTGGGCTGCCCGACGATGCCTTCGCCAGCGACGGGCTGCTCACCAAACGAGTGCTGCGGGCGGCGGCGCTGGCCAGCCTCGCACCCCTCGGTAACGAACTGCTGTGGGATCTCGGTGCCGGCACCGGCTCGATCGGCATCGAGTGGTGCCGGCTCTCGCCGGGAAACCGCGCGGTCGCGGTCGAGCGCCGTCCGGAGCGGGCCGAACGGATCCGGGAGAACGCCGCCCGGCATGGGGTCGCGCCGCGGCTGACCCTCGTCGAGAGCGACATCGCCGCCGCGCTGCCCGGCCTTCCCGCCCCCGACGCGGTGTTCGTGGGTGGCGGTGTGGACGAACACGTGCTGCAGCACTGCTGGAACCTGCTGCCGGCCGGCGGACGGTTGGTCGTCCATTCGGTCACCGCCGACTCCGACGCGGTCCTTCTCGATGCCTACCGCACCTGGGGCGGCGAGTTGAGCCGGGTGGCGGTCGAGACCGCCGAGCCGATCGGACGGTTCACCGGCTTCCGTCCGGCTCGCACCGTCACTGCCTGGGCGGCCGTTCGAGACTGAGGGTGATCTGAGCAATCTGAGGTCGGATCGACGGTGCCGGCGAGGTCGGTGATGAGCCGAGGTGGCGATTCTCCGCCGATTTCTTCGAATCGTCAGCGGTCGTGCGCCCGGAGATCGATAATGGCGGAAGCGGGCGATCCGGAAGTCGGTGAGAATCCGACGCGGTTGCGCCACTGTGAGGGGTGAACTCCCCGAGCCAGACCTGACGTCCGCTGACCGTTGACGGGCCGCATAAGCTCGGAAGGAGCACACATCGTGAGCAATGCCTCTGCCGCCCCGGCGAAACCGATCGCCGTTGAACTACCTACCCTTTCCGTCCGTGAATCCTGGCCATGGGTTCTGTTCGCCGCTTTGATCGCCCTGTTGGCGATCTACTTCGTGGGCGCCGAGCAGGGAGCCACCCAGGTCTTCGCGGGCAATGCCGTGCACGAGTGGGTCCATGACGCCCGCCACCTGCTCGGCTTCCCCTGCCACTGAGCGGGTGGTGTCATGCTGACTTTGCGGGATTTCCTTGTCCGCGGCCTGATCGCCGGCCTGATCGGCGGCCTGGCTGCATTCTTCGTCGGATACGCGATCGGTGAGCCTGCGGTCGAGGCCGCAATCGCGATCGAGGAGGCCGCCGGTGGCCACGATCACGGTGTCGAAGCTGAAGAACCCGGCGCCGAGGAGGACGAGGGCACCGAGGTGTCGCGCGAACTCCAGTCGACTCTCGGGCTCGCCACCGGCATGCTGGTGCTCGGTGCCGCGCTGGGCGGAATCGCCGGTATCGCGACCGGCCTGAGCTTCGGACGTTTCGGGCGCCGCAGTGCGCGGGCGACTGCCATGTCGGTGGTCGGCGCCGGATTCGTGGTGCTGTTCTTCGTGCCGTTCCTGATCTATCCACCCAACCCGCCGGCGGTGGGCAACGGCGAGACGATCGGGTGGCGCACCGCGCTCTACTTCGCCATGCTGGCGATCTCGGTGATCGGCGCGGCCCTGGCGATCTACCTCGGTCGCACCTACCGGGCCAAGCTGGGTGCCTGGTACGCCGGCCTGATCGGGGCGGGCGCCTACCTTGTGATCGTGCTGATCGCCTTCGCTGTGATGCCTCGCTACGACGAGGTTCCGGCCGACTTCCCGCCCTCGTTGCTCTACGAGTTCCGGTTGTCGAGCATCATCACCCAGGTGGTGTTGTGGGCAGTGATCGGTGTGGCGCTCGGCGAGCTCACGCATCGCCTTCACCGCGCGCGGACGAACGCCGTCGGCGACCCTGAGCTGGCCAGCGTCGGCTGAGTTGATCGCGCCTTGGTGTCCCGGCGTAGGGCCGGGTCACCACGCGGTCCCTAGAGAGGACTGATTTCCATGCGGCGTTCCATGCGCTGCCTCACGGCCGTTGTGGTGGCCGGCGCCCTGCTGCTGAGTGGTTGCACCACCATCGCCACCCGCCAGGCCCTGGAAGATGCCCAGGCCAAGATCGAGATGCAGGCCGGCCACGAGGAGTATCCGATCGGAGATCCCCAGACCTTCGATTTCGTGCAACTCGATGCCTTCTATTCCCCGCCGTCCGACATGAAGCCGGCCGGCATGGGCCTGCCGGCCGCGCAGGCCGACATCCACCTCGAGGCGAATCTCACCGCGCTCGAAGGCAACGGGTTCGGGCTCCCCGCGGGCGCGTGGATCCCCTACGCGACCATCCAGTACACGATCACCGGACCCGACGGTGAATCCACCGAGGGCACCTTCATGCCCATGCTGAGCAATCATGGCCAGCACTACGGTTCGAACGTGAAACTGGACGCGGCCGGCACCTACCAGATCACCTACACCGTCCGCAGCCCGGCCGAGAATGGCCTGGCGATCCACGGCGACAAGCTGACCGGTGTGTCCGGGGAGTTCTGGAACAGCCCCCTGGTTGCCAGCTGGGATTTCGACTACTTGCCGCGCGAGTGGTGACGGAGCCCCTGGGATAGGACGGCAGTGCTCGCCTGCTTCGTGGATGCGCTGACGCTCAGCCTGCCGTTGGCGCTCACCTGGATGGCGCTGTGGACCGGCGCGGCGCGCGGCGGACGCCACCGAGTCGGCTTCGCCGTCGCCACCGGGACGGGGGCCGCCGCGGCGCTGCTGTTGACGGTACTGCGGCAGACCACCGGCGCGGTGAATCGGGAACTGGTCTCGATGGCGCTGCTCCCGATGGCGATCGCGCTGGCCGTGGCCGCGCTGGTGTGGCTGTGG
>JASGEM010000081.1:0-4095 GCA_049841235.1 Propionicimonas sp. | reverse complement strand
GATCGCGTCCGGACGTTCCCCCGCCTCCACGGCGGCGCGCGCCGCGGTCAGCGACTCCACCAGCCGGGCCAGCCGCCGCTGAACCGGGGTGGGATCGGTGACCTGCAGCCAGCCGGGCTGGTTCACCGCCGCCGCCAGCACCTCTTCCTGCGTCGGCACCTGGCCCAGAGCATCGCGGGCGTCGGAGTGCGCCTGGCGCCACTGGCGTACCAGCTGGCGCAGCGCGGCCGGATCGAAGCCACCCAGTGGCGAGCTGAGCAGCCGGATCGCCTCGCCTGGCTCGAGCCCTCCGCGCGCGGCGACCTCCAGGGCCAGCAGCAGCGGACGCACCGCCTGGGCCTGGGCCAGCGCGATCTCGTCCCCGGCCAGCCTCACCGGCACTCCCACCTGGGCGCAGGCCCGGGCGATCTCGGCCAGGCCGAGTCCGGTGCGGGTCACCACTGCCATCTCGCGGTAGTCGACGTTGCGCTCGACCCTGGCCCGCCGCAGCTCGGCGGCGATGGCCCGCGCCGCGGCAGCCTCACTGGCGCAGTGCAGTACCCGCACCACGCCGGCCCGCTCAGCCGGACGGGGGCTGCGCGCGATCGCGGAAACGGCCACCGGCAGCCGTTGCTCCAGCCTCGCCACCGCGACCGCGATCTCCCCTCCGAACCGGTGCCCCTGGTCGAGCACGTCCACCCTCGCAGGGGTGCCGTCGGCCCGGGCGAAGATGGCCGGGAACTCCGCCGCGATCCGCGGGTGGGCGCCGCGGAAGGTGTTCACCGCGGCCTGTGGATCAGCGGTGGCCAGGATCCGCCCACCGTCCGGCACCAGTTCGCGTAGTAGTCCCAGTTGCGCGGGGTCGAGATCGGTGACGTCGTCCACCAGCACTGCGTCGAAGCGGTCTCGGAGCGCCGCCAGCACTTCGGAGGAACCGAGCAGCAACCGTGCGCGATGGACGAGTTCGGCGTAGTCGAGCGCCCGCTCGGCATCCAGCACGTCAAGGTATTCGGCGAAGAACTCCCCCACCGCCTGCCAGGCCGGCAGCTCCGCCTCGGTACCGAGGGCGGCCACATCCTCGGGATCGAGCCCGAGTTGCCGGGCACGAGCCACCACGGCCCTCACCTGGCGTGCGAAGCCCGCCGTCGGCAGGGCACGACGAAGCACCTCGGGCCAGCGGTCGCCCGGATCGCCCGCGAGCAGTTCCCGCACCCGGAACTCCTGCTCGGGTGCGGTGAGCAGACGCCACTCGCTGTTGTCGCCGTACTGATCGAGCAGCGACCGCGCCAGCGCGTGGACGGTGGTGACCGTGAGCTGGGTGACCCCACCGGCGTCGCCGGCGATCCGGTTGCGCAGCAGGCTCGCCGCCGCCCGGTCGGGAGCAAGCACCAGCGGCCGCCGCCCGGCCCGCAACTCGGCAACGGCCGACCGCGCCACGGCGGTGGTCTTTCCCGTCCCCGCACCGCCGACCAGCAGCAGCGGGCCCTCCCATGTCGTCACGCCGACCATCGAAGCAGGTGCCACTGACAAACCACGACCTGGGGCCTGCCGGGTATCTATCCACCGCACGCGTTTCCCGGGCACCCCGACCGCCATCGAGACCTCTGGACCGGCCCGGATGTCTGTGAAACAGTGGCGGTCTGCCGACCACACCCGGTCGGGAAGTCTGGTCCGGGTGTGCCCAGCCCGGGCCGGCAGGGGCGCCGAGAGCTGGCGTGACGCATCAGTAAGGAGAAGTACATGGCGCAGGGAACCGTCCGTTGGTTCAGTGCCGAAAAGGGCTACGGCTTCATCACCATCCCAGGTGAGGCCCAGGACGTCTTCGTCCACCACACCGCGATCGACGCACAGGGATTCCGTTCGCTCAGCGAAGGGCAGACGGTCGAGTTCGACATCACGCCGGGCAACAAGGGCCCGCAGGCAGCCAACGTGCGCGCCGTCTGACGCGCCGCGCTGCCGCCGGGCCCCATCTGTCCGCAGGTGGGGCCCGGTTCGTGTTCCGGCGCCCGGCAAGACACCCACCGGCCCGCCCTCCGGCTCGGGGCTTCTCCCGGACTCGGCCCGGGATTTACCCGGGCAGTCCCCCCTGCACCACCAGAACCGGCCCTGGTCGAACGCCGTCCGCCGCTCACTCCGGCTAGATTGGTGCATCTAGTATCCGACCCGCTGAGAGGCCCGTGATGACCACTCCTGCTCAACCGTCGTCCGGCGCGGCCGCGGCCGCCCCCCTGGCTCCGCCCGACATGCTGTCACTGACCGCACCGGCGCCGCCGCCGGTGGTGGCGGAAACCCAGGCACCCGCGATGGCGCCCCAGGTGGAGGCCGCGCAGGTCCCCGTGCTGGACGCCAAGGTGGAGGAGTTCCTCGGCGCGCTCAGCACCGCCGAGGCGAACTCCCCGTCCTTCTCCGCCCAGGCGGACGCGGTGCGCTCGATGGGCGACGCCGACATCCGCAAGGCGGCCGAGACCTCCAACCGGCTGCTGCAGACGCCCGTCCGGGCGGTGCAGGCCGGCGGCCTGGCCGAGGGCTCGAAGGTGGGCCAGACTCTGCTGCAACTGCGGCGGACGGTGGAGGACCTCGACCCGAGTGCCGCTCGCGGATCGAAGAAGTGGTTCAAGCGGCTGCCCTTCGGCGAGCAGGTCACCGACTACTTCCGCAAGTACCAGAGTTCGCAGGAACACCTCAACGGCATCCTGCACGCGCTGCGCAACGGCCAGGACGAGTTGACCAAGGACAATGTCGCCCTGAACATGGAGAAGCAGAATCTCTGGACGGTGATGGGCCGGCTCAACCAGTACGTCTACATCGCCGAGCGGCTGGACGCCAAGCTCTCCGCCCAGATCGCCGAACTGGAGATCACCGATCCGGAGAAGGCGAAGGCGCTGAACCAGGACGTGCTGTTCTACGTCCGCCAGAAGCACCAGGATCTGCTCACCCAGTTGGCGGTGTCGATCCAGAGCTACCTGGCGATCGACATCATCATCAAGAACAACATCGAGCTCATCAAGGGCGTCGACCGGGCCTCGACCACGACCATCTCGGCGTTGCGGACGGCGGTCATCGTCGCCCAGGCGCTGGGCAACCAGAAGCTGGTGCTCGATCAGATCACGGCGCTGAACACCACCACCTCGCATATGATCCAGCGCACCTCGGAGATGCTGAAGGAGAACTCGGCGCAGATCCAGGAGCAGGCGGCCTCCTCGACGATCGGTCTGGAGCAGCTGCAGGCGGCCTTCGCCAACATCTACGCCACGATGGATTCGATCGATGCCTTCAAGCTGAAGGCGCTGGAGACCATGGCCACCACCATCGGCACTCTGGAGGTCGAGGTGGTCAAGAGCCGCGAGTACCTCGATCGGGTGGCTTCCCAGGACGCTCGCGCACAGCAACTGCCCAGCATCACGATTGATCGGTAAGCACCACAGATGGGTTTTTGGGATTGGCTAAGGGGACGCGAACCTGAGCCCGAACCCGGGCCGCCGCCGGAAGTCGCCACCGCGCCGACCGAGGCGGATATCGCGGCAGCGCTGGCTCGGGTCGAGGAACTGGTCGCCGACCCCGCGATCCCCGGCGTGGTGCGTTCCCGGGCGCTGAAGGTGACCGGGATCGTCCGCAAGACGCTACCCCGGCTCGGCCTGCTCGGGCTGGGCAGCTACGACTCGTACTCGGTGGTGGCCACCGCCACCGACTACCTGCCGGAAGCGATCGGCGCCTATCTGCGGCTGCCCAGGGACTGGGCGGATTCCCGTCCGGTGGAGGCCGGGAAGACGCCGCTGATGCTGCTCATCGACCAACTCGACCTGCTCGGAATCACCATGGAGAAGATCTACGACGCCGCCAACCGCACCGACGCCGAAGCGCTGATCACCCACGGCCGCTTCCTGCAGGACAGGTTCGGTCACGGTCCCACCGCGCCGGCACCCGCGGCGCCGCCGCCGGTCTCCAGCAACCCGCTCGACCTGGGGCACCCATGAGCACCCCACGGACTTCCTCTCCTCCGCTGCGCTCCCCCGAACAACTCCGCGGGGACCCCGATACCACCCCACGGACTTCCTCTCCTCCGCTGCGCTCCCCCGAACAACTCCGCGGGGACCCCGATACCACCCCACGGACTTC
>JASGEM010000080.1:0-26239 GCA_049841235.1 Propionicimonas sp. | reverse complement strand
GTCGCCGGCCTGGGCGGATCGCCCGCCCGGCTGGGCGGGGCCCCGCCCGACCCACCGCGCAGAGCGGTCCGGGAGCGGGGGATCGATCCGCACCGCCCGGGAATCCCGGCCGGGACGCCAGGGCTTCACGACTCGCTCCGGGCCTCGCGGCGCCCGGCGACCTCCCAGACGATCAGGCTGGCGGTGATCAGCGCGAACCCGAAGCCGAAATCCTCGATCGGGATGTCCCAGGGGAACCTGACCTGGGAGAACTGCTCGGGGTGGTAGCTGACGATCGGGTCGGAGAGCTTGGTCAGCCAGCCGTCGACCATCACCTGGAAGGCGAACATGATCGCGAGCGCTATCCAGTACTGGGCCTTCCGGAAGATCCCCGTGCGGACCCACAGCAGCTCGACAAGCACGACCACCAGGATCGCCAGCAGTGTCCCCACGGTGTACTCAGGCATCACCCGTCTCCCGCCTGGCAGAGGCACGCCTGGCCAGGACCGTCCCGACCCCCTCATAGGTGAGCAGGCCGCAGACCGGGATGACGAGGAAGAAGACCACCTCCTCCAGCGGTATCCCGCCGGGAAGGAGGAGACCGGTGGTGTGCTGCGGCGAGAAGGTCCAGTGATCGCGCCGGATCGCGAACAGATCCCAGGCGATGAACACCAGCGCCACCGGCACCACCGCCAGTAGGAGCCGCCGCGGACGGCGGTAGACCCGGGCGGCCAGCCAGAACTCCAGCGGCAGCGTGATCAGCAGGCAGCCCGCCATCAGTGCGAGGTACTGGAACCGGTCCACCTCAACCTCCTGCCATCGAGGAGGACACCCTCCGCGGTCGATGCATGAGCGCCGCGAGAGCGGTCGCGGCCTTGGCGGGCGTGGGGACGCGCGCCCGTGCGGTGAAGACGTCGTAGTCGCGGGCCTCGATCCGTCCGAGGATCGCCGAGTAGAGCCGGTGCGCGGTCGCCACACAGCGGGCCGAGGCCGGCGGAAGCTGCCCGATCCCCGGCTCGGCCTGCCGGTACAGGTGGCGGGCCCGGTCAATCTCGAAACGCATGACCGCCCGCCACGCCTCGTCCACCACCCGGCGGGCAGGATCAGCCCCGAACCGGCGCAGATCCGCCTGCGGCAGGTACACCCGCCCCCGGTCCAGATCCTCTCCCACGTCGCGCAGGAAGTTGGTGAGCTGGAAGGCGAGCCCGAGCGCCCGGGCCGGCTCGAAGGCAGCCGGCGAGAGGGGCCGGAGCACCGGCAGCATCATCTCCCCGATCACCGCCGCTGAGCCCTCCATGTAGCCGCAGAGATCGTCGAAGGTCTCGTAGCGGGCGACCTCCAGATCCATCGCCATCGCGTCGAAGAACCGGTCGAAGCACTCGGGGTCGATTCCGCAGCCGGCGACCGTGTGCGCGACGGCGGCCAGCACGTCGTCGCCCTGCATCGGCTCCCCGGCCAGAGCGAGCGCGAACCGGGCCCGGAACGCGGCTAGCGACAACCGGGTCGCAGAGACGTCGCCCATGGTGGCACCGGGGGCATCGACGATGTCGTCCGCCAGTCGGCAGAGCGCATAGACGGCGTGGACGTGGCAGCGCTGTGACCGCGGCAACAGCAGCGCGCCCCAGTAGTAGGTGGTGCCGTGCAGGCGGGTGAGCCGGCGGCATTCGGCGTAGCCGCGCGCCAGCACGAGCTCCGTCGGCCGACAGAGCTTCCCTGCGCCTGTGGGCCGCAGGTGGCGGATGCCGGTGTCACCACCCCCGCGCGGGGCCGGACCGGCGCCGGAGTCGGCGTGGACGGCGCCGGGTTCGGAGTCGGCCATCATTGACCTCCGAGGTAGTCACGGACACGGCGGGCAGCCAACTCACCGCTGATCAGCACCATCGGGATGCCCACTCCGGGAGTGGTGCCGGCACCGGCGAAGAACACCCCGGGACGGCGACGCTCCAGATTCCGCGGCCGGAACGGACCGGTCTGGCCGAAGCTGTGCGCGAGGCTGAACGGCGTCCCGGCCGTCATCCCGCGGGCGGCCCAGTCGGCCGGCGTCACCAGTGTCTCGGTGACGATGTCGGTCGGGTAGCGATGGGCGTCGAGGAAGGCCAGCAGCCGCTCCCGCAGCACGGGGCCTTCGGATGCCCAATCCAGGCCTGCTCTCAGGTTGGGCACCGGCTCCAGGACGTACAGCACGCTGTGACCCTGCGGGGCCATCGCGGGGGAATCCAGGCTTGGGATCGTCACCATCCGCGACGGGTCGGTCATCAGTTCCTTGCGCTTGATCAGCTGCCCGAACGCCTCCTGCCAGGCCTGCCCGAAGTGAATGTTGTGGTGCGCGGAGTCCGGCGACGGGCGTCCGCGGACGCCGAGGTGCCAGACCACCGCCGACGGGGAATGGTACCCCGTCCGCGCAGCGCGCGGCGGGCGGAGGTCGGGCAGCAGCTCTCGGTAGGCCGACGGCAGATCGCCGGCCAGCACCACCGCGTCGGCGAGCAACTTCTCGCCGCCCGCCTGGACGCCGGCCACCCTTCCCTGGCCGTCGGTGAGAATCCGTTCCGCCGGGGTGCCGTAGTGCACCCGGGCGCCGGCGGTCTCCAGCGCCGCGGCCAGCGCAGCCGGGACGGCGTGCATGCCTCCGGCCGGGAACCACACCCCGCTGACCGAGTCCATGTAGGTGATCACGGCGTACAGCGCCAGCGCGTCGTCCGGCGCCAGCCCGGCGTACATCGCCTGGAAGGTGAACAACCGCACCAGCCGGTCGTCGGCGAAGCGACGCCGGACGGCCGGGCCCAGCCGGCCGAAGCCGCCCAGCCGGATCAGCCGTGCCGCGGCGCCGGGCCGGGTCAGCAGGTCGAACGGGCTGTCGAAGTTCCGCTCGATGAAGTGCGGCACCTCGACCTCGTACAGCTCCCGCAGCCAGTCGACGAACCCGGTGAAGGCGGCGGCGTCCGCGTCCGAGACCCGCTCGGCGATCTCACGGGTCATCGCCGGCACCGAATCGCGGACGTCGATCCGGGAGCCGTCGGCGAAGAAGGCGCGGTAACCGGGATCGAGACGGCGCAGCCGCAGCGTCTCCAGGCTGCCGCCGACCCGCTGCAGCGGACGCTCCAGCAGGCCGGGCATGGTGAGCACGGTGGGACCGGTGTCGAAGGTGAACCCGTCGGTTCGCAACACGCCGTTGCAGCCACCCGGACCGGCGTCCCGCTCGACCACCGCGACGTCGTGGCCGTCGGCGAGCAGGTGGCAGGCGGCGCTGAGGCCCGCCAGCCCCGCGCCGATCACCACGACCCGGCTCACGATTCCCGCCAGGCCAGTTGACCGGCCAGCCGACGCAGTCCGTCCGCCGCGCGGGGATCGACCAGCGGCGACGCCAGGGCGCGTTCGGCGGCCAGGACGGATGCGGTGATCAGCTGCTCGACCTCGCGGATCACCCCCGAGCGTTCGAGTTCGGCGCACAGCCGAGCGATATCGTCGGCTGTGACGGTGCCGCTGCCGATCCGTCGCAGCGTGAGCCGCCAGGCCGGGCTCAACCGCTGTGCCGCCAGGGCCAGCAGGACGGTCGGTTTGCCGGCGATCAGGTCGTCGCCGACCGGCTTGCCGGTGCGGGCGGGGTCGCCGAGCACACCCAGCAGGTCGTCGCGCAGCGCGAAGGCCTGGCCGGCGTGGTGGCCGTACTGCTGCAGAACGGTGAGCAACTCCGGCTCGGCGCCGGCGGCCAGCGCACCGAGTTGCAGCGGCCGCCATACCGTATAGGCGCCGGACTTCGCCCGGGCCACCTCCTGGGCATGCCGCAGGTCGCGCCGTGCGTTCGCGGCGCCGACCAGATCCCTGCCCTGGCCCATCATCAACTCGATCGTCATGGTGCGCCAGGCCTCGCGCAGTGGCGCAGGCAGGCCGCCGATCAGCTGGTCGGCCTCGCTGTGCAGCAGGTCACCGACCAGGATCGCGATGTTCTCGGCGTAGCGCTGCGGATCCCCCAGCCCGCCGAGGGCGAGGTGCTCGGTGCGCGCCAGCGCGTGCACCGAAGGCTGCCCGCGGCGGGTATCGGAGGCGTCCATCACGTCGTCGTGCACCAGCGCGAAGCAGTGCAGCAGTTCCAGCGCCGCGCCGATCCGGAGCAGTTCGTCGTGGCCGCGGCCGTGCTCCAGCCCACCGGCCGCGACCCAGCCCCAGTGCGCCATCCGGGGGCGGATCAGCTTGCCGGTGGTATTGGCGAAACCCAGCACCAAGTCAAGGATCGAGTCGGTGTGCAGCACGCCGGGCCTGGGGACGATGGCGCTGGCGAGCACCCGCCACTGCCGGCTCAGTTCGGCCAGGGTCGTCTGCACCAGCGCCAGCACCGCCGCCACCGTGTGGTGGTCGCTGAGCTCGGGGGATTCTCCCGCGACCAGACCGGGCCGGCTGGCCAGGGACGCGGTGTGGGGAACTGACGCGGTCATGCTGCGCCCTCCCGGATCGGCAGCGCGGCAGCCAGCAGCCTCACCTGCTGCACCGCCCACGGGCTGAGCAACTCCGGCGCTTCGGCGGCGATCCGGAGCAGCAGCGGCCATTCCACCCAACTGACCTCCATCACCTCGTCCGGATCGGGGGCCAGTCGCGTGGGATCGAATCGTCCCACCCAGACCGGGCACAGTTCGTGCTCGACGATCCCGCTCGGATCGACCGCCCGATAGCTGAACGACTCCAGCACCAAGCGGAGCCCGCTCGGCGGGTGGCCCAGTTCGTCCGTGACCCGCCGAGACACCGCGTCCCGGGGCGCCTCGCCGGGCCGCGGATGACCGCAGCAGCTGTTCGTCCACACCCCCGGCCAGGTCGGTTTGCCGAGCGCCCGCCGGGTGAGCAGCACCCGTCCCCGGTCGTCGAACAGATAGCTGGAGAACGCCAGGTGATAGGGGGTGTCCCGGTGGTGGACGCTGGTGCGGTCCGCGGTCCCGCTGGGCCGGCCGGCCACGTCGAGCAGCACTACCTGGTCAGCCATGGCCGGCACCCGACCGATCGTGAGGGCGCGCGGGGTTGGCTCGGCGGAGGAAGGCGGCCAGGATCGCCACTGCGGCCAGGATCGCCGCGACCGCGGTGATGGTCGAGTGCAACGGACCGGCGAGGCGTCCCACCGCGATCCAGGCCAGCGCCCACGCCATGCCGGCGGCGATTGCCCAGCGTCCACCCAGCCGGACCGCGTAGACGACGCCCAGAAGTGCGGCGACCGCGAGCACGACGACCGCGAGCACCTCAGCCCAAGGAGCGCCGGGGTCGATGCCGGCGTCCACCAGCACCGCGGTGATGTTCGCCACACTTGCCACACTTACCCAGCCGAGGTAGACCCCGAACGTTCCGTCCACCACCACCGCCTCGATCCGCGAGTCGGGCGGGCTCTCGCCCAGCCGCCGCACCAGCACTCCCAGCACGATCGCCAGGACGAGGATCACCACCACGCTCGGCCACAGCCAGCCGAGCTGGGTGACGCCCAGCCACAGCGCATTGAGCAGCATCGAGACCGCCGCTGGCCATGCGATCCGGGCCGCCCGCGGGCGCGCGGCGGCTCGCCATTGCCAGATCACGTAGCCGAACAGGCCGAGGTAGATGAGCGACCAGAGGGAGAACGCCGGCGTGGCAGGAGTGAGCAGGGTGGCATTCGCCGCGAAGGCGCCACCGGCGGATTCCTCCACCCGGGTGCCCAGGATTCCGAAACCGGCGAGCGTCCCGATCACCATCACCGCTGCGGAAGCGGTGACGACCCAGGGCCGCCAGATGTGCTTCGATGTCAAAGGTTTCTCCTGACCAGACGTTGAACTCTCGACACGAAGCCTGCCCTACACCCCAACCTTAGACAAGCTTGGGTAGCAACATTGCACATCACTGAGCATCGGTCGTGACCTGAGGCCCGCGAGACCATAGACTCGCCGCGAGATGGTCACGATCAGTCAGGCAGCCCGACTCACCGGCGTCGCAGAACACACCCTGCGGGCCTGGGAGCACCGCTACGGCGTCTTCCAGCCCGCTCGGACGCGGAGCGGCTACCGGGATTACGGCGATGACGTGCTGCGCCGGATCCGGACCATGAAGGAACTCGTCTCGGCCGGCCTCTCCCCCCGGGAGGCGGCGGACGAGGTGCGCCACCTCCTGGCGTCCGACGCGGGCGAATCGGAGGCGGCCGACGAACTCATCGCGGCGCTCGCCCGCCTCGACGCCACCGTCGTGAAGCGCATCATCGACGAGCAGTTCGCGTTGCGCAGCTACGAGGCCGTGGTGGACGACTGGCTGATGCCGACGCTGGTGAGGGTGGGTGAAGCCTGGGCGTCCGGCACCATCTCCGAGGCCGGCGAGCACCTGGTCGCCAATGTCGTCATGCGCCGGCTGGCCGCCGCGTTCGACGCGGTCGGGCCGAATCCGCCCACGCCGCCGGCGATCATCGGCGCACCCTCGGGGGTGACCCACGAACTCGGTTTGATGGCGTTTGCGGTGGCCCTGCGACGAGCCGGAGCGGCGACGATCTATCTCGGCTCCGACGTCCCGCCGCCGGCCTGGGCGGAGGCGCTGACGACGACAGGGGCTGTGGCGAGCGTCACCGCCATCCCCCGACGCGCGGACGCCAGGCGGGTGGCGACCCTCGCCGAGCGGCTCCACGCCGCCCGCCCGATGCTGCCGCTGGCGGTGGGCGGACGGTACCAGCACCTTGCGCCGACGGGTTGCCCCCAGCTGGGGCACCGCATCGCTGCGGCGGCGCGGGAGGTCGCGTGCTCGATGGCCGGTTCATGACGTGCCGGACACTGCGGGCTACGAGCCGAGGCGCTCGCTCACTCCCGGCCGGGAGCAGGCAGGTGAGGACGCTGGGCGAGGAAGGTGTGCAGGATGCCGCGCTGCCAGCCGGTCACCGGCCGCCGTTCGACCGCGGTGAAGCCGACCTTTCCGAGCCGCACCAGGACGTCGGCCGTGCTGTCGAAGTGACGGACGCTGCGCCAGAGGTAGCGGTAGAGCCGCGGCGAACCCCGCACCAGCCAGCTGAGCGGGATCACGACCAGCCAGCAGACCACCGTCCACACCGCGGTGGCCCAGCGCCGTCCGGCGACCGAGTACTCCTGGACGACCAGCCAGCCGCCCGGCCGGAGACGGCCGAGGATGACGGCCAGCGTGCGGTCCCGATCACCGGGACTGAGGTTGCGCAGCAGGTAGGCGGCGAGCGCGCCATCCGCCTGCGGCAGGGCCAGATCTGCCAGCTGCTGGGCCGGCAGGTGGTAGAACTCGACACCGGCCGGCCATCGCTTGGATCGTGCCTGGGCGAGCATCCCGGCCGAAGCGTCGACGCCGACCACCTTCGCCGATGGCGCGTGCCGCAGCAGCGCGGCCGTGGACGAGCCGGACCCGCAGCCCAGGTCGAGCAGCAGGCCCGGATCGGGGCCGAGCCGTTCGGCCAACTGGCGGGCCGCGGCGTCCAGATGGCGGTGGTAGCCGGGATTCAGTCCGGTCAGCAGGTCGTAGCGGGGAGCCGCCTGGTCGAAGGCGCCGGCCAGGCCTGCGTCTCCCTTCACCTCGTCCATGCGGCCTCCCTGGTGTCTCCGCGATCGTGCCAGGCGTTCTCGCCCGCGGCAACCCGCTCATGGCGGGCACAGGAGCTGCGATGAACGGACAGGACCGGCGCCGGGCCCGGAAGCCGGGCGAGGGCGACACCCCGCGGGTGGTGCGGGAGGGTGCGGTCTGGCGGATCCGTTCGCTGGCGGTGGCCCGGCAGGTGCTGCGCGCCCGGGAGTCGTCGACCCAGGCGGGCTTCACCGCCGAGGCCATCCCGAAGGGCTACCTGCGCCACCACCCGATCCTGGTCTCGGACGGGCCGCTCCACGATGAGCAGCGCAGCAAGGTGGCGCGGTTCTTCGCGCCGCGAGTGGTGCAGGAACGGTACGCCGAGCAGATGACGGCCTGCGCCGGCCGGCTGCTCGCCGATGCTCAGGCCGCCGGGACGTGCCGGCTCGACGAGTTGGCGTTGTTGTACACGGTCGAGGTCACGGCCGAAGTGATCGGGCTCACTCACGCTCCGGTGCCGGCGATGGCCAAGCGGCTGGTGAGCTTCTTCAACCAGCCGCCGCTGGATGTCACCCGGCCCGACTTCGGTCGCACCCCGACGATGTGGGCGCGGGCCGCGGTGAACGCCCTGCTGCCGATCGGCCGGTTCTATCTGGCCGATGTCAGGCCGGCGATCCGGTCGCGCCGCCGGCGGCGTCGCGGAGACGTGATCAGCCACCTGCTCGATGAGGGCTACACGAACGCCGACATCCTGGTGGAGTGCGTCACCTACGGCACCGCGGGCATGGTGACGACCCGGGAGTTCATCGTGATGTGCGCCTGGCAACTGCTGCGGTATCCGCGGTTGCTGGAGCGGTACCTGACCGCCGGGCAGCCGGAGCGGTTCGCGATCCTGAACGAGGTGATCCGGCTCGAGCCGGTGGTCGGTCATCTCTACCGGCGGGCGACCGCGGCCATCGAGGTGGCCGAGGGCGATCGGACCTGGACGATCCCGGCCGGCGAGTTGGTCGACCTGTGTATTCGTCCGGCCAACGCCGACCCCGAGGCGGTTGGTTCCGACCCGCTCGATCTTTGCCCGGGGCGGCCGCTCCCACCCGGGGTGAACGCCGCCGGGCTCAGCTTCGGTGACGGCGCCCACCGCTGCCCGGGCCAGCCTCTGGCGCTGCTGGAGACCGACCTCCTGCTCGGCCGCCTGCTCGCCCTGCGTCCCCGGATCGTCGCCGAGCCCACCCTGGCCTGGGACAATCTGATCGAGGGCTATCAACTCCGTGGTCTGGTGCTGGAGTTCGGGACCGGCTGAATCGGTCCAGCAGGTCGGCGGTCGGCGCTCTCTAGCCGCCGTCGCTGATGATCACCGTCCGGGTGATGGTGGTGCGGATCCGGAGCCGCAGGCTCTCGGGAGCCGCCTGTCCCGAGCAGCAGCGCCGGATCAGCATCCGCAGCGCCTGCTCGACGTCGTAGCGATCCAGGCAGGGCTCGCAGGCCAGCAGGTGCTCGCGGATCTCGTCGGCCTCGGCCTCGGTCAGCTCCTGGTCATGGAAGGCGTACAGCCGCTCCAGGATGTGGTCGCAGACATGCTCACTCATCGTCGGCCTCCGGGATCAGGCCGTGTTCCCGGGCGTAATCGGCCAACAGCCGCCGCAGCTGGTTGCGGCCACGATTGAGCCGGGACATCACCGTGCCGATCGGCGTGCCCATGATCTCGGCGATCTCCTTGTAGGAGAACCCCTCGACATCGGCGAGGTAGACCGCCAGCCGGAAGTCGGGGGCGAGGGCGTGCATCGCCTCGGTCACCGCCGAGTCGGGCATCCGGTCCAGAGCGTCCATCTCGGCCGAGCGCAGTCCCGTCGAGGTGTGCGCCTCGGCACGGGCCAGCTGCCAATCCTCGATGGTGTCGCCGCCGGATTCGGCCGGCTGGCGCTGCTTCTTGCGATAGGTGTTGATGAAGGTGTTGGTGAGGATCCGGTACAGCCAGGCCTTCAGGTTGGTGCCCGGGGTGAACTGATGGAAGGCGGCGAAGGCCTTCGCGAAGGTCTCCTGCAGCAGGTCCTCGGCATCGGCCGGGTTGCGGGTCATCCGCAGCGCGGCGCCGTAGAGCTGGTCGAGGTAGGGCAGCGCATCGTTCTCGAACCGCAGCGCCCGTTCGGCGTCGGTCTCGGCCGCTTCGCTGGCGGTCATCTCATCTGGCACGGTCGGCAGGGTCATCAGCATCGAGGGTAGCTCCTCGACCAGCGAACGACCCACCGGGAGCGTCAGAGTTGAGATCACACCGGTTCAACCGCCGCCGGCCACTCGGCTATTCCCCGATCGGCGCCATCAGGCCGGGATGGTTGTTGGCGACATTGCCGACCGCCCGCGAGACCGGGTGGGCGGTGAGGACCTGCGCCGGGATCTGCAGCAGGTCGCGCGGATCGCCGCCGAAGCCGGGGTCGAGCCAGTCGTCCCAAGCCGACGGCGCCACCACCATCGGCATCCGGTCGTGCAGGTGACCGAGCTGGTCGGCCGCCGTGGTCGTGATGATGCTGCAGCTGGTGAGCCAGGTTCCGTCCGGAAACTTCCAGAACTCGTAGATGCCCGCCATGGCCAACAGCCCGGCGTCAGCCGGATGGACGAAATAGGGCTGCTTGACCGGCTTGCCCCGCTCGCGGGCTCCGGTGTCCTCCCACTCGTAGAAGCCGTCGGCCGGCAGCAGGCAGCGGCGTGCCGCGAAGGCCCTGCGGAAGGCGGGTTTGGTGGCCACCGTCTCGACCCGGGCGTTGATCATCCGGGCACCGCCGCGGGCATCGGACGACCAGGACGGAACCAGCCCCCAGGTCAGCGCGACAAGTTTGCGGCGCGATCCCTCCTCGCCGGCCCGTTCGATCACCGCGGGGACCTGGTCGGTCGGGGCGACATTCCAGGAGGGCGCCGGCATCGCCACCGTGTCATCGATCTCGTAGAGGTCCTCCAGCAGTTCCTGACTGGCCGAGGAGGCGTATCTGCCGCACATGGCACCCACGATAATCGCCGTTCCAGCCAACGGATCGGCCGATTCGGCTTGGCACAGCGCCGCGGGCGCGCTAGGAATGAGCCATGACCATTCTGCGTGCCGTTGCCCGGACGATGCTGGCCAGCTACTTCATCGTGAACGGCTACAAGGCGATGCGCCATCCGGAGGAATTCGCCGAGGCGGCCGAACCGGTGGCAGAGACCCTGCTGCCGCTGGCCAATCGGACGCTGCCCAAGCAGGCCGCCGTCTACCTGCCGCAGGACACCACCGGACTGGTGAAGGCCACCGGGATCGCGCAGTTCATCGGCGGGCTCAGCCTGGCCACCGGGATCGGACGCCGGGCGGGTGCCGGGCTGCTGGCGGCCACCATGGTGCCGCATGTGCTCGCCTCCAACCCGCTGCAGGCCGCCGCCGGTGCGGACCGCGAGGCCCGTTACGCGCTGCTCAGCAAGAACATCGCCCTGCTCGGCGGAGTGGCGCTGGCCGCGATGGACACCGAGGGCCGGCCCAACCTGGCCTGGAAGGCCAGGGCGCAGAAAGAGATCTTCGCCCGCGAATCGTCGCGTGCCAAGCTGCTCGCCGAGAAGAAGGCCCGCCAACTGGCGAAGAGCGCGAAGAAGACCGCCGGCAAGGCAACCAAGGAGATCGCGAGCGTGCTTTCTTGAGCCCTTGGCGGGCGCCGCTGGTGTCTTCGCCGGTCACCGGGGAACTCGTCGTCCCCGGTTCGAAATCGACCAGTGCACGCAGCCTGCTGCTGGCCGCGCTGGCAGCTGGCCCGTCCACCCTCCGCGGGGTGCTGCGGGCCCGCGATACCGACCTGATGCGCGCCGGGCTGGACCGGCTCGGTGTGCGATTCGTCGAGTTGGACGACGACACGCTGCAGGTTCGCCCGCCCGGGAGCTTCCGGGGTGGCGCGGTGATCGATGTCGGGCTGGCCGGCACAGTGATGCGCTTCCTGCCGCCGATCGCGGCGCTGGCGACCGGCGCCACCAGGTTCGTCGGCGATCCAGCCGTGAGCGACCGCCCGATCGCTCCCTTGCTGGGGGCCCTGGCCGACCTGGGCGCCGAGGTCAGCGAGCCGTACCGGGTGCCCTTCGAGGTCGCGGGCGGCCCGGCCGTCCGCGGTGGGGCGGTGGCGCTGGATTCTTCCGGATCGAGCCAGTTCGTCTCCGGGCTGCTGCTGGTCGGCGCCCGGCTGCCGGAGGGCCTCGCCGTCCAGCACACCGGCGGCTCGCTGCCCTCGCTGCCACACATCGAGATGACCGTCCGCATGCTCGCCGAGCGCGGGGTGCGGATCGACCAACCGACACCGCTGAGCTGGCGCGTGCACCCCGGGGCGATCTCACCGATGGACGAACAGGTCGAGCCCGATCTCACCAACGCCGCAAGCCTGTTGGCCGCCGCACTGGTCACCGGCGGACGGCTGACCACCCCCTGGCCGGAGGGTTCACTGCAGGGAGCTGACGCCCTGGCCGCCGCACTGGCGGCCTTCGGCGCGGAGATCTCCTACCAGCAGGCGGGAAGCGTCCGCCGGATCGCCGTGCAGGGCCCGGCGCGGCTCCGCGGCGTCGATCTCGACCTGCACGCCACCAGCGAACTCACCCCGGTGGCAGCCGCGCTGGCCGCGCTGGCCGACGGCCCTTCCACGATCCGCGGCGTCGCCCACATCCGCCGCCACGAGACCGACCGGCTGGCGGCGCTCGAACGCGAACTCGCCGCGCTCGGGGGCCGCGTCCAGCAGACCGAGGACGGCCTGCGGATCGAGCCCGCACCGCTGCACAGCGGGGTCTTCCACACCTACGCCGACCATCGCCTGGCCCATGCCGGCGCCCTGCTCGGCCTGGCGGTGCCGGGGATCGAACTGGACGACGTGGGCTGCACCGGCAAGACGCTGCCCGACTTCCCCGCCCTGTGGCAGGAACTGGTCGCCGGATGAGCCGGCGGTACACCGAATCCATCACCTCCGATCCGCATGCCGGGTTCGACCGGCCCGCCCGGCGCACCCGTCCCCGCACCAAGGACCGCCCCAGCTACGACGATGCCGTGACCGCCCAGGTGGTCACCGTCGACCGGGGACGCTACCGATGCCGGCTGGAGGACGGCACCCAGCTGACCGCCACCAAGGCCCGCAGCCTGGGCCGGAAGGCCGCGATCGTCGGCGATCTGGTGAGACTGGTGGGCGACACCACGGGTGCGGAAGGGACGCTGTCCCGGATCGTCGAGGTCGCCGACCGCCGCACCGTGCTGCGCCGCACCGCCGACGACGACGATCCCTACGAACGTCCGATCGTCGCCAATGCCGACCAGTTGGCGATCGTCGTCGCGCTCGCCGACCCGCCGCCGCGTCCCGGCATGATCGATCGCATCCTGGTCGCGGCCTACGACGCCGGGCTGGAGCCACTGCTGGTGCTGACCAAGGCCGATCTGGCGGTACCCGACGATCTGATCGACATCTACTCCCCGCTCGGGCTGCGGATCGAGGTGGTCGAGCCCGGCAGCGATCTGCGCAGCGTCCGTGAGGCTCTGGCCGGGCGCCACAGCGTCCTGGTCGGACATTCCGGTGTGGGCAAGTCAACCCTGGTCAACGCGCTGATCCCGGGGATCGACCGGGCCACCGGGGAGGTCAACGACGTCACCGGACGCGGGCGGCACACCTCCACCAGCGCGATCCTGCTGGAGCTCCCGCCACCGGGCGGTTGGGTGATCGACACCCCCGGCGTCCGCTCCTTCGGGCTCAGCCACGTCACCCACGACTCGATCGTCGCAGCCTTCGGTGATCTGGCCGAGATCACCGCCGACTGCCCTCGCGGCTGCAGTCACGAGACCGGCTCGGTCGACTGCGCCCTGGACGAGGCGGTGGCCGACGGGCGGCTGGCTCCCGATCGGCTGGAATCCTTCCGCCGGATGGAGCGCGCCTGGACCACGCCGGGCTACTGAGGCAATAGGTTGGGGCCATGCCCGACCAATCCCTGGTGGAGGACCTGCGCCTGGCTCACGTCCTGGCCGACGCCGCCGACTCGATCACCACCAGCCGCTTCAAGGCGAGTGACCTTGTGGTCTCCAGCAAACCCGACCTCACGCCGGTCACCGATGCCGACACCGCGGTCGAGGACGCGATCCGCTCGATGCTGAGCCGTACCCGGCCGCGGGACGCCGTCCACGGCGAGGAGCGGCAGGATTCCGGCTGGGGGCCCCGGCGCTGGGTGATCGACCCGATCGACGGCACGAAGAACTTCGTCCGTGGCGTCCCGGTCTGGGCGACCCTGATCGCACTGATGAACGGCGACGAGGTGGTGGCCGGCGTGGTCTCCGCACCGGCCCTCGGGCGCCGCTGGTGGGCCTCGAAGGGTGGCGGCGCCTTCACCGGTCGTTCGTTGCTGCAGGCGACGCCCTGCCGGGTGTCGGCGGTCTCCGACATCGACGACGCCTCGCTGTCGTACTCCTCGATCAGCGGCTGGGTGGAATCCGGCCGGGGCCAGCAGTTCGTCGACCTGTTGCGGGATTGCTGGCGCACCCGCGCCTACGGCGACTTCTGGAGCTACATGCTGCTGGCCGAGGGCGCGGTCGACCTCGCCGCCGAACCGGAACTCGCGCTGTACGACATGGCCGCCCCCTCGATCGTGGTCACCGAGGCGGGCGGACGCTTCACCAGCCTGGACGGGGCGGACGGCCCCCACGGCCCCGGCGCCATCGCGACCAACGGACTGCTCCACGACGAGGTGATCGGCCGCCTGGCCTCCGGCTGACCGACGGAACGTGGCGCGACCCACCGCCCGGTATGGTGGGACCAAACTCCAACGAAACGAGCGCCATGAGCACCCTGTTCCTGATCGGTATCGTCGCCGTCGTGGTGGGTGCAGTTGCTCTTGTCGCCGACGGAGCCCTCGACTTCATTCCCGATACAGACTGGTTCTCGCTCACCGGCATCGCCGCCGGCGTCGCGATGTTCGGCTTCACCGCAGGCATCCTGGAAGGCATCGGCCTTCCGCTCCCGATCGCGCTGGTGGTCGGTGGCGCGGCCGGGCTCGGCGTCCTGGTCGGCGTCACCTGGCTGATCTTCAGGCTGCGCAATGTCTCCTCCGGCGGCGTGGACTCGTCCATCAACTCGCTGGTCGGTTCCACCGCGACCGTCCTGACCCCGATTCCGGCGGACGGCATCGGCGAGGTCGATGTCCGGTTCGGTGGCGAGCGTCACCGGTTCAACGCCGTCTCCGACGATGAGATCCCGGCCACCGCGCAGGTCAGCATCGTCGGGATCGTCTCCCCCACCTGTGTTCGCGTCGTCCACCTTCGATAGAAAGGCAATACCTTGTCCGACCTGCTCGGCAGTCCCGTCGTAGGAATCATCGGCATCCTGATCGTCGCCCTCCTGGTGATCTGGCTGATCGCCTCCCGGTACCGGGTGGCCAAGCCGAACGAGGCGTTCGTGATCACCGGACGCGGCGGCAAGCGCACCACCGACCCGGAGACCGGCCAGACCACGACCGACCTCTCCGGCCAGAAGGTGGTCCGAGGCGGCGGCGCCTTCATCATCCCGCTGATCCAGCAGCTCAGCGTGATCGACCTCTCCTCCCACCGCATCGAGGTGGGCGTGGGTGGCGCCTACAACGCCAAGGGCATCAAGCTGAACGTGCACGGCGTGGCGATCGTCAAGGTCGGCGGTACGGACGAGGCGATCCGCGCGGCCGCCCAGCGGTTCAACGCCCAGCAGGGTGCTGTCGAGGAGTTCTGCCGCGAGGTGCTGACCGGTTCGCTGCGCTCGATCATCGGCGCCATGGAGGTCGACAAGATCATCTCCGACCGTGCCGCCTTCGCCCACAAGGTGGCCGAGGCGGCCGAGTCCGACCTGGCCGGCCAGGGCCTGATGATCGACACCTTCCAGATCCAGGACATCGCCGACTCCGAGGGCGGCACCTACCTGCGCGACCTGGGACGTCCCGAGGCGGCGCGCATCCGGCAGACCGCCGACATCGCCGAGGCCGAGGCGCGGCAGCAGTCCGAACAGGCGCGTGCCGCCGCCGAGCAGGCGATCGCCACCGCGCAGCGGGACCTGGCGCTGAAGCAGGCCGCGATCCTGGCCGAGACCGACAAGGCCGCGGCAGAGGCGTCCAACGCCGGCCCGCTGGAGCAGACCGCGCAGCAGCAGAAGCTGGTCTCCGCCCAGCAGGAGGTCGCCACCCAGCAGGCGGTGCTGACCGAACGGCAGCTGGACGCCACCGTCCGCCGGCAGGCCGATGCCAAGCGCTACGAGACCGAGACCCTGGCCGCCGCGCAGAAGGCCGCCACGCTGCTCGACGCCGAGGCCAAGCGCTACCAGACCGAGACCAGAGCGGAGGCCGACAAGGCCGCCGCGATCCTCGCCGCCGAGGCCCAGAAGTCCGCGCGTATCGCCGCCGCCGAAGCACTGCGGGCCGAGGGCGAGGCGGAGGCCGCCGCGAAGGTCGCGACCGGTACCGCCCAGGCCGAGGTCGAGCGGGCACAGGGCGAGGCACGCGCCACGGCCACCCTGGCCACCGGTGGCGCCGAGGCCGAGGTGCTGGACAAGAAGGCCGAGGCCTACAGCCGGTACAACCAGGCCGCCGTGCTCGACATGCTCGTCAACGTGCTGCCGCAGGTCGCCCACGAGGTCGCCGCCCCGATGTCGGCGATCGACCAGCTCACCGTGATCTCCACCGATGGCGCCTCCGACCTCACCAAGAAGGCGACCACCGTGATGACCGAGCTTCCCGCCGTGGTCAAGCAGCTCACCGGCCTCGACCTGAACGAGCTGATCGCCAGCTACGTCAACACCGGCGAGTCCAAGCCCAACCGGGCGGTCGAAGCCGAGTAGCACCCAGCCAACCGTCCCAGAGCGCCTGATCTCCAGTGGTCGCTGTGGGGCGGAGCTGTTTCTAGAGGATCACCAGCGGGTTGAGCAGGGACGCGGTGGCGCCGGGAATCTCGACCGGTGCCAGCACGCAGGCGAACTCGTAGCGGCCGCGTGCCTGACAGGCCCTCGCCAGGTCGTCCAGGCGGGCGTTGTCGACCAGGTGGATGCCGAGGCCGGCCAGGAGCAGCACATGGAACGGCGTCGAGACCCCGGCCACCTGGGTGGGCCGTGGATCGACGCCCCCTTCGCTGACGATGAATGGCGGGGCCCATTCGGTCAGGAACTCGAAGCAGTCGACATCCAGACCGGTCTGCGGCCGGCCGGCCATCTGCTCGGCGGTCTCCGCCGGGGGACGTCCGAAGTTGAGAAACAGGATGTCGGCGGGGCCGGGTGCCACGCCCCGACGCTCCAGGGCGGCCTCCAGGTCCGTCCGGCCGATCAGGTCACCGCGGGGCAGGCCGCCCGGAGCCGCCGTGACATCGATGAGCACACCTCGTCCGATGATGCCCTCGGCCAGCCGGGCCAGCCCGCCGTCGGGCGCCACGGGTGTGCCGTTCACCCGCGAGCAGCGCTCGTCGAAGGTCTCACCCCGCCACGAGAAGTGGCCGAGGGTGTCGATGTGGGTCACGCTGGGCCGGCCGTGCAGGTCGATCTCCAGCCGGTCATTGACAGCGGTGTAGCCCTCCCCCGGCGATGTCCAGTGCCGCAGCCGGTAGGCGTGCGGCGCGGTGGCATCGGAGTCGGTGTCCACCGGCCCCTCCGCCGGGAGCCGGCCGCAGGCCACCACGACGCCTTCGGTGACCAGGCTCAGGGCGGTCAGCCGATCGGTCGCCGAGGGCCACGCCGGGGCGGTGGTGCGGGCGAGCCCCTCGACGATCGCCGAGAACTCCTGCGCGGTGTGGGCCGGATGGCCTGGATGCGCGTGCGGCATGGTCATTCGCCTTTCTGCAGATCGAGCATCAGCCGAGCGATGTGGACGGTGAGGTAGGCCACCTCGGCATCGCTGATCGGTCCGCGCAGCCGCAACTCGAGCAGGAGCCGGACCCGGAGCGCGACCGCGTGGGCCTGCGGGTACTCCTCCTCCAGTGCCCGGGCGACCCGCTCTGCGCCCACATCGACCGCCCTGCCCGCGGCATGCCGGGCGAAGAAGTACCGCAAGTGGGTGATGAAGCGGGCGGCACTGACCGACCTGCGGTCGACCTTCTGGAAGGCCTCGTCGAGCACGTCGAAGACCTGGTCGAGCAGTTCGGCGAGGATCATGGTGCGGTGCATGTCGGGCGCCGACAACTGGGCGTTCACCAGGTGCAGCGCGATCGGGATCGCCTCTCCGTCAGGCAGTCGCACCCCCGTCTCGGCATAGGTGACCGCCAGCGCGCGCAGCCCGAAGGCGTACTCGGCCGGAAAGAGATGCGGTACCTCGGCGGAGAGCGGATACTCGACGATCTCGCCGCGTTGATGACGAGCCAGCGCGTAGTGCAGATGGTCCGCGAGCGGTATCACGTTGTTCTGCCGGAACTCCGTGCCGAACTCGATGCACGCCCGCTCGAGCAGCCGTGCGGCCAACGCGAGCCGCTCAGGCGGTAGATCGACCAGGAAGGAGGCCATCGCGGCCGGCGACTCCCCCGCTTCCGGCCGGAACACCTGGGTCGCCCGATCACTGGAGATGTCGTCGCCCACCTCGACGTCGAAGGCGAGGCCCCGGCCGGTGAGAATCACCGGCCGGCCGTCCTCCTCGGCAGCGAGCAGCACGTTGTTGTTCAGAACCTTGACCACTCGCATGCCGGTTCCTCCTCCACCGGTGCCCGTCGGCAGTAGCTCACCTTTCGACAACGATCGCCGGCTGCCCGGCGTCCACCCGCGCTGCGGTCGCCGGAAGCACATCGCCCAGCGAGCCGCTGTTGGTGATCACCACGATCACGGTCGTGTCGTAGCCTGCCTCCCTGACCGCCGCCAGGTCCACCGTCCCGACGGGCTGACCGGCCGTCACCTGGCTTCCGGCCTCGATCGACAGCTCAAAATGCCGTCCTTCCAGCTGGACGGTGTCGATGCCGATGTGTACCAGCACCTCGGTGCCGTCCTCGGCTCGGATGCCGAAGGCGTGCCCGGTCTTCATCGCGGTCACGACCGTGCCGCTGACCGGGGCGAGAATACGTCCGTCCTCGGGCACGATCCCGACCCCCTTGCCCAGCACGCCGGAGGCGAACACCTTGTCGCCCACCTCGGTCAGCTGGACGATCCGGCCTGCGACCGGCGCCAGAATCTCGCTCACCAGCGCGGCCGGCGAGGTGACTGCCGGCGTGGGCGCCGTGGCAACCCTGGCGCCCTTCGGCTCCTTCACGCCCAGCACGAAGGTCAGGCCGAAGGCAATCACGATCGCCACCGCCGAGCCCACCAGTTGCAGCGTGAAGTTGCCGACCTGCGAGAGCGCCGGCAGGGCGAGCAGTCCGGGGAAGATGAACGTTGTCGAACCCGAGCCGCCGACCGCGGCGATCGCGCCGCCCACCGCGCCACCGGCCAGCGCGAACGCGAACGGACGCTTCAGCCGCAGGTTGACGCCGTAGATCGCCGGCTCGGTGACCCCGGCCACGAAGCCGGAGAGCGAGGCCGAGCCCGCCACCTTCTTCAACTCGCGATCGCGGCTGCGGAACATCACGGCCAACGCGGCGGCGGCCTGGGCGAGCCCGGCCGGCATGAGCGGTCCGAAGATGAGCGAGTATCCCTGTGTCGAGAGATCGTTGATCATCACCGGTAGCAGGCCCCAGTGGAGTCCGAACATGACCAGCGCCTGCACCAGCCCGCCGAGCAGCGCGCCGCCCAGCAGAGGGCTCAGCGACCACAGCCAGGTGATTCCGTTCGAGATGCCCTGGCTGAGGTAGGTCGAGGCAGGACCGATGGTGATCAGCACCAACGGCACCATGATCGCCAGGGTCAGCAGCGGCATCAGCAGGTTGCGCACCGCGTCCGGGAGGATGCGCTGCAACCCCCGCTCGAGGTAGGACTGCACCCACACCGCGACGATGATCGGAATGACCGACGAGGCGTAGCTCATCATCACCACGGGGATGCCGAGGAAGCTCACCGGTTCGCCGGCGGACGCCAGGGCCGCGATGCTGGGGTAGACCAGCGCGCCGCCCAGGGTCATGGCGACGTACATGTTCGCGCGGAAACGCTTCGCGACCGACACCGCCAGCAGGATCGGCAGGAAGTAGAAGAAGGCGTCGGCAGCGGCGTTGAGGATCGTGTACGTCTGCCCGGCGGGATCCAGCCAGCCGAGCTGTACTGCGACCACGAGCAGTGCCTTGAACAGACCGGTGGAGGCAAGCAGCCAGATGACCGGAGCGAAGATGGCGGAGATCAGTTCCATCGTGCGGCTGACGATGTTGCCCTTCGTGCCCGGCTCCGGCTCCTGCGTTCCGTTTCCGGCGATCCCGAGGCCCTCGTAGACCCGTGCCACGTTGTTGCCGACGACCACCTGAAGCTGCCCGGACGCCTCCACCACCGAGATCACCCCGGGCAGCGTCTCGATCCGGGCGCGGTCGGCCGCAGCGCTGTCCCGCAGCTGGAATCTCAACCGGGTGGCGCAGTGGTTCACCGACCGCACATTGCCCTCCCCACCAACGGCCTGGAGGATCTCCCGACCCAGCGCTCCCCACTCGATACCTGCCATGACGCCTCCTCACGTCCCGTCCCGGAAAACAAAAAAGACCTGGACGCCGCAGCGACCAGATCTTGCCCCATCCGGGTGACAAACCTTCGGCGCTCACCCTAGCGTGCCCGGCCCGGCTCGCCAAGACCCTTGCGCGACCGAACACGGTCTCCGCTCAGGACTCCGCGTCCCAGAGGGCCCGGTAGTACCGGATGCGCTCCGGATCCGGGGCGATGCCGTAGGCCTCGAAGAACTCGTCCTGGTGGCCGGCGCCGAAGTTCCAGTCGATGCTCATCGAGGCGATGGCCAGGTCGGCCCAGCGGTCACCGACGGCCAGGTCTGCGAAGTCGACATTCCCCGTCCACTCCCCCTCCGGCGAGATCAGGGTGTTCGGGGCGCAGGCGTCGCCGTGCACGATCACCGGATCGTCGACCGGCGGGCGAGGTCCGAGCGCGGACGGAGTGAGCCCCACCCAGCTGCCCCGCGTCCACGCCGCGGGGAAGTCGTCGATGGGTAGCGCGTGCAGGGCACGCAACCCGACGGCGATGGCGTGCAGCGCCTCGCCCCGGCGGCGCCGCCATCTCGGACCGATGGCGTGCTCGCCGGGAAGCGCGGCGGTCACCAGCCACTGCGCCTCCGCGTCGGCACCGGCGGCCAGCACCCGCGGGGCCGGATGGCGTGACGAGATCCAGTCGAGCCGCCGCCGTTCCCCGTCCAGGTCGATTCCGGCGTCGCGAGGGCTCCATTTCACGAAGTGCTCGCCGATCCTGAAGGTCAGCCCACCGCGTTCATTGCGCCACACCAGTTTCGGTTCGGCGCCGTCGGCCAGGTGGACGACGACGGCGGGGACACCGCGGCCGCCCAGCGTGTGCTGGTTGACGTACAGCGCGAGATCCGGGCCGTCGCTCACCGCGCCATGGTAGACGCCGACAGCCGCTCAGCCGGCGGCGAACCGGGGAACGGCCGCGAGCAGCGCCTTGGTGTAGTCCATCTGCGGGTCACCGTAGACCTGTTCGGCGGGAGCCTGTTCGACGATCCGGCCGGCCTGCATCACCGCGATGGTGTCGCACAGGTGGCGGACCACCATCAGATCGTGGCTGACCACGATCAGGGTGAGGCCACGGCCGGCCACCAGGTCGTTCAGCAGGTTCATCACCTGGGCGCGCACCGAGACGTCGAGGGCGGAGACCGGCTCGTCGGCGATCAGCACATCGGGACGGGGTGCCAGCGCGCGGGCGATCGCGATCCGCTGCCGCTGGCCGCCGGAGAACTCGTGCGGGTAGCGATCGGCGAACTCCGGCGGCAGATCGACGTCCGCCATCACCTCGGCCAGCCGCGCCCGATGGTCCACGTCGGCGGGCAGATGGCGCCGCACCAGCCTGGAACGCAGTGGCTCGGTGATGATGTCGCCCACCCGCATTCGCGGGTTCAGCGAGGACCAGGGATCCTGGAAGACCAACTGGACGGCGGCGCGGAGGAAGCCGAGTTCGCGCTCGTGGCGCCCGGTGACCTCGGTGCCGTCGAACCAGATCCGACCAGCGGTGGGACGATCCAGCCCCGCCAGCAGCCGGATCAGGGTCGACTTCCCCGACCCCGACTCCCCCACGATGCCCAGCCGCTGGCCGGATGCCACGGTGAGCGAGACCTCCCGCAGCGCTTCCACCCGGCGGCGGCCGTCGGCGTAGACGCGGGTCAGGCTCTCGGCCCGGAACAGTTCCCCGCTCATGACCGGGCCGCCTGGGCGTAGAAGTCCTCGACCGTGGGCAGCCGGTCGCCGGGCGTCACCAGGTCGAGCCGGGCGGTGGCGACCAGTCCCCGGGTGTAGGGGTGGACGGGTGCGGTGAACAGCTGGGCGGCCGGCGCCCGCTCCACGACCTGGCCGTCGAGCATCACCATCACCTGACGGCTCACCCGGGAGACCACCGCCAGGTCATGGCTGATGAACAGACAGGCCGCCCGCTCGGCGGTCAGCACCTCGTCCAGCAGTTCCAGCACCTTCGCCTGCACCGTGACGTCCAGGGCGGTGGTCGGCTCGTCGCAGATCACCAGGTCGGGGCCGTTGATCAGGGCCATCGCCAGGATCACCCGCTGGCGCTGACCGCCGGAGAGCTGGTGCGGGAAGGCCTCCGCGATCCGTTCGGCACCGGGCAGGCCGACCGCGTCCAGCATCTCGACGGTCCGTGCCCGGGCCGAGCCGGAGGCGTTCCCGCGGTGCAGGACGAAGGCCTCGGCGACCTGGCGCCCGACCCGCATGGTTGGGTCGAGGGCGGTCATCGGCTCCTGGAAGACCATGCTCATGGCGTTGCCCCGCAGCCTGGCCAGTTCGCGCTCCGGACGACCGAGCAGCTCCTCGCCGCGCCAGCGGATCGAGCCGGTGACATGGGCGTTCTCCGCCAGCAGGCCCATCACGGCCAGCGCCGTGACGGTCTTGCCCGAGCCCGATTCACCGATGATGCCGAGCCTCTCGCCGGGCTCCAGGCTGAAGCTCACCGCGTCCACCGCGCGGGTGCGGCGGCGTCCGAACTCGACCGTCAGGTCGGTCACTTCCAGCAGGCCTCTTCCGGGGTCCCCGCGATGTTGTTCGGGGGAGCGCAGCGGTGGAGAAGAACGTTGTGGGGTGGTTCTTCCGGGTTCCCCGCGACGTTGGTCGGGGGAGCGCAGCGGAGGAGAAGAACGTTGTGGGGTGGTCATTGCACCCCCTCCCGCAGCCGGGGGTCGAGATGATCGCGCAGCCCGTCTCCCAGCAGGTTGAAACCCAGCACGGCCAGCGCGATCGCCAGGCCGGGCCAGACCGCCTGCAACGGCGCGGTGGAGAAGAACTGCTGGGCGTCGCGCAGCATCGTCCCCCAGGTCGGGGTGGGACGCGGGGTGCCCAGGCCCAGGTAGCTCAACGCGGCCTCGGCCAGGATCGCCATCGCGAAGGCCACCGACGCCTGGACACCGGCCAGCGGAGCGATGTTCGGCAGCACGTGCCGCCCGGCGATCCCCCACCGGTTGGTGCCCGACGACCGCGCAGCCAGGACGAAGTCGCTGGCCATCACCTGCAGCGTTCCGGCCCGGGCCACCCGGGCGAAGGCAGGGATGGTCGCCACGCCGATCGCCACCATCGCGGTGACGGTGGACGCCCCGAAGCCGGCGGCCAGCAGGATCGCCAGCAGCAGCGCAGGGAAGGCGTAGACCACGTCGGAGATGCGCATCACGACCTCGGAGACCCAGCCGCCGGCCTGACCGGCGAGCATCCCCAACGGGACGCCGATCACCGTGGCGAGACTGACCGAGATGATGCCCACCACCAGGCACATCCGGGCCCCTACCAGCAACTGGCTCAGGATGTCGATCCCGAAGCCGTCGGTACCCAGGAGGTGGGGCCAGCCGGGCGGCAGCAGCTTCTTGGCGGGCACCACCTGGATCGGATCGAAGGGCGTCCAGAACAACGAGACCAGGGCGGCCGTCACCACCAGCGTCACCAGCGCGACGCCGAGCCAGAGCTGGAAGCTTCTCACCCGGCCTCACCCCGTGCTCGTTGCCGAGGATCGATCAGCAGGTAGGAGAAATCGACGATGGCGTTGATCACCAGCACCGCCAGCACCAGGAACATCACCGTGCCCTGGATGACGAACAGATCCCGTTGAGCGACCGCGTTCAGCAACAGCCAGCCCAGGCCGGGCAGGACGAACACGTACTCGACCACGATCGCACCCACCAGCACCGCCGAGAGCTGCAGGCCGATCACGGTCACCAGCGAGACCGCGGCATTGCGCACGCCGTGTCGCAGCAGAGCGGCAGCGGGCATCCAGCCGATCGCCCGCGCGGTGCGGTAGTAGTCCTCGCTGAGCACCTCGACGAAGGCCGAGCGGACGTAGCGGATCAGCACCGCGCCCTGCACCAGGCTCAAGGTAGCCACCGGCAGCACCAGGTGGCGCGCCCACTGCGTCGGGTTGGTCCGCAGCGGGACGTAGCCATTGGGGGGCAACCAGCCCAGCCAGACCGAGAAGATCAGAACGATCAGCATGCCGCCGAAGAAGACCGGGATCGCCATGCCCAGCTGGGCCAGCGCGTTCACCGCGAAACCCTGCCAGTGCCGTCGCTTCAGGGCGGCGATCATGCCGGCCGGCAGTGCGATCAGCAGGGCGCCGAGGATGCCCAGCCCGACCAGCCAGGCGGTCACCGCCAGACTCGGTCCGATCAGCGCCAACACCGGCTGGCGGCTGAGGTGCGAGACCCCGAAGTTGCCGGTCAGCACCCCGCCCAGCCACTCCAGGTACCGCACCGGAAGCGGGCGATCCAGGCCGAACTCGCGGCGCAACGCGGCCACCCTCTCGGGAGTGGCGTCCGTCCCCAGCAGCACCTGGGCGATGTCGCCCGGCAGCGCCGCGGTGACGGCGAAGATCAGGATCGAGGCACCGAACAGGGTGACGGCGAAGATCCCCAGGCGTCGCAGGTAGCGGCCCATGTCCTCACGCGCTGGCGATCGTGGTGAGATCGAAGCTGAGGGACGTCGCGTTCTGGGCCACCCCGGTAATGGTCGACTTGGTGATCACCAGATTGGGCAGCGCGAACAGCCAGATCGCCGCGGCATCCTCGGCCAAGTAGCGCGCAGCCCTCTTCATCAGCGGCGGTGCATCCTCTTCACTGGCCTCGTCCGCGGTGGTGAACAGCCGGCGGAACTCCGCGCTGTCGTAGTGCCAGTAGTAATCCGGATTGGCGAACTTGGCGATGTCGCGCGCCTCGACGTGTCCGACGATCGTCATGTCGTAGTCGCCGTTGGTGAGCACCTCAGGGATCCAGCGGCTGAACTCCAGTTCCTCGATGGTGGCGGTCACCCCGATGTCACGCAGCTGCGAGGCGACGAACTGGGCGGACTTCACCGCGTAGGGAATCACCGGGACGCGGAGCCGCAGCGTCAGCCCATCGGAGTAGCCGGCTTCGGCGAGGAGTTCCTTGGCCTTCTCGGGATCGTAGGGGGTCAGGTTCGACAGGTCCTCCCACCATGGGTCGGTCGGCACCACCATCGAACCGATCAGCGTGCCCTGACCGTTCCACACCGTGTCGAGCAGGGCCTTGCGGTCGATCGCCATGGTGAGCGCCCGGCGAACCTCGGGCTTCGACAGGGCCTCGGTGGCGTTGTTCAGGCCCAGCACCACCTCGCCATTGGTCGTGCCGGTGATCGTGGTGAACCGGCTCGTGTCGGAGAACTGCGGCAGAGCGTCGGGCAACTGAAGGTTGGCGATCACGTCGAGCTCGCCGGCCAGCATCGAGGCGTTGGTCGGATTCGGGTCGGTGGAGTAGCGGAAGGTGACATGGTCGAATCGTCCCGGCGTACCCCAGTACTCCTCGTTGCGGCTGAGCACCACGCTCTGCCCGCGATTGTGAGCTTCCAGCTTGTACGGGCCCGAGCCTGCCGTGACGCTGGCCAGGTCGCCGGTGAAGGTGGGATCGACCATCATGCCGAGGGTCGAGGACATCTCGTACAGCCACATCAACGACGGGCGGTTCAGCGTGATCACGACGCGGGCCGGATCCAGCACCTCCACCGAGTCGACCACCTCAAGCTGAGCCCGCAGCGTCTCGGTGAGCTTCGGGTCGTTGCGCAGCCGGTCGATGTTGGCCTTCACCGCCTCGGCGTCCACCGGTGCGCCCGAGGCGAACTTCGCCGCCGGGTTCAGGTAGAAGGTGTAGGTCTTGCGGTCCGGGCTGACCGTCCACCGCTGGGCCAGCAGCGGGGTCAGGTGACCTTCGGAGTTCACCTTCAGCAGGGTCTCGTAGACGTTGTACAGCAGCACCTGCGGAATCGACGCCGCAGTGTTCTGGAAGGGATCCATCGCCGGCGGCTCGAGCGTGGCGCCCACCGTGAGGGTGCGCAGCGAGGGAGTCGGGTCGGATGGGCTGCAGGCGGTGGCGACCAGCATCAGACAGCCGGCCAGCATCGCTGCCAGCAGCCGCCGCGGTCCGCGCACGAGTCCCCGATAGTCCATCAGCCCTCCATGGGTCGGCCTCGCAACGCGAGGGAGCGCCGGAATTCTAGCCCAGGAGCCCGTCCGAACCCGGCGGCGCGTCCACGTGACCGTCCGCCCGTCCGAGTTGCGCACCCGAGGTGTCCGGTCAGACTACTGTCACCCACGACCATCCCGGCCGACGACGGGCCGGCCAGACGCCGTGGAAGCCGACGAGGCGGGCGCCAGTCTTCGTGAGTGGATCGTGTCTGCCCAGAACATGCAAAGTGGTCCTGGCCAGATTGCCTGGCCAGGAC
>JASGEM010000079.1:0-25474 GCA_049841235.1 Propionicimonas sp. | reverse complement strand
GCCAAGCAGGCCAGCGCACCGGCGAGCGTGGACGCACCCGCTCCACCGGCACCGCCCAGCACCGCGATCACCGGCGTCCGAACCGCTGCCGGCCCCCCCCCACCCAGCACCACGCCCAGCCAGGCCCGGCCCGCCGGCAGCGCGATCACCCGTGCCCCCAAGGGAGCGGACCACCTGGTCAACAGCGCGTCGTCGGCCCCCACCAGAAACACTCCCTCGCGTGGCGGCAGCGCGTGTTGGGCCACCGCGGCGGCGAAGTCGTCTGCGACGAAGACCGATCCCGCCTCTCGCCAGCCATCGGCCAGTTCCGCTGCGCCCGTCACCGTGCGAGTGACGAGTTCCTGCGCCGCGGCCGCGGCGAGCACGGCCTCCTGTGTCTCACCAGGCCCGGCCACGACCAGCACGTCAACACCATCCACGTCCGCACTCTTGTCAGCCGGAGCCGCATTGTGCCAGGCAATCCGTCCGCCTGTGGAAAACTTCCGTTGTCCACAGGCCGCGCCTGACGGATCCCGTCCCGAGAGCCACGTACGATGCGCACATGGCCCCCTCCAGAGCCTTCCCGCCCGCCGCGGTCGAGTGGCTGACCGCGGATGCAGGCTCGGTACTGGCCGTCGGGGCTCCCTCCTTCGGCCTGGCGATGCGCTTCAGCCCCGAGTTGCACCGGCTCACCCTGGTGGCGCGCGACCCCGCACGCCTGGCCAACGCCCGGCGCAGCCCGGCGACGGTCGCCGTCGCCGCCGCCCCGGACGCGCTGCCGTTCGCGCCCTGCCTCTTCGACCGGATCGTGGTGGCCGACACCCTGCACGGGTTGCCTCCGCGACTGGCACTGGCCGAGTTCGCCCGGGTGCTGCGACCGGGGGGCGGACTTGTGGTTGTCCACACCGACCGGGACGATTCCGTGCCGTGGGTACGCCGGCTGGCTGGAATCGTCCGTCAGATCGATCCGCAGGCCATGACGGGCACCGCGATCTCCGCGACCGCGAGCGCGCTGCACGACAACCCTTACTTCCCGATGCTGCAGCGACGCGAGTTCCGCCGCTGGGTGCCGGTGGCGCGACCCGATCTGCTCGCCATGGTGCATCGGCTCGACGGCTTCGGTACCGCGCAGTCCGACCTGGCCGAGCGCGTCCTGGCCGAAACCGGCGCACTGTACGACCAGGTGGCGCGCATCCCCGATCCCCTGCTGCTGCCCTACACGGTCACCTGCTGGCAGGGCACGGTCGACCACACCGAGCTGACCGCGCCGCTGGAGACCGACGACGCCGGGCTGCGCATCCGGTTGTGAGCACCCTGCACACCGGTCGGGCACCATGCGGACCGGCACCGATGTCGGGAGTTCCACCACAGCCTGGAGACCTCGGACGGCGATGAGTCGGACGCAGGGGGCGCGCGCTCCGCGGTAACTCAGTAGTGTGGGGTCACCACCGCACGAGGGGACCAGCAGATGGCAGAGCAGGATCTCGCCGGCATCATCAAGGACATCCAGACCGATGTCCGCGCCATCGTGAAGGGCGAAATCGATCTGGTCAAGGCCGAGTTGGTGCCGCAGGCCAGGACCGCAGGGATCGGCGCAGGGCTGCTCGGAGCGGCCGCCTACCTGGCGATCACCGCCGGCACCCTGATCTTCCTGGCTCTGTCCTTCCTGCTCTCACTGGGGTTCATGACCTGGTTCCAGCTGCCCATCCTCGGTGCCGCGGCCTGGGGATTCGCGATCGTCGCGATCCTCCTGCTGCTCACCGCAGGCACCCTGGCCCTGATCGCCCGGAAGCGGATGGTGTTCACCAAGCCCGAACGCAGCATCAGCCAGGCGGAGCAGACCGGCGCCGTACTCGGCAACGCGGTCAAGGGCGCGATCGCCGAAGCCAACTCGCTCTCGTTGACCGGCAGCCCGAGCCCGAAGCGTCCCGAACTGGGATAGACCTACAGCCGCTCGCTGAAGAAGCGTGGCGGAATTGGCGCGGTCACTGTCTCATCCCACGGCTGCGTCCAGCCGAGCAGATCGAACATGCCGTCCAGCAGGTAGGCGGTGAACCCCCAGATGAACAGTTCATCGATCACGAACGCCGGGCCGCGGTAGCCGTTGGGCAGTTCCCAGGTGAGCCGATTCGCCGGATCAAGCAGAGACGGGACGGCGATGCTGTGGACGGCCTGGATCTCGAACGGATCGGCCGCCACCAGCGGACGCGGCTCGCGCCACCAGCCGATCACCGAGGTGACGTCGAAACCGCTGCGCCGGATGTGCGCCTTCGGCAATGCCCCCAGCACCTCGACGCTTGACGGGACGATGCCGGCCTCCTCCTCGGCCTCCCGTAGCGCGGCAGCGACCGGGTCGCGTTCGTCCGGTTCCATCGTGCCGCCGGGAAAGGCGATCTGCCCGGCGTGGCTGCGCAGATCCGCGTTCTTCTCGACGAAGACGATCTCGTAGTCGTCGCCGGGCCGGGAGAACAGGATCAGGACGGCAGCTGGCCGGCCTCCGCCGGGCGGACGGGTGCCCTGGATCCGTGACAGGGTGCCGGCGTCGAAGCGGCGCACCCCGTCACGCAACTCCCCGGGGACCTTCATGCGGGGTCCCCGCGGAGTTGTTCGGGGGAGCGCAGCGAAAGAGAAGAACTCCGTGGGGTGCTCACGACAGCCCCTCGTCCACCCAGGTGGTCAGTTGCCCGACATCGGCGAACGCTCCGTGATGCCGGGCGACGATCCGTCCCTCGGCATCGAGCAACAGCGAGACCGGGATGCCGGGGATTCCCAGCGGAGCCTGGACGGTCTTGTCGGGGTCGGCCAGTTGCGGCCAGGCCCAGCCGGCGAGCCGGGCGAACTCGATCGCCCAATCGGGCTCTGGGTCGTCGTAGTTGATACCGAGCAGGCTCACGTCGTCGCGGGACTCGTCGAAGGCAGCCAGCACCGGAGCCTCCTGCCGGCACGGCAGGCACCATTGCGCCCACAGGTTGATCACCATCGGTCCGCGCAGCGCACCCAACGGCACGGTGACGTCCCCGCCCAGGCACTCCAGGTTCAACTCGGGCAGCCCGTCCTCGACCGGCTCGCCGGCGGGCTGGGGGCAGTCCGCGATCCCGGCGGCCCGGCGGGCCGCCACCAGGTCCACGTCCGGTGTCGGCGTAGGCGAATCCGCTGGGACGACCGTGCTGCAGCCGGCGATCAGGGCGGCGGCCAGACCCGCGGCCGGCCAAGCCAACGCCCGGCGCAATGGCGTGGGACGGTCGGCTTCAGGCACCGGACCACACTACCCCGGCCCATCCGGTGGTGCTCGGCGGCACCGATCCCGAACAGACCGACCTCCGGACCGGGGCGGCAGCGCGGTTCTGGCCTGCGCCACCCCGGGGATCTGCTAGCTCGGGGCAAAGGCGCCGACCCGGAGGACGTCCCGGCTAACCGCGCGGCTCCCGGACGAGCTTCGCCGCCACCTTGGGATCGGTCGGCCCGATGCCGAAGGAAGGGCACAGCCGGGCCACCGGGCACACGCCACAGGCCGGCCGCTGGGCATGGCAGCGACGGCGTCCATGCCAGATCACCCGGTGATTCAGCAGTACCCAGTCCTTCCTGGGGAACAGCTCGCCGACCTCGCGCTCGATCCCCTCGGGCTTGGTCTGCCGGGTCCAGCCGAAGCGCTGGGAGAGCCGGATGAAGTGGGTGTCGGTGGTGATTCCCGGCACGCCGAAGGCATCGCCGAGCACAACGTTGGCGGTCTTGCGTCCGACCCCGGGCAGGGTGACCAACTGGGCGAGGGTACCCGGTACCTCGCCGCCGAAGTCGCGTTCCAGCGCGACACCGAGCCGGATCAGGGAGTCGGTCTTGGCGCGGAAGAAGCCGGTCGGCTTGATCAGTTCCTCCAGTTCGGTCCGGTCGGCGCCTGCCAGCGCGGCCGCGTCCGGGTAACGACGGAACAGTTCCGGGGTGACCGTATTGACCCGGCGGTCGGTCGACTGCGCCGACAGGATCGTCGCCACCAGCAGCTGCAGGGGCGTGGCGAAGTCGAGTTCGCAGTGAGCGTCCGGGTAGGTCTCACCCAGTATCCGGTAGATCGCCCTGGCGCGGCGGACCAGCGCCAGTGGCGTCTCGACCGGTTCAGAAGGAGGCTGCGTTGGCTTCGACAACGAGTTCCACCTCGACCGGAGCATCCAGCGGCAACACGTTCACACCGACCGCGCTGCGGACGTGAAGCCCACGGGGCCCGAAGATCTCCTGCAGCAGTTGCGACGCCCCGTTGGCCACGGCGGGCTGCCCGGTGAAGGACGGGTCGCTGGCGACGAAGACCGTCACCTTCACGACCCGGCGGATCCCGTCCACGCCTCCGGCCACGCTGGCCGCGGCGGCCACTGCGTTGAGCGCGGCGATCCGCGCCAGGCCGGCGGCCTGCTCGGGATCGACCTCGGCACCGACCTTCCCGGTGGCTAGCAGGACGCCGTCAACGGAGGGCAACTGGCCGGCGGTGAAGACCTGCCCGGCGGAGGCCAGGGCTGGAATGTAGGCCGCCACGGGAGCCGCCACCGGCGGTAGCTCGATGCCCAACTCAGTCAGCCGGGTCGACGGCAGGATGCCGCCGAGCTCGGCGTCCATCACTGCTCCAGCGGACGCTTGAAATAGGCAACCAGGTTCTGCGGATTCGGCCCGGGCATCATCTGCACCAGCTCCCAGCCGTCCTCACCCCAGGTGTCGAGGATCTGCTTGGTCGCGTGGATCAGCACGGGGACAGTGGCGTATTCCCATTTCGTCATGGGTACACAGTAAGGGCAACGCGACCCGCCAGGGGCTCAGCGAGCGCCTGCCTTGGGGCACAGGATCGAAGTCCAGGAGGTGATGTCGGTGCGCTGGCGAAGCAACTGGCGCCGCTCACGCTCGGTCATGCCACCCCACACGCCCCACTCGATCCGGTTGTCGAGCGCCTCGGCCAGGCACTCATTGCGGACGGGGCAGGTGTAGCAGACTGCTCGCACGCGCTTCTGATCGGCGCCTTCGGGAAAGAGGTCGTCCTGCATGCCGCGACAACGCGCCAGCAGCGTCCAATCCTCAGTATTCGTCAGCGCCAATGCCCTACACCTCTCACGCGGGCCTCTCGAGAAGCCGTTCGAGACTTGCTACTCCGAAAGGTTAGGCCATTTAGCGAGCCTCTGGCTACGTGAGATACCGGCAGTGAGACACAGTCAGCCAGATAGTGAGACGTCAGGGTCCGCAGAGCCTGCGGCGATGGCGACACGACCCGTCCTACGAAGCGGGGAAAGTGAGCTGTTTTTCCGCGTCGCGTACGCTAGATGCCATGCGTCTGGGTAAGCGACTGTACTCGCTGTTGATCTTCCTCGGCGTCTCGGTACTCGGTGGCGGCCTGACCGCCGGTCTGGTGATTCCCGCGGTCAGCATGGCGACGACGACAGGTCGGGACGCCGCGCAGAGCCTGGATGCCCTTCCCGCGGAGTTCGAGACGACACCCGCCGCCGAGCGGACCCGGGTGGAGCTCGCCGACGGCACCTTCCTCACCTACTTCTATGAGGAGAACCGGGTCGTCGAGAAGCTGGAGAACATCGCGCCGATCATGCGTTCGGCCCAGGTCGTGATCGAGGATCACCGCTTCTACGAGCACGGTGCGATCGACATGACCGGCACGCTGCGGGCGCTGGTGAGCACCTCCCAGGGCGTGACCCAGGGCGGATCCAGCATCACCCAGCAGTACGTCCGGATGCTGCAGTTGCAGGCCGCCGACGCCGCAAACGACCCGGCCGCCCGCCTGGCGGCGACCGAGAACACCATGGCCCGCAAGATCCGCGAGATGCGATTCGCCATGGCGCTGGAAAAGGAGATGTCAAAAGACGACATCCTCGAGGGCTACCTCAACATCAGCTACTACGGTGACGGCGCCTACGGCGTCGCCGCGGCAGCGCGGCACTACTTCGGCGTCTCGGCAAAGAACCTGAACCTCGCCCAGGCTGCCATGCTGGCCGGCCTGGTCCGCAACCCGGTGACCACGAACCCGGTGAAGTACCCGCGGATGGCGATCGAGCGTCGCAACGACGTGATCGACCGGATGCTGCAGCTTTCGCTTGATCCGGCATCGAGCATGTTCGGCCTGATCACCGAGGAGGAGGCCGAAGCTGCCAAGGCCGAGCCGTTCGACGCCAGCAAGGTGACCAAGAACCCGCTGAACTGCGCCAGCTCCAAGTACCCGTTCGTCTGTGACTACGCCAGGCGTGTGCTGCTGAACGAGAGCAGCGGCCTGGGATCCAACCGGAGCGAGCGCGAGGACCGGCTGTACCGGGATGGGCTGACGATCCGGCTGACCGTCGACCCGAAGATCCAGAAGCAGTCGGAGAAGACGATCTCCAACTACCTGGACGCCCGCGATCCCGCGGTCTCGGTGATCACGATGATCGAGCCGTCGAGCGGCGACATCATCGCCATGGCGCAGAGCCGTCCCAAGTGGGGCGACAACCTGAAGAAGGGCCTCACCTCGTTCAACTACGCGGCGAGTTACGCGATGGGCGGCACCGAGGGCTTCCAGGGCGGCTCCACCTTCAAGGCCTTCGTCGCCGCCGCTGCGCTGGAACAGGGCATGGGCGCCTACGGCAAGTACAAGGCCCCAGGCCGGATCGACATGACGGATGCCACCTTCAAATCCTGCGACGGCCCCTACACGCTGGTCGGCAAGTGGCCGGTCAGCGGTGGCGCCGGCGGTGCCGCGATCGACATGTTCACCGGCGTCACCCGGTCGGTCAACACCTACTTCGCCCAGTTGATCCAGGCTGCCGGCGTCTGTGAATCGGTCGAAATGGCCACCCGGCTCGGCCTGGAGATGGGCCAGCCCAAGCCGGGCCGCCCCGACATCATGTCCTTCCACGACTCCCCCGCCTTCACGCTCGGCGCGGTCGAGGTGAGCCCGTTGTCGCTGGTGTCGGCCTACGCCACCTTCGCCAACCGCGGCATCCGCTGCGAGCCGAACATCATCGCCTCCATCAAGACCCGCAGCGGCGTCGAGATCGAGCCGCCGAAGACCGACTGCAAGCGCGTGATCCCCAAGGACGTCGCCGACGCGGTCAACAAGATCTTCCAAGGGCCGATGAACAGCGGCACCGCGCGTCCGGCCAAGGTGCCCGGCGTGCAGATGGCGGGCAAGACCGGCACGGTGGACGGCAACAAGGCGATTTGGACGATCGGCTACACCCCGGAACTCGCCGCCGGAGCGGTGATCTCCTACGACAGCAACCCGACCTGGAAGTCGTTCTGGAAGCCGCGCAAGAACAACATCAGCGGCGCCTACATGAAGCATTCCAAGCGCTATCTGCAGGCAGCTTCCGGTGGAGTCACCGGCGGCCAGTTGCTGAGGCCCGCGTTCGCCTACGCGATCAAGAACCTCGAGGGCTACCAGGGCACCAAGTTCAAGGAGCCGCCGGCGTCCATCCTCAGGGGTGAACAGGTCAGCATCCCCAGTTGCTCGGGTTCGAGCGTGAAGGAATGCAAGAAGAAGATCGAGAAGGCCGGGTTCGCCGCCTACACGGTGAACGTGAAGTCGGACGCCGCCAAGGGAACCCTGGTGGGCACCAGCCCGTCCGGAAAGGCCTCGAAGGGATCGGGCATCGCGATCCAGATCTCGAAGGGACCCAAGAAGGGGTCGGAGGCATGGTGCAACCTGGACGGCAACCAGCTCCGCGAGGAATGCCTGCAGTACCTGCCACCACCAGTCTGTGAGGAGGGCGAGGTGCTGGTGCCGGATCCCGCACCGGGCTACTGCGCGCCGGTGGACAATCAGGGCGATCGAGGCGGCGGCAATGGCCGAGGTGGCGGCGGAGGCCGTGGGAACCGCTGAGAACAAGTTGACCAACGTGCCGCAACACCTTCTGGGTCTTGCCTGCCCTGAACCAGCCGAAGGGTCGACGCCCGGCCGGAAAGGGACGGTTTCGCTGGGCTCGACCCCCGACAGCCCAGGCTCCGCTGGCCGACTGGTCGGCCGGCTGGCGCTCGCCGCCGCCGCCTGCTTCACCTACGGCGTGCTGGTCGAGAACCAGGCGTTCCGGCTGCGACGGGTCAGCGTCCCCGTACTGCCGCCCGGATCGCGGCGGCTGCGGGTGCTGCACATCTCGGACGCCCACCTGCTGGTGCGCAATCGGGCGCGCGCCCGGTTCATCGCCGGGCTGGCGGGGCTGGAGCCGGATCTGGTGGTCAACACCGGCGACAACGTCGCCGAACCGGCCGCGATCGATACTCTGGCCAAATCCCTGGGGCGGCTGCTGGAGCGCCCGGGCGTGTACGTCATGGGCTCGAACGACTACACCCGCCCGCGGTTCTCCAACCCGTTGGGGTATCTGGTGCGACCGACAGCCCGATCCGGACACGGCGACGCCCCTCCGCTGCCCACGTCCCGGTTGAAGGCGGCCCTGTCCTCCGGCGGGTGGATCGACCTGACCCAGACGAAGACCCTGCTGTCGACCGGTGGCGTCACGCTCGAGTTGCGCGGCACGGACGACGCCCACCTGGGACTGGACGACTACGCGGCGATCGCCGGCAGGCCCGACCGCTCCGCCGATCTGGCGATCGGCGTCACACACGCCCCCTACCGTCGAGTGCTGGATGCGATGACCGCGGACAAGGTGAAGATGATCTTCGCCGGCCACACTCACGGCGGCCAGGTCTGCGTCCCTTTGCACGGAGCCCTGACCACGAACTGCGATCTGCCGACCAGCCAGGCCAGTGGCCTGTCGAAGTGGAAGGCCGGCGGCCGGACCTCCTGGTTACACGTCTCCGCCGGTCTCGGCAGTTCTCCCATGGCGCCCTATCGCTTCGCCTGCCCGCCCGAGGCCACCCTGGTGAGCCTCACTCCCCGCTCGGCCGGGTAGGGCCACTCGGATCTCCACGGAGCGCTTTCTAGCTCCGCCGCTTCGGCGCCTGCGGCTGAGACGCTCCCCGTGCAGCAACGTCAGGCCAACGCTCCGTCCAGCCTCACGTTGCGCCGTCCCTTCCACCGCGCCAGGCCTTTTGCCAACACGTCCCGCACTTCCTCATCACCGCGAACGCAGGGGTCTCGCCCCTCCACCCTCGTTTCGTGAACCCGGTCGGATTCGGCTAGACTGCCATCCGGCCCTGACGCGAGTCGGGGTCGATCGGGGTGTGGCGCAGCTTGGTAGCGCGCATCGTTCGGGACGATGAGGTCGCAGGTTCAAATCCTGTCACCCCGACGCGAACACCCTTAGCGAACTACCGGTTCCCTAAGGGTTTTGTGCTTTGTGGAGAGATTCGATCACTCCCGTCAGCCCTGTCTTTGCCCATCCAGACGCGTCAACACTCTCCGCGAGGCTGTCGCCCACGGTCGTCCCCGATTTGGGGATCGCGCATCTAGCTCGTCCCGGAGGCTCAAGGCGGCGTCTGCGAGGCCCTCGCTGACCCCACGGTCAACAGAAGCCACCGGCGGCTTCCGGCGATCAGACGTGGCCCGGAACGGGCCTGGGGGCCTGGCCGGTGAGCCACGTGGTCGAGCGGCGGGCTTGCTCGAAGACCTCCTTCACCTGGTCGGACGAGAGCCTCGGCTCGCGTTTGCGGAAGATCTTGGGGATGTCGAGGCGATCGAGCACCCAGACATCGTCCGGCTGCTGTCTGTAGGTCACATTGGGGATCCATGTCCCCGTCAGGAACACCAGCACCGGCTTCACCTCCACGGACCAACCGACAGAGGCCGTGAGCAACTTCGCTGCCCGCTTGGCCTCGAACCGGGAGTTGCGCAGGTAGGGCTGGCTCTGACCGTTGACCTTGATCGCGTACTGCCCCACCCAGACCCTGCCGCCGGGATGGGTTTTCGTGTTGATGGTGAACACCCCACCCGGTCCGATCAGGATGTGGTCGATGTCACTGTCATGAGCTCCCACCGGGACGGAATGGAGTACATACCAGCCGTCCCTGACCAGCTTCTCCAGCCTGGCTCCGACGGTCTCCTCGCCGTCCGCGCCGACGCGATAGGCCCGCTCGTCGGTTTTGAGGTCCAGCGCCCGAGCCAGGAAGGTCCGGACCTTGCTGTTGGCTCGCATGGCCGCCAGCTCCTCCTCGGCCTTCTCTCGAATGCCTTGCCCAGGCCGATTCGACGCCAGATCCAGCCATTCCGGCTCCACGGGAGGCTCTGCCGCGGAGACTTCCGGGATGGACGGCTCAGGCTCAGGGGGCGGCATCGCGGATACCACCGCTGTCGACCGATCGACCGGGTTCGTCGGAGCATCAGGCTCCATCGGCCAGGTGGCTACGACGTCCGGATGCTCAGCCAGGTAGGCGTCCACCGCGGCGGCGAACGCGGCCTCGTCTTGGGCCTGCCCGAGACGACGCGCACCCGTGAGCAGATCCACCCAGCCAACCGCGTGGCCCTCGGGGGAGTTCACATACAGCCGTCGCTTGCCGTACCGCGACCAATGCCGCACGAGCAACTCTGCTCCATCCGCCATGACCTCACCGTAGTGATTCGGTCGTCCGGCCGAAGTGGAACCGGCCAATCCGCCGGCACGGCCTGGCTGGGACGGCCGAACGGGGTCACCTTCCTTCGGCGACGGACTCCAGTAGCGCAGTGACTCGGTCCCACAGCACATCCAGCCCATCGGGACCCAGCAGAGCGACCTCGTCGTCCGCAAGGGCGTCCCTCAGGTCGCCGAGCGGCCCCGCGTCGGCAGTGATCAAGCCGGTGAGGATCGCGACCAGACGGGTTCGAAGATCCGCCAGGTACTCGCGGCGCTCGTAGTCGGCAAGATCGGCGGCCTCGCGAAGGCGGGCCAGCTCCTGCTTCGCGAACGCACGTAGCTGGCTGGACTCATCGGCCCGCGGACGCTGGACCTCACGCTTGGCCGAGCGAGCGGAGAGCCGGCGCGCGCCCGGCACCGTTCCGGCGAGGATGCTCCGACCTGCCGCAGGCGTGGCGCCCATCGGTGCGGGGGCGGGCATCGGGGCGCCGGCCATGAGCGGCATCGCGCGATCCGCCTCCCAGCCTGCGGGCAGTTCCACGGGCTGCAGGACGCGGTGCTTCTCACCGGTCTCCGCAACCACGCGCTCGTCGACGGCCACCCAGGCGGTGAACCGGCTCAGCACGCCGAATCGCAGCGAAGCGTCGATGATCCGGTTCTTCAGGGCGGCGGCCCGCTCCTCCCAGCCGGGCAGGCTCGCCCATTGGTCCTCGAGATCGCGGACGTGCGCCCGCGCCCACACCGCGGTTGTCGCAGGGTCCGCGACGACCGTGCCGGGCGCGGTCACCCTCCACGACTCCCCAGCGCGGGTGCGGCCGGCGAGAGTGACGACGGGCTCGGCCGGGACACCGACATAGCGTCCGGCGACCACCAGCGGAACCCCCAGGTAGACATCCGGGACGCGCGCGGGTGTGACACTGTCAGCCACCAGCGAGAGACCGGACGCCGCCAGGCTCAGCCCGGTGACGATCGGACCGGAGACCCGGCGGTGGATCTGATCCATCGCCTCGTCCAGCCGGTCTTCGCTCTCGACGAGTTCGCAGCGGCCCGCGCCGAGAGCGGCGAGCCTACCCAGGAACCCGGCATTGACCGCCTGATCCACGCCCACCGTGTGGATCCGGGCGCCGCCCAGCCCTGCGGAGGCAGCGGCCAGGATCTCGTCCTCGTTGCCCACCTGGCCGTCGGTCACCAAGACGACCGACCGGTCGCGCGAGGCATCGTCGAGTAGTCCGAGCGCCTCGCGCAGGGGGTGCAGGATCTCGGTCCCACCGGCGGCATCGAGCCGGGCGAGGAACTCGATCGCGGCGAACCGGTTGCGGTCGCTCCCCTCGGCCAGGCCCGCACCCAGTCGTTCCGGGCGTTCGATCCGGTGGTCGAAGGCGAGGACGGCGAACCGGTCGGACGAGGTCAGCGTGTCGACGATGCGGGCAGCCGCCCGTCGGGCGGCCACCATCTTCCAGCCGCCCATGCTGCCGGAGCGGTCCAGCACCAGCACGACGTCGCGCGGGCGACGTGGGGCGTCCGGTTCGGGCGGCAGAACGGTGAGCTGGAAGGTTCCGCCTTCCGCATCGGGTGACAGCGTCAGCGCGGCCACCTGACGCGTCCCGTAGCCGAGCCGCAGGATGAAGTCGCGGTTCACCCGCTCCCCCGGCTCGATCCGCAGGTGCCCACCCTCGGTGCGAATCGTGTGCAGGGACGAGCGGACGGACGGTGCCGGCAGGCCGGCCGGATCGACGTCGACTCCGATGCTCAGCCGAACCGGGTTCGGGAAGCCCGGCAGCAGCACCGCGGGCGTGATGCGGGAGGCGTCCGGCACCGCATCGGTATCGGGCGCGTAGCCGTCGCCCGAGGCGGTGCCGATGGGAAGCCCGGGGATGTAACGCGGTGCGACGACCAGGGGCAGCCGGTAGGTGGCCTCGCCGTCCTCCCAGGCGAGCGGGCCGACCAGGGTGAGGGCGACGCTCACCTCCTCGCCCGGCAGGATGTTGCCGACCCGCATGGTGAACACGTCCGGTCGCTCCTGCTCGGCGATGGCGGCGCGCTGTCCGGCGGCGATCGCCTCGTCGTACGCCTGGCGCGCGCGGCCGCGTTCGTCGAGTTCGGCGACCACGGTGCGTCCGTCGGCGGTCAGCGTCAGGGCGGTCACCGCGGCGCGGTCGGGCAGCGGGAAGATGTAGGTCGCTTCCAGGGGCACGCCGTGCGGGTTACGGAACACCTGGGTGAGCATCGTCCGGCTCACCAGGCCGGTGATCGAGATCTGGGCGTCGATCGCCTGCAGTGGCAGGTTGCCTCGCTCGGTGGCGAGGGCAGCGAGGCCGGCGTGAGGATCGGACGCGCCGGCTTCGTCGAGAGCCTGGGGCTGATCGTTCATCACTGGCTTCCTTTCGGTGTGTCGAGAAGGCCCCGGGAAGCGAGCACCTCGATGAGCGGAGCGGCCGCAGCCGCGATGGCATCCTCGTCGGCGGAGCTGGGCTGGACGGGCAGCAGCAGCGTGACCCCGGAGAGAGCGAGGCCGAACACGGGCCGGGGACGGGCAGGCAGCCGAGCCGGGCGGGTCTCCCAGAACCTGCCCGCGGAACCCGCCGCCGGATCGCTCAGCGCCTCGCGTCCCGACGGACCGTCCACCACGGACGACTCTGGACGGCCGGCCACCTCGCCGACCTCGGGGGCACCCGCCGGGACATCCCCGCCCGCCGATGTGGCGCGACGACCGCGAATCGTCGGCGCACGATCGTCCAGCCGGCGGATGGGCACCGCTGCCCTGCCACTGGCCGGCCTGGGCTCGGTGGCCGACGCCAAGGACGTCAGATCCTGCGGAACCCCGGCGATCGACCAAAGCTGGGCATCCGTGGCCCCTACCAGCCGCTGTTGGATCTCCACCAGGGGCAGCCCCTGTGCCTGCAGCCGCTTCACCGCGATCAGCTGGGCCAGCTGTCGCTCGCCGTAGCGGGCGGTGCGCCCCCGTCCGATCATCGGGCGATCCACCAGCCCGATCGTCGAATACCAGCGGACGAGCCGCTCGTTCGGCACCTCAGCCACCCGGCCACTGGCCACACGCACACCATCGGCCGCCAGCGCCCTGGCGGCGAGCTCGACCAGTTCGGCCAACGTCCAGCTACTCATGGAAAGGAGGATAACACTGTAAAACAACAGTGTTATCCTCCGGCCACCGGCACAGCGGCCCTAGCCTTCCTCCGCAGCGCCTATCCGAAGAAGAAGCGGCCGAGCCGGCCAGCGGATGTCTCATGCCCGGTGTCCAGATACCTCTCCCCGCAGGGCGACGGGACGGTTCCCGGCTCGGCTTCGCCCCTGATCGAAGAGCACTCGAAGAACCCCGCGGCAAGCACCCGCCGGGTGGTTCCTCCGCAGACCGGGCAGGGTCGCACCACGCTCTCCCTTCGTTCGGAGTGCCGGCCGGAGCGGCCCGGCCAGCACTCGTCCGTGGATTCAGCCCAGTGGCGGGATCGTCAGAGCCTGCAGATCGCGGACGATCAGCCAGAGCGGGCCAAGGCTGGGTTCGGCCAGCTCGTCCAGTTCGGCGGCGGCCTGCCCGACGGACTCGATGATCTCCGCGTGGCGCTCAACCCACACCGACACCCGGCCATCGACCGACTCGACCGGGTCGGAGCCACTCAACGCAGCAGCAGCCACCGAGATCGCCACCCGCTGCAGATCCTCCCGCAGCGAGGAGCGGGCAAGGGCGTCCCACCGGGTCTCGTGAGGCAGTCCGGCGACGAGCCGTTGCACGGTGTCCAGCCGCAGCGCCGCGGAGAGCTGCAGGTGGGCCGTGGCGATGTCGGCCGCCTCCTCCTCCAGCAGGTTCGACAGGTCGACGATGCCGAACAGGCTCACCGCCTCGACCAGGCCCGCGGCCGTCTCGGCGAGCGGTTCCGGCACTCCCAGCTGGACGAGCCGGTCGCGCCGCAACCCGAATCTCTCGTGCCCGCCCTCACGCAGCTGCTCGACCAGCTTCGGCCGAAGCTCGCGCGCCGCCGGCAGATAGCGATCGATCTCGGTCCGGACGTCGGCCAGTCCCGGGCGGCGGCTCAGCAGCACCCGCACCGACTGATCGAGCAGACGCCGGAACTCGACGTAGAGCTCCGACTGGGCGGCGGCCGGAATCCGGCCGTCCAAGGGTTCGACCTGACCCACGAAGCCGGCGAGATCGAACACCTCACGGGCGATCACGAAAGCCTTGCAGATCTCCGGCAGGGATGCGCCCACCTCCTCCATGGCACGGTGGGCGAAGGTGATCCCGCCGCGGTTGACCACCGAGTTCGCGATGACGTTGGCGATGATCTCCCGCCGCAGCGGGTGCACGGCCAGGGCCGCGTCGAAGCCTCGGACGCCCTGGGGGAAGTATGCCCGCAGCGTGCCCTCGAACCAAGGATCGTCCGGGACCTCCGAGCGCAGCAGTTCCTCCTTGAGGGCGAGCTTGGCGTAGGCGATCAGCACCGAGAACTCCGGCGAGGTGAGCCCACGTCCGGCCTTCGCCCGCTCGTCGAGCACGGACTCGTCCGGCAACGCCTCCAACTCCCGCTCCAGCAGGCCGCGCTGTTCCAGCCACTGCATCAATCGCTCGTGGGAGCCGAGCATCGCTCCGCCCAGATGGCGGGCGTTGCTGAGCAGGACGTTCTGCTCGTAGTTGGTGCGCAACACCTGAGCGGCGACCTCGTCCGTCATCGACTTCAGCAGGTCGTTGCGCTGGGTCAGGGTGAGTTCGCCGTGCCGAACCGGGTGGTCCAGCAGGATCTTCAGGTTCACCTCCTGGTCGGAGGAGTCGACGCCACCGGAGTTGTCGATGGCATCGGTGTTGATCCTCACCTGATGCATGGCTGCCTCGATGCGCCCGCGCTGGCTCGCGCCCAGGTTGCCGCCCTCACCGACCACCCGGCACCGCAACTGGCTGCCGTTGACCCGGATCGGGTCGTTGGCACGGTCGCCGATCTCGGCGTGCTGTTCGTCGGAGGCCTTGATGTAGGTGCCGATGCCGCCGTTCCACAGCAGGTCGACCTCGGCCTGGAGAACGGCCCGGATCAGCTCGGTCGGGGTGACCGCGGTGACCTCGCCCAGCGGCAGCAGAGCACGCATCTCGGACGACACCGGGATCGACTTCATCGTCCGGACGAAGACCCCGCCGCCGGCGCTGATCAGGTCCGGGGAGTAGTCGGCCCATGAGGATGCCGGCAGCTCGAAGAGCCGCTTCCGCTCGTCGAAGGACGTGGCGGGGTCGGGGTTGGGGTCGATGAAGACGTGGCGGTGGTCGAAGGCCGCCACCAACCGGAGGTGCCGGCTGAGGAGCATGCCGTTGCCGAACACGTCTCCGCTCATGTCGCCGATGCCGACCACGGTGATCTCGTCGGTGGCGACGTCGACGCCCACTTCGAGGAAGTGACGCCTGACCGATTCCCAGGCGCCACGGGCGGTGATGCCCATCTCCTTGTGGTCGTAGCCGGTCGAGCCACCCGAGGCGAAGGCGTCGTCCAGCCAGAAGCCGTGGGCCTGGGAGACCGAGTTGGCCAGGTCGGAGAAGGCGGCGGTGCCCTTGTCCGCGGCCACCACCAGGTAGGTGTCGTCCTCGTCGTGGCACACCGTATCCATCGGACGGACGACGGTTTCGTCCACCAGATTGTCGGTGATGCCGAGCAGGGCACCGACGAAGCTGCGGTATGCCACGGCGCCCTGCTTCAGCCAGGCCGAGCGGTCGGCGGCGGGATCGGGGAGCCGTTTGGGATAGAACCCGCCCTTGGCTCCGGTCGGCACGATGACCGCGTTCTTCACCATCTGTGCCTTGACCAGACCGAGCACCTCGGTGCGGAAATCCTCCTCCCGGTCCGACCAGCGCAGCCCGCCGCGAGCGACCTTGCCGAAGCGGAGATGGACGCCCTCGACGCTGGGGCTGTACACCCAGACCTCGAAGGCCGGACGGGGTGCGGGCAGGTGGGGGATCTGCCGCGGATCGAGCTTCAGCGCGACCGGGCCGTCGTCCGCTCCGCCGTGCAGTTGGTAGAAGTTCGTCCGGACCGCCGCCTGGATCACGCTGAGATAGCACCGGATGATCCGGTCGTGGTCCAGGCTCGGCACCCCGGCCAACTGCCCCATCAGGCGATCGACCAGCGCAGCCTCGGCCGCCGCCCGCTGTCCGGGCTGGTCGATGAAGCGGGTGGGATCGAACCTGGTCTCGAAGAGCCCGACCAGCAACCCGGCGATTCCCGGGTTCTCCGTCAGCGCGGACTGCAGGTAGCGGCGGGAATAGTGGGTCGTCTGCTTCAGGTAGGTCGCCACCACCCGCAGGCACACCACCTGCCGCCAGGTGAGCCCGACCGAGCCGACCAACTGGTTGAACCGGTCGCTTTCGGCCAGCCCCTGCCACACCGCGGTCAGCGCTTCGAGGAAGGACTCCCGCGCCCCGGGGCCGCCATGCCCCCACGACGCCACCCCGGAGGCCTGGGCGCCGAAATCGAGGATGTACCGGCCTTCCCGATCCTGGGTGCGCACCAGGTGCGGCCGCTCATCGGTCACCTTCAGACCAAAGTCCAGCAGGATCGGCATCACCTCGGTCAGCCCGATCGGTTCGCTGGAATACAGTTTCAGCCGCCGTTCTCCCGCCACCGCGCCGGGTGGCTGGTACAGATTCGCCGACACCGAGTCGGAGAGCTCCTCGAGATAGCGGACGTCGGCCGCCGCCACCCGCGGCGCGTACGTGGCCTTGTAGGCCTCGTCGAAGCCGTCACCCCACCGTTCGATCAGGCGGGCCGCGTCGACCTCGCCGAACTCGGCGACCATCGCGTCGCGCCAATCGCTCTCCCAGGTGCGGATCGCGGAGCGCAGCCAGGACTCCAGCTCGCCGACCTCGACCTCGGGCGGGGTGGCCCCGGGCGCTGCCCTGACCACGAAGTGCACCATCGCCAGCGGCGAATCCGTCACCAGCGCGGTGTGCTCTGCGGTCACCCCGTCCAGCGCCTGGAGGAGCACCGTCTGGATGCGCTGCCGCACCGCTGTGTTGTAGCGGTCACGCGGCAGATAGACCAGACAGGAGGTGAACCGGCCGTAGTCGTCCCGCCGCAGGAAGAGCTGCGTCTGCCGGTGATAGCGGGACGCGACGATGCTCGTCGCCACCTCACACAGGAACTCCTCCTTGGCATGAAGCAATTCGTCACGCGGGTAGGTCTCCAGCACACTCAGCAGATCTTTCGCGGAGTGGCTGTTCGGCGCGAACCCGGAGAGCTCGCGGACGCGGGCCAGTTTGGCGGTCAGGAACGGGATCGCCGTCACCGAGGCGTTGTACACCCGCGAGGTGAACAATCCGAGGAAGCGGTGCTCCCCGGTCACGTTCCCCTTGGCGTCGAAGGTCTTCACTCCGATGTAGTCCAGGTAGGACGACCGGTGCACGGTCGAGCGGGTGTTGGCCTTGGTCAGCATCAGCAGCCGGGGTTCCCGGGCTTTGTCGGCCGCCCGCCCGGTGAGGCGACGCCGGTCCGAGGCCGACTTGTGCCGCAGCAGGCCCAGTCCGGTTCCGTTCACCGGTGCCAGGCTGGGAGCGTCGGCACGCCCGGTCAGCCGGTACTGGCAGTACCCCAGGAAGAGGAAGTTGTCGGCCGCCATCCAGGACAGCAAAGAGCGGACCTCCTCGATGTCGGCGGCCTCGACCGGGAGCGCAGCACCGTCCAGTTCCGCCGCGACCGTGGACGCCTGGCTGAGCATCGGCTGCCAGTCGTCCACGGCTGCCCGCACATCGGCCAGGACGCGCTGCAGCCGGCCGATGAGGGATTCCACCGCCGCCGGATCCGCCACCCGGGCCACCTCGACGTGCACCCAGGATTCCTGCGTCGCTGCGGCATTCTCCGCCACGGCCACGAGCTCACCGGCGGCATTGCGCACCACCGGCAGTTGAGGATGCACCAGGAAGCGGATCTCGTGCCCGGCGCGACCCAGCTCGGCCGTGATCGAGTCGACGACGAAGGGCGTGTCGTCGGTCACGATCTGCAGGATGGTGTTGCCCGTCATCCAGCCGTGGGCGTCCACGGTCGGCGTGAACCCGTGGACCACGGCCTGCCCTGGCCGGCGGACGCCGGCCACCGCGCGGTGGCTGAGCGTGGCGCCGAGCAGGTCGTCGGGCTGGCGTTGCACCAGATCCTCGGTGAGCACGTGCCGGTAGTACCGCTCCACCAGCTCAGCGATGCCCGCCGGTTCGTCGGTGTACGGGCCGACCACAGCGGCCAGCAGGTCGGAGCGACGCTCCTGAGTGACAGTCATGGTTTCTATCCGTCGTTGCAGGGGCCGGTCAGAACCGGACCAGGCTGGGCACGTCGTAGAGGGCGCAGTCGGGAATCGCCTCGGCAGCGCGCATCAGGAAGTTGAGCTTCTCGATCCGCTCGCCCGAGCGCGGGGCGCCGTTCTTCTGGAAGGGCACCTGAAGGCCGACCGACAGATCCATCACGATGTCGTCGATCACGCCGCCGGAGCGACCTGAGGGCACGGAGATCATGCCGTGGTCGACCGCGTAGGCATGGGTGTCCAGTGCCTCGGTGATGGTCCCGACCTGATTGGGTTTCAGGATGAAGCCGTCCGCGGCCTTCGTCTCCGCGGCCCGGGCCAGCCGATCGCGATCGGTGACGATCAGGTCGTCGCCCAGGATGATCGTCCGGTCCAGCGCGGCGACCGCCTTCGGGTAGCCCTCCCAGTCGTTCTCGTCCAGCAGATCCTCGATGAAGACGAAGTCGAACCGTTCGGTCAGCCCCTTGGTGTAGTCGATCAGCTCGTCGCTGGTGACCCGCTCGCCGAGCAGTTCGTAGGTGCTGGTCGCGGCATCGAACATCTCCGAGGAGGCACAGTCCAGCGCGAAGGCGAATCTGCCCGCGTAGCCACAGCGGTCGATCGCCTCGGCGAGGATGCCGAGGATCTCGGCGGGATCTGCCGAGGGTGCGGCGTAGCCGTAACTGCTGGCGACCGCGGCCGGACGACCCAGCCGGTCGGCCAGGACGGTGGCGAGCGTGCTGAAGACGTTGACGCTCATCTCCACCGCTGAATAGATCGAATCGGCGCGGTAGGGCATCACGAGGAACTCGTTGAAGGGCTGCACCACGCCTGGGTAGCGACCGCCGTTGATCATGTTGAAGCTGGGCACCGGCACGGTCTTCAGCCGATCACCGCCCAGCATCTGGTAGGGCTCCAGCCGCTGGGTGGCCGCCGCCGCGCGCAGCACCGCGATCGAGGTGGAGTAGATCGCGTTCCCGCCGAGCTTCGACTTCAGTTCGGTGCCGTCGAGTTCGATCATCAGCTCGTCGATTCCCCGCTGGTCGGTCACGTCACGGCCGACGATCGCGGGGGCGATGATGTCGGTGACGTTGGCGACCGCCCGGTGGACGCTCAGCCCCCGGTACTCCGCCGGATCGTTGTCCCGCAGTACGAACGCCTCGTACATGCCGACCGAACTGCCGGTGGGGGCTGCTCCCCGGCCCACCGAACCGTCCTCGGTGTGCACTTCGACCTCCACCAGCGGGCGGCACTTGCAGTCGAGCAGCTGACGGGCGGTGACGGACGTGATCTTCATGAGTCTCACCGGGCTTTCGGCACGTAGAGGATGTTCAGGTCGCAGAGGTTCGTCCCGGTATTGCCGGTGACCACCACGTCGCCGACCGCACCGAGCGCCTCGTTGCAGGCATGTCCGCGGAGGGCGGCGTGCAGGCTCACGCCGGCGGCTTCGGCCCGCGCGAGGGTGGACGAATCGGTGATGCCGCCGGCGGCGGTCGTGGTGCCGTCGGTGCCTTCGGAGTCGATGGAGAGCAGCGCGGCGCCCTGGGTCTTGGCAGCGGCGATCGCGAACCCGGTGACCACCTCGTGGCCGGGCCCGCCGTGACCCTCGATCACCGAATTGTCCAGGATCAGCGTTGTCGCCTCCCCGGCGACGAGGACGACGCAGGGCGGGGCGATCGGGTTGCCGTAGGCCTGGATCTCGCGAGCCACCGAGGCGAGCACCGTCCCCACGTCACGGGCCTCTCCTTCCAGGAAGGAGGTCAGCACCATCGCCGGCAGGCCCAGGTCGGCGGCGGCCTGTTCGGCATAGGCCATCGCGTCCGGAATCGTGTTGAGCAGGTAGTAGGTGTTCTGCGGGAAGCTCTTCGGCGTCTCGCCCTCCTCCCCGGCCGTCATCAGGTAGCCGACGATCGAGGCAGGCAGGCGCTCGGCCAGGTCGTAGTCGGCGATCACCCGGCGGGCATCGTCGAGAGTCGTCTTGTCCGGGCCGATCGGGGTGGAGGCGTAGGCCGCGTAGGGCACGCCGATGTCGCCGGTGGGCGGGTTGCCGACCGCATCGGAGATGCCGAAGCCGATGAACTCGGCGCCTGTGGCGGCGATTCGCTTCGCGAGCATGCCGCCGTTCATCTGGGAGACGTGCCGCCGGATGGCGTTGATCTCGTAGATGCCCGCCCCGCTCTTGAGCAGGACGTCGGTGGCGGCCATCTCGTCTTCCAGGGTGACCCCGTCGATCGGGCAGCTCATCAGGGCGGACGAACCGCCGGAGATGACGCCGATGAAGAGGTCGTCGGGTCCGGCCTGGTCGGCCAGCTCGAGGATCTTCAGCGAGGCCTCGTAGCCCGCCTGATTCGGGATGGGGTGGCCACCGACGTGGATCTCGGTGCGGCCGAACCGGTCGGTCTCCTCGGCGATCTTGACGATCACGATGCCCTTGGTGAGCCGCTCGCCGAGGATCTCGTCCACCGCCATGGCCATGTGGTTCGCGGCCTTGCCCCCGCCGACCAGGTAGACGTTCCGCTTCTGGCTCAGATCCCAGGAGCGCTCGCCGATGGTGAGCAGGTCACCGTCGAGCCGCATGATGCTCTTGATCCGCTGGTAGGCGTCCAGCCGTTGCAGGGTCGCCTCGGCGAGGTCGAGCACGATCCGCCGTGAGTCGGTATCTCCCACCGCGACGAGGTCGTCGTAGTTCCTGATCTTTCGCATGGTTCTGTCCTCTGGGATTCGGGGTGTCCGGGGAGGCGGCAGGCATCGGGCCGGCCGTCCTCCCCGGTGGGATGGGGAGTGCCGAAGCCGCTAGTCCGCGACTGTCTCGCCCGCTTCGCGCAGGATGGCCGCGGTCAGTTCGTCGGCCTCCTGCCTGGCCTTGTCCTCCTGGGCGCGCAGCTTGGCGTTGTTCACCGTGAGGAAGATGACGACGGCGGCCACCAGCATGATTCCGGCGATCACGTAGAACCCGGCGAACTGGTCACCGGTCGCGGTCGACATCGCACCGATCAGGTACGGGCTGACGAAGCCGGCGATGTTGCCGAAGGAGTTGATCATCGCGATGCCGACGGCTGCGGTCGCTCCGGTGAGGTAGTAGCTCTGCAGCGACCAGAACGGCCCGAACATCGCGTACACGGCGCCGACGATCAGGCCGAGGAAGATGACCGCGTAGAGCGATCCGGCGAACTGACCGATGATGACCATCGCGACCGCGGCCGCGACGAACGGGATGATGTTGTGCCAGCGACGTTCCCGTAGCCGGTCGGAACGGCGCCCCCACCAGACCATGGTGACCGCGCCCAGCACGTAGGTGGCGGCGGTGAGCCAGCCGACGTTCGTCGCGCTGAGGCCGTCACCGAGGCGCTCGATGATCAGCGGTGTCCAGAAGCCCAGGCCGTACTCGCCCATCTGGCAGGCGAAGTAGATCACGATCAGGATCCACACGGCGGGGTTGAAGAAGGCTTCCTTGGAGAAGTGCTTGCGCGACTGCACCGGCTTGAGCTTGGCCTCGGTCTCCAGTGAGGTCTTCAGCCAGGTCTTCTCCTCGTCGTTCAGCCAGGCCACGTCCTTGATCGCGTTCGGCAGGATGAACAGGCAGACGATGCCGCCGATCACCGACGGGATGCCCTCAAGGATGAAGATCCAGCGCCAGCTCGGGATGCCGAACCAGTGGACGTTGTCGACGATCCAGCCCGAGATCGGAGCACCGAGCATGTACGAGAACGGGATCGCGAGCATGAACATCGACACCGACTTGGCCGCGTCGCGTCCGAGGTACCAGCGCGAGAGGTAGAGGATGGCGCCGGGGAAGAAGCCGGCTTCGGCAAGGCCCAGGATCAATCGGGCGGCCAACAACTGCGGCACGTTCTGGACGAAGCCGGTCAGCACGATCACGATGCCCCAGGTGATCAGGATCCGGGCGATCCAGACCCGCGCGCCGAACTTGTCCATCAGGATGTTGGACGGCACCTCGAAGATCACGTAGCCGATGAAGAACATGCCGGCGACCAGGCCGAACATGGCGTCGGTGATGCCCAGATCGACGTTCATCGTGATCGCGGCATAGCCCAGGTTGGAGCGGCCGATGTAGGCCAGGATGTAGAACACGATCAGGATCGGCAGCAGGTGCCGGGTTACCTTCTTGTAGGCCTGATCGCCGATGGGTCCCCGCCAGGAGGCGGTGGTTTCTGCAGTGGTCATGTCAGTCTCGCTTCCGGGTCACTCGGCGTAGGGCTCGTCCCAGAGCGTCAGTTCGACGCCCAGGCCCTGGTTCAGCGCGGTCTGGTAGAGCTCGTAGCCCCACCCCAGGTCGAAGACCGACATGCCGCAGGCGACGAACGCGATCTTCTCCTCGTCGTTGGCGCGCTTTCCGGAAGCACCGCGGACGATCTGGCCCAGGTCGATCGAGTCGGCCAGAGCGGGCAACCTGCCGTCGTCGATCAGCCGGTAGATCGGGCCGCCGATGACGCCGTCGTAGGAGGCCTGCTTGTCGGGCGAGGCGACGGCCTCCTCGACATAGGCCTCGTGGAGGTGGATGTTGTCGTAGACGATCCGGTTCTTCGTCCAGAAGTCGTCGTCGGGCCTGATCGGGCCGGAGATCAGGATGGTCGAGCCGGCCTTGAACCAGGCATCCTCGACGACCAGGGGCTTCAGCCGGGAGGCGGCCACGCTCACCACGTCGGCCTCCGCCAACGCCTTGGGCAGGTCGAGTTCCACGACGCCCTCGACGCCGAGGGTGCTGGTTGCCCACTCGGCGAACTTCCGGGCCGTCTCCTCGAACAGGTCGTAGCAGTAGACCCGCTTCAGCGAGGGCACCTGGGTGACGATCGCCTTGAAACAGGCCTTGTTGATCGGGCCGCAGCCCAGCACCGCGGCGGTCTCGGCGCCGGTGCGCACCAGGTAGCGAGCGGCCACCCCGGGCACCGCACCGGTACGAGCCGAGCTGAGCAGGTTGGCCGACATCAGGCAGAGCGGCTCTCCGGTGTCCTTGTCGTTCAGCTGGACGGTGAGCACCGAGCGGGGCAGGCCCTTGCTCGGATTGGCCTGGTTGGAGCCGTACCACTTCAGCCCGCAGACGTCGAAGCGACCGCCGAGATAGCCGGGCATGGCCACGAACCGTCGGTCCGGTCCGGCGACCGGCATGTTCGGGAACGTGGTCTCCTTGGGGAAGACCACGCCCATGCCATGGCTGTTGTGGTTGGGTCCGCCCATGAGGTAATCGCCGTCGGCGAGCAGGCCGAAGACCTCCTCGCTGACATCGACACAGCGCGCTGCGTCGAGAACCCCGGCAGCGATCATGTCCGGTTCGGACAGGTAGAGGAATTTCGTCCGAGGGGTCAAGAGATCTCCTTCGATCGGGCGCGCGACAGTGCGCGCTGAATGGGGTGTCGGTGAGTGAGTGGCCCGCCTCTTCGCGGTTCTTCCTCGTCCTGCGGGACGCTGCACATCGCTGACACCAGAAAGGATCGGGGTACTAATACCCATCGGTCTAGCTCAGCTTTCTAATGCATTATCATTAGGAAAACTTAAGTAAAGGCCCCGCCATGAACCTTCACCGCCTCCGGCTGCTCCGGGAGTTCGAGCTGCGCGGCACCATCGCTGCCGTCGCCGAGGCCCTGGCCTACACCCCCTCGGCCGTGTCGCAGCAGTTGGCGCTGCTGGAACGCGAAGCCGGTGTCCCGCTCCTGCGCCCAGCGGGTCGCCGGGTGCAGCTGACCCACGCCGGCGAGATCCTGGTCGCGCATGCGGCGACCCTGCTCAGCCAGGTGGAGCTGGCGGAGGCGGAACTGGCGGGCTCCCGTGGCGAAGTCGGCGGAACCGTGCGGGCCGCCGCCTTCCAGACCGCGACCATGACGCTGATCCCGATCGTCCTCGATCTGCTGGCGGAGCGACATCCGGCGCTGAAGGTCCTGATCAGCGAGATCCACCCCGACGACGCGCTGTCGGCGCTCACCGCACACGACTTCGACCTGGTCATCGGGGAGGAGTACCCCGGTGTCCTGCTTCCGCGCGATCCGAACGTCCACCGCGAAGAGCTGGCGCAGGATCCTCTACAGCTGGTGTGCGGGGGAAGCTGCGATGACTCGGCTCAGCAACTCGCCGACTTCGCCACCCACCCGTGGGTGATGGAGCCGGAAGGGAACGCGGCGCGCCAGTGGGCGGTCGCCGCCTGCCGGGCAGCGGGCTTCGAACCGGATGTCCGTTACGAATCGAGCGACCTGCTGGTCCACCGCCGGCTGGTCAGCACCGGCCATGCGGTAGCGCTCGTGCCGAGCCTGCTGTGGGGAGGGCAACAGGCCGATCTGCGGATCCTGCTCCCACCGGGCGCCCCCAGCCGGACGATCTTCACCGCGGTCCGCAGGGGCGCGGAGCGGAGCCCCGCGCTGAGGGCCTTCCGCAAGGCCCTGACCGAGGCCTTCGACCAGGTCACGCGGCGCTGACCACATGTCCGCCAGGCACGGAGCCGGCAAGTGAGTTCCGGGCCTGAGCCCGGTCGACTACCGTCTGACCATGGGCACCCTGCTGCACCGGTTCACGGTCAAGCCCGGACATCTGGACACCTGGCTGACGATCTGGCCCGACGAGGTGACGCTGCGGCGCCGGCACGGTTTCGTCGTCCATCAGGGATTCGTCGAGACCGACGCGGAGCCGAAGGTGACCTGGCTGTACTCCCACCCCGACCCGGCAGAGGCCGAGGCCGCGGTGCGGACCGACCCTGCGTTCGCCGAGTTGGCCCAGCGCAAGGCCGGACACGTGTTCGGCAACACCACCCTCCGCCCGGTCGAGGTCGAGATGAT
>JASGEM010000078.1:0-5020 GCA_049841235.1 Propionicimonas sp. | reverse complement strand
CTGGCGCTGGCGGCGGCCGCCGTGGTCGCGGCTCCGGGGGTGCTGGGAACGCTGGGGTTGCTGGCTGCCTCGGCGGCGCTGGGGCCTGCCGCGGTCAGGGCGGTGAGTCACGCCTCGGTGGGGATCACGGCGTTCATCATCGTGCTGCTGATCGGCTACATCCTGCGGGTGCATCGGCAGGGCCACCCGCTCTGGCTGTTCCTGGCGATCACGACGGTGTCGGCTCTGCTCAACGGCGCGGGACCGCTGGTCCGGCTCGGTGCGCTGCTGGCGGGGCGACCGACCGATCTCTCGTTGCCACACCTGAGCGCGGTGCAGCTGATCGGGCTCGCCCTGGCGGTGATCGTCGGCGTCTCGTTGTTCCAGCGGAAGTCGAAGCCGGCCGGCCGGCCGGCGCGCCCGCGCAACCGGGGGATCTGGCACGCCACCGTCGTGTTCGTGGCGGCGGGGGCGCTCGGCATCGCACTGTTCGCGCTGATCGCCGGTCTTCCCGGCCTGCGGGTGGGCGGGTTGCTGGCGCTTTCCACCGTGACCTCGTTCGGGGGCGGGGAGGCCTACATCGGCGTGGCGGAGGGGTTCTTCGTCCGCAGCGGACTGATCGGCACCCAGGAGTTCTTCACCCAACTGGTGCCGATCGCGAACGCATTGCCGGGCCCGATCCTGGTGAAGGTGGCCGCGGGCGTCGGATTCTCCTTCGGGGGACCCTCGGGCCCGCTGGTCGCCTGGGTGCTGGCGGGGGCCGCCATGCTGATCACCGTCAGCGCGTCCTGCGCTGTCGCGCTGCCGGTACTGGCCACCTACGACTCGCTGCGGGATCACCCGCTGATGGTGAACATCGGCCGCTACATCATGCCGGTGATCTGCGGGCTGCTGATCCAGGTGTGCGCGAGCATGCTCGAGGTCTCCGCCGGGGTGGCCGAGTCGGCGGGGATCGCTGCCACGCCGCTGACCTGGGTGACGCTGGCGGTCGTCGCGGTGCTCTCCTACGTCCATCTCAAGGCGCTCGTCCCCGATACCGTGCTGCTGTTGGCCTGCGGTGCGGCCTCGCTGCTGGTCCTCGGCCTGTAGGAGTCCGGACGGTGGCAGCGGTAGGGCCGCGGGGATCCTCCCGCGGCCCTACCTCATTTCAAGGAACTGCTAGTACGCGCCCAGATCCTGCCAGGGGCCGTTGGGGTCCCCAGGCTGCTGGTTGCGGGTCCACCACTTCGCCTTCCACGTGTGCCCGTCGTGGGCCACGGTCTGGCCGCCGGTGTACACCCAGGACGCCGTCCAGGCTCGGACGTCGGTTCCGGCTTCCGGAACCGGCGCCCCCTGTTCCATCCACGGACCGTTGGGATCGCCCGGCTTCTGGTTCTGCGTCCACCACTGGGCGACCCAGATCGCGCCGTCGTAACTGACCTGGTCGCCGTTGTTGTAGACCTTCGTGGCATCCCAGGCCGGTACCACCGGCTCCGGCTCGATCAGCCTGAATACGAGCGTCGTGACGTTGCCCGCCACGTCGTACACCTTCAACTCGTTCTCACCCAGCACCGCACCGAACGCACCGGGCTTGACCTGGTTGAGATCCGACCAGGTGTTGTCGGTCAGATCCTTCTCCACGCCGTTGAGGGTGAGTCGATCGACCTGGTACTCGTCGAACAGCTTGAACGACGCCGCCTCGTAGCCGTCCTCGGCGGTTCCGATCGTCTCGCCTTCACCGTCCTTCACGGTCACCGTGGGAGCGGTGACATCCAGCACGAAGGTGAGCGTCGCGACATTGCCGGCGACGTCGAACACCTGCAGTTCGTTCTCGCCTTCCTGGCCGCCGAAGGTTCCGGGCTTGACCCCGTTGAGGTCAGACCACGTGTTGTCCGACAGGTCCTTCTCGACCCCGTTCAGGGTGAGTCGATCGACCTTGCCGGCATCGAACAGCTTGAACGAGACGGTGCGGTAGACCCCGTCGCGGCCCTTCGACTCCGGCTTCACCGTGATCGTCGGAGGCGTTGTATCCGGCGCCGGAATGACGATGTCGCTCCGTTTCGACGGCAGTTCGGCCTCATCGCCCAGGTAGAAGCTGGCGAATCCGAACTGGTCGTAGCCGGTGTTCTTGTTGGCCACCCCGAGGCGGTACATCGGGTCGTGCATCAGCGTGCGGATGCCGTACTCGGTGGGTGCGAGGGTGGTGACGATCGCCAGCCGGTTGCCGGACGCGCGGAGCACCAGTTCTTCGCGCCAGTCACCCAGCAGATCGGCCTTGAGCGTGGGGGTGCTCTTGTTGCCGGTCGAGGTGAAGCCGGTCGCCAGATAGGACGATGTCGCGAACGTCAGGTCGTTGACCGTGTTGATCGTCGCGGCGCTGGCGGCCATCGCGGTCAGGCCACCGCCGAACCAGATGGCGTACTGGCCCTGCGCGATACCCCGGGCGATGGTGGTGGTCGTCAGCACCTCACCGGTGACCAGGCTCCTGACTTCTCCCGGCGCCGTGGCTTCGGTGCCGCCCTGGGCTCCCGGCCAGCGGTTGGAGTAGTTGCCCGCCACGCTGCCCTCGTCGTCACTCTGCTGGTACGCGCCGTAGATCAACGCGTTCGAGTAGGCAACCTGTCCCTGGCTGTCGAGGTGCTTGCCCTTCATCGGGTCGTAGGCGGACGGACCGGGCAGCCAGCCGAGATGGTGACCGGTGCGAATGTCGTCAAGCAGGTGCTCCTCCATGCCGGAGAACAGCCGGATGTTGTTCTCCTTGTCGACCGGCAGCAATGCGCTACGGTCGCCGTGGCGAAGCGGAGCCCAGACATTCAGCGGGTTGTTCCGGACCTCGTCGGTGGCGAACTGGAAGACGCCGGGTACGGGCACGACGCTGTTCTGACCCTCGATGGTGGGCATGATGTCACCGACCAGCACCTCGGGAAGGATCTTCTTCCCGTCCTGGCTCAGCTCGAGCACCATCGCCTTCAGCACGATCTCGTCGCGGCCATCGCCGTCGAGATCGGCCGAGTCGGTGAAGTGGTTGCCGCGGTTCTGGTAGTCGTAGGCGCTGCCGCCCAGCGACCAGTACCGCGGATCGGCGGAATCGAAGCCGGCCTGCAGTTTGACCTTGCCATTGACGACGCGGAACGCCGCGAGGGTCGTCCGGGCGTAGTAGCCGCGCTGCGAGACCGCGAAGGTGTTCTTGCCGTCCAGGACGGCGGTGACGCCGAGATAGCGATTCGCACGGTTGCCCTGCGCGTCACCCCAGACCGCTGCCTTCCAGGGGTTCACCAGCCAGTAGGCCTCGGACTCGGCCATGATCTGTGCCTTGTACGCCTCGCCGTCGCCGCCGACACCCGGGCCGGGGAAGGCGAGGTAGGAGTAGTTGCCCCGTTGGGTGTTGGGGGTCATCGCCCAGTTCTCACCATCGACGCTGCCGCGGTATGGGTGGGGATAGGTCGCGCTGTCCACCAGCACGCCCTTGCCCGCCTTGTCGTCCCACTCGAAGGCGGAGAAGAACTCCTGATCGTCCTTGGCCGGGCCGATCGGGCCAACGTGGTAGGTCTTGATCCACCGCTTGACGGCCGGATCGTTGGGCCCGTCATTGCCGCCACCTGCGACCGGGCTGCGGTAGCTGATGGTGAAGCTGTTGAGCAGCGACCAGTAGGTGTCGAGCGCCTGCTCGTCGCCGTTGGCGAAGTACTCCTTGAACCTGTCGACGGTCGCCCTCAGGCCGTCCTCGCCGCCGACCACGGTCTTCTTCGAGTCGGTATAGACAACGGACTGCGACTCGTCGTCCCAGTTGCCGATCCGGGTGCCCAGAGCGGTCTTGAGCATGAGTTCGGCCCTGCCGTCACCGTCGTAGTCGCCGGCGAACAGGGTGGTCTCGTGGTCGTTGCCCGCACGGACGTTGTAGCCCATCTCGACACGGAACAGCAGCGTGCCGTCCTGCTTGTAGACATCCACGTACTCCGGAGCGGTGGTGGTGTTGCTGCCGCCGAAGATCGGCTCGGAGTACATCGGATCCTGCTGGGTGCTGCGCCACTTCACGACGATCTCGTACTCGCCGTCGCCGTCGAAATCACCCACCGTCATGTCCTGGGTGGCGTACGCGCTGCTCTGCGAGGTGTGGATCGCGCCGGTGGCGGTCTTGGCGTAGGGCAGCCGGGTGCCGCTGTCGAGGTTCTCGACGTAGCTGATGAACTTGGCCTCCAGCTCCGCGTACAGGGCATTGCTGATCAGGCCGTCCGCCCCCAGTGGGGTGCTTGGCTGCCAGGTCTCTCCGTTGTAGTCGTTGAGCTTGTCCACCCAGCTGCTGAGCTCGGCGGCGGTCACCGGGGTGTTGCGGTCATGGGGCTCGCGGAAGGCCCGCAGCAGATCCATGTCCACCACGTACCAGTGCTCACCGTCGGTTCCGGGGATCACCATCGTGGCAGCGTTCAGGTTGGTGCCGGGGCCGAACCGCTGGCCGCGGTAGGTGAAGTGCGCCAAGGGGACGGGCGCGGGGGCCGGCTTCAACGCGATGAAGTGGGTGGCGCCGCGGTTGGCCTGCCCTGCCGAGCCGGCGAGTGCCGAGAGCATCGCCACGCTCATGCCCTGCCGAGCGCCCTCGACACCCTCGACGACGGGAGCGACCTGATAGACCGAGCCGACCGTGCCGCCGGGATCGGTGTAGTTGGAGGGGGTGGTGTTCTCCTTCACGATGCCCGGGTTTGTCGCGTAGTTGCTCTCGGGGGCGACATCCCGTGGCTCGATGGTGGCGATCTTCGCGAAGTCGGCGTCACCGTCCTTGCGGTAGACGTTCCACGAGATGCCGTCCGGCTCGTCGCCGAGGAACCGCCAACTCAGGAAGACGCCACCAGGCACCTGGGCGGCTACCAGGCCGCGGGTGAGGTATTCCATCGGACGTTTGTCGGCCGGTGCCGCGGTGGCGGCCGGGCTGACGCCGATCAGGGAGAGGCTCAGCCCCAGCCCGAGGGAGAGAGGTATCAGTTTTCGCAGGGTCTTTCGCACTGTTCCTCCTTGTGAGGAGTGGGGTTGGGAGGGTTCAAGGAGTGGGTTCGATGGGGGGGGGGGG
>JASGEM010000077.1:0-63169 GCA_049841235.1 Propionicimonas sp. | reverse complement strand
GATCAGGCAGGCGCCGCCGAGCGCAAGCAGCACCAGCCGCGGGGCGGCGCTACGGGCGCCGGCACGCGGGGCGGCCGGAGACTCGGTCAGCACGCTCGCTCCTTTATTTCACAAAGATATGTAAAAAATACCCCATCGCGGCGCGGCGCGTGGCGGGATCGGCCAGATCGCCGACCTCACCTCCAGCGTCCCGTCGATCCCGGGGCCGGGTTTCCGGGCCCGACCTGTCGCTCATCGGGATCGTCCTCGCCCTCGGCGAGATCCCGGGCCGACTGGGTCTCCGCTCCGACGTCACCGATCGACCAGAACGCGGTATTTCGCCGGCTGCTCTCAGTCCACCCCATGCGCAGTCGGGCAGATTCGGCCCGCTGCGCTCCCCGTCCTGGCTCGTCCGGTCGGATCCGCGACCACCGGAGTGTGGAATCCTTGAGCCATGCGACTGCTCCTGATCCGTCATGGCGAGTCTGAGAACAACCGCATCCACGCCGAGACCGGCAGTTGGTCGGGACGTTCACCGGACCCGGATCTCACCGAACTGGGACATACCCAGGCAGGCAAGCTCGCCGGCTTCTATGTCGAGCGGCGACTGCCGAGACCGGACGTGCTGCTGACCTCACTCATGCGACGGGCGGTCTCCACCGCCGCACCGTTGGCGAAAGCGCTCGACCTGCCACTGCAGGGCCATCCGCTGCTACACGAGGTCGGTGGGGTCTACGAGGCGGACGACGAAGGCCCGCATGTGGCCGGCATCCCTCGTCCCGGCAGCCCGGCGAGCGCCCTGCTGGCCCTGAGCCCGCTCCTGGTGCTGCCTGGGGACGCCGACGAGACCGGCTGGCACCGTCGCCCCTTCGAACCACCGGTGCACGCCTGGGATCGGGCGTGCGAGGTCGCCACGGAGTTGCGGACGGCCTACGGCGATACCGATCAGTTGGTCGGCGTGGTCTCCCATGCCTGGTTCAGCCAGTACCTGATCCACGCCCTACTGGGCTGGCAGCCCGAACCGGACGGCCGACTCTCGGCCTGGCTGGTGATCAACAACAGCGGCCACACCCTGATCGAACTCGAACCGGGCACCGGCTGGCCGCCGGCCCTGGTCTGGCTCAACCGCCACGACCACCTCACCGAGGACGAACTCACCGGCTAGTCACCTGAACGCTGACCGAAGCGCCGCAACGCTGGTTGAACTGGTCCGTTGCCACAGCTCCGTCAACGGAGGTCTCGACAAGCTCGGCCACCCAGTTGGCAAGGAAGATGGGACGCCGGATCGCTACGACTTCAGCGGGAAGACCATCCGCGTGATCGTCTCAGCCGGGTCGACCTCCGGTGGACTGTCGTAGAACTCCCACATGTAGTCGGTCAGGCCGAGGTTCTGCAGGGCCATCCAGGCGCCGATCTCCTCGTAGCTCTGGGCGAGGTCGTCGTAGGGCCCGACATGCGTGCCCACCGCAGCCTCGGTCGAGGGCCAGGCCGTGACCGTCATGCCGCTCAGCTCGACCTCCCGGTCGATCCCGAAGCCGATCTCGACATCGACCACGTCGGTGGGCATCCCGAAGTAGCAGGCATAGGCCGGGCCGAACACTTGCCCGCCGGCGGCCGTCACGGCTCCGGCCACCTCCTGGAACACCTCGGGAAAGACCCGGCTCAACTCGTGCATCGGAACGATCTGCCGAATGCCCGCGGCGAGCCAGGCGTCGATCGTCTCAATCCGTGGATTCACACTCATCCCGGCCTCCTTGCTCAGAATGCGCTGATACGTCCACGCTAACACCGACCGCCCGCGGCGTACCTTGCACGCACACCGTGACGTGGAGTTGCTGCCGATCTCCGCGGCGACCTACTCAGGTCTCCCGGTCGCGCCCCTGCCCTGACAACTGAACGACCCGCCCCCATTTGATGGGAGCGGGTCGGGCATCTGTGGAGCTAAGGGGATTCGAACCCCTGACCTTCTCATTGCGAACGAGACGCGCTACCAACTGCGCCATAGCCCCAGAGTGCCTTGCGGCGGCGTCCAGAGTAGCACCGGACGGCGGGACGAGGCTAACCGGCTTCGCGCTCGCCTTCGACCTCGCGGGTGAGTTCGTCGGCCGGTGTTTCGGCGACCACGGGGGTGGCCAGCGGAGCCTGCGGCATGGGCGCGGAGAGGTCGATCGTCCGGACGGTTCGGGGTGCCAGCGGGGTCGACACGTAGGTGGGCCGCGTGATCGGGACGGGGTCCCACAGCGAGCCCATGCCGGTCAGCGGCACGCTCAGTTCGACGGAGTGCTCGTGGCTGCTCACGTCCTGTTCGGTGATGGTCAGCGCGACCGTCTCCTCGTCGAAGCTCCGCCGGATCTGCTCGGCGCGCCGATCGAGATCGGCCCGCATCGACCGGACGCTGAACCTCGCCACGATCAGGAACAGCACCAGCAGCCCGGCCGGGATGGCAGCGCCCCACCAGGCACCGATGCCGAAGAAGGCCAGCGCAGCCACGCCCAGCTGCACCAGCAGCAGGAAGATCAGTACCCGCCGCCGACGCTGGGCCGCCTGCTCGTCGATCAGGCGCAGTTCACGCAGCTGGGAGCGACGGGTGAGCGGCGTGGAGATCTCGGCAGCACCCTCGTCCGCCTGCGCGAGCGACTCGCCGCTTCGGACGATGGTGACCGCGGACGGGGTGAACGGAATCTCGACCTCACCCTCGTCGGTGTCGCCGCGGTGGTGCAGGTAGTACGGGATCAGGTAGACCAGCCAGAACGCCGCGATCATCGCGAAGATCACACCGGTCACACCCACACCCGAACCGTACGGGCAGCCGGTGTCTCGCCGGGCGACCCGGCGCGGAGTGTCGGCAATCTCTAGCCATGGCCCAGACGATCGCCGGTCAGTACGCCGCACGCGGGCTGAGTTCCGTCCAGCCCGCAGCAAGGAACCGAGACCCGTTGTCGCTCCGCTGCCCTCGACGATCCCGACAGTCTCGACCGCCGGCCACCGTCCTCCTACCGAGCCGCCTGGCTGACGCGCAGGTACCGGTTCAGGACGCCTTCGGGAACTTCCTCGCTGTGCAGGGCGAACATGTCGTGGTCGCGCCAGTCGCCGTCCACGTGCATGTAGCGGTGCCTGCGTCCCTCGTAGCGGAAGCCGAGCTTGCGCACCACGGCCAGGCTGTTGGTGTTCTCCGGGCGGATCGCGATCTCGATGCGGTGCAGTCGCAGGCTGGCGAAGCAGTAGTCGCAGGCCATCGCCACCGCGGTCGGGATGATCCCACGACCCGCCCAGGCGGGATCGATCCAGTAGCCGATCTGGGCCCAGGAAGCCGAGCCGTGGGTGATTCCTCCGACGGTCACCTGGCCGACGAACCGGGGTTTCCCGCTATCGGGGGCGTACTCGATCGCCCAGGGCAGCATCGTCCCCTGCCTGGCGCGAGCCTGGAAGCGGCGCATCAGGGTGGTGAAGGCGACCGGCGGCTCCAGCGACTCCGGCGGCCGGCTGGAATCCCATGGACGAAACCACGATTCGCCCCGCCGCCGGATCTCCTCCCAGGCCGACTCGTCGCGGGCGCGAACCGGGCGCAGCCGCACCTGACCGTGTTCCAGGACGACCGGCCAGCGGCCGATGGCCATGCGCTATCCCCGCAGCGACCAGACGCTGACGTCGCTGTGCGCGGACAGTTCGGTCACGCCGGGCTCGACCACGATCAGAGCGTCCGCAGCGACCAGCTCGACCGGCCCGGGGACGCCGGCGCCCAGCGGTTCGGCACCGCGTTCGCTGGTCTTGGCCAGGACGAAGCTGGTGCCCTCCGGGTCGACCGTCAGCGAACGGGTGAGCGGTGCGGTGACCGCCTCGCGATCGGTGGGGGCCACGCCGGCGAGCTTGCGGATCACCGGGCGCGCGAAGACCTGGTAGCTGACGAAGGCCGCAGCGGAATCGCGCGGCAGCACCAGCAGCGGGGTCCGGTCGCTTCCGACGGTGGCGGAAAGGCTCGGCCCGGCCGGCTGTACCGCAACGCCGGCGGCGTCCACCGTGCCCAGTTCGCCGAGGACACCCGCCAGATCCGGGGTCGCCCCGGCCACCAGCAGGATCAGGTCGGCGCGCAACAGCTGATCGGCAAGCGTCCGGCGCAGTTCGGCCGCGCCCTCCGGCAGGATGCCGATCGGGAACACCTGAGCACCGTCGGCCCGCGCGGCCGCTGCGATCAGCGGCGTGCCCGCGTCGTAGACCTGATTCAGGCGCTCCAGCGGCAGGCCCGGATCGACCAGGTCCGCGCCGATGCTGGCCACCACCACCCGCGGCTTCGGACGAGCCAGCACCTTGTCGATGCCCACCTCGGCGAGCAGTCCGATCGCACGGGCGTCGAGCACGGTGCCGCTGGCCAGCAGCAGATCTCCGTCGGCGATCCGTGCACCGGCCGGCTCCAGTTCGGACTGGAAGGCGACCTCAGCGGTGAACTGCGCCTCCTCGACCAGTTCGGTGGCGGACTCCAGGGGCACCACGGCATCGCAGCCTTCCGGCAGCGGCGCCCCAGCGGCCACTTTGACCACGGTGCCCGGCATCAGCGGCGCGCCCCGGAACCCCCCGGGGTCTATCTCGCCGACGATGGGCAGGCGGACCGGGTGGTGCGGGCTGGCACCCACCAGATTCGAGCCACGAACCGCCCATCCGTCCACCCGCGCGGTGGCGCACACCGGCAGATCGATGTCGGAGTGGATCGACTCGCACAGCGTGAGCCCGACCGCGTCCGGCAGCCCGATACCGAACGGGCGCAGGCTGGTCACCGAATCGAGCAACCGCTCGCGGTACTCGTCAACGCTGCGCGGCTCGACACCGGCGTCAGTCACCGGGGTCGGCTCAGCAGGGGAAGCGGGTTGTGCGTCGGAGGGGGCGGGATCCGACTTGGAGCGTCCGAACAAGGCCATGCCCTTACGATAGGTCAATGATCGGCGACCCTCGCGGAGCCCGCGCCGTCACGGGCGCCAACCCCGCCAAGGATGCGCTGCGAGCCCAGCTGAGAACCCGCCGCTCATCGCTGTGCCTGCCCGACGGGGATCGTGCCCGCCGCGCTCTCGACCTGTGCGCCGGCTGCGCCGTGGTCGCCGCCTACGCCTCGGTGCCCGGCGAGCCCGACAGCTGGGAGATCATCGAGGCGCTAGCGCTGGCCGGCACCCGCGTCCTGCTCCCGGTGATCGGACGCGAGCCCGACTGGGCCTGGTACGCCGGACGCGAGCAGCTGGTGCCGACCCGGCGCGGCATCCTGCAGCCGGTGGGCGATCCGCTGGGCGCGGATGCGCTGGGCCGGGCCGACTGGATCTGGGCGCCGGGCCTGGCAGCGACCGCCACGGGCGACCGTCTCGGCACCGGCGGCGGCTGGTACGACCGCGCGCTGGCCCACGCCGACCCGGCCACACCGGTGGGGCTGCTGCTCTTCGACGGCGAGGTGCTGGATGCCCTGCCCACCCAGCCCTGGGATCGCCGGGTCGACTGGATCCTGACCTCCTCGACGACCCTGCGCGCGGAATAGGCCGGGACGATGGCGGGTTATCTCCGGTGATCCCGTAAGATTCCCGGTGGTCAACCCCTTGTCATAGGAAGAACGCCATGCCCACCTATCAGTACCGCTGCACCGAGTGCGCCACCGAACTGGAAGCTGTGCAGAAGTTCACCGACCCCCCGCTGACCGACTGCCCTCAGTGCGAGGGCGACCTGCGTAAGGTGTTCAGCGCGGTGGGCGTCGTCTTCAAGGGCTCCGGCTTCTACGCCACCGACAGCCGCTCCAAGGGCAAGGCCAACGCGGCAAAGCCGGGCGAGAGCAGCAAGACCGAATCCGGCAAGAGCGAGTCGAAGCCGGCCAAGCCGGAGAAGACCTCGTCCACAACCACCTCCAACGCCGCCTGAGGCTGTGGATATCTGAACCATTCCCGCCGCGTCCGCCAAGACTGCGGACGTGACCTGGACGAACCCTCTCAACTCCCTACGCCGCGCACTGCGCTGGCATCGCCGTCTGCTGGCCGCGGTTCTGGTCGGCCTGGCGGTCTACTTCGCGCTGGCGGCACTCACCGAACGCGCTGACACCACCCGGGTCGTGGTGGCTGCGCACACCATCGCCAGCGGAGGGACGGTGAGCGCCGGCGATCTGACCACTCTCGAACTGCCACGGTTCGCCATCCCCGAAGGGGCCCTCACCGATGCCGGGCAGGCGGTCGGGCAGACGCTGGTATCTCCGGTGCCGGCGAGGGCCGTCCTCACCACGTCGGCGCTCGCCAGCGGCGACAGCCTGGTCGCACCGGGACGGGTGGCGCTGCCGGTCGGGTTATCGGATTCGGCGCCGCTGGGCCTGCTGCAGGTGGGAGACCGGATCGACCTGCTCGGCCCCGGAGACTCAGGCTCGATCGAGGTGCTGGTCAGCAGTACCCGGGTGATCACGCTGCCGCAGATCGATGCCGGGCTGTTCGGCGGTGGGTCGCCGGTGATCCTGGTCGATGTCAGCCGCACCGAAGCCACCCGGCTGGTGGCGGCCGGTGCGCCACTCAACTTCGCCTTGAGCTGAGCGGTGGCTTGACCGCTGACGAAGAGCGGGCCTCTTGGCTTGTCACCTAGTGGTTACCGGTTTGGCGAGTCGTTTGCTGCCCTTAGGCTGAGCAGGCTCACTCGAACCAAGGAGAGAACAGCAATGAAGGGCTTCAAGGAATTCCTGATGCAGGGCAACATCCTGGATCTGGCGATCGCCGTGATCATCGGCGGTGCCTTCGGCGCGGTCGTCGCCACGTTCACCGACGTGGTGCTCAGCGTCGTCGGCCTCATCGGGGGCAATCCAGACTTCAGCACCGTCCGGCTCGGCCCGATCCTGGTTGGCCCCTTCATCAACGCCGTGGTCTCCTTCCTCATCATCGCCGCGATCGTCTACTTCGGCATCCTGAAGCCGATCCAGACGGTGAAGAACCTCCGCAAGAAGGAGGAGACCGAGGAAGCAGCTGGTCCCACCACCGACGAACTGCTCACCGAGATCCGCGACCTGCTGAAGGCTCAAGCCAACAAGTAGTCACTACTCCGCGATGCCCCGGGGTTGCCCGGGGCATCGCCGTGCTCGCCTCAGTAGTGAGGGGGGACATCGCGGAGTAGGCGCTGCTCGTCGGCGTCCAGCCGGGTACGGGTGGACGGGGCGCGGGTCTCGAGGGTGAGCACACCCAGGAACGCGCGTGTCCGGCCCAGGGCAGCGTGGAGTTGTGCGGCACCGCAGCCCTGGCGCAACTCCGCCGGGATCTGATGCGGCCAGGGCTGCTCGGCTTCGACGACTGCACGGGCATGGGAGTGGATCCGCCCGGCATCCCACCCGGCTTCGGCGAGCTCGGCCATCAACCGGACGGGGTCGGGCCGGCCCGGCTCCGCAAGGGGCAACTCCTCCCCCACCAGCGCGTAGCCGATGGCCGCGTGCCAGCGAGCGTCCGTCATCGGTAGTGGCGGCGTTCGCCCTCATCGGGCAGCGCGACCTCGCCGACCACTTCGGCCGGAGCATCGAACACCCAGTCGCCGCGCACCTCCAGCGATTCGGCCCGTCGCAACGACGGCACGACCCGCACCCGCTCGTCGAAGTCGTCCACCAGCTTGTAGTAGCGGTCGTCCAGGTCGATCCGCGGGATGTCGGCGACGGCCGCGAGGGTGCCGTCCGGCCGCAGATCGAAGACGTCCGAGCGCAGCAGCATCAGTTCGTTGGTGGTCTTGACCGGCAGGAACCGATCCCGCCCGACGGCGATCGCCCGGGCACCGGCGAACACCTCGATCGCCGAACCCATCGCGGTCTCGAACTGGATCACCTTCGGCGAGGTCTTGTCGGTCGGGTCCACCGTCTTCTCGTTGCGAATCAGCGGGAGTTCGAGCACCCCCTTGCGCTCGACCATCGCCTGGCGCACCTGCGCGATGTCGAGCCACAGGTTGTTGGCGTGGAAGAAGGGGTGCCGGTACTCGTCGGTGAAGTAGTGCATCTCCTCGGCCGAGGTCTGCGCTGTGTCGCGCAGGATGAGCCGGCCGTCGCTCTTGCGGACGGCCAGATGACCACCCTTGCGGTCGTTCACCGTCCGGGGGCAGACTTCGGCGGCGTAGGGCGCCCCGGTCGAGGCGAACCAGCCGGCCAGCCGCGCATGGGGTGCGGCGCCGAGGTTGTCGCCGTTGGCGACACTGACGTACTGGAAGCCGGCGTCGAGCAGGGCGTCGAGTACACCGGACCCCCACAACGCCGGATACAGGTCGCCGTGACCGGGCGGGCACCATTCCAGGCCAGGATCGGCCGGCCATTCCACCGGGGTGAAGTCATCGACACGGATCTTGGGCTCGGCATTCTGCAGGAAGTCCAGTGGCAGCCCGTCCACCGCCAGTTCGGGGTACCGCGCCAGGTAATCCAGGGTGTCGGAGCGAGTGCGGAAGGAATCCATGAACAGCAGCGGCAAACGGACGCCGTAGGCCTGCCGGGCGTACTGCACCTGGGCGACGATCAGATCCAGGAAGTTCTTGCCGTCGCGCACCGGCAACAGCGACTTCGCCCGGTCGAGGCCCATCGAGGTGCCCAGACCGCCGTTGAGCTTGATGATCACGGTCTTGGCCAGCGCCGCCTGGGCATCGGCCTCGCCGACCTCGATCTGATCGAGCCGCGCCGGGTCGATCAGAGGCTCGATGGTGTCCTCACCGATCAATCCGGTCGTGCCGGATTCGGCGAGCCGGTAGTAGTGGGTGAAGACGTCGATCGCCACCGGATCGACGCCGGCGTCGGCCATCTTGCGGGTGGCCTGGGACAGCCCGTGTTCGCTCATGTCCCGATGGTAGGAGAAAACCGGGCCCGGCCCGGAAGGTGGCCGAAATGACGGTGAGTTCGAGCCTGTGGAGGACCGAGCGAACCCGTCGTCAGCAGACATAGAGAGAGTGACGCAGATCGAAGGGCTTGAAGCCGTCTACCCACCCCCAGGAGACAACATCGACCACGCGTCACTCTCTGCGTGAAACCATACAGCAGGCCCCCTAACGAATCCAGTCGCCTCGGCAGAATGCACCCGGATCGACGGAGGTTCTTGGTCTCATCACGTTTTAGGCCCGGCTGAGACCGGCGATCAGCGGTCGAACCGAGCGAAACCGGTGACGTGCAGGATCAGTTCCCCCGCCTCGTCGCAGGCCTCCAGATCGACGGTCGCGGTGACCGCCCAGTCGTGGTTCCCGGCCGGATCGTCGATGATCTGGCGGACCTCCCAGCGCCGGCCGTGCTGGGTGACGAGGTGCAGCGCGGGGCCTCGGGCATCCGCGCCCAGCCCGATCTCGTCGTGCTCGTCGTAGTACTCCTCCAGCGCGGCGTCCCAGTCGCCGAAGCTCATGCTGCGGAACGGATCGTCCGCGTCCAGCGCCAGCAGGCCGTCGATGTCATCGCGGGCGGCGAGCTCGACTCGGCGGAACATCGCGTTGCGCACGAGCACCCGGAAGGCACGCGGGTTTCCGGTCACCGGCCGGGAGGGCGGCGGCGCGTCGTCCGGCACCTCACCGCCCGCGAGCCCAGTGAGCTTCGCCCACTCGTCCAGCAGGGAGGAGTCGGTGAGCCGGGTGACCTCGCCCAGCCACTCGATCAGATCCTCCAACTCCTCGGTACGGGCCGATTCCGGGACGGTCTGCCGCAGCGCCCGGTAGGCGTCCGAGAGATAGCGCAGCACCAGGCCCTCGCTGCGCTGCACCTGGTAGAAGGCGACGAACTCGCCGAACCCCATGGCCCGTTCGTACATGTCCCGCACCACCGACTTGGGCGAGACCGGGGTCTCGGCCAGCCAGGGGTGGCCGGCCAGCATCACCTGGTAGGCGTGCTCCAGCAGTTCGGCGAGCGGACGCGGCCAGGTCACCTCGTCCAGCAGGGCGAGCCGCTCCTCGTATTCCACGCCGTCGGCCTTGAGCTCGGCGAGCAGTTCGCCCTTGGCCTTGAACTGCTGCTGCAGCAGGATCTGCTTGGGATCCTCCAGGGTGGCCTCGATGATGCTCACCACGTCCAGGGCGTAGGTGGGCGAGGCCTGGTCGAGCAGGTCGAGGGCCGACAGCGCGAAGGCGGAGAGCGGCTGGTTGAGCGCGAAGTCGTGCTGCAGGTCGACGTTGAGCGCATACCGGCGCCCGTTCGGCGTCGGCTCCGGGAGGCGGGTCACCACCCCGGCAGCGATCAGCGAGCGTCCCAGTTGCAGCGCCCGGCGGTAGAGCCGGCGGCGTGCGGAGGGATCGTCGGTACAGGAGTCGATCAGCGTCACCACCGCGGCAACGGTGTCGGTGTCGCGCTGCAACAGGTTGAGCAGCAGGGCGTGGGTGATCCGCATCCGGGCGACCAGCGGCTCGGGATCGGCGGTGGTGAGCCGGGCGAAGGTCTCCTCGGTGAAGTTGACGAAGCCCTCGGGCGCCTTCTTGCGCTGCACCTGGCGGCGCTTCTTCGGGTCGTCGCCGGCCTTGGCCAGCGCCTTCTCGTTCTCCGCGACGTGCTCGGGCGCCTGACCGACCACGTAGCCGACGGTGTCGAAGCCGGCCCGCCCGGCCCGTCCGGCGATCTGATGGAACTCGCGGGCCCGCAGGATGCGTTGGCGGCGTCCGTCGAACTTCGACAGGGACGAGAACAGCACCGTCCGGATCGGGACGTTGATGCCGACCCCCAGGGTGTCGGTGCCGCAGATCACGCTCAGCAGACCGCGCTGGGCGAGGGTCTCCACCAGCCGCCGGTAGCGTGGCAGCATCCCCGCGTGGTGGACGGCGATACCCGAGTTGAGCAGTTTCGCCAGGGTCTTGCCGAAACCGCCGGCGAACCGGAAGCCCGCCATCGCCTCGACCAGCTCGCGGCGCCGCGAGCGATCGGCCAGTCCGGAGCTGAGCATCGCCTGGGCACGCTCGACCGCGGCCGCCTGGGTGGGATGGACGATGTAGACAGGCGCCTTGTCCGCTCGCAGCAGCAGTTCGATCGTCTCGTGGATCGGCCGCACCGACCAGTCGTACTCCAGCGGGACGGGACGCACCGCGCCGCCGATCACCGAGGTCGCCCGTCCGGTGCGCGCCGACAGCGAGCGGGCCAGGTCGGTGACGTCGCCCAGGGTGGCGGACATGATGACGAACTGGGCCTGCGGCAGTTCGACCAGACCCACCTGCCAGGCCCAGCCCCGATCCGGGTCGGCGATGAAGTGGAACTCGTCCACCACGACCTGATCGACGGCGGCCTCGCGCCCCTCGCGGAGCGCGATGTTGGCCAGGATCTCGGCCGTGCAGCAAACGATCGGTGCCTCTGGGTTGACCGCGGCGTCACCGGTGACCATGCCGACCCGGTCGGCCCCGAAGATCTCACAGAGCGCGAAGAACTTCTCGCTGACCAGGGCTTTGATCGGTGCGGTGTAGTAACTGCGGCCGCCGGCAGCCAGGCTGGCGAAGTGGGCGGCGGTGGCGACCAGGGTCTTGCCTGAGCCGGTGGGCGTGGTGACGATCGTGTTCGCCCCGGTGAGGATGTCGATGATCGCCTCGTCCTGATGCGGGTACAGCGTCAGCCCGTCGCCGCCTGCCCAGTCGACAAACGCCTCATAGAGCGCATCGGGCTCGGCGGCACCGGTCTCCGGGATCAGGTCGGTAAGGCGCATCGCGCACCCATCGTCCCACCCCATCCCCGTGGAACCGAATCCTCGCCTGCGTGGTCGAGGGCCAGCCTTGACCGTCGAGAGCCAGCATTGTGTGCTGGCCCTCGGCCGGTAAGGCTGGCCCTCGGCGTTCTGTCAGGGTGAGTGGCGCAGGGCGGTTAGCGCTTGGCCACCTTCACCGCCTTGGAGGTGGCGGTCGCGGAGGTGAAGCCGCTACGGCTCGCCTTCACGGTCACGGTCAGCTTCTTGCCCTTGGCCGAAGACGGGACCCGCAGGTACTTCCCGCCGTAGCCCAGCTTCTTGCCGTTCAGCTTCCAGGTGTAGCTGAACGTCAGCTTCTTCTCCGACCACTTGCCCGGGTTGGCGGTGACCACCTTGCCGGCCGCCACCTTGCCGGTGATCTTCGGCTTGGAGGTGTTCTTGATCAGCTTGGACTTTACCTTGACGGCCTTGGAGGTGGCCGAGGCGGTGACGAAGCCGTCCCGGCTGGCGGTCACCGTCACCGACAGTTTCTTGCCCTTGGCGGACTTGGGCAGCTTGTAGGACGAGGCGGTCGCTCCCTTGATCGCCTTGCCGTTCAGCTTCCACTGGTAGGCGAAGGTCACCTCATCCGGCGACCACTTGCCGGGATCGGCCTTCACCTTCTGGCCCACCGCCACCGTGCCGCCGATCTTCGGCGCCTTGAGATTCACGATCTGGCCGGGCTGCGGCACGAACACCGAGGAGCGGCCGAGTTCCGGCGGGGAGACCGGGGAGTTCACCGCGAAGTACTCCACAGCGGCTTGCAGGTCGACCTGGCCTGAGTCGGCCCTGCCGGTTCCCTGGGCCAGGGTGCTGAAGTTGTCTCCACCGGAAGCCAGGAAGGAGTTGACCACCACGCGGTAACTGGCGGATTCGTCCAGCGGAGCGCCGTTGAAGGTGATGTCGACCACGTGGCTGCCGCGTGGGGCGTCCACCAGGTAGGTGTACGACAGTCCCTTCGAGATGCCCAGCGCGAGCCGCGGCCGGGAGGCTCCCTCGGGCTGCCACTGCTCCTCCAGCACCTGGCGGATCTGGGCCCCGGTCAGCGTCATGGTCACCAGGGTGTTGGCGAAGGGCTGGACGACCGCGGCCTGCTTGTAGGTGACCGTGCCATCCGTGCCGTACTTCAGATCGGCCCGCAGGCCGCCGGGGTTCATGAATGCCATCACGGTCGGCGCGCCGCCGTAGTTCTCGCTCTCGCTGGTCGCCCACAACTGCATGTCGGCCACCAAGGAGCCGAGGCTGGATTCCGAGCCGCGGTCCTCCGCACCGGCCCCGGTAGAGGCGCGGGTGATGTCGCCGGTGATCTTGCCGACCGGCAGCGCACCGACCTCGTCCGCCGCAGCGACCGCGGCCTCCACGATGGTGACCACCTCGGCAACCGGCGTGGGTGGCGGTGCGACCGGGACCTGCAGCACCTCGGAGGTCGCCGAGACCGTGTCGGCGTCGGTGTCGACCGTCAGCACCACTTTGGCGAGCCGAGTGCCGTAGGAGGCGGCCTGCACCACCTGCCGTCCGCCGATCGTGCAGCTGTACTCCAGGTGGGTGTGGGCACTGAAGATGACGTCGACGTCATCGCTCGCGTCACGCACCAGGTCGCCGAAATGGGTCTCCTCGTTCCCGATCGCCGTGCAGTCGGTGCTGTTCGAGCCGTCGTGCACCAGCGCGATCACCACGTCAGCCTCGCCGTTGGCGTCATTGCCGTCGGAGAGCTGAGCGGCCACCCGGTTGATCGCCACCAGCGGGTCGCCGAAGTCGAGCATGGTGATCCCGGACGGAGAGACCAGCGACGTGGTCTCCGCGGTCACCGCGCCCACGAAGCCCAGCTTCACGCCGCCCTTCTCGATCACCGCGTACTCCGGCAGCAGCGGGTTCGTGCTGCCCTTGGCGTAGACGTTCGCGCCCAGATAGGGGAACTCGGTCTTGTGCAGGTCGGTGGCCGGATCTTCCGTCCCGCCGAGGGATTCCGGAATCCGGTCGAGCAGGGCAGCGAAGCCCTGGTCGAACTCGTGGTTACCGACCGCGCTGACCTCCAGGCCAGCCGCGTTGAGCGCATCGATGGTCGGATTGTCGTCGGAGATGAACGACTCGAAGGTCGACGCGCCGATGTTGTCCCCCGAGGAAAGGAAGACGGTGTTCGGGTTGACCTCGCGCAGCTCCTTGACCTGCGCGGCCAGCAGGCCCGCGATCTGATTGTCGGGCGCGGACCAGATCCGTCCGTGGAAGTCGTTGATGCCGAGCAGTTGGATCTCAACCGGATCTGCGGCGTGGGCCGGGGTGACGGCCAGAAGTGAGGCACCCAGGGTCAGCGCGGTCGCGCCGGCCAGGGTTCGGATGGATGGACGATGCATGAGGCTCCTCCGTCGTCGGACGCCACCGACCTCCCCCGACCGCGCCGGGCGAACGCCGATGGCACTGCTTCGTTCATTCTTGCCAGCCGCAGACCTCCACCGCCAGACCTGACGGGAAACTCCTCCGGTCCACCAGGTGACGCTTCCGTGTCGGCACAGCATGGCGCCCCCCGGCATCCCGAGGGCAGCAAGACCGGAGGTGTCCGGCCGGATAGACTCACCGGGATCGAGAGGAGGCCCAGCGCAGTGCAGACGCCGTCCGGCTCCGAGCGTGCCCGTCGCACCCTGGCCTTTCTGCGACACCAGATCATCTCGGGAGCATGGCCGATCAACTCCCGCATCCCGATCGAGTCGGAGTTGATGGAGATGCTGGGGGTCGGCAAGACCACCGTCCGTGAGGCGGTTCGATCGCTGGCCAGCGTCGGCATGCTGGAAACGCTGCCCGGGCGGGGCACCTTCGTCCGCTCCCGGACGCCGGTGAGTTCGGTGCTGACCGACACTCTCGCCGAGTACGACCTGACCGAGGTGCTGGTGTTCCGGCGGGCGCTGGAGGTGGAGGCCGCCCAGCAGGCGGCCGTCCGGCGGACCGACACCCACCTGGCCGCACTGCGGGAATCGCACGACCGCGACGTCCCCGCCGACCCGGACTATCCGGGACGGGTGGAACGCGGCCGCACCCCCGGGCAGTTCCATTTCCTGGTCTTCGAGGCCAGCGGCAGTCCCCTGCTCACCAGCATGTACGCCGTGGTGATGGCCACCCTGCGCCGCGCGGTCGATCAGGGCAGGCTCGGCTATGGCGCCAGTGAGGATCTCCGGCGCGCCGATCACGCGGCCATCCTCGCCGCGATCGAAGCCGGGGACACCGTCACTGCTGCCCATGCGATGGCTCGGCACATCGACCGCGACCTGGTGGTCAAGAGCGCAGACTAGGCAAGGCCCGTCGAACACGACTCCCGTCCGGGCCCGGACTCGGCGATCGAGGAAGCGGAACGACCGGGCCAGAGCGTGCCTGTTCCGAGTTGACGACCTTCGAGAAGCTCGGGCAGACCAATTCGCCAGCGCCCCGACGCAGAACTCGGCATCTCAGAACGTGGATCCGCGACGCCACGCACATTTAACGAACGCTAGCCTGTTCAATATAGCTAAGGCTTACCTTAGTTAGATCAGATGAATGCCGTGGCGGGCCTCTCCTGACCCGGCTCAGACCCTCAAGGGAGACAGATGACACACGTCACCGAACGTGTCGCTCCACCGCAGAGACACCGATTCCGCCGGCCGCTGGCCGGCACGCTGGCGATCGCGTTGCTGGGCGGCAGCATCGCGCTGAGCGCGCCACCCGCCACCGCGGCCGACCCGGTCGTCGGCGACAACGGCTGGTCGTACACCAAGGACAGCTACGACACCGGCGTGCGCAACGGCTATCAACTCGCACTGGATGCCGCCAATCGGAAGGTCTACCTCAGCGACGCCGCCTGGAGCACCCAGACCCGAACGGTCACCGACAACGGCGACGGCACCTACACCTACGGTGAGACGGTGTTCAACACCGGCAGCGGCAAGCTGACCGTGTTCGACACCGCCACCCGGGAGCGGCAGGCCGACCACTCCTTCCTCGGCCTGACCCGCAACGACGGCAACGGCAAGGAGGGTGAGCCCTTCAGCTGGGCGAATGCGGCGCCCACTGCCGCCTCCATCAACTCGATGCGCACCACCTTCTCGCCCTACGGCGTGGCGGTGGACGGCACCACGCCGGGGGGCGCGACCATCATCACCACGACCGCCCGTCAGCGCAGCGCCACGGCCGGCTACGGCGGCGGTGTCGTGGTCTACTCCGCCTCCCAGGGCGCGCCGACCGACGCCGACCGGGTGTTCGAGTTCGAGGACGGCACACCGGTCCTCCAGGGGCCGCGCCGGATCGCGGTCAACACACTCACCCACCGGGCCTACGTCACCAGCCTGGGCACCCAGCGCAACAACGGCCCGGATGCCGGCTACATCACCGAGATCGATCTGGTGACCCGACAGGTCACCGCGCGGATCGCGGTGCCAGGCAGCGTGGGCGCGGTCGGCGTGGCAGTCGACGAACAGAACAACCTGATCTACACCGGCGCGATGGCGGCCTCCAAGCTGTACGTGATCGACGGTGACCAGATCAACCGCAGCGACGCCACGAGCTTCGCTCTCAACGAGGCTGCCGTGACCGAACTGGCGGCCGACATGGACGGTAACCAGCGTCCGACCTACAACGCCCAGCTCAAGCGGCTCTACGTCTCCGCCTATGCGGCCCCCGCAGGCAAGGTGTACGTGGTGGACGCCGATCCGGCCAGCGCGGGGTACGGCACGATCCTCGACACCATCGTCACCGGTCCCACCAACGCCGTGGAGGTCGACGGACAGCGTGGCCTGATCTACTCGGCCAACCTGGGCGACCAGAACGTGGTGGTCCTCGATGCCGAGACGCATGAGAAGCTGCTCACCCTGCCGACCTCGGGCAACGCGCTGAACATCGGCATCGACCCGGTCACCCGGGACATCTGGGTGTCGAACTTCAGCAACGCCGGCGAGGTGGACGTCTTCAGCGTCAAGGCACCGACCACCGAGACCACCGCTCCGGCCGGCGGCACGCTGATCACGCCGACCGTGGTTCCGCTCGGCTCGGACATCACCATCTCCGGACGGGGCTTCTTCAAGCAGGACGGTACCGGCGGCTCGGCCGGCCCGATCTTCATCAACCAGGGCGGCGGAACGACCGGCACCGGCCCGGTGAATGTGGAGAACCGGGTGATCGAGAACCAGCTTCCCGGCAGCACCTTCACCGACGCCCGCGCCCATGGCGTGTTCCACAGTGATGCTGACGGCAATTGGACGATCACGATTCCGTTCCCCACCCCGGAGAACTCCACCCTGACCGCGGAGACCGCCTGGAAGGTCGGCGATGTCCAGTACATCCGGATCCTCACCGGCAGCCTGGCGCCGAACGATCACATCCGCAGCGTGGCAGCGCCCTTCACCATTGTCGAAGGCGATGAACCACCCGGTCCGGTCGAGGATCAGGCCGAGGTCGTCGTGCCGACCGAATGGGTCGAGGGAGAGTCGCTGCCGGTCAGCGGCACCGGCTGGACCTGGGCGGACGGCACCACGGGCTCGACCATCGGAGTCAAGCTCAATGGGGGCAGCCTGGTGCCGGTCGGCGATCCACACGGCGACGTGGCGGACAATGTCTACGCCATCGTCGAAGCCGAGGGCGGATCCTTCAGCACCGATCTGCCCTTCCCGGGCGAAGGCGCCGTCGAGCCGGGCAATACGCCCGCCAAGGCCGGGGACGTGATCACCATCCACTTCCTCACCGGCTCCCTGGCACCTGGCGACCGCGTCCGCTCTGTGTCGCGGACCGTGACCGTCGTTCCAGGGGAGGTCGAGCCAACGCCGACCCCCACGCCGACCCCGACCCCCACGCCGACCCCGACACCCACACCCACGCCAACCCCAACACCCACACCCACACCCACACCCACGCCCACGCCAACCCCGACACCAACGCCCACGCCGGATCCAGTGGCGCCGGTGGCCTCGGTGCTGCCGTCGGTCACCGGTACCCCGGCAGTAGGCAGCACGCTGACCGCCAAGCCGGGGACCTGGTCGGTGTCCGGGGTGACGTTCGCCTACCAGTGGCTGCGCAACGGTGCCGTGATCAGCGGCGCCACAAAGGCCAGCTACAAGGTGGTCTCGGCCGATGCGGGCAAGAGCCTGCAGGTGCGGGTGACTGCCTCCAAGGCGGGGCTGCCGGACGGGACCGCGACCTCGGCTGCGGTGAAGGCGGGCAAGGCGTTGACCAAGACGCCGACCCCGACCATCACCGGCACCGCGAAGGTCGGCAAGACCCTGAAGGCCAAGACCGGCACCTGGGCACCGGCCAAGGTCACCCTGAAGTATCAATGGCTGCGCGATGGCAAGTCCATCGCCAAGGCGACCAAGACCAGCTACAAGCTGACCAAGGCTGACGCCGGACGCACGATCACCGTCAAGGTCACCGGATCCAAGTCCGGCCATCTCACGGTGGCGAAGATCTCCAAGGCCAAGACGGTCGCCAAGGTCAAGGCCACGGTGAAGGTCTCGCTGCCGGCCAAGGTCGCCAAGGGCAAGCAGGCCACGGTGAAGGTCACCGTGACCGCCCCGGTGAAGAATCCGACCGGCACGGTCAAGGCCACCGTGAACGGCAAGACCGTCAAGGCCACCCTGACCGCTGCCGGCAAGGGCAAGATCACGGTGAAACTGCCTGCGATCGGCAAGAAGGGCAGCTACAAGATCAAGGTCACCTTCACCCCCACCGGCACCGCCAAGGTCTCGACCTCCACATCGAGCACCATCAGCAAGACCCTCAAGGTCCGGTAACCGGAACAACCCACGAGGCCGCCGGATCTCCGATCCGGCGGCCTCGTGCCGTCCAGCCCCGCACCAAGCGACTCCCCGAAGTCATCGAGCGCCATCCCTGCCGTCGAGCGCCACGCCCCAGACACAAGCGCTCGACGCCAAGGCAAGCGGTCGGTGGAGAACCAGTGCTCCTGGTCGAAGGCGAGCTCAGGCCGGGTCCACGTCCAGCGGGAGGACCAGCGGACAACCGGTCACCGGATCGGCGATCACCTCGCAAGGCAACTCATACACCTGCTGGATGAGATCGGCGGTGACGATCTGCTCCGGGCGGCCCTGGGCGACGATCCGGCCGTCCTTCATCACGATCAAGTGGGTGGCGTAGCGGAAGGCGAGGTGGAGTTCGTGCAGCACCAGCACGACCGTCCGCCCGGCGCGATGCAGCCGGCGCGTGAGATTGAGCACCTCGATCTGGTGGGCGATGTCGAGGTAGGTCGTCGGCTCGTCCAGCAGCAGCAGTGGGGTCTCCTGCGCCAGTGCCATCGCCACCCACACCCGCTGCCGCTGGCCACCGGAGAGTTCGTCGACGTTGCGGTCGGCCAGATCGGCGACGTTGGCCGCGATCAGCGCCTCCACCACCGCCCGCTCATCCTCGGCGGACCACTGCCGCAGCAGATTCTGGTGCGGATAGCGGCCGCGGGCCACCAGATCGGAGACGGTGATCCCGTCCGGAGCGGATGGCGACTGCGGCAGTAGCCCGAGTCGGCGGGCCACCGCCTTGGGCGCGAACTGGTCGATCGGCCGGCCGTCCAGCAGCACCCGGCCGGCGCGGGTCGGCAGCATCCTGGCCAGCGTCTTCAGCAGGGTGGACTTGCCGCAGGCGTTGGGCCCGACGATCACGGTGAGCTCGCCTTCGGGGATCGCCACCTCGACGTCGTGCAGCACCAGGTGCTGGGCGTGGTAGCCGACCCGCAGATCCTCCCCGGTCAGCCTGCTGGAGGACGCAGTGACTGTCATAGGCGTTTCCTTTCCACGGCCAGCAGCCAGACCAGGTAGATGCCGCCCAGCGAGCCGGTGATGACCCCGACGGCAAGTTCGGTGGGGGCGAAGAGCCGACGGGCGATCAGGTCGCTGATCAGCACCAGCACCCCTCCCATCAACGCCGCGCCGAACAAGGCGACACCCGGCGTCCGGGTGAGCTTGCGCACCAGATGTGGGGCGGCCAGTGCGATGAACGCGATCGGTCCGGTGGACGCGGTCGCCACCCCCATCAGCCCGACGCCCACGACGATCAGCACCAGCCGGGAACGCTCTACGCGGACGCCCAGACCGGTCGCCGTGGCGTCCCCGAGTGGAAGCTGGCCGAGCGGACGGACCCACGCCACCGCGATCGGGGTCAGGACGATCAGCGCGACGGCGACCGCGGTTGCCTCGGGCCACAGCGTGCTGTTGAGCGAGCCGGCCAGCCACTGGGCCGCGGTCTGGGCGGCCTCCAGCGGTGCCTTCACCACCAGCAGCGAGTTGACCGCGGCGAGCACCGCGCCGACCCCGATGCCCACCAGGACGAGCCGGAATCCCGCCACCCCCGAGCGCCAGGCGAGGCCGTAGACGATACCGGCGGTGAGCAGGCCGCCGGCCACGGAGGCCAGGGCGATCGCCAGGGTGTCTCCACCCAGGACGATGATCTGCACCAGCGCACCGGTCGCCGCACCGGTGGTGAAGCCGATCACGTCCGGACTGCCCAGCGGATTGCCCGAGACGGTCTGGAAGATCGCCCCCGACATCCCGAGCGCCGCGCCGACCAGCAACGCCGTGACCGCTCGGGGCAGCCGCACCTGGGTGACGAAGTACTGCGCCAGCGGGTCGTCGGCGCTGCCGCGCAGCGCGGCCAGCACCTGGTCGAGGGCGATGCCGTAGTCGCCGATCAGGATGCCGGCGATCGCCGCGGCCGCCGCCACCCCGAGCAGGAACAGGTAGACAATGGCCGCCCGCCGCTCGAAGCGGAAGGTCCACCCGCCCAGCCCGATCACCGCGTGACGGCGCCGCAGGGAAGCCCGGACGGCGTCGGCAGCTGCGCTGTGCTGGTGAGCGGCAGCGAGTTCTCCGCGCGTGGTCGGTCTCCAGTCGATCACAGCGCCGCGATCTTCCGGCGACGGACGATGGCGACGAACACCGGTGCGCCGATCAGGGCGGCGATCACGCCGACCGGGGCCTCCTCGGGGCGCACCACCAGACGGGCGATGACATCGGCCACCAGCAGCCAGGCTGGCCCGAGGAGGGCGGAGAACACGGTCACCCAGCGCTGGTCCGACCCGACGATCAACCGTGCGGCGAACGGGACGGCCAGTCCGACGAAGCCGATCGGGCCGACCGCGGCCGTCGCCGCTCCGCAGAGCAGGGTGATCGCCACCATGGTGAGGATCCGGGTGCGTTGCACCCGCACCCCGAGCGCCTTGCCGGTGTCGGCACCCAGCGCCAGGGCGTTCAGCGCGGGAGCGAGCAGCAGCGCGATCACCAGCCCCAGACCGATGAAGGGCAGCACGGTGCCCAGAATCGGGTAGAGCCGACCCTCCAGCGAACCGGCGACCCAGAACCGGAACTCGTTGAAGGCGGTCTGATCGGCCAGGATGATCGTCTGGGTGAGCGCCTGCAGCGCCGCGGTGATCGCCACCCCGGCCAGCGCCAGCCGGGTGGGGGTGGCGGCCTGGCGGTGGGAGGTCCCGAGCAGGTAGACCGCCGCCGATGCCAGCCCGGCACCGGCGAAGGCGAACCACAGGTAGAAGCCGATCCCACTCACCCCGGTCAGCGCAACCACCAGCACCACCGCGACCGACGCACCGGCGTTGACGCCGAGAATCCCCGGGTCGGCCAGCGGATTGCGGGTGAGTGACTGCATCAGCCCCCCGGCGATCCCCAGCGCTGCGCCGACGACGATGCCCAGCAGAGTGCGGGGCACTCGTAGCTCGTGCAGCACGATGGCTTCGCTGGAGCCGTCCGGAGCCAGCAGCAGAGACCAGGTCTGACCCAGCGGAATGTCCTTCGAGCCCAGCGAGAGCGAGAGCAGCACTGCGGCCGCCAGCATCGCGAGCACCGCCATCACGGCTGCGGCCCGCACCGCTCCCGGACGGGTGACCGTCGGCTGGGTGAGCGCCGGACGCAGCCTGTCCGCGGCGACGGGCGTCATTCGCCGCCGGCGGCGGCAGCAGCCTGCTTCAGCAGCCGGTTGCGGCGCAGCATCGCCCAGCCGATCGCGCCACCGCCCACCACCAGCGCCCCGGCCAGGGCGGCTATCCCCACCACCGGTGGTCCGCCGCCGGGGTTCACGGTCTGCGGAACCGCCGCGGGGGCCTGGCCGGCCTCCGGTCCGGCGGGTGCTGGTCCAGCTGCGGAACTGGGGCTTGCCGCAGGCTCAGCCGCGGCCGGGCTGGAGCTTGTCTCTTGGGTGGCGGTGGTCTCTTCGGGTTCGGCCTCGGGGCCGGCACCCTCCGCTGCGAGATCGATCTCCACCGAGCCGCCGGCGATCGTTCCGTCGGAGTTGACCGCTCCGCCCCCCTCGGCCGTACCGCCGGCGTTCTTGCTCGACGATCCGCCGGCGACCACCGTGAAGTCATTGCCGCCGCGGCGGGTATAGCCCTGGTAGCCGATCTTCTCGCCGGTCTTGGAGTCGAAGACATCCCCGGTGGCGAGCATCCGCAGCCAGTGCTTGCCCGGCGCCAGGTCGGGCACGATCAGCGAGCCCTTGGCGTGGCCCTTCTTGTCCAGTTTCTGGGTGTGGTAGACGCAGGCACCGTGCGAGGTGTCGGAGCACATGTTGCCGTCGTCGATCTTGATGTAGACGGTCTCGTTCGCCGGGTAACCCCACACCTCGAAGTTCAGTCGTTCACCTGCCTTCACCTTGCGCGGCCACACCTTCGACTTGGTGCCCGGGGTCTCCGGCCCCGGGCCGTCCGGCGGGATGGCGGACGCGGCCGCGGGGATCCCCACGAGGAGTCCGAGGGCGAGTGCCATAGCCGCCAGCCCGCGGCGGACCCGGCTGCCCGGCGAAGCGAATCGTTGAGTGGTGGTCATGGTCTTCCCTTACTCGTAGCGCCCGGATGGACAGGGGTCCGCAGGGCGATCACTCCGGCCGCGGAACCGGCCAGCACCAGGAACGCCAGGCTGACCAGGATCAGCGTCAGGTTGTCGTCCCCGTCGGCAGCCACCGGCACGGCATCCGCCGGCCGCGGGCTGCCGCCGTGCGGAGAGCTTTCGCCCGCCGTGGTCCCACCGGGCTGCTCGACCTCCGGATTCGCCGACAGCGGCGCCGGGCCAGGCGCGGAGACCCAGCCGAGCAGTCTCCCGTCCGCGCCCAGGATGGCCAGCTTGTGGCTGCCGTCGGGCAGTTTGCCGGTGTCGACGGTGAAGCTGTGGTCGGTTCCGACCTGCACCCAGTCGATCCCCGCCACCGTGCCGGTCTCGGTGTACAGGTAGAGGTACACCCAGTGACCACCGGCCACGCCGGGGACGGTCACCCTGAGTTTGCCGCCGGATTCGGTGGCGGTCACCTTGCCGAGGCTGGATTCGTCCAGTTCGGCATAGCTGGCCACCGGCCGGTCGGGGGTGGTGCTGGGCTTGGCCTGGCCGACTTGCGAGGAGATCGAGGTGAACCGGATCGGTGTGGTCACCGTCGTGGTCTCGGTCGCGTCCGCGACGGTGAGCGACGTCCAGCCGAGCAGCCCGGCAGCCCGATCCTGCACCGACAGCTTGTTGGTGCCCGAGGGCAGCATCACCCCGGAAAGCGGCAGGCTCACCCGGTGGCTGGCGTCCACCTGGAACCACCGCGTTCCCCAGGGGAAGCGAGGCGATTGGCCGTCGTAGACGTTGACGTAGACCCAATCCCCCGGCGCGGCGGACGGCACGGTCACCAGCCAGCGCTTGGCCTGCTGATCCACCGTCACCCCACCCCGGGCGGCCTCGGTGAGATCATCGGCGGTGTGCAGCGGATCCGGCGCGGCGCCGGGACGACCCGGCGTGACGTCCTCCAGCGACTCGCCTTCGGCGATCACGGTGAACTCCGGGCTCTTCATCGTCCGCGACGGGTCGGGCCGCTTGCCCTGGTAGTAGGGGTCGGCGCTCAGCGTCCGGGTCATGATCCGCAGCGTGTAGGAGCCCTCACCGAAGCGGGGTGAGGAGTTGCTCCGCTCCGGCAGGGGGATGTTCACGTCGAACGAGCCTCCATCGTCGGCCTCGATGACGTACCAGATCGTCTTGTTCGAGACGCAGATCTCCGCGGGGCACTCCCCCACCTCGCGGTCCAGGTTCGCGTCGAACATCGGCGCGGTCTGTGCGGTGAGGCGGGAGTAGGCGCCGTCGTCGATCTTGATGGCGATCAACGAGCCGCCACCGACCAGGTTGCACCAGTCCCTGCCGACCAGCCGGATGGTGCCCCCCACGTTGGCGGCCGGCACTTTCATGCCGGGGGCGAGTTCGTAACTGGCGGCACCGGGAGGGGCAGTGCAGGTCGCGTTCTCCCCAGGGGGCGCAACGTAGGGGACGTTGTCGATCACCAACGGCTCCGACACCCAGTGCCGGGCGACGTCGCCGAGCGGGGTGCCGTCGTCGGCGGTGGTGAGTTCGACGGCGAGGAAGTCGCCTGCCTCCGCTGCCGCCGGCATCGGGATTCTCGTGTTCAGGTTGCCCGACTCCCGTACCTTGACGAGCTGCCACACCGTGGGGTCGGCGGGGTCGGCGTGAGGGTCGGCCGCGGTGCCCGCATGCCGGTGGTAGGCACCGGTGGATTCCTGCAGCCGGACGGCGACCGTCGAGCCCCACTGCCGGTCCTTGGTCAACCAGTCGGTGCCGGTGAGCCCGATGCTCTGTCCGGAGCTCACCTGCTGTTGCACCCAGGCCACCGCCCGGTCCCCGGTGACCCCGGACTCGAATGCCTGGTGCTCGTACGGCGGTTCGGCCACACCCGTCTCGTCGTCCAGCGACTCGACGACGGTGAAGTACAGCGACCCACCGCGCTGGCGATCGGACGGGTTGTTCATCAATGAGCCGGTGAGCATCCGGAAGCTGTGAGTGGTGCCGGGGGCGAACTTCTCGTCCAGTTGCTGTTGGGTGTAGCTGGCCTGTCCGTCGCTGGTGGGCGAGATCGTGTCCACCGTCGGCCAGGGGATCTCCACTCGCCAGGCGCCATCGCTGTTCGCCTGGACGATGGCGTTGGTGCGCCGGTCGCTGATCGTCGCACCGGTCGCCGGGTTGATGAACAACTTCTTCGAGTAGACCGTGTTCGGATCGCCGGAGTACTCGGCGTCGAGGAAGAAGTTGACCACCGAGCCGGTGGCGTCATCGGTGGCGAGGTAGCCGTGCAGACCCTCGATGACAATCGGCTGGCCGGCCACCACCTTCTCCGGGCCACGGAAGCAGAACGGGATGCCCGAGTTGGCCGCACCCGGACCGTAGGAGTTGCCGCAGGTCGTGCCCAGAGCACCACGCGGGGTCACGCTCAGCGTGGCGGGGTTGGTCGCCTCGGTCCAGTCGGCGGCGGTGAATACGGCCCGGTACTGCTGCCCTGAGTCGGTCAGCGCCACCGGGTCGACGGTGTGGCTGGTGGTCCTCGCGCCGCGCAGGTCCGTCCAGGTCTGGCCGCCATCGTCCGACCGCTGCCACTGGACGGCGGGGCCTCCCTCCGCCGCCGCGCGGAAGGTCACCGACCCACCCGCTTCGACGGTCTGACTGGCGGGGTGGGTGGTGACCCGGCTCGGCTCGGTCGGCTCTTCCGGGTCGGTGGGCTCACCCGGTTCCGGATCGGTGGCACCGGCGACCGTGAGTGTGAGCGCGATGGTGCGAGAGACGTCCGGACGCTGGTCGGCGTTGCCGACCTCGTTGCTGTAGAGGGTGCCGGAGAGGAGCTGAAGGGTGAAGGTGTCGCCCGCGGCGAGCGTCGGCGGGTTGCTCGCGAGGTCAGCGGTGGGCCACGGGATGTCGATCGACCAGGAGCCGGGGGTTGCACCGTTCCACCAGTCGCCGGTGCCAGCGGCCTGGGCGATGTCCCAGACGTCGGGGCTGGCGTAGTCGGCCTCGCCGGTGCGCGGATTGGGCACGCGCACCTGGCGGATCACCGAGCCGGAGGCGGGCATGAACTTGAATCCGATGACGGAGCCCTCGTCGCCCTCGTCCACCCCCGGATGTCCCGGTTTGGTGAGCCAGCCCGTCCCCGAGACGCGGATCGGCTCTCCGGGCACCACCTGGATCGGGTAGCTCACCGTCTCGCCGTCGAAGTGGGTGTAGACCTCCGCGCTGTCACTCTCGGCGGTCGCGGAGAGGTCGAGCGCGAACGGGCTGAGCGCGAGGAATCCCCGGCTCTGGGAGGTGCCGTCCTCGGCCTGATCGACGACGGACTCGTCGGTCGCGACCGGCTCCTCCGATGAGACCGCGCCCGTCCCCGCCTCCGGCCCGGGGCCGGTGGCCTGGGCGGGTTCGGCGTCGCCTGCGGCGCGCTCCCGCTCGGCCGGTCCCGGGTCGGCGGCCGGATCGGTGTCGTCCGCGGTCTCCTCCGGCTCGGCCGGTCCGGGATCGACGGTCTCGACCGCTCCGGTGGGCGTCGCTGCGGGTTCGATCACGGTGAGCGTCACCACATCGGAGTCGGTGTACCCGGCCGGATTGCTCGCGCGCAACCGGTAGTGGAACACCCCGGCGGTGTCGGTGTCCGGGTCGAAGCTCGCCTCGGTCGCCTGCTCGACATCCTCGCCCCGCTCGGCCCTCGCCGTCTCAAGCACCTGCCACTGGTACTCGTCGGCGTGCGCGACCTCCACCTTCAGCGTCACCTCGGAGCCGACCTGGGTCGTGATCTCGACCTCCGGCTGCTTGACGATTGACGGTGGTTCGACCTTGTCGATGGCAGGCTCCGGCTTGGGCTCGCTCTTCGGCTCCGCTTCGGGTTCCGGCTTCGGCTCGGGCGTGGGGTCCACGGTGACGGACGGCGAGCTGGGCTCTTCCACATCCTCCGCCGCCGCGGACGTGGGCACCGACAGCCCCAGCCCGAAGGCCAGTAGCCAGGCCAGCAGGATCGCGACCGGACGGGAGGTACGCATGGCGGTATTCCTCGGATTCGTGGTGCGTGAGGTTCGAACAGCGAGCGGGTTCACAGCAACTCCCCCTCGACGAACTCGATGATCCGGCGCATCAGGATCGGGCCACCGGTCGAGGTCCAGAGCGATCCGTCGACCAGGATGACGTGGTCCTCCCGGTAGGCGGTGAGTTCACGGAACCCAGGCGCCGTGACGGCCTCGTCGTAGGCCTGCCGGGCGCCGGAGACGTCGGCGGTCCCGCCGGCCAGCGGATTGTCGACGCTGGAGCCACCAAGGGTGCCGAAGAACATGTAGTCGGCGTCCGCGTCGGCCAGGTTCTCCAACGAGATCGGCTCGGAGTGGCCGCGTCCCTCCTTGTCCTGGGCGGGCGGACGCTTCAGGCCGATTGCCTCCAGCGCCATCCCGGGCGGCAACTCCTTCAGGATCAGTGAGGCATTGGAGCCCTGCCAGCGCACGATCGAGAAGGTCTTGTCGGCGTAGCCGGCGGCGTGCAGCCGTTCCTTCACGCCGTCGGCGTAGGAGTCGAAGCCGGTCAGCAACTGCTCGGCCTCGTCCACCTGATTCAGCGCATTGGCGACATTGCGGAAGGTGGTCTTCCACTCCGCCCCCGCATAGCCGACGAAGTAGACCGGGGCGATCTGCTCCATGATGGCGACGGACTCGGGGTTGTTGCCGCCGTAGGCGTAGGTGAGGATCAGATCGGGCTTCAGCGCGGCGATCGCCTCGAAGTTGAACTGCGCGACCGTGCCCACCGCCGGGATGCCCCCGGCCAGGTCGATCAGGTAGTTGGGCATGGTCGACTGGCCGCGTCCGTTGACCGAACCGACCGGCTTCACCCCCAGTGCGAGCGCGCCGTCCAGGGTCGGTTCGGAGAGCGTGACCACGCGCTGCGGATCGGCCGGGACGCTCACCGGCTCATGGTTGACATCCTCGATCACCCGGATCGGGGTGCCGTCGGCCAGCCCGGGGATGCCCTTGGCGACGCCGTCGCCCGCCGCAGAGGTGCTCCCCGGAGAACTGGAGGGGGTCGATGGTGCCACCGGTGCCGCACCACAGCCGATCAGCACCAGCGGGACGAGAGCTGCCAAGCAGGCGCGGACCGCCCTTGCCGCAGGACGGAGCGAAGCCCGGGCGCACTCGCCACGCTCAGCACTCGGCCAGAACACCAGAACACACCTCGCTGCCGGACCTAGTTCATCTGATTTTGGTTAGGCTCGCCTTATTCGATATAGACAAAGCTAATCTAACGTATTTCGGCGGTCAATCTGGTCGGACCACTCGTGAGACCCCGCCGTTGCGCCCGACGACGAAGACCTGCTCCTGGGTTTGGCCGGACACGGCGACCACGATCAGGACGGTGCCAGCAGATGCCGGAGGCCATCGGCGATCCCCCCTCGCCAGCAGGCGTAGTCGTGACCGCCGTTGTACTCCTCGAAGCGCACCTCGGCACCCGCCCGGGCGAGCCGCGCGGCGAACTCCCGGTTCGGCCCGGCCAGCACCCACTCCTGCGAGCCGACCTCGAGATGGGCGCGCAGCCCGCGGGCGTCGGAGGCGGCCAGGGTCGCAGAAAGATCGTCCCGCCACAGCGAGGCGGACAGGCTGATCACCCCACCCACGTCGGAGGCGTGCTCCAGCGCGGTACGCAGCGCAGCCAGCCCACCCAGGCTCACCCCGGCGACCAGCACGTCCCGGCGGCGGACGCTCAGGGGATACTCGCCGCGCGCCCAGGGCAGCAGGCGCCGGACCAGGTAGTGGCCGACCTCCCCCGAACCGCCGAGCTCCCGCCAGCGGGCCTCCCGGCCACCGGAATCCAGCATGACCACGTGGCTGGGTCGGACGAGCCCGTCAGCGATCAGGTTGTCCATCGTGGCCGGCAGGTCCTGGCGGGAGGTCCATACCTCACCGTCCAGCATCAGCACCACCGGGAACACCGTCCCCCCGGAGGCCTCTACGGGGGGCGTGTACACCCAGACCCGGCGGCCGTCCGGCGCGGGCCGCTCGGTCACCGTCCCCCGGATCACCGCCCCCCGTCGAGCGGCCCAAGGCTGGCCGGGGGCGTTGGGTAGTGAGACCACCGACAGGACGGTGCCGAGTCGGTTGCGGCTGGTCTCGGGATTGCGAGGATCGGGCAGGCCACGGTCCAGCGCGGCCCGGATCGCCACCTGGTCGTCACTGTCGAGCCAGATCGGGCGCGTGCCGCGTTGCGGCAGGAAGCTGTAGGAAGCCCGCCAGTCGGCGCCCATCCGGTAGGTCAGGTGCCAGATATCGGTGCCGGTCACTCGCCGCAGGTAGCTGGCCGCGAGGTCGCGCTCATCGGTGATCCGGTTGACGAACAACAGCACCCGCTCGGCCTCGGCGTCCTGCCAGCAGAAGGTGACCAGCCGCTCGCCCGGACGATCCCGGATCGGCTCCACCAGCGGCGAGCTGCTTCCGGGTCCACGCCAGAACCGGTCGACGAACTCGCGGCGGGAGTCGGCGTCGCACGCGTGCAGTTCACGCTCCAGCCGGGCAATCGTCGGGCTGGTCGCCAGCGGCGCCGGTGCCGGCCGCGGAGGCTTGGGCGGGGCGTGGCCAGTGAAGCCCCGGTTCATTCCGGCACCTCCGGTCTCGGGTGGTCCGCCGGATCCCCTGAGTGCGTTCGGGGATCCGGCGGCGTCTTGGTGGCTCAGCGGACCTTGAGGGTCTTGCTCACCGTGATCGACTTGCTGGCCGAGGCCGCTGTCGTCCCGGTCGGCGAGAAGGACGCCTTCACCTTGTAGCTGCCCTTCTTCTTGATCGCCGGCAGCTTCACCGCGATCTTGCCCTTCCCGGCGGCGGTCAGCGTGGCGGTCACGGTCTTGCCGTTCACCGTCACCTTCACCGTCCCGGTCGGCCGCGATGCCGCGGCGGTCACGGTGATCTTCGCGGTGGCCTGCTTGCCCTTGGCGACCTTCGACGGAACCGACAGCTTCACCTTCGCCTTCACCTTGGCCACCGACTTGGCCGCCGAGGTCTTCGTCACGGACACGTAGCCGGACTTGGATCCGGTCACCGCGACGCTGATCCGGTGACCCGCATCCGCCTTGGTCAGCTTGTACTTGGTCTTGGTGGCCTTGGCGATCGGCTGGCCGTTCCGCAACCACTGGTACTTCAGGCTGACCTTCGAGGGCTTCCAGGTTCCGGCTTTCGCCGTCAGGGTCTTGCCGACCTTCGTGGTGCCGCTGAGCTTGGGCGTCGGTGTCGCGGTCAACGCCTTGCCGGCCTTCACCCCGGCCGAGGTCGCCGTCCCGGGGCGCAGGCCCGGCTTGGTCGCCGTCACCCGCACCGACAGGGTCTTGCCGGCATCGGTGGAGGTCACCTTGTAGCTGGGCTTGGTGGCCCCGCTGATCGGGGCGCCATTGCGCAGCCATTGGTAGGCAAGGGTCAGGCCGCTGGTGTCCCAGGTGCCCGGGGTGGCGGTCAGGGTGCTACCCACGGCGGGCCGCCCGCTGATCGACGGATGGAGCAGCGCCAGCGGGGCTGGGGCGGCGGCAACCGGGTCGGTCTTCGCCGACTCCCGGGTCACCGACGGATAGCCGTCCTTCGTTCCGGTCACCCTCACCGAGAGCTGCTTGCCCAGGTAGGCCGCCGTCACCTGGTAGCTGGTGCCGGTCGCCCCCGGGATCGGCGTTCCGTCAGCCAGCCACTGATAGACCAGGCGGACCGGCGCCGGGCCCCACACCCCGGCCGAGACGGTGAGCGTGGCGCCGACCACGGCGTTGCCGCCGACCGTCGGGGTGCCGGCGGTCAGCTCAGGATCCGGCTCGGGCTCCGGCGCCGTCACCGTGAACGGTGCCGACTGGAGGGTCCGGGAGAGATCCCCGGGCTTCAGGCTGCCGGTCAGGAACCGCAGCGTGAAACCGCCGCCCGGCGCGAGAGCCGGGGTGGAGCCCAGCGTGCCGGCGCCGGCGTCGTCCGCCGTCGTGCCATTCGGCACCGGCATGTCGATGGCGAAGTTGCCATATTCGTCGGCCTCCACGATCCACCAGATCGTCTTGTTCACATGCAGTGACGTATCGACCCGGGAGTACCCACCGTCGTTGATCTTGATCGCGACCGTCGAGCCCTCGTCGGCGTTCGGATGGACGAAGCCCTCGCCGGTGACCCGGATGGTGCCGCCCAGCTCGGCGGACGCCGCGACCGTCACGCCCGCCTGCTCGGGCGACTCGATGGTCAGCCCCCGGGTGACCTGACGAGTGCCGTCGCTGAAGGTGACCGCGAACTCCCCGGGAGCCACCTGCGAGGGGATCTGGATGCGGGTGAAGCCCGCGTGCGAGGTGTCGCCCTGGGCATCCAGTTGCCAGGCCTTCTCCGAGGCGCTGATCTGGCCCACACCGCCCAGCACGACCGTATCGCCGTTCACCTGCGCAGTGGCGGTCAGCCTGCCGTTCGGAGCGAACGCAACCGCGCGGAAGGTCCACACTCCGCCACGCTGGACCAGCAGATCCTCCGCGCCGCCGGCATGGTCACCTGGGTTGTAGACCCGAGTGGTCGCCGCGACCACGGTGACGCTCCCGCTGGTGGCGAGCACATCGCCGGAGGCCGTGTCGCGGACCCGCACCGCGTAGCCGGTGCCGGGAGCCACGTCGCGCGGCGCCGTCACCCTGCGGTAGGTCTGCCCATCCGGGTTCGCGGTGTTACCGTCCGCTCCGATGGTGAAGGCGCCGGAGGCGACGGCCTCTCCCGCGCCGTCCACCAAGTCGACCGACACGGCGGTGCCGGGCTCGAAGCCGCTCAGGTTGAACCAGAGGTCATCTCCCTGCACGACCTCGGCGTCGCTCAGCGTGATCTCTCTACTCGAGGCTCCCGGTTCGTCGACCACAGTGAACCGGACGGAGATGCCGCGCTGGTAGTCGGCCGGGCTGGTCAGCAGCGAGCCGGTGAGGATCCGGACGATGTGCTGGGTGCCAGCCTGCCAGTTGGTGGCGAAGAAGGCAGCGTCCCGGGTGGTGTTGGTCTCGTCCGGCCAGGGGAGTTCGATCCGCCAGGTGCCGTCGGCGTTCGCCTGCACGATGCCGTGCGAGCGCTTGTCGCTGAAGACCTGCCCGGTCACGGGGTTGATGATCTCGCGGGTCGTGTTCAGCGTGTTCGGGTCGCCGGAGTAGGAGGCGTCGATCATGAAGTTCGCGACCGAGCCGGCGGTGCCGTCGGTGGCCAGGTAGCCGCTGCCGGTGATGACGATCGGCGCTCCCTTCACCACCGCGTTCGGTGCGCTCACGCTGAACGGCGTGTTCGGCTGCACCGGCCCGTAGGACTCGCCCGACACCGTCAGCGGGGCGCTGGTGTCCAGCTTCTCGAAGAACCGCAGTTGGGCGGCGTAGCTGCTGGTGGAGCCGGAGACGTTGGTGAAGACCGCACGGTAGAAGGTTCCGTGCTGTGCGTTCGCGTCGGCGGCCGCGACCGTCAGCGTGGCCTCGTCGGCGTTCGGGACGTCGATCCAGCTGCTGTCGTCAGGTTCACCGTTGGCGAGCGCGGTCTTGGTGGACTGCCACGTCACCGAGGCCTCGACAGCGCTGGTCGCTTCGGCCCTGAAGAGGGCGGTACCGCCGACGCTGACGGTCTGCCCGGCCGGATGGGCGGTTATCGACGGCACCGCGACGATGCTCAGCCGTGCGGCGCCGGTCGTGACGGTGGCACCGTCTGCATCGGTGAACACCGCGCGGTACCAGCGGTTGTTGGCATTGGTGTTCTGGCCGGCGACCACCGCCAGGGTGGGCTTGGCGAAGCTGTCGTCCACCGTGTTGGCCGTGGTGAGGTTGGTGTAGTTCGCCGGTGCGGTCGTCGCGCTCGCCGACGTGCTGCGCTGCCACTGGACGGTCACCGGCGCCCTGCCGCCGGTGACGGCGGCGGTGAAGCTGGCCTGGGTGCCGTTCGCGACGGACGCGAGTTCAGGCTGCACGGACACCGCCAGCGGAACCGTGGGCTCGTCGGCGACCACCGTGATGGTGAGCCCCACTGTCCGGGAGACGTCGGGACGTTCGCTGGGGTCGACGCCGGGCTGGTTGCTGTAGAGAGTGCCGGAGAGCAACTGGAGCGTGAAGGTGTCCCCAGCCGCCCAGCCGGGGTCGGTGACGGCATTGCCGGCGTCCGGCCAGTCCAGCTCGATCTCGAAGTCGCCGTCGCCGTCGGCCCAGACCGCGCCCCAGACGGTGGCGTTGCTGATCGGCTCACCCAGGCGCGGGTTGTCCACCACCTCCTGACGGGAGAGCTGCCCCAGGTCGCCGTCGATCAGCTTGAAGCCGATCACCGAACCTTCCTCGCCCTCCTCGACCATCTCCGGCTTGGCCAGCCAACCGGTTCCGGAGACCGTGATCTTCTTGCCGGCGGTCGCCTCGTCGTCGTAGCGGACCGTCGCACCGTCGGCGTGGGTGTAGGTCTGTTCGGCGGCGTGCGCGACGCTGACGCCGAGGCCTCCCACAGTACCGACGGTCGCCAGGGTCGTGGCGACACCGAGCGCCAGCACCCTCCAGGCCGGATTGATTCGACTCGTGCCCATTCCCACTACCTCCCACAGCCGCGGGCCCCCACCGGAGGGTCACCGCATGCCGGACGCCGGCAAACATCTGATGTTGGTTAGGTACTCCTAACTCAATATCGAAAGAATAGGGGTGCGTATTTTAGGGATGCAAGTCGACGGCCGGATCATCGCAGGATATGGACGTCGATCGGGTCGATCGAGACCGGGCACCCGAGCAGGCGGACGTTGCCGGCGCGCGGCGGCAGGGTTCCCGTTCAGCCCGGAAGCGCCTCGCCGGCGTGGGGCAGGTAGGCAGCGGAGTCCACTGCCCCCCGGGGCAGAGCCCGGCTGGCCATGAGAGTCAGGACGGCCGTCACGCCCACCGCGACGAAGACCCAGGTCGAGGCGTTCACGATGGTCTGGTAGTCGTGCTCGCCGGCGCCGGCGGCGATCAGGCTGTTCGCGATCGCACCGAAGATCGCGACCCCGACCGCGCTGCCCACCGTCCGGGCGAAGACGATCACCCCGGTCACCACTCCGCGCTCATTCCAGTCGACCGAGGCCTGCGCGGCGATCAGGGAGGGTGCCGCCGTCCACCCCAGCCCGAAGCCGATGACGAAGCAGGCCACTCCCACCGTGATCGGATGAGGCCAGTGCCCGAACCCGGCCAGGGCAATCGCCCCGGCCACCGCGATGGTCGCTCCCAGCACACAGGTGCGGCGGAATCCGGTGCGCATGTAGACCCGGCCGGCCCGGGAAGCGGCCAACGGCCAGCCGAGGGTCAGCGCGGCGACCGCTGCGCCGGAGACCAGCGGCGCCGCTCCGATGGAATTCTCCAGATAGGTGGGGACAAAGCTGGTGACGCCGATCAGCAGCGCACCGACGCCCACCGAGATCAGCGTGCTGGTGCGGATCAGCGGTCGGGCCAGGATCGTCAGATCGAGGATCGGCTCGGCCGCTCGCCGCTCGATCAGGGGGAACACCGCCAACGCCACCACTCCGACGCCGATCGCAACGAGACTCGGCAGCGAGATCCACGGCCAGGCATTGCCGCCCTGCAGCAGCGCCAGGATGAGCGTGGTCAGCCCGACGGTGAGGGCGGCGGCGCCGGCGTAGTCGATCCGGTGTTCGGCACGGCGCTCCACCACCTCGTGGTAGGAACGCAGCAGAGCGACGCCGGCGATCAGGCAGAGCGGCACGTTGACGAAGAAGATCCATCGCCAGCTGGCGAACTGGGAGAACACCCCGCCCAGGGCCGGCCCGACCACGGAGGCGGCCGCCCAGACGCTGGCGATGTAGCCCTGCACCAGGGCGCGTTCCTCGACGGTGTAGATGTCGCCGACGATGGTCATCGCCATCGGTGCGATGGCCCCCGCCCCGAGTCCCTGAACGACCCGGAACAGGATCAGCGCGGTCATGCTCCAGGCCAATCCGCACAGCACCGAGCCGATCAGGAACAGCCCGACACCGATCAGGATGATCGGCTTGCGTCCGATCGCGTCGGACAGCTTGGAGTAGATCGGGACGCAGACCGCCTGGGCGAGCATGTAGCTCGAGAACAGCCACGGGAACTGCTCGAACTGACCGAGCTCCCCCACCACGGAGGGCACCGCGGTGGCGAGGATGGTCGCGTCGATCGCGATCAGGCCGGTGGCCAGCATCAGCGCCGCCAGCACGGCCCCGCGCTCGGATCGGAAACCGACTGTCTGGGACCGGGCTCTGCTCACCCTTCTACCAAGTCAGCAGGACGAAGCGGTATTCCGCTCGTCCCGATCAGCCCAGGCGCCTCGCCAGGAAGTCCCAGGCCAGCGCAGCCATGTGGGCGGCCTGCGCGTTGGTGGCGGCGCCGCCGTGGCCGCCCTCGATGTTCTCGTAGTAGGTGACGTCCTTACCGGCGTCCAGCATCAGCGCTGCCAGCTTGCGGGCGTGGCCGGGATGCACCCGGTCGTCCTTGGTCGAGGTGGTGAACAGCACCGGCGGGTACTCCCGGGAGGCGTCGAACAGGTGGTACGGCGAGAAGGTGCGCAGGTACTCCCACTGCTCGGGGTCGTCCGGGTCGCCGTACTCGGCGATCCACGAGGCGCCGGCCAGCAGGTGGCTGTACCGCTTCATGTCAAGCAGCGGCACCTGCACCACGATCGCGCCGAACTTCTCCGGGTACTGGGTGAGCATGTTCCCCACCAGCAACCCGCCGTTGGATCCGCCCTGGGCACCCAGCCGCGACGGGACGGTGATCCCGCTGGCCACCAAGGCGTCCGCCACCGCCGCGAAGTCCTCGTAGGCACGATGCCGGTGTTCCTTCAGCGCGGCCTGGTGCCATCCCGGGCCGTACTCGCCGCCACCGCGGATGTTCGCCACCACGTAGACCCCGCCCCGCGCCAGCCAGGCCCGCCCGACCGCGCCGGAGTAGACGGGGGTGAGCGAGATCTGGAAGCCGCCGTAGCCGTACAGCAGGGTCGGCGCCGGCTCGGCACCCGGTTCGGGGTGAAGCTGCGCGGCACTGCCCACCAGGAAGTAGGGGACGCGGGTGCCGTCGCGCGAGGTGGTGAACCGCTGCTCGGCGACCAGCCCTTCGGTGCCGAAGAAGGCGGGCGCGGTCTTCAGCTGCTCCACCGGACGGGGCTCGGTGTCCGGGCCGGTCACCGTGGCCAGCGAGAGGGTGGACGGCGTGAGGTAGCCGGTGGTGACCACCCACACCTCGTCGGATTCGACCGGGTCGACCGCACCGGCCCCGATCGCCAGGACGCCCCCCTCGGCCGGGAAGGCCGAGCGCACCCACTCCCCCGCCGGATCTTCCGGCGGGGTCAGGACATGCAGGGCGTTCTTCACGTCGTCCAGCACGTTCATCACCGCGTGGTGCCGGGTCCAGGACAGGCCGGCGAGCGAGGTGGTGGGGGTGGGCGCGAACAGGGTGGTGAAGACGCGGAAGCCGGCGAGGAAGTCCTTCACCGGAATCGCCAGCAGAGAGCCGGCCAGGTGATCGACCTCGGCCACCGTCCAGTCGTCGCGCAGGCTGATCAGCAGCCATTCACGATGGAAACCGATATCGGCCGATTCCGGCAGATCCAGCAGGAGCAGCTGCTGGTCGGCCGTGCCGAGTCCGCTGACCAGGTAGCTGTGCTGGGTGTAGAAGGTGATCGCGCGCTGCACGATCGTCCGCTCGAAGCCGGGGACGCGACTGTGCCAACCGGTCACCAGAACATCGGCCGGCTCGCCCTCGAAGACCGGTTCGGACGTCTCCAGCGGCGTGCCGCGACGCCACAGCCGGATCGTCCGGGGGTAGCCGGAGGTGGTCATCGTCCCCTCACCGAAGTCGGTGGAGACCAGCACGGTGTCGGCATCGACCCAGGAGAGATCGCCCTTGGCCGCAGGACGGACGAAACCGCCCTCCTCCGCGGGAATGAACCGCTTCTCGATCAGGTCGAACTCACGGCTGACATCGGTGTCGGAGCCTCCCGGAGAGAGCGAGACCAGCACCCGCCGCCAGGGCTCGCCGGGCTCGGGACGCAGCGCCGAGGCGCCGTGCCAGACCCAGCTGGCGTCCTCTTCCCGATTGAGTTCGTCGAGGTCGAGGACCGTCTCCCACTCCGGCGACGCGGTGCGGTAGGAGTCGAGGGTGGTGCGCCGCCAGATGCCTCGCTCGTGCGTCGCATCGCGCCAGAAGTTGTAGTAGAGGTCACCGAGCCGACTGACTTCGGGGATGCGGTCGTCGGAGTCGAGCACCTCCAGGATCGACTGCTCGAGACCGTCGAAGCCCGGATCGCTGCCGAGGGTGGCGGCGGTCTGCTCATTGCGGGATCGCACCCAGGCGATCGCCTCGTCACCCTCCACCTCCTCCAGCCAGGCGAAGGGGTCGGCGGAGGGATCGAGCGGAGTCTCGACGGTGGGATGGGAGCTCATGTCTCGCGACATTACCGGACCTGCCCGCCTGCCGCCGTTCGCCCGCCACCCCCGTACAGCGTCGGACTGCTGCGTCCTGCATTCCGCCGGATCCACCGCCGAGTCCGCCGCTCCAGGTGGGCGGAGCGAGTAACGTCACCCCATGCAGATCGCAGCCAACCACCGCTGGGTGAACGCGTGGCAATGGATACTTGCCGTCGCGCTGCCGGCCTTCGTGATCCTGGGACGGTCCCTGCTGGGCGCCGAACTGGGCTGGATGGCGGTCGTCGGCATCGTGATCTATGCGGCACCGACCATCCTGGCGCTGCTGCTGCCGCCGGTGCTGACCCGCTTCGACCGGCAGGCCAGGGAAGCCGAGGGCATCCGCCGGACCTACGCGATCGCCTGCTTCGTGCTGTGGGGCGGGCTGGTACTGGCCGGCCTCAGCATCCCCGACTCCGGCGACAACGGGCATCTGCCTTCGGTGGTGTCACGGTGGTTCGGGCTGAGCTATGAGGTCTCGGAGGTCATCTTCTACGTCGCCCTGATGACCGCGGTGATCGCCTGGGCGATCAGCCTGGCCGTGGCGGCATCCGGCGTCGCCGTCTCCCGCAGGCCGGCCCGGTGACCACACCGGGCCTTGCCGCCGGTGGCGGCTGGCGGGCGGCGGCCCGTGGCGGCGGGCTGCTCAGTGTCGCCGCGGACGGCTCCGAGCAGGTGGCGACGACGATCTTCGCCGAGATGTCGGCGCTCGCCGCCCGGACCGGCGCGATCAACCTGGGCCAGGGCTTCCCGGACGTCGACGGTCCGGCCTGGATCGCCGAGGCGGCGGTGACCGCGATCCACGCCGGCCACAACCAGTACCCGCCCGGCCCGGGAATCGCGGAGTTGCGGCGCGCGGTGGCCGATCACCAGCGCCGCCACTACGGGCTGCAGGTCGATCCCGACACCGAGGTGCTGATCACCACCGGCGCCACCGAGGCACTCGCCGCCGCTCTGCTGGCGCTGGTCGGCCCGGGCGACGAGGTGATCACCCTGGAACCATTCTACGACTCCTATGGCGGGGTGATCGGCCTGGCCGGCGCGGCCCACCTCCCGGTGGGGCTCATCCCCTCGCCGGAGGGCTTTCGCCTGGATGCCGAAGCCCTGCGGGCCGCCGCGTCCCCGCGCACCCGGCTGATTCTGGTGAACACCCCGCACAATCCCACCGGCGCCGTCCTGGACGTCGCCGATCTCGCGGTGATCGCCGAGGTCGCCGCCGACTGCGATGCGATCGTGCTGACCGACGAGGTCTACGAGCACCTCACCTTCGACGACGCGGTGCACACCCCGATCGCCACCCTGCCGGGGATGGCCGCCCGCACCCTCACCGTCTCCTCGGCCGGCAAGACCTTCTCCTTCACCGGCTGGAAGATCGGCTGGCTGCACGGCCCGGCCGAGCTGGTCGCCGCCGTCCGCACCGTGAAGCAATTCCTCACCTACGTCTCCGGGGCACCCTTCCAGCCGGCCATCGCCCGCGCCCTGGCCGACGACGACACCCCACGCGCACTGGCATCCTCACTGGCCGCCCGGCGAGACCTGCTCTGCGAGGGGCTGGAGGCTGCCGGCTTCGACGTCGCCGTGCCCCGCGGCACCTATTTCGTGGTGGCGGACGGCGCACCGCTCGGCTTCCCGGACGGCGCCGACCTGTGCCGCCGGCTGCCCGACCTCGCTGGCGTGGTGGCCATCCCGATGACCGCCTTCTGCCGAAGCGGCTCCCCCACCCACGACGCGCTCCGCTCGTCCCTGCGTTTCACCTTCGTCAAGCGTTCCGAGGTGCTGCGGCAGGCAGTCGATCGGCTCACGCATCTCCGGCGCTGAGCGAAGACGAGAAAGCGCTTCCGCGCATCCTTCCATCCACCAATGAAAACCGCTGAGGCAGCGTAGCAACGTACAATACCCGCTTGACAAGGCTTGACGGACGCACTGCCACTCTGCGCACCTCAACATGGTTCCCTGCGAGCGAGCTGAGGGCCCTCCCGGCCATTGACAGAAGCGACCCGATATCCAAGAATCGGAGCGCTGGCCGAGAAAGTGCTTTCTCACGCCACGGCGGCCGGCCCGAGCGAAAGAGGACCATGTCCCGCACCCGTTACGCGTTGATCGGAACCGGCTCCCGAGCCCAGCTGTACCTGGAGGCGATCGCCGGCCGCTACGCGGGGATCGCCGAAGTGGTCGCTCTCGGCGATCCGAACCCCGGCCGGATCGAATGGACGAGCAACCGACTCACCGCGTCGGGATCGCCCGCACCCGCTCGCTTCACTCCCGCCGAGCTGGCGCAGGTCATCGCCACCCACCGGGTCGACACAGTGATCGTCACCTCCCCCGACGACACCCACGCCGGGCACATCGAGACCGCCCTGGACGCCGGCGCCGACGTGGTGGTCGAGAAGCCCCTCACGATCAGCGAGCCGGGCGTGCGCCGGATCGCCGCTGCGGCCGAGCGCACCGGCCGGAAGGTGACCATCACCTTCAACTACCGCTACTCCCCCCGCAACACCGCGCTGAAGCAGGTGATCGCCTCCGGCCAGCTCGGCGAGATCACCTCGGTGAACTTCGAGTGGGTCCTGGACACCTCGCACGGCGCCGACTACTTCCGGCGCTGGCACCGCTACAAGGATCGCTCCGGCGGCCTGCTGATCCACAAGGCCAGCCACCACTTCGACCTGGTCAACTGGTGGCTGGACGACTCCCCGACCCGGGTCTTCGCCAGCGGTGGGCTGCGGTTCTACGGTGCCGACAACGCCGCCCGTCGAGGGCTGCTTCCCCGCGCGGAGCGGGGCAGTGTCGATTCCCCGCTAAGGGATGCGTTCAGCCTCGATCTGCGACTGGATCCCACCCTGAAGGCGCTTTACTACGACGCCGAGCAGTTCGACGGCTATCTGAGGGACCGGGACGTCTTCGACCCCGGGATCACGATCGAGGACAACCTCTCCCTGGTGGTCGACTACGCCCGGGGTCCGTCCCTCTCCTACCAGCTGAACGCCCACTCACCCTGGGAGGGTTACCAGGTGGCGGTCAACGGCACCCTGGGCCGCGCCGAGCTGACCGTCGTCGAGCGTGGCGCCGTGCTGGTTGACGAGGACCGCCCCACGGTCGACCCGACCGCCCGGCCCGACGAGGTGGTGGACGAGAGCGGCCGCCCGGTGGGCGAGCAACTGATCGTCCAGCATCACTTCAGGGGCGCCCACCCGATTGAGATCCCCGAGGGTGAGGGCGGCCACGGCGGCGGTGACGCCCAATTGCTGAGCGATCTATTCGCCGGGGTGGGTGAGGATCCCGACCACCGCACCGCCTCATGGGAGGACGGGGTCCGTTCGATCGCGGTCGGGCTGGCCGGCAACCGCTCTCTGTCCACCGGTCAGGCGGTCCTCATCAGCGACCTCGACCTCGGCCAGGCAGCCCCCGCGCTGGCGGATGAGGAAGTCGCTGGTCAACGGGTGGCCGCTGGTTGACACTGCCCGCCATCAGCACGGGCAAACTCAGCCGCCGATGATCGGCATCTGCCTAGACCGCCGGCGGCGCGGTCGAGCGCCGGACCTCGATCCGCGGCTGGAAGACGACGTTGTGCTCGGGGGTGCGTCCGTCGATCAGCGCCCGCATCCGGCTCCAGGCCAATGCCCCCACCATCCGGTGCGGGACCGAGGCCGTGGTCAGCGAGGGCGACATGTACCGGGCGAACGGAATGTCGTCGAAACCGGTGACGGAGACCTCCTCGGGCACCCGTATGCCGTTCTCGATCAGCGCGTGCACCAGGCCGATCGCCACCAGGTCGTTGTAGGCCAGAGCGGCGGTGGCTCCGGCCGCCATCACAGCCGGGGCGGCGGCCACCCCATGCTCACTGCCCGCGCCGCCAGGAATGGTCACGAGTTCGACATCGGAAACGGTCTCCAGGAAGTCGGCGATCCCCCGCCGCCGGTTCTGGTTGGCCCGGCCTTCGGGGCCTTCGACGAAGGCCATCCGGCGGTGCCCCAGGGAGTACAGGTGAGAGGCCAGGGCAGCCAGACCTGAGCGGGAATCCGCCGAAATCGTGGGGGCGGTCACCCGAGGGCTGGAGCGGCTGAGCAGCACGGCGGGACCGAGATTCGTCATCGCCCGGACCAGCTCGTCCTCCTCCATCCGTGGGGCGCACAGGATCAGCGCATCGCAGCGCCGGCGGATCTCGGCCGCCAGCATCGGCTCATCCTGGGCGGATTCGGCCGAGTCGGCGATCAGTACCCGGTACCCATCCTGCGCCGCGGCCTTGCTCAATCCGCTCAGCACGGCCTGGAACGAGGGGTTGGCCAGGTCGGGCACCAGGAAGGCGATCGCCTTGGTCTGGCCCAGGGCGAAGCTGCGCGCTAGGTGGCTGGGTGAGTAGTTGAGCCTCTTGGCCGCCGCGCGCACCCGGTCGGCGATCTCGGGCTCGCCCTGGAACCGGTCGTTCATCACCCGCGATACGGTGGCCGGTGATACACCGGCCTGTTGCGCCACCTCGGCGATCGTGGTCGCCCCCGAGTTCCTAGCCACTGCTCCTCCGGTTCCGTCGCACCGCAGTGCGCGAGTCAGCTTATCGATGAAGGCTCGTCACCCGAGGGTGGCGGTCGAGATGACTTCGCCGGTAGCGATCAGCCCGTCGGGCTGCTCGACCACCGCGATGAAGATCGGGCGCTCCAGCGGCGTCCGGTTCGGCGTGTGGAGCGCCAGGTACCGGGTGCCCTCCGGGCCCGTGAACAGCATGCCGTGGCCACCGTCCTCGGTGTACACCGGCGACTCGGCCTGGCGCCACGGCCCCAGGATCCCGTCGGCGGAGGTCGCCACCCCGACGCAGTACCTGCCGTCGGCGCCGAAGGAACTCCACAGCATCCGCAGGATTCCGGCCGAGTCACCGAAGACCCACGGTCCGTCGGTGACATAGCTGCCCGGTGGCCGTCCCTGGAGCGGGGCCGCCCAGGGGGCCTGGCTGGCGCTGAACAGCACCACCGGCTCTCCCGTCGTCCGCCGCAGGCCGGGCTCCAGCCGCGCCGCGCAGACCTGGCCGTCACCGACCTGCTGCCACTCGTGGCAGAAGATCAGCCAGGGGTCGCCGGCGGCATCGACATGCAGGGTCCCGTCAAGACACTCCCACTCGGCGGGGGTGACCGGCCCGTCGCTCCACGGCAGGTAGGGACCCATCAGGTCGTCCGCGCGCAGGATCGCGGTGCCTCGTCGGCCGGTGGCCGGCAAGAAGGTGGCGAACAGGTACCAGGCGTCCTGCCAGCGGTGCGCCTCCGGCGCCCAGTAGTTGGTGGTCGACCAGAACCCGGCCGGCGGACGGAAGGCCGGGAACGGCCCTTCGTACCGGGTGAACACCCCCGGCGCTACCCCGCGGTAGACGTCGAAGCCGATGCCCGGGCCCGTCCAGATGTCGGGATCGGTTGAGCCGAACAGGTGGTAGTAGCCCTCGTGCTCAACCACGAAGGGATCCCGGAGTTGGATCTCCTGCATCAACGGCATGGCTGGACTCTCCTGCGCGACCGGCGTCACTTGATGCCGGTCGTAGCGAAGCCCTTGATCAGGTAGCGCTGCCCGAACAGGAAGACGATGAACAGTGGCACCAGCGAGATCGTCGACATGGCGAACATGGCGCCGTAATTGGAGGCCGACTGGGCGTCGATGAATCCCTTCAAGGCGATCGGCACGGTGAACATCTCCGGTAGTCGCAAATAGAGCAGCGGGCCGAAGAAGTCGCCCCAGGTCCAGATGAAGGTGAAGATGGCGGTGGTCGCGAGCGCCGGCACCATCAAGGGCAGCGCGATCTGGGCGTAGAGCCGGAACTGCCCGGCCCCATCGATCTTGGCGGCCTCGAAGATCTCGTTGGGCAGGCCCCGGATGAACTGCACCATCAGGAAGATGAAGAAGGCCTCGGTGGCCATGAACTTCGGCACCATCAGCGGCAGGAAGGTATTGATCCAGCCCAGTTCCCGGAAGATCGTGAACTGAGGAATCAGCACCACCTGGAAGGGCAGCATGATGCCACCCAGCATGATCGCGAACCAGAGGTTCCGGCCTCTGAACTTGAGCCTGGCGAAGGCGTAGGCCGCAAGCGAGCAGGAGATCAGGTTCCCCACGATCGCCACCCCGGAGACGATCAGAGAGTTGATCATGAACACCCCGAAGGGAAACTGCAGATCGTTCCAGCCGCTGGTGTAGTTCTCCAGGGTCGGGTTGGCCGTCCACAGGCTCAGGTCGCGGAAGATCTCGTTGTTCGGCTTGAAGCTGGAGACGACCAGCCACAGCAGCGGATAGATCATCACCCCCGACAGCAGGATCAGGACGACGTGCTTGACCATTGAGATCACCCTGGGCCGCAGCGGGCGCTTACGCACGGGAGGCAGGACGGTGGCGCGGCCGGTTTCCAGTCCGGTGCGGATGTCGAGGTCAGTCATCGTAGAACACCCAATACTTCGAGAACCAGAAATTGACCGCCGTGAAGCCGGCGATCACCAGCAGCAGGAACCATGCCATCGCTGAGGCGTAGCCCATGTCGTACTGCAGGAAGCCGACCTTGTAGAGGAAGAGTGTGTAGAACATGGTGGATCCCGCCGGGCCGCCGGTTCCGCCCGAGACCACGTAGGCCTGGGTGAAGGTCTGGAACGCGAAGATGATCTGCAGCACCAGGTTGAAGAAGATGATCGGGGTGAGCAGGGGCAGGGTGATGTACCGGAACTGCTTGAGCCGGCTCGCCCCGTCCATCACAGCCGCCTCGTAGTACATGTCGGGGATCTGACGCAGCCCGGCCAGGAAGATGACCATCGGAGAACCGAAGGTCCAGATGTGCAGCAGGATGATCGTCCACAGCGCGTAATCGGGGTTGCTGATCCACCCGGGCCCCTCGATGCCGAACAGGGCCAGCACCATATTGACCAGGCCCTCCTTGCCGAAGACCTGACGCCATAGGATCGCGATCGCCACGGATCCGCCCAGCAGGCTCGGCAGGTAGAAGACCGCGCGATAGACGGAAAGCCCTCGCATGCCCTTGTCGAGCAACAGCGCCAGCAACAGCGCGAAGGCGAGCTGGATCGGCACCGAGACCACGACATAGGTGATCGTCACCCAGAAGGAGTTCCAGAACTCCTCGTCGGCGAGCATGGTCACGTAGTTCTCGAACCAGACGAACTCCGGTGGGTACTGCAGCGGCGACTTCAGCAGGTTGTAGTTGGTCAGCGACAGGTACAGCGAGGCGGCCATCGGCCCGAGCATGAACAGGAAGACTCCCGCCAGCCAGGGCAGCAGGAACAGGTAGCCCGCCACATTGTCGGGGGTCTTCTCCTTCAGCCCGCCGCGGGTGCGCTTCGCGTTCACCGCGAGCGTGCGCAACTCGCTCAGACTGCTCACGACGACCTCCTTGTAGCCGGACGTGGCTCACTCAGCGTGAGAAACCGTTTTCTGGGCGCCTGCATCGTAACCGCCCCCGACGCCCCTCCGTCAACCCCCAGCATCATGAGCTGACCCAAAACGTTGTCAAAACGATGCCCATGAACGCCAAATTGACCGTTGACACCCCTCAACCGCGATGCTATCTTCCCAAGAAAGCGGTTTCTCGAAGCTCGTCCCGGCGGGCTGGATCGCAGTCACACAACGAGGTGGCGATCAGTCACCAAGGACAGAACGAGGCGCGATGTCACTCAACTCACCCAAGCTTGTCGCCGCACTCGCGACGACGGCCGCCGCAGCCCTGATGGTCGGCTGCTCGGCCACCCCCGCAACGCCCACCGCCACGGGCTCCCCCGACACCACGCAGACCACCACCGCCCCCGAGCCCGTCACCATCGAGATGTCCTGGTGGGGCGATGAGAACCGCGCGGCGCTGTTCGACGAGGTGATCCAGCTGTTCACAGCCAAGCATCCGTACATCACCGTCACCCAGACCCCGGTCGGCAGCCCTGACGACCTGTTCAACCGGCTGGCCACGGACTTCGGCGCCGGTGGCTCCACCGCGCCGGATGTGTTCGCGCTGGGCGGCGCCAAGCCTCAGGAGTACGGCTCGGCGGGCGCACTGCTCGACCTGTCGACCGTGGCCGACATCGTGCAGTCGGACAAGTACCCGGACTACTCGCTGACCAACGCCCTCGTCGATGGCACCCTCTACGGTCTGCCCACCGGCGGCAACGCGACCTCGATGTTCGTCAACACCGACATCCTTGAGAAGGCCGGCGTCGCCCTGCCCGAGGGCGACTGGACCTGGGATCAGTTCAAGGAGATCGCCAATGCGGTCGGTCAGGCGAACCTGACCAACGACCAGGGCCAGAAGGTCTGGGGCGTGGATCTGCGGGTGCAGGACATCATCGGCACCTACACCGGGCAGGAGACCGAGTACGGCATGTACGACTGGGACGGCAAGGTTGCCGTGAGCCCGGAGGTCCTCGCCCAGTGGTACCAGATGGAACTCGATCTCATGAAGGGCGGCGGCCTCCCCGATGCCGATGTGCTCGCCGCCGGTTGGGCCCTTACCCCTGATCAGCAGCCCTTCACCCTGGGTCAAGCGGCCATCACCTTCGGCTACTCCAACCTGGCCAGCGCCTACGCAACAGCCGGGAACATCACCCTGCTGAAGCCCCCGACGAACACCGCCAAGACCGGCGTGGCCCTGCTGCCCTCGGCCTTCTGGTCGATCAATGCCTCCACCAAGCATCCGCAGGAGTCAGCCCTACTGGTGAACTGGTTCCTGAACGAGCCCGACGCCGCCGCACTGATCAAGGACACCCGCGGCGTCCAGTTCAACAAGGAGATCGCGGAGTCGGTCGCGGCAACCCTCGAGGGTCCGAACAAGGCCGCCGCGGACTATGTCGCCTCCGTGCTGGAGTCCGGTGAGGTCGCGCCGCCACAGCCCAACGGCGGCGCCCGGATGAACGAGTACTCCCAGACCGCGGAGAACAAGGTGCTGCGCGGCGAGCAGACCCCGCTCGAAGCCGGCACCTGGTGGGTGGACTCGCTCACCAAGGACATCGAGGCCGCCAAGTAGTCATCGAACCCTCGGCTGTGGGCGGTCCCGCTCCGGGACCGCCCACAGCCGTCCCTACCGATGTAGGTTGTGCCCAGACCACAGAGGAGCCAGCTCGTGAGCAGCCTGATCAGCACGCTGGAGGCCCTGCGCGGCGTCGACACTGTGGTCCGGGCCGGTATCCCCAGCAGCATCGTCGCCGACGACCTGGCCGCCGCAGACATCGGCTTCGTCGCGGTGGGCAGCCCGCTGGGGGACCGCTGGTATCAGGCGCTGAGCGAACTGCACTCCTGCATCGGCCCTCTCCCCGGCGCGGCGGCGGCGCTCTTCGAAGGTGGGGCCTACCCCGGCAACTGGCTGGAGAGCACGGGCACGATCTCGGCTGAGGTGTTGAGCCGGTTCATGCCCACCGTGGCGGCCGACAGCTTCCGGCTCTTCGCTCGCCATCAGCGCGGCGACGGCCTGTTGCCCTACAAGGTGATCGCCGACGGGCCCCGGTTCTCGCAGATCCAGCTGGTCACCCCGCTGGCCCGCAGCGTCTGGAACCACTACCTGCTGACCGGGCGGGATCGGGGCTTCCTCGCCACCCTCTACCGGTCGATGGCGGCCTACGACACCTGGCTGGCCCGATACCGCGACACCCGTGGGACGGGTGGCGTAGAGGCCTTCTGCACCTTCGACACCGGCCACGACCTCTCCCCCAGGTTCTGGTTCGTGCCGGATCGCTGCCCACAAGGGGACGCCAGCCGCTACGACCCCACCTCTGCGTTGCTGCCCTACGTCGCCCCCGACCTGACCGCCACCGTCGCCTGCCAGCGCAGCTACCTGGCCCGGATCGCGACCGAACTCGGGGAGGATCCCTGGCCATGGGAACGCAAGGCGGCCGACTCCCTGACGGCCCTGCGCACCCAGTGCTACGACCCGGAAGACGACTTCTACTACGACCGCGCGGCCGACCAGAGCCTGGTCCGGGTGCAGTCGGACGTGCTGCTGCGAGTGCTGGCCTGCGAGGTTGGCGACCACGATGCCTTCGTCGCCCAGCTGAGCCGCTATCTACTCAACACCGGCAAGTTCTGCTCCCACTACGGGTTCACCTCGCTGGCCCTGGACGATCCCCGCTTCGATCCCGACTACCAGCGCAACTCTTGGGGCGGTCCGGTCAACTTCCTCAGCCTGATCCGGGCGCCGCACGCCTTCGACCACCACGGCCACCACGCCGAACTCGCGCTGACCCAGCGACCGGTGCTGGAGGCGCTGGCCCGGTCCGACCGCTTCCCGCAATGCCTGGACCCGTGGTCTGGGGCGGCCGGCTACACCAGTGGCTATTCCCCCGCCATCCTGTGGTTCCTGGACGCCATCGAGCGGGCCTGCGGCATCCTGCCCCGCCCAGAAGGAACCCTCTGGCTTACCGGTCTGCCCCCGACCCGGCTCCACCACGCTGCCACCGCCACCGGCTATCGGCGCACGGTCGCCGGCCTCCGGTACGAGCTGGTCGCCGACGACACCGAGGTCCAGGTCTACCGTGACGGCGCGTTGTGGCTGGAGTTTCCGGCCGGCTGGCGGGTAGTGATCGGCCCGAACGACACGGTCGCCGAAGTGATCGGCATGGTCGCTCACCCGGTCAGCGGTGACTTGAGGGTGGCCGGAGACGCCACGCCGCTGCGGTTGGGCCCCAACCAGCGGGTCGACCCCGCTGGGCCCACCCAGGTCGCCGGGCCTGGATTCGTCCCACCGCGGTACTGACCGCGATCAGAGCCTCCGCACCCGCTGCCGGTAGTTGCTCACGTTGTTGCCGTCGATGGACATCTGCCTGGTGCCCCGCACCTCGTTCACCTTCCGGTCGTCGCCGGTGATCGGCTTCGACTCGATCACCGTCTCGCGCTCGAAGGAGTGGGACTGGCCGGTGTTGCGGTAGTACTGGAACAGCCCCCAATAGACGGCGATCCCGCCGGCGGGTCCGAGGAGCAGGATCCACGGGGTGTCGCCGTCGACGGCGGTCTCCAGCAGGAAACCGAGCAGGGTGGTCAGCATCGGGATCATGACATCACCGCCAGCAGCCAGATCACGAGTCCCTCGATCACGGTTCCGGCGGTCAGCGCGGCCAGGATCAGCCTGCCCTGCGAGACCGGGACGCTGCCCATCGTCTCGCCGGTCCGCCCGTTCACCGCGATGTAGTGCACCATCGCCTTGCCCTTCTCCTCGTGATAGAAGGAGTAGAGCCACACCGGTAGATACATCGACACCCACCGCGTGCCGTGCACCGCCAGCCCCTCGGCCTCCCACCGCACCCCGCGGTCGTATCTCGCCACCGATCCCTGCACCTGGGAGCGGGCGATCGAGAGCAGTTGATCCTCCAGGATCGGCTGGATCTGCGACACGTCCTGATCGCGGCGCTCGGAGGTGAATCCGACCAGGTAGTTCGCATTCCACCTCACCGCGTTCTTGGTGTCGAACGGCAGGATCGTGTTGATCACGTTGTTGGTGTTGACGAAGGCATTCTGGTTCGCCCGTTCGGCCGACGACTCGATGGTGAGATCGTCCACCGTGAAGTCGACGTGCCGGCCCACCTGGTACACGTCCGCGTCGTAGTAGGTGACCTCCTGATCCCCGCTCTTGCGGGTGTAGCGCCTGGTCTCGATCTCGCCGTAGCCATGGACGTCAGCGCTGGCATTGCCGTCGACCACCATGTAGGGCAGGTAGACGCCCACCACGTTCTGGGGCGCGAAGTCGCTCCGGAACCGCTTGTGGGCGAACATCCTGCGCGAGCCGGCGAAGTCGCGGATGTGCTGCACCGCCTGATCGCGGGTGATGCCGAAGGGCAGCACGGCATCCGGCACGGCACCGTTGGGGATCTGCTCGTTGATGGTGAGCACGTGGCGACACCAGTGACAGCGCGACGACATCGCCTCGGCGGTGTTCACCACGACCTCGGAGCCGCAGCCGCCGCACTTCAGCGTCATCACCCCGGAGACCTCCGGGGAGATGTCCGTCGCTCCGGAGGCGACCGTCGTCCCGGTGAGGTCCTGTAACGGGGCCTCCCCGGCGACCACCGGGTCGATCCGTGACTCCGACCACTCGTGACGGCAGAACAGGCAGACCAGCATGCCGGAGGAGACCCGCAACTGGATCTCCGTCGAGCCACACCTGGGGCAACGGTTGATGCCGTCGCTCAACGCCTGGTTCGAGGTATCCACCGTCTGCGGCTCAGGCGGGCCGGGCGCCGCGACGTCGGGCCCGCCAGTGCCTGGAACCCCCCGGGGTGGGACCTGGGAGTCGCTCATCTCCGAGACCCTAGAGCCCCAGGGCCTTCGCCTTCGCGGCGTCGTAGTCCTGTTGCGTGATCAGTCCCGCGTCGAGCATCTGCTTGAACTGCGCCAGCTTGGCCACCGGGTCGTCGGCCGCGGGGACCGCAGCCTGCTGGGGCGGCGGATCCTGCGGGTAGCCGGCCGGCGGGTAGCCCTGGGGCGCGCCGGCCGGAACCGGCTGCTGCAATCCCCCCAGACCGGTCGATCCGGCGGCCATGCCCATGCCGATCAGCCCGCCGGGGCCACCGCTCTCGCCGGCCGCCTCGAAACCTGCGGCGACGGAGGCCTGCATGTTCGAGTTGCCGCGTCCGCCGGAGAGCGCATCGGCACGCTGGACGTTGCGCAGCAGTTCGCGGGTCATCTCGTCGTATTCGATCGAGACGATCGCCGTCGCGACGATCACCAGGCCTCGAGCCGAACTCCACTGGTAGTTCTGCTCCACCGCGGCCGACAGGCTGCGGGCGAAGCCGATCGAATCCTGCTGGATCCGGGTGATCCGGTTCCCCTTCGTCGGATCGTTGGTGTACATCGAGAAGGCGGGAGCCAGCGAGCCGACCACCTCGTTGAACAACTGCGCGGCCGCGTCGTTGTCCAGGTCGGTGAAGTCGAACACCCGACCCGGCTCGAGGTACCGGGCGGGCACGAATGCCTTGATGAAGAGGATCGGATCGATGATCCGCAGCGTGTAGGTGCCCCGGGTGATCGCACCCACCTGGGCATTCATGTAGGCGTCGTCCCAGTAGATCTCCGACTGGGTGCCGAACCGGTTGTTGGGCAGTTCCTTCAGCGTGACGAAGTACGCCCGCTGCTGCGCACCGGGCCGGCCGCCGAACTTGAAGCGCTCCCACGAGGTGGTGATCAGTGAACTCACGATGTCGTTGCCGGCGAAGATCGATTGGGAATCCTGCGCTTCGGAGTTCCACTCATAGGCGCCCGGCTGGGCGGCGAAGCCGGTGATGGCGCCGTCCTGCATCAGCACCAGCCCGTATCCCTCGGGCACGAGGATCCGGCTGCCGTTGGTGATCACGCCGTCCGAGCCACGGGTGTTGGACCCACGTCCGGCGTTCTGTCCCTGGGGAACTGCGGCGAACAGCGCCGCGGTCGGCGCGATTCCCGCGGGGACGGTGTAGAAGTCCTTCCACTGATCGGCGAGGGTTCCGCCGAGTGCACCGATCGCCGCCTGAATGAGTCCCATGGAAGCTCCTTCGTTTCGTACTCCATGTTTGACGCTTGCCGAGGCACGTCCTGGTCGGAATCCGCGCATCGCTGGGCTGCGACCAGCCTAGGGCCGAGCAGGGTCGCTGGCTAGGCGAACGGGCAGCCTTGTGGACACCGGGAGATGGCGACACCGGCCAGGGTCCGATCGGTCCGATCAGTGGCGGGGATCGCGGATGGCGGCCAGGAAGAGCGGCCAACCGGTCTCGGTATGCGCGATCGTGAACAGGTAGGGCCGGTCGAAATGGAGCTCGTGTTCGGGCATCGGCGCGGCGGTCTCGCCGACGCCGATCTCGGTGACGGCGGCGGCCACCGTCCCTTCCTCGTCGACGCGCAGAACGGCCTGCTGGGCGGCCTGCAGGACGCACAGGTCGCCGGGGCCGATGCCGGAGAGATCAGGGGCGTCCCGGCACAGGACGGGCGCACCGACGGCCGGCAGGATCTCCATCAGATCCACCTTGTCCGGGCCGACATCGAGGGTCGGCAGGCTCAGCATCACCAGACCGGGGGCGGCGGCGTCCAGAGCCGCGGAGGCTCGGGCAAGCAGGTCTGCGGAGACCTCGGCCGGATCGACTCCTTCGGGAGGCAGCAGGATGTCGGCATGCAGCGCCTCGACATAGGGCAGCCTGATCGCCTGCCAGCCGTCCACCTCGGCGAACCTCCACTGCTCCATTGCGGCCATCGCTTCCGCCTCGACCTGGCTGCCGTCGGGCAGGGTGAACGGCCGAGGGGCCGTCCCGTTCGAGGCGAAGGGCGTCTGCCAGCGGGCCGCCAGCAGCACCGCATCCTGCAGCACCAGCCGCAGATCGGGGCTGGGCTGCATCGCGGTCTCCTTGATCAGCCCACCGGTGTGCTGTCTGATCCAGGCGCTCAGCACGTCCATGCCGGCCTGGCTGCTGAGATCGGTGGACTGCAGCCCCGCGTCGAAGACATCCACCAGAGCGTCGAGGTAGGCCAGCGAGGGCTCGTACTCGTCGTCCACCACCACCTGGTTGGCGAGATGGATGATCGGACGGTCCGGCAGCTCCTTGCCCGCGGCGACCGCCGGATCGCCGTCGTAGGCCAGCAGGGCGCCACGTAACGCGGCGATCGCGTCCCGGCGTTGCTCGCCGGCGGCACCGAGCATGGTCTCCAGCGCATCGAGGGTGTCGCCGCGGGCGCCTTCGGTGAGCATCGCCAGGGCCATCGCAAGGCTGGAGGGGGAGACCACGATGTTGCCGTCCCGCGACGCGGTGGCCAGCGTGGTGACACCGATCCTCCGGGTGGCGTCCACCACGCTCGGCAGGGCCTGGGCCGAGGCGATCGGAACGACCCGCACCTCGCCCTCACCGCGTAATGCCGTCCCCTGGGCGGCGCCGCCGCAGCCCGCGACCGCAAGCAGTCCGGCAGCCAGCAGACCGGCCGCTCCGGCATGTCCTCGCTTCACGTCATCCCCCGTTCCGCGGTACCTGTCCTCAGCCTACTCAGCCGGCCATCAGCGCGAGCAGGACGCCACCGGCGACCACCGAGGCGACCTGGCCGGCGGCGTTGGCGCCCATCGCGTGCATCAGGACGAAGTTGGAATAGTCCTCCCGAGCAGCCTCCTTCTGCACCACCCGGGCCGCCATCGGGAAGGCCGAGATGCCGGCCGCGCCGATCAGCGGATTGAACTTTCCGCCGCTGAAGAAGTTCATCAGCTTGCCGAACAGCACCCCGGCCGCAGTATCGAGCACGAAGGCCAGCAGGCCGAGCGCCAGGATGGCCAGGGTGGCCGGACGCAGGAACGCCTCGCCACCCATCGTCGAGCCGATCGCCAGTCCGAGGAAGAGGGTGACGATGTTGGCCAGCTCGTTGGCCGAGGCGTGGGTGAGCCGCTCGACCACCCTGGATTCGCGCATCAGGTTGCCCAGCATCAGGCAGCCGATCAGCGGGGTGGCGAAGGGCACAAGGATGCCTACCCCGATGGTCACCACGATCGGGAACAGAACGCGGGTGCGCTGGCTGATCTGCCGCTGGCTGTAGGGCATCCTGATAGAACGTTCGGCCTTGGTGGTGAGCAGCCGCATCACCGGGGGCATGATGATCGGAACCAGCGCCATGTAGCTGTACGCGGCGACCGTGATCGGGCCGAGCAGGTGCGGCGCCAGGATGCCCGAGACGTAGATGGAGGTCGGCCCGTCGATCGCACCGATGATGCCGATCGACGCGGCCTCCTCGCGGCTGAACCCGAGCAGCAGCGCCAGGATGAGGGTGAGGAAGATGCCGAACTGGCCCGCCGCCCCCAGCAGCACCATCTTGGGGTTCTCCAGCAGCGGCCCGAAGTCGGTGAGCGCGCCGATCCCGATGAAGATCAGCAACGGGAACAGCTCGTTGCCGACGCCGATGTCGTAGAGGATGCTCAGCAGCCCGTCCTCGCCGACCAGCGGTGAGAGCGGCAGGTTGGTCAGGATGGCGCCGGCGCCGATCGGCAGCAGCAGCAGCGGCTCGTACTCCCGCGACACCGCCAGATAGATCAGCAGACAGCCGATCGCGATCATCACCAGCGACTGCCAGGTGACGTTCGTCAGGCCCGCCAGCAGTTGGCTCCAACTCTCGTCAGTCACAACGCCTCCCCGTACGGTCCCTGAGCCTGGCGGTCCCTGAGCCTGTCGAAGGGTCGAAGGGTCGCATCTTCACCCACCACGCCACCGAACGACCCTTCGACAAGCTCAGGGATCGCTCTGTCGCTACAGTCACCCTTCAGCCCTCGAAGGCGATCATGGGGTCGCCGTGCTTCACCTGGTCGCCCGGCGAAACCGAAACCGAGGCGATCACGCCGTCGCGCTCGGCGCGGATGTCGTTCTTCATCTTCATCGCCTCCAGCACCAGCAGCAGCTGGCCGCGGGTGACGACCGCACCGGGCGCCACCTCGACCGAGAGCACCACGCCGGGCATCGGCGCGGTGACGGCGTTGCGTCCGATCCCGCTGGATCGCGGACGGACCGCGGCCGGGGTGGCCGACGCCTTGACCGGCCGGGGGGCGGTGGTCGGCGGGATCGTGTCGGGCAGGGCGCGCGGCGTGCCAATCTCGACGGCGGGGGCGATCTGGGCCTGGGCGAGATCCTCGTGGTCGACCAGGGTCACGTCCACCAGCCGGTCGCCGAGGTGCACGACGAACTGGTCGCGGGCGGTCTCCTCGACATCGAGGGTGTGCTCGGTGCCGTTGATCCTGACGGTGTAGCGGCGCATCTCAGCCTCTGCTCCATGGTTGTTGCTGGAAGCCGCGGCCGATGCCGACCCAGCGGCTGGCGAACAGGTGACTGCCCGGTTCGTGGGCACGCATCTCGGGGGCGGCCTGGGCCCGCCGGATCCGGGCGTGGGTGGTCACCGCAACGGTGATCGCCGCGATCTCATCCTCGGTCAGGACACCGGGCGGACCATCTGTATCGCCGACCGCTGCCGCGGCCTCGACGGGCTCGGGTTTCGGCTCCGGCCGGCGGTCCAGGCATCCCATCAACTGCAGCACCAGCATCAGGACGATCAGTAGCAGGAAGACGGTTCCCATCCCCATCGCGGTCATCCACAGGCCGAAGTCGAGGTTGTCCATGGCTACACCGGGAAGAGTCCGTGTTTCTTGGCGACCTGGGTCTGCACCTTGGTGCGCAACACCTCCAGCGCCCGGATCAGCCGCAGCCGGGTCTCCCGCGGCTCGATCACCTCGTCGATCTGGCCGACGTCGGCGGCGTAGTAGGGGTTGAAGAACTTCTCCTTGTACTCGGCGATGAAGGCCCGTTCCGCCTCGGCCGGATCAGCGGCGTCGGCCAGCGCCCGCCGGTTCAGCAGCCGGGAGGCCCCTTCGGCGCCCATCACCGCGATCTGCGCGGTCGGCCAGGCGAAGGCGATGTCGTTGCCCATCTGCTTGGAACTCATCGCGACATAGCTGCCACCGATCGCCTTGCGGGTGACCACCGAGAGTTTGGGGACGGTGGCCTGGGCGTAGGCGTAGATCACCTTGGCGCCGTGCCGGATCACCCCGGAGTACTCCTGGTCGACGCCGGGCAGGTAGCCGGGGCAGTCGACGAAGGTGACCACCGGGATGTTGTAGGCATCGCAGCCCCGGACGAAGCGGGCGATCTTGTCCGAGGAGTCGATGTCGAGCGCACCCGACAGGTGGGCCGGCTGGTTGGCGACCACGCCGACCGAGTAGCCGTCCAGTCGCGCGAAGGTGGTGATCGCATTCGGGGCGAACTGCTCCGCGACCTCCAGCAGGCTGTCCCGGTCGAAGACCAGTTCCAGCAGCCGCCGCATGTCGTAGGGCAGGTTGTCGTCCTCGGGGACGATCGTGTTGAGCTCGTCCTCCAGCCGGGAGGGATCGTCGTAGGGTGCCAGCTGCGGGGGGTCCTCGGTGTTGTTCTGGGGCAGGTAGCTGAGCAGCAGCTTGGTCAGCGCCAAGGCCTCCGCATCACTCCCGACCTCGAAGTGGGCGACCCCGCTGCGGGCGTTGTGCACCCAGGCGCCGCCGAGGTCCTCGGTGGTGACCTCCTCCCCGGTGACCGCCTTGATGATCTCCGGCCCGGTCAGGAACATGTTGGAGGTCTCGGCGACCATGATCACGAAGTCGGTCAGCGCCGGGGAGTAGACCGCGCCACCCGCGCAGGGGCCCATGATCAGCGACAGTTGCGGGACGACCCCGGACGCCCGCACGTTCCGGTAGAACACCTCGCCGTAGGCGGCCAGCGATTTGATCCCCTCCTGGACCCGAGCGCCGCCGGAGTCGTTCAGCCCGATGATCGGGATGCCGGCCTCCAGCGACATCTCCTGGATCCGGCTGATCTTGTGCGACTGCACCTCGGAGAAGGAACCCCCCAGCACGGTGAAGTCCTGCGCGTAGACCGCCACCCGGCGTCCGTTCACCTTGCCGAAGCCGGTGATCACGCCGTCCCCCGGAAACCGCTTGTCGGTCATCCCGAAGTCCGTTTGCTGGTGGGTGGCCAGGGCGCCCAACTCCTGGAAGGAGCCCTCGTCCAGCAGGATCGACAGCCGCTCCCGTGCGGTCAGCTGGCCCCGAGCGTGCTGGGCGTCCACCCGCGTCTTGCCGCCCCCGGCCAGTGCCTGCTCCCGCCGCCGCCTCAGGTCGTCCAGTCGGCTAGACATGGCTCGCTCGGCAGGTCGGATCCGGGCTGCTGGACATCGTGCCTCCTTGGCGCCGCCGGCCGAGCCTCTGCGACCGCTCGGCTCCTTTCCACTGTCGCATGTTTACACCTGCCACACGTCAGTTCGACCAAGATCGGGCCATCGGCTGCCTCAGCACTCCGCAGAAACCGGGCAGCAGAGCCGCCCTGCCGCCACAGCGCGGCCACTCGAGCCGATCTGCCCGGTTTCTGCACCGGCGCAGTTGTCTCGCGCTCAGTGGTCGGTCGACGATCGGTCGTCGAAATCGCGGATCTCATCGCGCAGGTGACCCATCCGATCGTCGAGTTCGGCGGCCACGCGGGCGGCATCGTCCAACTCGTCCTTGAGGTGGGCGGGCAGTTCGCGGTCGTACTTGTAGAACAGCTTGTGCTCGACGCTGGCCCAGAAGTCCATCGCGATGGTGCGGATCTGGATCTCGACGTAGACCTCCTCGGTGCGATCGGAAAGGAACACCGGCACCTGGACGATCAGGTGCAGCGAACGGTAGCCGTTCGGCTTGGGGTTGGCGATGTAGTCCTTGGTCTGCACCAAGGTGACATCCGGCTGCTGGGTCAGCATGGAGGCGATCCAGTACGCGTCGGAGATGAAGCTGCAGGTGATCCGGATGCCCGCGATGTCCCTCACTCGCGCACGAATGGCCGGCACGGTCAGCTCGCAGTCACAGCGCTGCACCTTGGCCATCAGGCTTTCCGGGGTCTTCAGCCGCGAGCGGACGTGCTCGATCGGGCTGTAGGAGTGGATGTTCTCGAACTCCCGGCGCAGGATGTTGATCTTGGTGGAGACCTCTTCGATCGCGAACTCGTAGCACATCCGGAACCGGATGAACTCCTCACGCAGGTCGCGCAGCCGCTCGGCTCGCTCCAATGCCCTCGAAATATCGCGCCCTGCCTGCGACAACTGGTCGGCGATGTCTTCGCCCTGAGCGGGTTCCAGCGCAGTAGCCACGCCTTCCTCGCCGAACATCGCCACCTCCATCGCGCCTTGGGCGCTCCCACTCGGTACCTCCGATCGTAGCCCGGCCGATCCGGCCCGGTCCGGCGCAGGAATCTCCACCCTGGATGCCCCACGCCCAGGACCTGCTTCACGGCCAGGTTTCAGACGCTCACCGATCCGGAACCGGGCCATGAAGGGCTGTCTGAAGGCCCGGGTGGCGTCAACCGTGATGGTTCCCGCAGAGCGCGGGCCACGATCCGCCAGAGCGCCAAGAAACCGGCCTGACAAGGAAAGAAGGTCGTCCGAACCCTTTAGTGGATCAATGTTCGACTATGGTAGGTCTCCACTTCGACCCCACCCAGTCCATCACCACATCCCACTGATCGGGCGGCACGTACCGCTGCGATCGGCATGGCCGGGGCTTTGCTGCCGCACCGCTGGCGCTGACCGGCGACTGTCAGCTGGAGGTCCGGCCGGCGCGGGAGGGGTCGAAGCGGCGCAGGCGCATCGAGTTGGTCACCACGAAGATGCTGGACAGGGACATCGCGATGCCGGCGATCAGCGGATTGAGCTGACCGAAGGCTGCCAGCGGGATGGCGGCGACGTTGTAGCCGAAGGCCCAGACCAGGTTGCCGCGGATCGTACCGAGGGTGCGGCGGGCGAGCACGATGGCATCCGGGATGGCGGCCAGGTTGCGGCGGACCAGGATGATGTCGGCCGACTTCAGGGCGACATCGGTGCCGCTCACCACGGCCATCCCGAGGTTGGCGGTGGCCAGCGCGGCAGCATCGTTGATGCCGTCGCCCACCATGGCGACCCGCTTGCCCTCGGCCTGCAGGCGCTCGATGACCTCGGCCTTCTCGGTGGGCAGCACCTGGGCGATCACCTCGTCGATGCCCACCGCGTCGGCCACCTCGCGGGCGGCGGCCTCCCTGTCGCCGGTCAGCAGGACGGTCCGCAACCCCAGGTTGCGGAGCCGGGCGACGGCCGGCGCGGCGGTGTCCTTCAGGGTGTCCGCCACCGCGAAGCCACCGCGGAGGGCGCCGTCGACCGCCACTAGGACCGGGGTGCGTCCGGCTTCGGCGGCGATGCTCAGGAAGTCCTCCGCCGCGTCGATCGGGACGCCGCGATCACGCATCAGGTCGGGATTGCCGAGGAGCACCTCGCCGCCGGGAGTCACTCTCCCGGTGACGCCGTGACCCGGGAGCGCGGTGACATCAACGGCCTCGGGCAGGGTGAGGTCACGAGCCTGGGCGGCGTCCACCAGGGCGCGAGCGATCGGGTGTTCGGAGTAGTGCTCGACGGCAGCGGCCAGCGCCAGCAGTTCGTCCTCGTCGCCGGGCGTCCAGGCCGACTCCAGGGTCATCTGACCGGTGGTCAGGGTGCCGGTCTTGTCCAGGATCACGGTGTCGATCGCACCGGAGGCCTCCAGCGCGTCCGGGCCCTTGATCAGGATTCCGAGCTGACCGCCGCGTCCGACCCCCACCATCAGGGCTGTCGGGGTGGCCAGGCCAAGCGCGCAGGGGCAGGCGATGATCAGCACCGACATGGCTGCGCTGAGCGCGCCCCGCACGCCGCCGCCGGCGACCAGCCAGCCCACCAGCGTCACCGCGGAGATCACCAGCACGGCGGGGACGAAGATCGCCACCACCTTGTCCACCAGGGTCTGGACGGCGGCCTTGCGGGCCTGGGCCTGTTCGGCCATCACCGCGAGCTGGGCCAGCTGGGTGTGAGCGCCGACCTGCTCGGCCTCGACGATCAGGGCGCCGGTGGTGTTGGTGGTGCCGGCCAGGACGCGATCGCCCTCGGTGGCCTCCTGCGGCACCGGCTCCCCGGTCATCGCCGAGGTGTCGATCGCGGAGTTGCCGACGAGCACGCGTCCGTCTGTGGCGATCCGCTCGCCGGGACGGACGACGAACCGCTCCCCCACTTTGAGGGTGCCGATCGGGACGACCTGCTCGACCCCGTCCCGGATCACCCGGACACTCGCCGGAGCCAGCCTTCCGATCGCGGTCAGCACACCACGGGCCGATCGCTTGGAGCGGGCCTCGACGTAGCGGCCGGCGAGCAGGAAGGTGGTGATCACCGCGGCGGCTTCCAGGTACAGACTGTCGGCGCCTTCGGGCACCTCGCCCCAGCCGATCCAGTAGCCATCGCCGGGCACCCCGAGGACGGTGGCGACCACCGACCAGGTGAAGGCCGCCAGAATGCCCAGCGAGACCAGGGTGTCCATGCTTGTGCCGCCATGGCGGAGGTTGCGCCAGGCCGCCTTGTGGAAGGGCCAGGCGCACCAGAACACCACCGGAATCGCGCCGATGATCAGCACCCACTGCCACCCGGGGAAGCGCAGTGCGGGTGCCAGCGCGAGGGCGATGGCCGCGTCGCCGAGCGGGACGGAGATCAGCGCAGCGACGATCAGCCGGTTGCGCAGCATCTTCACCCGGTCGGCGTAGCCGTCCGACTCGTCGTCCTCGCTCACCGGCTTGGCGCCGTAGCCGGCCGCCTCGACCGCCTTGACCAGGTCGGGGGCGCGCTCGGGCGGCACGCCGAGGACGACGGCGCGCTCGGTGGCGTAGTTGACGGTGGCGTTCACGCCGTCCAGCTTGTTGAGCTTGCGCTCGATCCGGCTGGCGCAGGCAGCGCAGGTCATGCCGGAGATGTCCAGTTCGACTCGATCGGTGAGCAGGCCGCCGTCCTGGGTGGGCATGGTCGTGGACTGGGTCATCGGGCAACCCCCGGGCCTCGTCCGGCCTCGCGGCGATCCCGTTCGGCGAGTTCGGCGAGCAGTTCGTTGTACGCCGTCATCTCGTCCTCACCCTGATCGGCCCGGCGGTCGGCGCGGGCAGCCTCCCGGCTGTCGCTGCGGAACCACTGCGCGGCGAGCACCGCAACCGCGATGAAGGCAGGGATCTCCCCGGTGAACCAGGTGATCTGCCCGGCGATGTTCTGGTCGGCCAGCAGATCGCCCACCCATTCCACCGCGAGCGTGGAGTAGAACTGCTCGCCGATCACCGAGCGGGCCATCATGATGCCGACCGCGAAGATCGCGTGGAAGGGCATCACCGAGATCAGCATCGCGAACCTGACGATGGGCGGCAGCTGCCAGGCGTTCCGGTCCGGGCTGACCAGCAGGTTGAAGAAGAGGAAGCCGGCCAGCATGAAGTGCAGCAGCATCAGCTGATGCGCCCAGTGATACTTCATCAGCCAGGCGAAGAGCGGCGTGAAGTAGACCAGGAAGAGCGAGGCGATGTAGTTGATCCACAGCACCGGCGGGCTGAGGACGAAGCGGACGAAGCGGTGGTTGCCCAGTCCGTCGAAGATGTCAGCGGGGCCGGGGAGTTCCCCCTCGCCGGCGCGACTCGTGGCGGCGGTGAGCAGGCCCACCGGGCCGCCGAGCACGCACAGCAACGGCACCATCATGTTCACCGTCATGTGGACGAGCATGTGCCAGCTGAAGACCGCGGTGGAATACATCCACAGGCCGCTGACGGCGAGGTAGAGGGTCAGCCCCCAGCCCGCCACCCAGGCGATCAGGCGCGGCACCGGCCAACGTCCACCACCGCGGCGCACCCGCACCATGCCCCACGCATAGAGGCCGATCGCCGCCAGGCAGAGCGCCACCCAGAGCAGATTCGGACGCCCCAGCCCAGCGAGCCGCTCGATGGTCGCCGGAAGGTCGACCTCATAGCCCAGATAGTTGATCTGGATGGTCTGCTCGATCTCGAACCGCGGCGGTGGAATATGGGTGAAGGCCGTGATCGCCGCGACGCCGATCACCACCGCGGCGACATCTCGCGCCACGCTGCCCACCGGCGCGGACGTTCCGTGAGCTTGGTTCGCCTCGAGCCTGCCGGGGGGCCGAAGGGCCTCCGGCTTCCGCACCTTCGGATGCCGCAAACCCCAATTGATCCCGATCAGCACCAGGCAGACCGCGCCCACCAGGTACGGCAGCCCGGCCGGCACCGCGAAGGGTGAGTACCCAGCCAGTTGCTGCCAGGCCACCACCGCGTAACCGACGGCGAGCAATCCGACCAACGGCAGCACCGTCCGGTGGTAGCGACGAACCGCGGCCTCCTTCAGTTCGCTTCCGGCCAAGGCGGCCAGCACGACCGCGACGGCACCGCTGCCCAGCACCACGCCGGCCAGCGCGGCGAGCGCCTGGGCGTCGGTCGCCCAGTCGTGGTCGAGCCCGACCGTGACGTTGCCGGTGACCGCGACGAACAGGGTCGCCAACGCACCGGCGAGCCAGCAGACGGCGAAACCAGGAGTGCGTGTGGCGGTATAGGCGACGATCGTGGTGGCCAGCGCCGCCAGGGCGGTGACCAGCCAGGCGAGTGCGCTCGGCGTCGAGGTGAGGTAGAGCCACCAGCCGTCCGGTCGCAGCGCCGTACCCAGCGGCGCGCCGCTGACGAAGGCCGGGTTGGCGGCGCTCATCAGCAGCGAGGAGACGAGCCAGAGTTGCCCGGCGCGTCCCGTCCACCCCGCGATCCGGCGCGAGGTCTCGGTGAGCGCGTGACCTTCACCGGCGCGGGTGAAGGCCGCGATCGCGGCCAGCCCGCCCAGCGTGAAGAGCCCGGAGAGCCGTGCCACCAGATCCCCCAGGACGGAGACCACCCCGGTGAAGCTGTCGGCCTGCGCCCGTCCGGGCAACGGCGGCAACCCGGCCACCACATTCGCCACCACCAGCGCCGAGGCCAGCGCGCCGCCTACCGCCATCCAGCTCAGCCACAACCCAGGCACACGGCCGCGAACGACCGCCTCGTCCCGCTGCTGTGCCATCGTGGATCGTTCCTCCGCGTCCGTCCGTCGGACATCTCGTCTCGGCAGTCTACGCGGGCAGGTCGTCGCGAGATCCCGTGGCCACGAAGGCGTTCACCTGACCTGGCGGACGGTCAGACAGCGAAGACCTGGCGGAGCCCCTTCCAGCGGTCCTGGCGGACGAAGACAGGCACCTGGTTTCGGGTGGTGCGGCTCTCGACAACCTGTCCGCCGGCCTGCGGCTCACCGGTCCAGGCGTCAACCCACTCGCCCTCGGGCAGGTAGACCGGCCAGGTGGCTACCCCCGGCTCCACCACGGGCGCGACCAGGATGGCGTCGCCCAGCGTCCATTGGAGCGGGAAATCCCAGACCAGCGGGTCGTCCGGATGATCAAAGTACAGCGGACGCATCAGTGGTCGGCTGGTCTGCAGAGTCTGCCGGGTCTGCTCGGTGAGATACGGGATCAGCCGTTCCCGCAACTTGACCAGTCCACGTGTCTCTCCGATCACCTCTTGGTCGCCGGTCAGTTCGGCGATGTTCCAGGGCGTGCGGTCGCGGGCGGGCAGGCGGTGGTGGTTGAACTCGGAGTGGTACTGCATGATCGGGACGAAGACGCTGGCAGCCATCGCGCGCAGGTACAGCTCGGCATCCGGCGGCGGGCCGGAGAACCCGGCGATGTCCCAGCCCCAGTAGACGATGCCGCTGGCCGCCGCCGAGAGCCCGGCCAGCATCGACCAACGGAAGGCTTCCCAGGTGGAGTTCTCGTCCCCGGCCCAGAAGGCACCGTGGGCCTGAGAGCCGGTGAAGCCGGCCCGGCTGAAGGTGACCGGCGCCTTCCCGGCCGATACCAGCAGCCGGCCGTAGGCGGCGGCGTAGGCAACCGGGAACAGGTTGTTGCCTGCGTCGCCGCGGGTGCCGTCGGAGTAGGCGAGTTCGGCACCCCAGGCATGCTCGCCGCCGTCGGTCTTGAAGCCGTCGACGCCGACCTCCTCGACGAGGTAGCGGCGCTTCTCGGTCCACCAGGTGGCGGCGCGTTCGTCGGTGAGATCGGGCAGCAACCCGAGCGGGAACCACCAACCGCGGTTCCGGTAGGGACGCAGCCGGCCGTCCGGTGCCTCCTCGCGGACGAGGACGCCCTCGCGCACCGCGGCACGGGCATCGGCCGCCGCCTGGCCGGCCGGGTGCGGACGCATCTTGATCAGCGGGATCTGCCACAGATGCACGCGGACGTCCTGCGCGTGGCACCGGTCGACCATCCCCTTGGGGTCGGGCCAGGCGCCATCGGCCGGAAAGCTGAAGTCGGCGAGCTTCATCGGCCCGCCGTCCTCCCGGACGGTGTACCGGGCGTCGCGGAAGATGGTGAAGCTGCTCTCGTCGCTCCAGGCCTCGATGACGATGTTCCCGACCGGGATGTCGTGCCGGTGGTGAAGCGCGAGCTGCCGTTCGACCTCGGCCTGGGTGTTCCACTCGTTGCCGCTGGCCCAGAGCCGGAACACCCACTCGGGCAGTTCCTTGGGACGCCCCGCCTCGGCGAGGAAGGCATCCAGGACCTCGACCGGCCGGCCCTGGTACAGCGCCAGTGAGAGGACGTCCGGCTGGCCGGTGGGGGCGTCCACTTCGGCCTCGATGACCAGCCGGGTCGGGTCGGTGGCGCCCAGGTCGAACCAGACGCGTCGTGAGGTGCGGACGTGGAAACCCCAACCCGCTCCCCCGACGACATGCGCGAACGGCATCGGCAGGTAGGTGCGCCGGTGAGCGCCCTGGTTCTTGTACTGCTCGAAGACCATCGAATCCAGCGCGGTGCCCCGGTGGTCCAGGGCGTCGTAGCGTTCGCCGAAGCCGGCCAGGTGCTCACCGGGGGCCAGCGGCAGCGCGAACCGGGCGCGGTGGACCCGCTCGCCGTCGTCGAGGACGCTGATGCTGTCGGGAACCACGGCCACGGCTTCGCCCACCACACCGAGGACGCCGGGATCAGCCGGGCGCCACCGCGCGGCGCGCACCTCGAACCAGCGGGTGTGCTCGGTGGCACCGTCCGGCCGGACCGCGGCGAAGCGG
>JASGEM010000076.1:0-12475 GCA_049841235.1 Propionicimonas sp. | reverse complement strand
CTCGGCTCGCTGGTCGCCTGGTCGCGTGCGCAACGCGGACGCGAACTCGCCATCGGCAACCTGGCGGCGATCGGGCTGGCGGCGCTGCGTCCGGATCTCGCGCTGGCCGGCGGCCCCCCGGCGGCGGCGGTCGCACGGCGCTCAGCGCTGGGCTACCCGGGCGCCGATACCTTCGCCGGCCACCAGACCATGATGGGTGCCGACATGTCCCACGTGGTGATGTGCCGGGTCGGCGAACGGATGACGGAACTCACCGTGGCTCTGGAATCGGCCGGTCATCGGGTCGAGCTGTTCGAGGGCGACAAGCCGCTTCTGGTGGTGGACGACGTCGCGCTGGTGCATGACAACCTGGAAGCCGATCCGGGCCTGAACTGGAATGTCTCGGCGCGACTGGACGAACTGCCCTGGGAGCGCATCCTCCAGATCGCGACCCTGGTGCGCCAGCATGCTCCGGTGGCGCGGGTGATCGCGGTGGGCGGCCACTCCGATCGGCCGCTGGCCGCCTCCGTGCGGCCGGGGGCGGACGGCACGATCGGGCTCGACACTCCGGCCAGCGGCTTCTACCGGCTTGGCGGTCTACAGGTGCAGCACCTTGGCGTCGACATCGACCACGAACGGCAACTGCCGCAACTGGCCGATTCCGCGGGGCTGCCCGTCACACTGGTCGGAAAGGCGGCGGACATCCTGGTCGCCCGTGGCGCGGACTACCGTCCCGGGGTGGAGACCGACCGGGTGCTCGCCGATGCGGCCGCCGGCCTGCGGCGCGGCGGGCTGACCGTGGCCAACGTGCAGCAGACGGATCTGGCCGGCCATCAGCAGGACACCGTTCGCTACGCCGCCCTGATCGAGCAGGTCGATGCGGCGGTCCCCGCCCTGCTCGCCGGACTGGGTCCGGAAGGATTGCTCGTCGTCACCGGCGATCATGGCAACGACCCGGCCATCGGACATCCCTTCCACACCCGCGAGTTCACCCCGGTGCTCGCTGTCCGCGGCGCCACGGAGGGAGCTTTCCCGGCCTCGGTGAAGGTGGGGAGCGACCTGTCGTCCCTGGCCGACATCGGCGCCGGGGCGGCCGCCTGGCTGGGCCTGGATCCCGGGCAGCTGGGGATCGGCGACCCGGTCGATCTCACGACCTAGGCTCCAGGGTCGAAACGCGCCGGCGGGGCCGATTCGCCGCGGATCTCCTCGACCAGCGCGACGATCGCGGCCATCATCTGTTCGGTCACCGCCGCGACGGCCTCGGGATTCTCGCCTCCGGACAGGTCGTCCAGTTCCACCGCCGGACCGGTCCGCAGCGTCATGACGGGTTTGGGGATGAGCCGGGGCCAGGCGGGTTTCTTGCCGCCGAGCAGGCGCTGCGCACCCCACTGACCGACCGGGATCAGCGGCGCGCCGGTGGCAAGCGCGAGGCGGGCGGCGCCGGTGCGTCCGATCATCGGCCAGCCGCCTGGATCGGTGGTGATGGTGCCCTCCGGGTAGACCACCACGCACTCCCCCGCGGCCAGCGCCTGCTTGGCGGCGGCCAGCGAGTCCGAGGCGTCATGGGCACCGCGCCGGACCGGGATCTGCCCGGTCGCCTTCACCACCCAGCCGGCGATCGGCATCGACCAGACCTCGATCTTGGCCAGGAACCGCGGCCAGCGGCCCTGCCAGACCAGGTAGTGCGCCAACGCCAGCGGATCGGCGTTGGAGATGTGGTTGGCGACCACGATCACCCCGCCGGTGCGGGGCAGGTGCGCGGCATCGTCCCAGTCCTGCCGGGTGAGCCGGCGCATCAGCCAGCCCGCCAGCCGGGCCAGTCGCCGGTAGGCGGGCTGGACCGGGCTGGGGTTCGCCTCCCGCAGCCTCAGCGCGGCGCGAGCCGTGATCTCGAGATCGGTCACCGCGCCACCTCCGTTCGTGCCGACGCAAGGAGTATCCCGGTGGTCCCTCGATCTCGACAAGCTCGCTCGGCGGAGCAGCTCCCACTCACTGAGCGGCTGGCGCTGCCTATCCCGCCGTCTTCGCAGGAAGCGTCCGCGGCAACCAGGAGGGCCGCCTCGCCTCATAGGCCTCGATCGCGTCCACCTGCTGCAGGGTGAGGCCGATGTCGTCCAGGCCCTCCAGCAGACGGTGCCGGGTGTAGTCGTCGATCTCGAAGGCGAAGACGTTGTCGGCCGCCTCGATGGTGCGGTGGTTCAGGTCGACGGTGAACTCGATGCCCGGCTCGCTCTCGGCGATCTCCCAGAGCTTCTCCACCACCTCCTGGTCGACCACGGCGATCACCAGGCCGGCCTTGCCGGAATTGGAGCGGAAGATGTCGCCGAAGCGGGAGCCGATCACGACCTTGAAGCCGTAGTTCTGCAGTGCCCAGACGGCATGCTCCCGGGAAGAGCCGGTGCCGAAGTCCGGTCCGGCGACCAGGATCGAGCCCGGAGCGTAGGCGCTCCGGTTGAGCACGAACTCGGGATCGTTGCGCCAGGCGGCGAACAGGCCGTCCTCGAAGCCGGTGCGGGTCACCCGCTTGAGGTAGACCGCCGGAATGATCTGGTCGGTGTCGACATTGCTGGCGCGCAGCGGGACCGCGATCCCGGTGTGGGTGCTGAACTTGTCCATCGCGATCTCCTTACAGGTCGGCCGGGGAGCTCAGGGTGCCGCGGATCGCCGTCGCCGCAGCGACCGGCGGGGACACCAGGTGGGTACGTCCGCCCTTTCCCTGGCGGCCTTCGAAGTTGCGGTTCGAGGTGGACGCGGCGCGCTCCCCCGGCGCCAATTGATCGGGGTTCATGCCCAGGCACATCGAGCAGCCGGCCGCCCGCCATTCGGCGCCGAAGTCGAGGAAGACCTGATCCAGGCCCTCGTCCTCGGCTTGCAGCCGCACCCGCGCCGAGCCGGGAACGACCAGCATCCGTACCCCGTCGGCGATCTTCTTGCCCTTCAGCACGGAGGCCGCCAGCCGCAGGTCCTCGATCCGGCCGTTGGTGCAGGAGCCCAGGAACACGGTGTCCACCTTGATCTCGCGCATCGGAGTGCCGGCGCGCAGGTCCATGTAGGTCAGCGCCCGCTCGGCAGCCGAACGGTCGACCGGATCGGTGAAGTCCTCCGGTGCCGGAACGGCGCCGCCCAGCGGCACGCCCTGCCCGGGGTTGGTGCCCCAGGTGACGAACGGGGTCAGGGTGGCCGCGTCGATGTCGACCTCGCGGTCGAAGACGGCGTCGGTGTCGGTGTACAGCGTCTTCCAGTAGGCGACCGCGGCGTCCCAGTCCTCGCCCTCCGGGGCGTGCGGACGTCCCTTCAGGTAGGCGAAGGTGGTCTCGTCCGGCGCCATCATGCCGGCCTTGGCGCCCCACTCGATGCTCATATTGCAGATCGTCATGCGACCTTCCATCGAGAGGTTCTCGATGGTCGTGCCGCGGTACTCCACGACGTAGCCCTGGCCGCCGCCGGTGCCCACCTTGGCGATCAGGGTGAGCACGATGTCCTTGGCCGTCACGCCTTCGGGCAGTTCGCCGTTGACGTTGACCGCCATCGTCTTGGGACGGGCCTGCGGCAGCGTCTGGGTCGCCAGCACGTGCTCGACCTCGGAGGTGCCGATGCCGAAGGCCAGCGCCCCGAAGGCGCCGTGGGTGGAGGTGTGCGAGTCGCCGCACACGACCGTCAGGCCGGGCTGGGTCAGTCCCAGCTGCGGGCCGATGATGTGGACGACGCCCTGATCCTTGTCGCCCAGGCTGTGCCGGCGGACGCCGAACTCGTCGGCATTGCGGCGCAGGGTGTCCACCTGCAGCTTGCTCACCGGGTCGGCGATCGGCGCCAGGATGTTCAGCGTGGGGGTGTTGTGATCCTCGGTCGCCAGGGTCAGATCGGTGCGTCGCACCGGACGGCCGGCCAGCCGGAGCCCGTCGAAGGCCTGCGGGCTGGTCACCTCATGGACGAGATGCAGGTCGATATAGAGCAGATCGGGCTCGCCGGGCGCACTGCGCACTACGTGGCTTTCCCAGACTTTGTCGCTGAGCGTCTTCCCCATCGGGTCTCCCAGAAGTATGGCGCCCGCTCCTGCGGGCTCTTTAGCAGGGCCCACGGTAGCAGACTTGCATTTCATGATACGAGACGGCAGTATCAATGTATGGACAACTCTAGCGGTGTCGGGGTACTCGACAAAGCTGCACTGGTGCTCACCGCCCTGGAACAGGGCCCCACTACTCTTGCCGGCCTGGTCACCGCGACCGGCCTGGCCCGTCCGACCGCCCACCGGCTGGCGGTCGCCCTGGAACATCATCGCCTGGTCAGCCGGGATCTGCAGGGACGTTTCGTGCTCGGACCCCGGCTCACCGAGCTGGCTTCCGCCGCCGGCGAGGACCGGCTGCTGGCCACCGCCGGGCCGGTGCTGGCCCGGCTGCGCGACATCACCGGGGAATCAGCCCAGCTGTTCCGACGGCAGGGCGAGTTCCGGGTTTGCGCGGCGGCCGCCGAACGTCCGTCCGGGCTGCGCGACACCATCCCGGTCGGCTCGCAGCTGACCATGGCGGCCGGTTCGGCCGCTCAGGTGCTGCTGGCCTGGGAGGATCCGGAGCGGATTCAGCGCGGCCTGCAGAACGCCTCCTTCTCCGCCGTCGCGCTGGCCACCGTCCGGCGCCGCGGCTGGGCGCAGTCGGTCGCCGAGCGCGAGGCCGGCGTGGCGTCGGTATCGGCCCCGGTGCGCTCCCCCAGCGGAAAGGTGATCGCCGCGGTCAGCGTCTCCGGCCCGATCGAGCGGCTCTCCCGCCAGCCCGGACGTCTGCATGCCCCGGCGGTGATCGCCGCGGCCGAGCGGCTCTCCGAGGTGCTGCGCCGCAACGGTGGCGAAGGCTGACCACGAACGATCTCTGATCGCCGCCGACCATCGGCGGCCGAGCTTGTCGAGACCGTCAACAGCCGCTCGGCAACGGGTTCCAGCTCGGCCAGCGTCGCGCTCTATCCCCGGCGCAGCCGCTCCCGGAGCCGCATCAGCTCCTTGCGCTGCGCATCGGTCAGGCTGCCGATGCCCTGATCGTTGATCTGATCGAGCAACTCGTCCAGCCGTTCCCGATCCGACATCGCCCGGCTCGACTGCTTGGCCGCGGCGCGGGTCGTCCGGCTCTGCTTGGGGGCCTTGGGCGCGCGAGCGCGCGGGGCACCGGGAATCCAGCGATAGGCGCCGAGCAGTCCCGACCTGCGGGCGGCGATCGCGATGAGCACCAGCCCCAGCGCGAGGCTGAGCAGGCCGCCCAGGTCACGCATGGCCAGCGCCTGCAGCACCTGCAGCCCCACCAGCACCACGCCGAAGACCCAGGCCGGAATGTTGAACAGGAAGCGGCGATCGGGATACTCCGCGATCCAGATCAGCAGGATCGCGAACTGAATGATGTTGAACCCGCCCAGCGCGTAGCCCTCACCCAGCAGCACGCTCACGATCGTGGCCGCGGCGGTCAGGCTCGCCCAGATTCCGACCAGCAACCAGGCCATCGACTTGCGGCCCACCACCTGTTCCAGGTCGGTACCGAAGTACCAGAAGAAGAACAGCGAGATGATTCCCCACAGGCCCAGCGCGTTCGCCATCGGCCAGGTCACCAGCCGCCAGGCCTGACCCTCGACGACCAGTCCCGGCACGTACTCGAGCAGGCTCGGCAACAGCGGGAAGATCACATACCCCAGCCAGGACGCCACGACGCTCAGCACCACGGCCATCACGGTGCCGACCTCCAGCCGACCGATCCGGAACCACGGCTCGCCGACGCTGTTGCGCGCTGCGAAGAATCCGCTCATGTCCCCAAGCCTGCCACGAACATCCTCGTGCCGGGTCAGCTGCTGGCAGCGCCGGCAAGATCGGCGTCGGTCACCCACCCGGCGAGGTGGCGGGAAGCGAGCCCGGCCAGCGCGTCCATCCAGACCGGTGAGTCGTTCAAGCAGGGTACCCGGACGAACTGCCGGCCACCGTGGGCGTGGAACTCCTCGCGGTTCAGCATGCCGATCTCCTCCTCCGTCTCCAGGCAGTCGGCGACGAAGCCCGGACAGAACACGTCCAGCCGCTCCACCCCCGCCTGAGCCAGCTCGGCTACCCGTTCGATGGTGGCCGGGGTGAGCCACTCGGCTCGTCCGAACTTCGATTGATAGGCCAGTTCGCACTCCGTGTCGGTCAGCCCCAGTCGTTGACGGAGCAGTTCGGTGGTGCGCTCGCACTCGGCTGGATAGGGATCGCCGTCGGCGACCATCGAGACCGGAATGCCGTGGTAGCTCAGCAGCAGCTTGTCGCCGGTGGCGAAGTCGGGCCGTCCCTCCCGCTCCCAGGCCTGCTCGATCAGGGTCGCGCAGGCCTCGATGTAGGCCGGGTCGTCGTGGAAGTCACGGACGATGCGGTACTCCAGCTGATCCTGGCGGGACTGGATGTACCGGGCCAGCGCGTCCATCACGGTGGCGACCGTCGTGGTGGAGAACTGTGGATAGGCCGGGACGATCAGGACGCGGCGGATGCCGTCCTGCTTCAACTCGTCCAGCACGCTGGACAGGCTCGGGTTGCCGTACCGCATCGCGATCGCGGCACGGGCCTGTTCCCCTAGCCGGTCGGCCAGCGCCCTGCCCTGGGCCAGGGTGTGGACCATCAGCGGCGAGCCGTCGGGCAGCCAGACCGAGGCGTACTTCTCGGCGGATGCGCGAGCGTGGATCTGCAGCACCCGGAGTTCGAGGATCGGACGCCACAGCCAGGGGTTGAGCGGGATGATCCGCCGATCGGTGAGGAACTCCCTCAGGTATCGCTGGACATCCGGGAGGGCCGGCGAATCCGGCGTCCCCAGATTGACCAGCACCACCGCCACATCAGAACCGCTCGCCACGCCACCATCCCTCCAGTACGCCTGGCGAGTCTAGCTGGCCAGCGCGGATAGACTCGCCGGGTGGCACGCAAGACGACATCACAGGACGTGGTGAACTGACAGGGGTGTCCCGCAGCAGCCGCAGGATCGCGGCGTTGGTCGCGCGCGACGCATGGGCGGTGACGCCGATCCCCCGGTCAGGATGCCCACAGCGCGACGTGGATGTGCGGCGGGACGAGCAGAGTGGAATGCTTGCCCGGTGATCACGAAGGGACGGGGGCCGCAACCCAAGCCGGCGATCCCCGTGACCTTCGGGGAACGGCGCGGACTCATCGAGCTTCGCAGGAATGTGACCGGACGCCATGGCGCCGAGGGCCGGCTCACCGCCGGAGCTCCCCTCGGCCACCGCGATCGGAACCTCGGAATCGGCATCCCCACCATTCCCACCGGGCCGCTTTCCACCAAGACCCGCGTCCTGTTCGTCGACGGCCGGATCGACACCGGCGGACAGCTGCGCCGGCTCGAGCTGTGATGGCTTGGCGCAGCGGAATTCGGACGCGACTCGGCATGCCCCGGGTCGTGTTGATGCTCACCCTGTCGGCGTTCTTCGTGGCGATCGGGTTCGGCGTGATGATCCCGGTGCTGCCGCTCTACGCCCGGTCCTTCGGGGTCTCGAATCTGCTGATCGGCCTGGTGGTTTCGGTGTTCGCGGCGATGCGGCTGGTCACCAGCCCGTTCTGCCGGCGGATCTCGGATCGGATCGGTCACCGCCGCACCATCGGGATCGGGATGTGGATCGTCGCGCTCTCGTCCGCTCTTTGTGGCTGGGCGGGCAGCTATCTCGAGCTGTTGGTCTGGCGCAGCATCGGCGGGATCGGTTCGGCGATGTTCACCATCTCGGCCACCGCCCTGTTGCTCGCCAGCGTTCCGGCCGGCATGCGGGGGCGTGCTGCCGGGTTGTATCAGGGCAGCTTCCTGATCGGCGGAATGGCCGGACCGGCCATTGGCGGCCTGCTGGCCGGCATCTCGATGACCGCACCGTTCTTCTTCTACGCCGGAACCCTGCTGGTGGCGGGCACGATCGCCTTCACCCAGCTGCACGAGCCGGCCAGCCTCCGCAAAGCCGGCCCGGAGGAGATCACCCGCCCGCTGCGCGAGGTGCTGGCAGACACCCGTTTCCAGGCCGCCTGCCTGCTCAGCTTCGGCCAGGGTTGGCAGTCCTTCGGGGTGCGCTCGGCCCTGGTGCCGATCCTGATCGTGGCGGGCCTGGGCGCCGATGCCACCTGGACCGGGATCGCCTTCGCGATCGCCGCGGTCGCCCAGAGCCTGGCGCTGCATCCGGCCGGTCGTGCCACCGACCTGATCGGACGCCGCCCGGTGATGGTCCTCGGTGGCACCACCGCGGGCATCGCCACCATCGGGCTGCCATTGGCTCCCGACCTGATCTGGCTGGTCGTCCTGCTGTGCGTCTACGGCGTCGGAGCGGCCGCCCTCGGCACCGCGCCCACCGCGGCGCTCGGCGACGCCGCTCGCGGCGCCGGCAGCCAGCCGATCGCGATCCACTCGATGTCCAGCGACGTCGGAGCGATCCTCGGTCCTGTCGCCGCCGGCCTGCTGGCGGACAGCCTCGGCATGACGGCCGCCTTCGCCTCCGGCGCGGTGATCCTGCTGGCAGGGGCCGGCCTGTCCTGGTTCATGCCCTCCGAGCGGCGCGAGGAGGGCACACCCCCGCGCGCCTGACCCGTATGACGTCGGTTTCCCGACCGGGTGGATCGCGTGGCGGCCGTCGGTGAGTCAGCGTCGGACCAGCCCTGCGCCAGATTTCTTGTCGTTGGACAATTCTCGTCGTTGACACGGTGCGGCCGTGACGTACCAGGAAGATCACCGAGCCCCCGTCGGACGCGGACGGGGAGACCCCGGTCCGAACCACGGTGGGGAACGATTCGGTTTCGAGCGGGGCAGTCGCCGGAGCACATCCGGCGAACATCATCAAGGTCGTCCCAGCTACCAGCGTCCATCTGCCAGGCGCCTGATGATACCTGCCCCCAACCGCTCCCCTCCCTCGGACGAACCCCCCGCGTCCGCTCGTTCTGCCACCGTGGTACGACCCGCAACGCTACTCCCTGCGGACCCGGCCATGCCCTCACAGCCGCACTCCGGCGGGTGGCAGTTCTGCCCAGAGCAGTGGTCCGAGCGGAGTACGAAGGCAGGCTGACCCGGGTCTAGCCCGTCTCACCGAGCGTGCCTCGGCTCACGCGCTCTCGGCGGGCGGATTACCGAGCCGCTCCTCACGCGCCCTTCTGGCCAGATCCTTGTAGGGAGCACGGATCCGCGCGATGTCCTGCTCATCGAGTTCCTCCAGATCGAGCAGAGCATCGTGCGCGTCTGCGGTCACCCGGATCAACTCGTCGAGCTTGGTCTGGATCGCCGCAGTGTCTCGGTTCTGCGTGTTCTGGATCAGGAAGACCATCAGGAAGGTGACGATCGTGGTCGAGGTGTTGATCACCAGCTGCCAGGTATCGCTGAACCCGAACACCGGCCCCAACACCGCCCACAACAGGACCAGACCGACTGCGCCGACGAATGTGCTCGCCCGTCCGGCAAACCGCGACAGCAGGTTCGCCACTCTCAGGAACCAACTCCCCTTCGCCACTTCGACTCCTTCCGGTCGCCGTCCCAGCGGGCTTGTCGGCTCACCGCACCGGTGATCCCATGCCTCGCATCGCTTCCTTCATACCCACAGCGGAGGAGCCCAACCGGAACGGTGACCGGCAGCCGGCGTTTGCCCGCACGGCCACCCGGGTACTCACCGGTCACTACCGAAAGAGGAGACGATCATGGCTCAGCTGCAATGTCCCGTCTGTGGCGCCTCTGTCGATCCGCAGGCCGCTCCCTCGGAGGGCCACCGCGACGAGACCTACTACTTCTGTTCCCAGGGCTGTCGCGACCAGTTCACCACCAATCCCAGCGCCTTCGTGCCCGAGGCCTGACATGCCCACCCCCGAATAACCGGTCGCCTCGGCGGAGCCGTACGCCGCGGATCAACCCCTCGCGGGAGGATATGCGCCGCTACGCCGGGGTGAGCGGCTCAGTTCCGATCCCGACCCGGATCCCGACACCTCGCCTTCCCCGGCGCCCCCGCCGGGCCTCGGAGAACCGGCGGAATACCCGGATCCTCCCGTCGACTGACCACCAGATCTCACCCGACCCGAGCGGTTTCGCGACCAGCATTTTGGTATATCGTCGCTGCCACTCGGGCTTCAGTATGTTCAAAACATGAGCTGACAAGGGAAGATACAAGACAAACAAAGATCGCTCTCGAATACCCCTCGGCGTATTGCATCAGGCCGCGGCGCGTGTAAGGCTGAGAAAAGTCAGAGCGGTTCAACCACGTGCCGACTCAGACGCATCCAAGGAATGGAGCGAGCCATGGCACGTGGAACTGCACTGGCAGCCGTCCCCAATCAGCGCGAACAGCGCACCGCCGAACTCTTCGCCGAACGTCAACGCACCCGCGATCCGGAGCGTCTTGAGGAGTTGGTGGAAGAGCTGGTCCGAGTCAACCTCCCGCTCTGCGACGCCCTCGCCGGACGCTACATGGGCAGAGGCACCGAGCCCGACGATCTTCTGCAGGTGGCCCGCACCGCGCTGCTGCTGGCGATCCGCCGGTTCGAGCCCAGCCCCGGGAGGTCGTTCGCCTCCTTCGCCGTCCCCACCATCACCGGCGAACTGAAGCGTCATTTCCGCGATCACGGCTGGATGGTCCGCCCGCCGCGGCAACTCCAGGAACTCCGCGCCCGCGCCCTCCGCAACCGCGAGACGCTGGAGCAGACCCTGGGCGGCGGGGTCGGCATCGACGAGCTCGGGCGCCACCTCGGGGTGGATTCCCGCCGCCTGCAGGAGTGCTTCGCCGCCGGTGGCGGCTACCGTCCACTCTCGCTGGAGGCGCCCACTCGCGAGGACACCGCGACGAGCCTGGGCGACACCCTGAGCAGTGATGCCGACGCGATCGAGGAGTTGATCGACCACCTGGATCTGAGGCGCGCGCTGGCCACGCTTCCCCGCCGGGATCGGATGGTGCTGAAGTGGCGATTCGCCGAGGAGTGCAGCCAGAGCGAGATCGCACGCCGGCTCGGCGTCTCCCAGATGCAGGTCTCCCGCATCCTGCGGACCCTGCTGGCCCGGATCCGCACTCAGCTGCAGCCACCCCAGGAGGCAGCCGCCTGACCGGGTTCCGACCGGAGCGAGGAGGCAGCCATGGCCCAGCGGGAACAGCCGGACCGGAACGAGACCGCTGCCGAGCGCAGCGACCGGAACTGGAACGAGTTGCTGCAGGAGTTGCGCGTGACGCAGATCGGAAACCAGATCCTCGCCGGCTTCCTGCTCATGCTGCCGTTCCAGGCACGGTTCGCGGAACTCAGTCCGACGCTGTTCGCGATCTTCGTCATGGCCGTCCTGTCCGGAACCTTGACCACCTTGCTGATGGTCGCGCCGGTGGCGCTGCACCGGCAACTGTTCCGCAGGCACGTGAAGAAGGGGCTGGTGGACGCCGGTCATGCCCTCGCCACGGCCGGTCTGGCCTGCCTCGCGCTCACCATCACGCTGGTCACCGGACTGGTGATCGGGGCGGCGCTGGGCGAGACCGCCGGGATCGTCGCGATCGCGGTGGCCGGCGCCGGCTTCGTCGCGGTGTGGTTGGTCCTTCCGCTCGGGCTTCGTAAGCGGCTGACCAGTGCTGAGCAGTGACCCTGGTTGGCCGGTGGCCGACCGGGGTACCGCGGAGACAACGAGAGGAAGGACGAACCATGGAGAACATCGTCGTGTGCCCGGTCTGCGGCATGGAGTTCCCGCAGTCTCAGTCGGGTGCTTCCGCGATCTATGACGCCCAGACCTACTACTTCTGCTCAACCGGCTGCCGGGAGACCTTCCTTGCCAACCCGGGTGAGTACGTGGGAAACACGGGCAGTTGACGGCAGAAAGGCCGGTGGCCCGCAGGGTTCTCCTCTGCGGGCCCCCGGCCTTCTCAGCCTTGCCGGTCATCTCATGTGAAGAGGCTCACGCCTCCTGGCCCGACGGCCAGCCCGACAACGATGAGCACAATGCCCCACAAGATCTGTTTCTGGATGATGGCGAAGATGCCAGATACCACGAGCACCGCTGCCAGAATCCACAACAAGGTAGCCATAATCGTCTCCTTTCAGCGGCAAAGCCGGTTGGCAACCGCGTCCGTTGAATACCCGCCTCCCCAGGACTCAAACCAGCCTTGGCCCCTCCGCCTGGGACGAGGCCAGGCTCCGTGTTTGCTGCACCCCGATCAGGGGTAGAGGGAAGGCAGCGGGGGACGAGCGAGCTGGCGCAGAAGGGTGGTGTCGTCGAGGAGATGACCACAAGTCCCGCACGGGTGGCCCTCAAGGAGGCCCGACCGACCGTCGCGCAGCACCGCTGGGGCGCAGTCGCGTTGCGGTTACTGACCACCACCGATCACAAGCTGATCGGCAACATGTACATGGTCACCGCGCTGGCCTTCTTCGCACTGGGCGGCGTTCTGGCGTTGGTGATGCGGGCGGAGTTGGCGTTTCCGGGGCTGCAGTTCGTCCACTACGAGACGTTCAACCAGTTGTTCACTATGCACGGCACGATCATGCTGCTGATGTTCGCCACGCCGATGTTCG
>JASGEM010000075.1:0-12966 GCA_049841235.1 Propionicimonas sp. | reverse complement strand
GTGCGGCGATGCCGGCCGCCTGGGCCGCCGCGCTCACCCCGAACGGGATCGCGGTGCGCCGGAGCGCCTCGGCGATCTCCGGCGCGGCGACCGCATAGCCGACGCGGAGCCCGGCCAGCCCCCAGGCCTTCGACAGGGTGCGCAGCAGGCACAGGTTCGGGTGGGCCGCCAGCAGCACCAGCGATTCCCGTCCGTCCGGGTCGTCGGCGTACTCGATGTAGGCCTCGTCCAGCACCACCAGGACGTCCGGCGGCACCTGGCCCAGGAAGCCCGCTACCTGCTCGGTGGTGAGCGGGACGCCGGTGGGGTTGTTCGGCGAGCAGAGCAGGATCACCCGGGTACGGTCGGTGACCGCCGCCGCCATGGCGGCGAGGTCGTGGCCCTCGTCCGGACGCAGCGGCACCTTCACCGCCACCGCACCGGCGATCGCGGTGAGGATCGGATAGGCCTCGAAGGAACGCCAGGCGAAGACCACCTCGTCGCCGGCGTCGCAGAAGGCCGTGATCGCCTGCTGCAGCACCGAGACGCTGCCGGCCCCGACCGCGATCTGCTCGATCCCGGTGCCGACGTGGACGGCCAGCGCCTCCCGGAGCGCCAGCGCACCCATGTCTGGATAGCGGTTCGCCCGGCGGGCATGCTCGGCGATCGCCTCCACCACCCCGGGCAGCGGCGGCTCGTGGCTCTCATTGGAGGCCAGCGCAGCGGTGTCAGCCGAGCTGGACCGGCGTCCGGCGATGTAGCTGGGCAGACCGGCGACGGCCGGACGGGGTTGCGGGACGGGAATGCTCACCGCGGCATCCTCTCACTCCCGGTCAGTTGGAAGCACTCGGCGACGCGGTGTCGCGGCCCGCCACGGGTGAGTTCGGAATCGACCAGGACGAAGTCGGCGACCTGCCAGCTGAAGCTGCCGAAGGTGTCGAGCAGTTCCAGCCAGCGGCGGGCGGCGATCCCACGGCTGCTGCGGGCCACGGTCAGGTGAGGCTGGAACCGTCCGCCTTCGATGCGGATCGCGGCGCGGGCTGCGGCCGTCCGGCAACGTCGGGCCAGCGCCTCCAGCTCGGCGGCGCCGGATTGGGCTCCCAGCCACAGCGCCTTCGCCGCTGCCGGATGCGGGAAGCTGCCCGCCCCGCCCATGATCAGGTCGAAGGGCCGGGTCTGGCGCGCTATCGGTGCGAGGAGTTCGATCAGCAGATCGACGCGATCCGCCGCCAGATCGCCGAGAAAGGCGAGGGTGACGTGCCAGTGCTCGGGCTGCGCCCAGCGCAACCCCGGCTCGGCCTCGCGGCGAGGCCTGATGTAGGCCTCCAGTTCGTCCGTCACCGACGCCGGCGGGCGCACCGCCAGGAAGTATCGCTTGCCCATCAGGGACCTACGCTACCCGCGGAGCCGTGCTCCCGTTCAACCGAGGGTGGCGGTGCCGGTGTTCCGAAGTCCGGTGAGGCGGTCGCCCGCCCCACCGGACTCAGCTGGCTACGAAGCCTCGGCGTCTCCGGTCTCGCGGCGACCGCGTGCCAGCATCACCCCGGCAAGGCCGAGCAGCAGCAGGGCCAGCGCGGTGGAGAGCAGACCGCCCACGACGGTCGCGCCGGTGATCGGCAGGATCTCACCCTCCTCGACCTCGACGGTCGCGTCGTCGCTCAGCTCCGACTCCGGCGTGGTCTCCGTGGGGGTCTCCACGATCACCACATTGGTCACCTCCGGGTAGGCACCCTGCAGCACGTTCACCACCAGGGTGAAGGTCCGCGACTCGGCCACCGCAAGGCCACCCGGGATCGTCCAGGTGACGACCCGGCCGTCCACCTCGACATCCGCGTCCGGCGAGGAGTGGAAGGCCAGCCCTGCGGGCAGCGTGTCGGTCACCGTGATCGGTCCCGGATCGGCATTCGGGCCGAGATTGGTCACCGTGATCTCGAAGGTGCCGGTCTTGCCGACCTGGAACTCTCCCACCGCGGTCTTCTCGACGACCAGGGTCACCAGCGGGTCGTGAACCGTCACGTCGATCGGATCGTCGTCGCGGTCGTTGACCGGGTTGTTGTCGTTCGGACCGTCCACGACGGCGGCGTTGAGCACACCCTGCGCCGCGTCGTGATCCTCCGAGACCAAGGCGGTGAAGGTGATCACCACGGTCGAGCCGACCGCCAGGGTCTCCCCGCCGCTGATGTCGGCCCAGGTCAGCCGGCGTTCGTCCACGTCCGGTGCGACTGCGACCGATTCGCCGCCTTCCACCGACACGGTCGCGGTGTCCGGGACGTAACCGAAGCCCGCGGGCAGAGTGTCGGTCACCACGATCGGCGCGTCGGAGACGCTCGGACCGTGGTTGGTTACCACCAGACGGTAGTCGACCGTCTCCCCGGCGAACACCGCCTCGCCCGGCGCCGGCGAGGTGTGGGTCTTCACCAGCGACAGATCCGCGCTGCGGTTCGATGTGATGTCGTCGTCATCGCGGTCGTAGCCGCCGGGCCAATTCTCGGCCGTCACCTCTGCCCAGTTGACCACCACGGCGTCCTTCGCCATCGCGGAGTCGGTGGCATAGGTCACCACGAACGAGCGCGCGCCCTCCGGCCCGACCGGCTGGCTGCCGTCCAGGGTGAAGGTGTCCCAGCTCGCCTGGTCGCCCGTCGAGCTGGTGCCGCCGGGGGCACGCTGCCACGTGCCGTTCACGCTCTCATGAGCGCGGTAGGTCAGACCGTCCGGGGTCTCGTCGACCACGGTGACGCTGCGCGCATCGGCCGGTCCGTCGTTCACCACCGTGATCAGGTAGCTGAGATCGGTGCCGGGCTCGAACGGCGGAACCGGATCCTGCTCGGTGGCGATCGCCCACTGGTCGTCGACCTTCACCACGCGGGTCTTGTCGATGCGCAGCGAGGTGCCGTCGCCGGGGGTCACCGTGTCCTCGCCGGTGTTGTTCGGATCTTCCGGATCGCGGGTCTCGCCCGGAGTGACCGCGGCAAGGTTCAGGATCTCCCCGCCGGTCCAGGATGCGTCGATCCTGCCGGTCAGCGTGAGGCTGTGGGCCGGGTCGGCGTCCGGATCCGGGTTCGCGACGATTCGCTCACCGAGGAAGGTCCAGGTGACCAGGTCACCTGCCCGCGCCGGGAAGGCGCCGGGCTCCCCGTTCCGGGTCACCGTGGCCGTCCACTGATCGGTGGAGGGATCGGCGACCCCGATCATGCCCGCCGGAATCTCGTCGGTCACCGTGATCGGGTTGCCCTGCGAGCTCACCGAATCGGACGGCCCGAGATTGCGCACGTCGAGCTGCCAGCTGAGCTCACGTCCCGCCCCGACCTCGTCGGCCGGCGTGACCGCCGACTTGGCGATCGCCAGGTCGGCCAGCGGCACCGTCACGATCTCGTCGGTGTCGCAGGGATCGGGGTTGGTGTTCTCTTCGGCCGGGTCGACGCAGGCCTGGTTGGTCGAGGTCTGGGCATCGCCGATGCCGACCGTCACCCGGACGGTGAGGGTCAGCGTGGGCGCGCTCTCGCCGGCGGCCAGCTCGTCATCGAATTCCGCGGTCACCGTGGTGGTGCCGTTCTCGTTGACGACCGGACTTCCCACCAGCGACCAGCCCGTGCCTGCCAGGCCGAGGTATTCCAGGCCCGCCGGCAGTGTGTCGGTCACCCGGATCCCGGTCGCGACCGACGGACCCGCGTTGGTGGCATCCAGCACGAACTGGAGCTCGGCGCCGATCGGGAACTCATCCGGCGCCGCTGCGACGTGCGTCTTCTCGATCGAGAGATTGACCTCGCGATGGACGGTCACCTCTGCGTCGTCGGAGTCGTTCTCGTCATTGCCGTCGTCGTTCGGATCGAGCGTCACCTCGTCGATCTCGGCGGTGTTGACCAGTTCCTCGTCGTCGGCCACCGAGGCATCGATCATCACCTCGAAGACGATCTCGGGTGCCGTCTGACCGGGCAGAATGCCGATCTCCGGAGTACGCGTGAAGGTCACCAGCTGCGGGTTCGCGGCGTCCACCACGGCATCCCAGTTCGCCGCGCTCGCTCCGGTCAGCCCCAGGAAGCTGGTCCCGGCCGGAAGAGCGTCGTTGACGACGATCGGCGCGATCGCAGCGCTGGGGCCCTCGTTGCGGACCACCAGCCGGTACCACAACGACTCACCGGCCACCGCGGTGTCGGTGTCCTCGCCGTCCGGCGCGTCGAGCGCGGTCTTCGCGATGCCGAGATCGGCGACCCGGGTGACGGTGATGTCCGCGTCGTCGTCGTCGGTGTGCGAGCCCTCGCTGTCGCTCCAGGTGAGCACGGCCCGGTTCTGCAGCGGCTGCGGCAGATCGGTCGCGGTGGGTGCGATGCGGGCCGTCACCGTGATGGCGGTCGCGTTGCCCGCTCCGACCGGATGCAGCCCGTCGTTCCCGGTGAAGGCGCAGGTGCCGTCCTGGGCGCCCTCGACCACCGCCGAGCAATCCCATCCGGTACCGCTCATCGAGACCATGCTCAGACCAACGGGCAGGGTATCGGTGACGCTTGCCGGCGCCTCCGAGGGCCCGTCATTGCGGATCGTCAGGGTGTACTCGACATCGGTGCCGGCGACCCACGGGCCCGCCTCCACGTCCTTGGTGATCTCCATCACCGTCTCGGTCACCACATCCACCGGGTCGTCATCGTGATTGTTGTCCGGCTCAGTGTCCTCCGGTCCGCTGACGTCGGCCAGATTGAGCAGGCCGGTCTGGGCGCGCGTGGCTGGATCGACGTCAGCGGTGAAGCTGATCACGATCGTGGCATTCAGCGCGAGGTCCGCACCGGAGGTCAGGTCCGTCCAGGTGAGGGTCTGTCCGGTCACAGCGGGTGCAACGCTCGTCGCCGCACCTCCGGCCACAACGACCGAGGCGCTCCCGCTGCGATAGCTGAAACCGGCCGGCAGCGTGTCGCTCACGTTGATCGACGCGCTGGAGTCGCTCGGGCCGTGGTTGGTGACCACCAGCCGGTAGTCCACCGAACCGCCGGCCACCGCTGCCTCGTCCGTCGCGGGTGAAGTGTGGCTCTTCACGATCGACAGGTCGGCCTGCCGATTGGAGCCGCTGTCGTCCGGATCGCGCGGCTCATTGGTCGAGTTCTCCGCGGAGGCCTCGGCCCAGTTCACCACGTCGCCGGTGATGGTCGGGTCGGTGTCGTAGGTCACCACGAAGGATCGAGTCTCACCCGCCGGCAGGGTCGACGGCGTGGTCAGCTCGAAGGTGTCCCAATCGGCATCGCTCGTGCCGCCGGCATTGGTACCACCGGCGGTCCGTCCCCAGCTGGTTCCGCCAAGGCCCTCATGGGAGGCATAGCTGAGCCCTTCGGGAGACTCATCGACCACCGTCAGTTCCCGCGCGTCGGCGTTCCCCACATTGCGTACGTCGATGCGGTAGCTCACCGGGTCACCCGCCACGAATGGCGGCACCGGATCCTGCGAGTTGGCGAAGACCCAGTCGTCCCCGACCTTCACCACGCGCGTCTTCACGATCGCGAGGGAGGTGTCGTCGTTGGGAGTGACGGGAACCTCGTCGGTGTTGTCCGGATCCACCGGATCGAGAGTCTCGCCCGGGTTGACCTCTGCGCCATTGACGAGTTCGCCGGTGTGGGAACTCAGGATCGCACCGGACAGTGCCACCTGGGCCGTTCCGCCGACCGGCATGCTCGTACCCCTGTACGTCCAGGTGATGGTGTCCCCCGCGCTTGCAGGGAAGCCGTTGCTCGCGGTCACCGACCAGTCGGCGTTGCTGGTCGCGTTCACATCGGTCACGCCAGCCGGGATCGTATCGGTGATGGTGATCGGCTCGTCCGACGAACTCACCGACACCGACGGACCGAGGTTGGTCACCGTGATACCCCAGGTGATCGGCCCGCCGACCACCGGATCGACCGTGTTCACGACCTTGTCGATAGCGAGCTCGGCAACCGGGGTCAGCGGCTTGGAGGCGTCATCGATGTTGGGGTTGGTCGCACTCTCGGGCTTGTTCGCCGGGTTCTCGTAGGTGCGGCCGTCGACCGTCGCCTCGTTCTCGGCGGTGCCGATGGCACCGGCCGCGATCGTCACATTGGCTGTGATCACGATCCGATCCGGGCCGGCGGCTCCTCCCGGACCCGCCGTCAGCAACGTGCTCCGGTCGCCCACGGTGAAGGTATTGCCCGGGCCGGGGGTGAGCGTCAGCGCCGTTCCCGTGGTGTCGCCGGCGCTGCTGTGATACCGGGCCTGCCACAGGCTGACCGGATCCACGGTGACTCCCGCCGGCGAGGTCGGGGTGTCGGCGAACTCGAACGGCCCGTAACTCGTGTCCGGCCCGTGGTTGTCAACCGTGATCCGCCACTGCGGCCGCGCATAGTCCGCACCGATCGACGCCCCGGGCACCCAACTGCCGTTCGGCAGTCCGTAGGCATCGTTCCGGGTGCCACCGACGGCCTCCTTCACCAGCTTCAGGTCGGCCTCCCGCAGGAACGCGTTGTCCTGGGCGTTCGGCCCGGTGTGGGGGCGGCTCTGGTTGGCAGTCGCATTGGTGCGATCCGTGGTGACCGCACTCAGCGTGTTGACATGCGGGTTGGACGAGCCGACTCCCGGTGCGGTGAGCGCGTCGGGATCCGTCGGCGTGGCCGTGTAGCGGATCACGATGCTCTGGCCGGGCTGCAGGATCGCAGCCGGCGCGCCGCTCGTGGCATCCGAGCCGAAGGTCCACACCAGCGGCCCGCCGGCGGGACCGGTGGGTTCTGTCGCCGGTGTCACCACGCTGCCGGCGACGGTGATGCTGGTGGTGGCGGTGTAGGTCCAGTTCTGCGGCAGCGTGTCGGTCAGCACCACTCTCTGGGCGGCCCCGCGACCGCTGTTGGTCGCGGTGAGGATCCACTCGAAGGGCTCGCCGACGTAGGCGGTGCGCGAGGTATCCGCGACCGACTTCGTCAACGTCACGCGTGGGAACAGCGGGCGCGCCTGCGCATCCGCTCGGACATTCGCGGGGTTGTACTCGCGTCCCGTCGCGGTGTTGGGGTTGGACGGATCCCGGGGGAAGGACTCGTAGTGCTGCACCGCGGCGACGTTGGTGTGCGCCACTCCCTGGCCGGCCGCATCGGAGGACTGTTGGCCGGATGCCGCGAAGTCCGCCGTGTAGCCGAGGGTGATCTGATTCGCGGCGCCGGTGCGGATCTCACCCGGGATGCCCCACGTGACCGTGTTACCGCTTGTGGAGACCGTGTTCGGCGCGGAGACCGCGACCCCGTCGATGGTGAAGTCACGCGGGTTCACCACACCCGCGGGCAGGGTGTCGACCACGGTGTTGTGGAACGAGGGGGTGTTCCCGGTGTTCGTCACGATGATCCGGTAGTTCAGCGTGCGGTCGGGGTCGCCCTCGGCAGTTTGCCGCCAATTCGTCTCGTCGCTGAACTTCACGTCCTTTGCGATGCCGAGCACCGGATTGACCACGGCGACGTTCGCCGGGTCATTGATGCTCTGCCGGTTTCCCTCGGACGCTCCGTCGGTCGGCCCCCAGGTGAAGCTCGCGGTGTTGGGCAGCGAGTTCACATTGGCGGCCACGCTGTTGGCGAGGTCGACCCGGTAGGTGAGCCGCAGCGTGCGATCGGCGGGAGCCGAGAGGATGTCCTCGCTGTAGCTCCAGGTGTACGCGTTGGTGGCCGCGTTGTAGGTGCGGTTCCAGGTGCCTCCCAGCGGCGTGCCCGAGACCAGTCCGGGCCCGACGATCGACGCCGTGTCCAGAGTCACGCCGGCGGGCAGGTCGTCGACGATCCGCGGATCGTAGTAGTTCACGTTGGCCCGCAGCGTGATGTCGACCCGGTACTCGACCGTGTCGCCGATCGGCGCCGAGACCGTGTTCCCGAAGGGGTCGGTCGTGTCCGCGAGACGGACGTCCTTCGCGATCCCGGCCCTGATCGCAGTGACCGTCGCGTCGTCGCTGCTGACGCGATCGCCGCGCCGGCCATTCGCGTCGGGCAGCGTGCTCGGCAGCGTGTAGCCGGTGACGTTCGCCGTGTTGGTGTAGGTCCGTCCGGCCCCCGTGGCCGGATCGATCCGGGCGATGTAGGTCAGCGTGGCGGTGCCGGGGATCTCCCGCAGTGCCGCGACGTTCGCGTGGCTCCAGGTGATCGTGCCGCCGGCTCCGCCGAAGACGTCGCCGGTGAAGGTCAGGTTGCTGTCGGCAATGGCGACTCCACCCACGCGGAACGAGTTCGGCTGCACCAGCAGGCCGACCGGCACGGTGTCCACCACCGTGTTGTCGTAGCTCTTCACGCGGTTGACGTTCGAGATCTCGAGCGTGTAGGTGATGTCCTGACCGGCCGCCACATTGGACGCCGGGGAGGCCGACTTGGCGATCGCGAGGTTCGGCTCGCGGTAGCGCACCTCGGCAGAACCGCTGCCTTGGCGGGTCTGGGCGCTCTCACCGAGGTTCTTCGAGTCGAAGGCGGCGGTGTTGCGCAGGAACTTGTTGTGCGGGATGTTCGGACGCGCCAGGGAGGCACCCGGGTTACTCGCATCCGTGTCGCTGGTCCACACCGTGATCCGGACCGTGAAGGTCCGCTCGCTGTCGCCCGCGGAGTAGTACTCAGGGAAGATCAGCTTGCCGGTGTCGGTGCGGAAGCTGAACCGGGCCGGCTGGGCGGAGGGATCGCTCCCGCTCACTTGATCGACCAGATCGGCGAGGCCGGCAGGGTTCCCGGCGGCCGGCAGCGAAGCCGCCACGAACTTGTAGGGGAAGGCAAGGTTGGGGTCGTTGCCGGGCTGGATGTTGCCTGTGCCCTGCCCCACGAAATTGCCCAGGTCGAAGAGGACGCCCTCGCGCACCGTCGTGTTCGCGGGGATCGTGACCCGGTAGTCGAAGGTGGCGTACTCGCCCTGCACGATGATGTTGCTCGCATTGAGCGGATCATCGGGTGCCGTCGTGCCATTGTCGAGAATCTCGGTGCCGACCAGTTGCTTGGTCATCGCGATGTTCGGCAGGAAGACGTTCGAGAGGTCGCTCGTGTTGTTGTCAAGATCGTCGAAGAGGTACTCCGGGCCGGATGGGCCGGGGCTCGGCGTGCGCGGTTCCGCCACGTTCTCGGTGCCGTTCACGATCAGGGTCGAGTCGCCACCCTGGCTGTTGCCCGTGTCGAACTCGATGATCGAGGCGTTGTTCACGTACTCCTGATCGATCAGAGCCGCGGCGCCGCCGCCGATCACGGTGCCGTTGGGGATGGTGACCGTGTAGCCCAGGGTCAGGCCGCGTTCGACAGCCTCGACAACCGGGGGTCCGTCGCTCGCGCGGGTCGAACCGGGTACCACCGAACTCACGTTCCATACGATGATCGAGCGCTGGTCGGCCCGGTACGGATCGCGCAGTTGAGTCAGGACGTTCGCCGGCGCAGTCGAGTAGGGGTAGTCGAAGACCTCTGCTGTGAAGGTGGCATCGGCACCCTCGACACCGTCCGCGACCAGCTTGGCGCGGTACGAGCCGGCGTTGATGTCAGCCGCCTTGATCCCCTCGGGCAGCACGTCCCAGATCAGGTAGTCGTTGGTGTCCGTGAACGGTGCCGTGACGTCCAGACGGAAGGTCACCTGGTCGTTCTGCACGACCTCGAGACCGTCGATATCGCTGTTGAAGCCATCGCCTTCGCGGACGCCCGTCTCAACGACGACTTCGGTGCCGTTGATGCTGCGAATGCCCTTCATCAGGCGCGCCGACCGGTCGAGTTCGATCTCGGCGGCGTCACGCAGGAAGAAGAGCTCGCCGTCCACGTTCTCCTGCTGGTACTTCGCGAGGTTCTGCGGCAGGTCGACCTGTCCGAAGGCCGAGAGATCCGTCACCGTCACCTTGAGATAGATGGTGAGGGTGGTGCTGAGCGGCAGGAAGCGATCCGTCCCGCCGAGCCCACAATCCGCCCCCGCGGCACCCAGGGCGAAGTTCACCACATTGTCCCTCACCGTCGGTGGGGGGACGAAACGGTTCAGCCAGTCCACCGCGTTACCGGGCCGGCAGGTGCCGATCCCCCGGGTCGATGACGGCACGATCCAGGTGTTGACCGGACGGCCCGTCCCATCGAGGGTCGGATCGAAGGTGACCCCCTGGGGCAGGAAGTCGGTGAACCTCGGATTACGCACGTCGATGCCCGTTGGCGGCGTGATCCGGATCCGGTACCAGACCTCGTCACCGAGCGCGAACGGCGTCTCCGCAGCCTGCACCCAGTCGGCGGCAGCGGTATTGGCGACCTCGGCCCGATCGGGCACGCCTGCCTCGCGCCGGAGCACTCTCTTGTCGAGACTGGTCAGGCCGGATCCCAGCGTCGCGCTCGAATCGTCCCATGACCCTTCGGTGCTTCCGGCACTTGTGCCTTCGCTGTTCGTGAGGTCCTCCACCGGGTCGATCGCCTGCGTGGTGGCATGGATCTCCGCGGCGTTCACGAAACGGTCGCCCGAGGTGGTGGCGCCGGCCCCGCTCTGGATGTAATTGGGGTTCTGCACCACCGAGTAGCGCACGTTGTGGCCGTCCCCGTTGCCGGCCGGCAAGGCTCCCGCGGGGAGGCTCAGTTCCAGGAAGAATCCCCCGGTTTCCGCGTCGAAGGCGATGCCGGTGACGGTGGCCCCTTCAAGGACGTCCTCGGTCGGGTGGGCCGTCGTCGAAGGGAAGTGGCAGCCCTCGCTCACGCCGACGGCGTCGAGGGCGTCGTTCCATTCCTCGGGGGTGTCCACCTCCTGCAGCGATCCGGCGTCGTTGGGGTTGCCGAGGAACAGCCGCGGGGCGTCCGTCCCCGTCGGGAAGACCGGGCACAGACCATCGGCCAGGTCGTCCACCAGGCGGTCGGGGCGAGCGCCCAGTTCGGCGCTGACGTACTCGCTGGTGGCAATGTTCAGTGTGTACCGAGCGATCTGGCCCTGCACGAACAGGCCATCCGGTGAGCCCGTATCGACCGACTTCAGCAACCGGACATCGACCGCGTCGACCTGTTCGGTGTCTTCATCGGTGACCGACGCGCCGGCGTAGCTGCCGGTCACCGTCGCACGGTTGGTGTAGGTCGTCGCGGCCGGGTCATCGCCGCTGCCATGGCGGGTGGACGCGCCACGGTTGTTGTCGAGGTTCGCGATCTGGCCGCGTCCCTGATCGGCGGTCGGCTGGCCGCCGGCGCCGTCGAAGTCCATCGTGTTCTCGAACAGCGGGACGGCTGCCCGGTAGCGGATCTCGAAGAAGCCCGGCTCGCCGGCGGTGGCGGAGTAGACCTGCTTCACCGGATCCAGAATGCTGTAGCTGGCCAGGCCCGCCGCGAGCAGTTCGCCGATGTTCCAGGTCACTCGGGTGTAGACGGCGCCACCTTGTGTGATCGTCTCGACGGTCTCGCCGGCATTGGCGTTGCGCGACGGATCGGCGGCGCCGCCCCAGCCACTGTCCGCTGGGGCAGGAGTCGCGTCAAGGCGCGCCGCACCGTCGTACTCGACGCTGTCATCTCCGCCGCCGCGGTTCCCGTTGGCATCGGTGGTGTTGTCGATCGCGCCCAGGCCCAGGTACTCCAGGCCGGCCGGGAGCAGGTCGGTGACCACGACGTCCTCGATATCGCCCTCGCCGGTGTGCCACACCCGCAACGTGTAGGTGGTGGTGTTCCGGTGCACGCCGCGGAGCAATTCGCTCTCCGGGCTGGGCTCGCTCTTCTCGATCCGCAGCGCGTTCACCTGGAAGTCTGCGTCGACGACCCCTGCGTTGGAGGACAACTCCTGCGCAGCCTCGCTGGCCAGGCCGGTGCTGCCCGGGAACACCGGGAGGAAGCGCTCGTCGCCGTTGGTGTAGGCATTCGCCTGGTACGGGAACGAGGCGCCCGCACCGAAGGTGGCAGCGTTGGGGCGGACGGTCAGAGTGTGGCTGACCGAGGCGCCTTCTGGAAGATCCGAGATGTTCTGGAAGACGAGGTACTGCATGCCGGCGGGAACCTGGCAGGCGCCATTCGGCTCGGGTGGGACGGGTGCGTTCTCCAGGCCCAGCGCGGCGCAGGTGTCCGGTGTGGTGCCTGTCGTGATCGCACCCGGCAGCACCGTGCCCGCCGCATAGGTGGTCGGGACACCCAGGGATCCGGTGTCGACCACCGTCACGTCGGAGGAGAGCACGACCCCGGCACTGAGGTTGTACTGCGCGCCGGCTCCGGCGCTTCCGGTGAAGGTGATGCCCAGCGACAGATCCTCACCAGCGATGTAGCTGCTGGGCGGAGTCACCGCCACGCCCGGCGCCAGCCCCGCCGCCCTTGCCGGCTGAGCGGTCATCACGACCAGTCCGGTCGCCACCAGGGCGAAGACCGCGGCGAGCGCGGTGATCCGTCGAACTCGTGGCCGCTTGATGCGCTCGCGCCGGAGTGCCCGCACGGGTATGGCTTGCTTCACTGAATTCCTCCCACACCACGGGCCGTTAACGACCCGCCTAACTGCCACTGTCACCGTGAGAACCGCCATTGGTGTCACTGCGACCATCCTCAAGTTCCCTTCTTGAGGACGTAGCGAGCGGGGCCACACGGGCCCCACTCGATTGGCACTCTACCGATGTATGAGCGCCCGACAAACTCCAGCCCGGCAATCAGTCCAGCCACTGGGAAAGTCGTCGAGGTGACGGGTGGAGACGCTCGTCATCGACCGTGCGATCGAGAATGTCGCCCCCACGCCGACATCAAGCGCGTTGCGTCAATCGACCCTCTGCCCCACGCGGGGCCCAGAACGCCGTCAGGCCCCGGGATCAACCCGGGGCCTGACGAGGTACTTCACTGGTGGGCGGTACCAGATTTGAACTGATGACCTCTTCCGTGTCAGGGAAGCGCGCTACCAGCTGCGCCAACCGCCCGAGGTGGAGACGGGATTTGAACCCGTGTACACGGATTTGCAGTCCGTTGCCTCGCCTCTCGGCCACTCCACCGGCAAGAGCCGGCCTCGAACCTGATCCTTGAGACCTTCTCCGAGCGGACGACGGGATTCGAACCCGCGACCCTCACCTTGGCAAGGTGATGCTCTACCAACTGAGCCACG
>JASGEM010000074.1:0-6651 GCA_049841235.1 Propionicimonas sp. | reverse complement strand
GCCGAGACCGCCGCGGCCCGCGCTGCCGCGGTGGCCGCCGCAGCGGCCGCCACCGGAGCCCGCCTCCGCGCCTTCTGACCGGTGGGACAGGGAACCGTTCCTGTCCCACCGCGCAGGTTCTTCGGGCCGCCACACCACCGTCGTCCCAGGCTGGACCCGGGATCTCGATGGACCGCCGGGATTGGGATCGCCGTCGGTGAAGATGGGAGGATGGGGCCATGCGTAGTGTGCGCGATATCGAATGCTTCCTCACCGACATGGACGGCGTGCTGGTGCACGAGGAGGTGCCGCTGCCCGGTGCGGCTGAGTTGATCGACCGCTGGGTCACCACCTCGAAGCGCTTCCTGGTGCTCACCAACAACTCCACGTTCACCGCACGAGATCTCTCCGCGCGGCTGGCCCGTTCCGGGTTGAACATCCCCGAGGAGAACATCTGGACCTCGGCCATGGCCACCGCCGCCTTCCTCCAGCAGCAGCCCGGCGACAAGACCGCCTACGTGATCGGTGAGGTCGGCCTCACCACGGCTCTGCACGAGGCCGGTTTCGTGCTGACCGACGTCGACCCCGACTTCGTGGTGCTGGGGGAGACCCGCAACTACTCCTTCGAGTCGATCACCACGGCGATCCGGTTGATCGTCGACGGCGCCCGGTTCATCGTCACCAATCCGGATGCGACCGGTCCCAGCAAGGACGGCATCCTTCCGGCCACCGGCGCGGTGGCGGCGATGATCACCGCAGCCACCAACCGCAACCCCTACGTGGTGGGCAAGCCCAACCCGATGATGTTCCGCTCGGCGATGAACCGGATCGAGGCCCATTCGGAGACCACCGCCATGATCGGCGACCGGATGGACACCGACATCGTCGCGGGCATGGAAGCCGGCCTGCTCACCGTCCTGGTGCTGACCGGTGTGACGACCGCGGCCGACGTCGAGACCTACCCCTTCCGTCCCGACCTGATGCTTGGCGGTGTCTCCGACCTGGTCGATCTGATCTAGTACCGGCTGCGGTCGGTCGAGCCTGCCCCTCCTGAGCCTGCCGAAGGGTGCTCAGCCGAACTTCAGGTCGGCCACCACCGGCGAGTGGTCGGAGGCGACGATGCCGGTCCAGACCGGCACCTTCTTGCCGCGGACCTTCCGCCAGGCCAGGCCCGGGCCGGAGACGGTCGCCCAACTGCGCACGGTGGTCCCCTCCGGCACCCAGACGTAATCGATGTGCTGCCCGTTGCGGCGCACCACCTTGCCGATGTATTCGCCCGCCACCTTGGCCGACATCTTGTTCATCGAGGCGGCGCGGGGCACGTCCGAGGTGTCCTTGGCGGCGATGGCGGCGGAGTCGACGATGCCCGCCTTGCCGAAGGCGCGCAGATGGTCGCCGTAGACGCGGCGGGTGTCGTTGTTGCGGGCGTTGAAATCGCCGGTGATCGCGAAGGGTTCGGCGAATCCGGGGTTCACCCTCTCGACCAGATCGATCAGCCGGTCGACCGCGGAGGACCGGAGGGCGGCAAACTCGGCCGTCTGCCAGGGATGGGCGTGGTAGTTGAAGACGAAGAACCGGCGGCCGCTGGTGCGGTCGCGCAACTCGACCCAGTTCACATGGCGGTCCAGCATCGAGCCGTTCTCGCCCATCGTGGTCACCTTCTCGTTGCCGGTCGCCAGGCAGTCGAACCGGTCGGTGCGGAACAGGATCGGCACCGCGACCGCCTCCGGACCGGCTGCCGGGTCGCTGGGCGCGACCCAGGTGTACTGGCTGAGGTCGGCGGCCAGCCGGGCACCGGATTCGAGTTCCGGACGATATTCCTGCAGCCCGATCACGTCGGCGTCGAGGTGGTTGATCTTGGCGACGGTGGCCGGCTGCCGCGCCATCGGATCGAGTTCGGCCGGTTCGATCTGCGGATACCACTCCGGTGGTGGCGGCCCGCCGAGGACGTTGTAGGTGGCCACCGTGAGCCGCAACGTCTTCTCGGCGGGCGCCGGCTCGGGATCGGACGGCGTGCAGATCCGGTCTGCCGGAGCAGCCGGCGGGAGCGGCGGAGCGGGGGTGGTCGCGCAGGCCGTCAGCAACAGCGCGGCCAGGATCGCTGTCAGCAGACGTGGCATGCGACGAGGATAGCCAGCGTCCCGAACTGGAATATTCATTCTTGCTCTGGCATAGTCATTCCGTGACCTTTTCCGTGGCCGTGGCGGGCGCGACCGGCTATGCCGGTGGCGAGACGCTCCGCATCCTGCTCAACCATCCCGAAGCCGAGATCGGCGCGCTGACTGCGAAGTCGTCGGCGGGCGGTCTGCTCGGCGTCCACCACCCGCACCTGCCGCCGCTTGCCGACCGGGTCATCGGCGACACCACGGCCGAGGCCCTGGCTGGTCACGATGTGATCTGCCTGGCCCTGCCGCACGGCGCCTCCGGCGAGATCGCCGCCGCCCTGGAGATGGCCTCGCCGGATTCGGTGCTGGTCGACCTCGGGGCCGACCACCGGCTGGAGTCGGCGGTTGCCTGGCAGACCTACTACGGCGGCGATCACCCCGGCACCTGGACCTACGGGATGCCCGAGTTGCTGCTCGCCGGCGGCGCCCGCCAGCGCGAGCGGCTCACCGGTGCGAGCCGGATCGCGGTGCCCGGCTGCAATGTGACCGCGGTCACCCTTGCGCTGGGCCCGGGTATCGCAGCAGGAATGATCGAGCCCACCGACCTGGTGGCGGTGCTGGCCAACGGGGTGAGCGGGGCGGGCAAGGCGCTGAAGCCGCACCTGCTGGCGTCCGAGATCCTGGGGGCGGCCAGCCCTTACGCGGTGGGCGGCGTGCACCGGCACATCCCCGAGATAGAGCAGAACCTGGCCAAGAGCACCGGCGCCGAGATCCGGATCAGCTTCACCCCGACCCTGGTGCCGATGGTGCGCGGCATCCTGGCCACCTGTACCGCGCGGCTGGCAGCCGGCGTGACCGCTGGCGAGGTGCGGGAGGCCTGGGAGCAGGTCTATGCCGGCGAGCCCTTCGTCCGCCTGCTGCCCGAAGGCCAGTGGCCCACCACGGCCGCCACGCTGGGCTCGAATGCCGTCGCGATCCAGCTGGCCGTGGACGAGCGGGTGGGTCGCGTGGTGGCCGTCTGCGCGCTCGATAACCTGGTCAAGGGCACCGCGGGTGCCGCCGTCCAGTCGATCAACCTGGCCCTGGGTCTGCCCGAGACCACCGGCCTGACCACCGTGGGAGTAGCCCCGTGAGCGTGACTGCAGCCAAGGGTTTCGTCGCTGCCGGAGTGACCGCCGGCATCAAGGCATCCGGACGTCCCGACCTCGCCCTGGTCGTCAATCTGGGCCCGGATGCCCATGCGGCGGGAGTGTTCACGTCCAACCGGTTCAAGGCGGCGCCCGTGTTGTGGAGCCAGCAGGCGCTGGCCACCCCGCGGCTGGCCGCGGTGGTGCTGAACTCCGGCGGTGCGAACGCCTGCACCGGGGACGCCGGCTTCGCCGACGCCCGCCAGATGGCCGAGTGGACGGCCGCCGAGGCGGGTTGCGCTGTCGAGGACGTCGCCGTCTGCTCGACCGGGCTGATCGGCGTCCGGCTGCCGATGGAGACCGTGCTGACGGGCATCCAGCTGGCCGCGCAGGATCTCTCCCGGGCCGGTGGCGCTTCGGCTGCCGAAGCGATCATGACCACCGACACCGTCTCCAAGCAGGCGGTCCACCGGTCACCGGCCGGGTGGACGATCGGCGGCATGGCCAAGGGCGCCGGCATGCTCGCCCCCGCCCTGGCAACCATGCTGGTCGTGATCACCACCGATGCGGTGCTGCCCGCCGACGACCTCGGTCGGGCACTGCGGACTGCCACCGGCTTCACCTTCGACCGCACCGACTCCGACGGCTGCATGTCCACCAACGACACCGTGCTGCTGCTCTGCAGCGGTGCGTCGCAGGTGGCGGCCGACCCGGCCGAGTTCAGCGAGGCCCTGACCGGGGTGTGCGCCTCGCTGGCCCGCCAGTTGCTGGCCGACGCCGAAGGCTCCGCCCACGACATCGAGGTGCGGGTCGAGGGCGCCGCGAGTGAGGCCGATGCGCTGGAGGTCGCCCGGGCGATCGCCAGGAGCAACCTGTTCAAGTGCGCGATCTTCGGCAACGACCCGAACTGGGGCCGGGTGCTGTCGGCCGCCGGTACCACCGCCGCAGCCTTCGATCCCGACCAGGTCGATGTCTCCTTCAACGGGGTGGCCGTCTTCGTCCGCGGCCAGCTGGGCGCGGACCGCTCGCAGGTCAGCCTGACCGACCGGGAGGTGCTGGTGGAGGTCAACCTGCACGCCGGCGCCGAGTCGGCCGCGATCTGGACCAACGACCTCACCTACGACTACGTCAAAGAGAACGCGGAGTACTCCACATGAGCACCCCACGAAGCTCTTCTCCTCCGCTGCGCTCCCCCGAACAACTTCGCGGGGGCCCCGCGACCGACGAGGCACTCACCAAGGCGCGGGTACTGATCGAGGCGCTGCCCTGGCTGGAGCAGTATGTCGGCAAGGTGATGGTGATCAAGTACGGCGGCAACGCCATGGTCGACGACCGGCTGAAGGCCGCCTTCGCCAAGGACATCGTCTTCCTGCACACCGTGGGGGTCCGCCCGGTGGTGGTGCACGGGGGAGGGCCGCAGATCTCGTCGATGCTGAAGCGGCTGGGGATCGAGAGCGAGTTCCGCGGCGGGCTGCGGGTCACCACCCCCGAGGCGATGGACGTGGTCCGGATGGTGCTGATGGGCCAGGTGAACCGTGAGCTGGTCGGGCTGCTCAACGCCCACGGCCCGCTGGCGGTGGGGCTCTCCGGGGAGGACGCCGGATTGCTGACCGCCGAACGCAAAGGCCTGGAGGTGGATGGCGAGGAGATCGACCTCGGCCTGGTCGGCGAGGTCGCCGAGGTGCGTCCTGAGGCCGTGCTCGACCTGATCGCCGCCGGCCGCATCCCGGTGGTCGCCACCGTCGCTCCTGACGAGGACGGCCAGGTGCACAACGTCAATGCGGACACCGCGGCCGGTGCCCTTGCGGTCGCGCTGGGCGCGGAACGACTGGTGGTGCTGACCGATGTCGAGGGACTCTACGCCGACTGGCCGAACAGCACCGAGATCATCCGGCAGATCGCTGCCGACGAACTGGCGGCGATGCTGCCCGGTCTTGCCTCGGGAATGATCCCGAAGATGGAGGCCTGCCTGCAGGCGGTCCGCGGCGGGGTGTCGCGGGCGACCGTGATCGACGGCCGGGTGCCGCACGCGGTGCTGCTGGAGATCTTCACCGACGAGGGCAACGGCACCATGGTGGTAGACGGGGACGCATCCACCTCGGTGGCGGAGCCCTCCTCTCCGACGGTCGAGCCTGCCGGGACCGGGCAGGTGCGGGCGTGAGCGTCCAGAGCGTCGAGGGCGGCAACGCCGCGGTGACCAGCCGCTACTCCGCGGTAATGATGAACACCTTCGGCCCACCGAAGCGGGTGTTCGTGCGAGGCGAGGGCTCCTACCTCTGGGACGCTGACGGCCGGCGCTATCTCGACCTGCTCTCCGGGTTGGCGGTGAACGCGCTGGGTCATGCCCATCCGCAGGTGCTGGGCGCCATCTCCGCCCAGCTCTCGACCCTGGGCCATGTCTCGAACTTCTTCGCCACCCCCACCCAGGTCGCACTCGCCGAGCGGCTGGCCGCGGTCACCGTCGCCAACCATCCAGGGACGACCGCGAAGGTGTTCTTCACCAACTCCGGCACCGAGGCCAACGAGGCCGGCTTCAAGATCAGCCGGCTGACCGGCCGGCGCAGGCTGATCGCCATGGAGGGTTCCTTCCACGGCCGCTCGCTGGGGGCGCTGGCCCTCACCTCCAACCCGAAGTACCGCGAACCCTTCGAGCCGCTGCCGGGCGAGGTCGTCTTCGTGCCTTATGGCGACGCCGCTGCGCTGGCGGACGCGCTGGACGACGGCGTCGCGGCCGTGATCGTCGAACCGGTCCAGGGTGAGAACGGGGTGGTCGAGCCGCCGTCCGGCTTCCTGGCGACGGCGCGCGAGCTGACCCGGGAGGCTGGCGCACTGCTGTGGCTCGACGAGGTGCAGACCGGGATGGGGCGCTGTGGGGACTGGCTGGCCAGCGCCTCGTCCGGCGTCACCGCCGACATCGTCACCTTCGCCAAGGGCCTGGGCAACGGCTTCCCGATCGGCGCCTGCGTGGCCACCGGGAAGGCTGCGGATCTCCTGCAGCCGGGGTCGCACGGCACGACCTTCGGTGGCAACCCGGTGGCGGCGGCCGCCGGTCTGGCGGTGATGGGCATCATCGAACGCGACGGCCTGCTGCAGCGCTCGGTGGAGCTCGGCGAGCGGCTGGCAGCCGCGGTCGCCGGACTGGGCCACCCCCATATCCTCGCGGTCCGGGGGCGCGGGCTGCTGCGCGGCATCGTGCTGAGCCGTCCGATCGCGGCGGCCGTGGCCGACGTCGCCCTGGATGCCGGGTTCGTCATCAATGCCCCGCGGCCGGACGTGCTGCGGATCGCACCGCCGCTGGTGGTGCCCGCCGAAGGGCTCGACGACTTCGCGGCCACCCTCCCGGCCCTGCTGGCGGCGGCCGGATGAGCACCTCATGATCACCCCACGACGTTCTTCTCCACCGCTGCGCTCCCCCGAACAACGTCGAGGGGACCCCGCAT
>JASGEM010000073.1:0-9398 GCA_049841235.1 Propionicimonas sp. | reverse complement strand
TCGGGGGCGGTGGACGCCTCGGGTGCCGACGCTGCCTCGGGCTCGGGGGCGGGTTCCGCGGCGGGCGCGGCCTCGGGCTGCGCAGCAGCGGGTTCCGGAGCGGCAGGAGCGGCAGCGGCACCGGCTTCGGATGCCTCGCCGATCACCGCGAGCACGGCACCGACCTCGGCGGTGGCGTCCTCGGCCACCAGGATCTCCAGCACCACCCCGGCGACCGGGGAGGGGATCTCGGTGTCGACCTTGTCGGTGGAGACCTCGACCAGAGCCTCGTCCACCTCGACGGTGTCACCGACCCGCTTCAGCCACCGGGAGACGGTTCCTTCGGTGACACTCTCGCCGAGCGCAGGCAGTGGGACGGGAGTGGACATGGTGTGAGCTCCTTCGAACATCCGCGGTGGTCTGCGGATCAGACTATCCCGCTGCCACCGCACGCGCCCACCCTGAGGCCACTATGTGCGCGTCCGGGCATCGCCGGGCCTGGAAAGAGGCCACACCGCAGGGGTTGAGCGGTGTGCCGCGGCAGTACGGGATAATGGGCGTCGTGGGTTGGTTCTCCAAGCGGCGTAAGGCCAGCGCCGAGACGCGCCAGGCGGAGGCTGCCGTCGTGACGCATCTGGAAGGATTCCTGGCGACCCGCCGGGGAGTGGAGGCCTTCATCGAGATGCCGACCACCGTGACCCGCGCCACTGTGTTGCTGATCGCGTACGACGGCGAATGGACTCGGCGTAGCGTCGAATCGGTGGAATGGGCGCGCAAGTTCGCCGCCCGTCACGGCCTTCCCGCCTATGACGCCGGCGTGGTCGGCTACCCGCAACGGATGCGCGACTACAACGCTCGCCAGCGCCGTTCCCGCTGAGGACCGCCGGGTTCGGCCGGTGATCACCGCTGGATCGGGAAAGGCCATTCTGAGAAGCTGTTAGGAATCCGTGGGAACCCTGTGGTCGGACCATTCCCCGGCCTACGCTCGGCGCATGAAGAAGCTCCTCTCCTTGCTGGCCGCCACCGGGCTGCTCGCCGGCAGCCTGTTCGCCACCGCCGTCCCTGCCCAGGCAGAGGAGAGCGACACGACCATCACGCTGACCGGTGGAATAGTCGTGAAGGACCTGGTCATCTCCTCCAGGGCATGCAAGCCGATCACGATCTCGTTGCCCTTCCAGGCGAACCCGGCAGACGCGATGTTCGACGAGGTCCACGCTCATGTCGTGGTCGGAAACGACAAGATGTGGTATGAGGAGTACCCGGGTGCAGTGGAGGGCGGCCGGGTGATGACGAACACCGGCGCCGAGTTCGGGCCTCCGATGCAGTGGTGTGCGGCGAAGAACAACTACCAGAACCTCTCCGGGCTGGGCGCATTCCTGGTGGCGCTCGACTACGTCGCCTGGTGGAACGCGGGTTCGACGGAAGAACAGCCGAGCGGCAGTTTCGATGACCAGGAGGTGACTGCCACCTTCACGGTGAAGCAGGCTTCCCGGGTCTCGTCGGCGAAGATCTCCAAGAAGGGCACCAAGCGGACGATCAGTGCCACGTTCTCCTACTTCGACGTCACCAAGAAGGCGAAGAAGGAATGGACGGCCCTGCCGAAGGGCACCAAGGTCGAGTTGCAGCGCAGCACGCCGGGCGCACAGTCCTGGACGAAGGTCAAGACGGTCAAGGTCGGTTCCAAGGGCACGGTGAAGACCACCTACAAGACCACGAAGAAGTACGACTACCGGTTCGTCTACGCCGGCAACGCCACGAAGGCTCCGGTCACCTCGAAGACCCTCAAGAAGTAGTCCCACCGGCTTCCGGCCGGGGACGTGCCGAGTCCGGCTCGTCCCCGGCCAGCCGCAGGACGGCGCGGAAGGCCCCGACCAGGGCTTCGCCGAGTGAGGCCCCCGGGGCTGGTGATGTTCGTCCCATCAGGGAGGCAGCGGTTCCACTACAGGCGTAGAGGCCAGCGATCGGCGTACCGTCGGCGCGCAGCACCTGGGCGTCGGCGTTCACCAGCAGGCCGCCCTTGGTGCCGCTGTCGCCCGGATAGACCGGCACCGCCCAGAAGGGTGGCTTGTCCACCTTGCCCAGGGACGGGTTGCGCCGCCGTCCACCGTTGGCGGTCGCCAGCCGTTCGCCGCGCTCGAAATCCTGGTCGCGGCCCTTGCGGGCGAATCCGTTGAACCGGACGTCGGTGCCCAGCAGGCCCGCCCGGTCGATACCGAGGGCCTGAGCGAGTTCGGGCAGGCCATTGGCCTTCACCAACTCCTCGGCGTCGATCGCCGAGCGGGGGTAGGAGCCGGCCGGCCACGGTCCCAGCGGGTACTCGCGGCGGTAGTGGTTGTCGACGATCAGGTAGAACGGGATGGAGCCCACCCCGCGGGCTCGCTCGTACAGCAGTCGCCCGGCCTCGTCCGCGGGTGCCGACTCGTCGAAGAACCGGCTGCCGGTGTGGTCGACGATCAGGCTGTGCGGATGGGCGCGTTCCGTGTCAAGGCTCCGCGCGGTGCCGTCGGCGACCATCACCGGTGTCCACCAGGCCTCCTCCATCGCCGCGGTCGCTGCGCCGTGGGCGGCCGCGAGGGTGATCGCCTGCCCGTCGCCGGGCAGCGGAGACGCCGACCAGGCGGCGTCGGTGGGCAAGGGCAGGTACTCCTCGCGCAGGCCCTGGTTGGCCTCGAACCCGCCGGCGGCCAGCAACACTCCCGCGCGCGCCAGAACGGTGATGCCTGCGCTGGTGTCGGTGTCGTGGATCCGCCGGCTGACCACCACGCCGCCGATCCCGTCCCCGTCCGGCACCAGATCGGTGACGCGAGCGTCCAGCCAGAACTCGACGCCGGTACCGGCCGCCCGGTGCAGCAGTGCTGCCGCCAGAGCCTCGCCGTTCCGGCTGACGCGGCCAGCCCGTCCGAAGGGGTTCCAGGATCGGCCTTCCGCGGCGTTGGCGGAGTGCAGGGCGCTCGCCCACTCGCCCAGCGCGCGCCGGTCGAAGGCCTGACTGCGCAGCACCCGCCCGGTGGGCTTGGCGCCCGGTGCCTGCCGGTGGATGTCCGCGGCGTCAGCGTCCACCACCAGCGACAGCTTGGACGAGGTGAGCCAGCGGGCCAGCCTCGGCGCGGTCTCGACGAAGGCGGCCCTCCGCTCCGCGGAGGAGGCTGCGGCCGGCGCGCCGAGGATCGCGTCGAGGTACTCGGCGGCCTCGATCGCGGAATCGCCCACCCCGGCCTTCTCCATCAGGTGGTTGCCCGGCAGCCAGATCCGTCCGTCGCTCAGCGCGGTGCCGCCGCCCAGCAGCGGCCCGGCTTCGACGACCAGTACCTCGTGACCGAGCCGGCGGGCGGCGACCGCGGCCAGCAGCCCGGCGGCACCGCCGCCGACCACGACCAGATCGGTCCGGAAGGTCTCCATCAGTTGGCCACCGCATGCGCCAGTGCCACCAGCGTCCTGACCGCCGCACCGGTGCCACCGGCGGGGACGTAGTGGTAGGGCTCGTGGGGGTTGAAGGCCGGCCCGGCGATGTCCAGGTGCGCCCACGGGATCGGCTCGGGGACGAACTGGGACAGGAAGGCGGCCGCGGTCAGCGCGCCGCCCCACCGATCGCCGCCGGACTTCAGGTCGGCCACCTTGGAATCGAGCTTGCCGCGCGCCTCCTCGGGGATCGGCAACTGCCAGAAGAGTTCGCCGGCGGCCTCGGCGGCGTCAAGGATCAGGTCGGCGGTCTCGTCGTCCCGGGCCATCAGGCCGGCGACCCGCTCGCCGAGCGCCACCACGCAGGCCCCGGTGAGGGTGGCCACGTCGACCACCAGGTCGGGCCGCTCCTCCGAGGCCTTCGCCAGGGCGTCGGCCATCACCAGCCGGCCCTCGGCGTCGGAGTTGACGTTCTCCACGGTGGTGCCGCCGTAGATCGTCAGCACGTCGGAGGGACGGTACGCGGTGCCTGAGGGCATGTTCTCGGCCAGCGCGGCGTAGGCGGTGATCTTGAGCTTGACCCCGGCATCGGCGATCGCGGTGATCGCGGCGATCACCGCGGCGGCACCGGACATGTCCGACTTCATCGTGTACATGCCCTCGGCGGGCTTGAGATTGAGGCCACCGGTGTCGAAGGTGATGCCCTTGCCGATCAGCGCCAGATGGAACTTCGCGCCGCGCGGGGAGTAGCTGACCTTGACCAGCCGGGGCTTGCGCGAGGAGCCCCCGCCGACCGCCAGCAGACCGCCGAAGCCTTCCTTTTCCAGCGCCTTCTCGTCCCACACGTCAACGTTCAGCCTGGCCGACTTGCCGAGCCTGGCGATCTCGTCGGCGAAGGACTCGGGGTAGAGGTCGTTGGCCGGCAGGTTGACCCAGGTGCGGGCGCGGGAGACCGCGGTGGCGGTGGTCACGCCGAGGTCGAGGGCCAGCCGGGCCTCGGGCTTGCGGGCGCTGGTGGTCACCACGCCGATCGTGGCCACCCCCGGCTTGCCGGAGTCCTCGCGGTACCGGTAGCTGCCCAGCAGGGCGCCTTCGACGGCGCCCTTGAGAACCTGCGGCTCGATCGCGTCCAGGCTGAGTGAGACGGAAAGCGGACGTTCTGACTTCAGCCCGGCGGCCACCCGCAACGCGGCCCCGGCTGCCCGGCGCACCTGCTCGGGGGAGACGTCGATATCGCCCAGTCCGACCACGATCAGGCGCTTGCCGGCCAACCCGGGCAGCAGTGCGGTGTCGCCGTTCTTCGCCGAACCGCCCAGGTCGCGCGCCACCTCTATCAGTGGCCGGCCGAAGGTCTTGGCCAGAGCCGCCGCGGTATCGTCCGGCAGACCGACGACCACCTCGGAGCCGGCGGTCTGAGCCAGGCCGACGACGAGCACATCATCCTTACCGGGGGCAGTCACGAGGCTGATGGCGGGCAGGTTGGGCACGGGGCGATCCTCTCTTGCCGTGGTCACGCGGTAACCCTCCTAAGGCTAGTGCCCCGGTGGGTGCTTCGTGCAGCCGGGTCTGATCCGGATCTCAGGGCATGTTCGACAAGCGGGGGAATCGCGGCAGACTGGCCTCATGACCAGCTTCACCTTCGCCACGGCCGGCCGGATCGTGTTCGGGGCCGGAACCGTTTCCCAGCTGCCACAGCTCGTCGCAGAATTGGGGGAGCGTCCCTTCGTCTGCACCGGTGGGCGTCCGGAACGTCATGCCGCGGTGATCGCGAGCCTGCCGGATGCCGCCGTCTTCGCGATCGGTTCCGAGCCGACCATGGAACTGGTGCGGGAGGCGGCCGAGGCCGCCCGCGTGCATCGTGCCCGAGTTGTGGTCGGGCTGGGCGGAGGGGCGGCGCTGGACGCCGCCAAGGTGGTGGCCGCGCTGGTGGCCAACGGTGGCGACCCGCTCGACTACGCCGAGGTGATCGGACGCGGTCTGCCGCTCACCGAGCGCTCACTGCCGGTGATCGCCGTCCCCACCACCTCGGGCACCGGCTCGGAGGTGACCGCCAACGGCGTGGTGACCTCCACCGAGCACCGGGTGAAGGTGAGCCTGCGGTCGCCGTCCATGCTGCCCGCGGTCGCGCTGGTCGACCCGGAGCTCACCCTGGCCTGTCCGCCTTCGGTCACCGCCCACGCCGGACTGGACGCCTTGGTGCAGTGCATCGAACCCTACGTCTCGCCCTTCGCCACCCCGCTGACCGACGGCTTCTGCCGCGAAGGCATCGTCCGGGCCGGACGCGGTCTGCGGCGGGCCCACGCCGATGGCTCCGATCTGGCGGCCCGCACCGACATGAGCCTGTGCTCGCTGCTCTCCGGCCTGGCCCTGGCCAACGGGAAGCTGGGCGCCGCCCACGGGCTGGCCGGCCCGCTGGGCGGGTTCCTGGGTGCACCCCACGGTGCGATCACCGCCGCGGTGATGGTGCCGGTCTCGCGGGCCAACATCGATGCGCTCGCTGGCGACGACCAGGCCCTGGCCCGCTACGCCGAGGTGGGTCTGCTGCTCACCGGCGAACGCTCGGCCGAGGCCTACCTGGCATGGTTCTCCGAGACCGCTTCGCTGCTGGGCGTCCGCGGGCTGTCCCCGCTCGGTCTGGCCGAGGCCGACATCCCCGGGATCGCCGAAGCCGCCAGCAAGGCATCGAGTACCAAGGGGAATCCGGTTAGGCTGCCCATCGCGACGTTCGAGCAGATCGTCCGCGCCGCGTTGTGACTCCCGAGGAGGCCGCATGACCGATTCCAGGCTCTCGCCGCTGCACGACCGGCACGTCGCGCTGGGGGCGAAGTTCTCCGAGTTCGGTGGCTGGCGGATGCCGCTGCAGTACTCCGGCGTGGTCGCCGAGCACAAGCGGGTGCGCTCGGCGGTCGGTGTCTTCGACGTCAGCCATCTGGGCAAGCTCTGGGTGCGCGGATCGGGCGCGGTCGACTTCCTCAACCGCTGTCTCAGCAATGACCTGGGACGGATCACGGCCGGCCACGCCCAGTACACCCTGGTCTGCAATGAGGGCGGCGGGGTGGTGGACGACCTGATCGCCTACCGGATCGGCGACGACGAGGTGCTGCTCGTCCCGAACGCCGCCAACGCGCAGTACGTGTACGAAGTGCTGGTGGAGGCTGCCCCGGCAGGGATCGAGATCCGGAACGCTCACACCGACTACGCTGTGATCGCCGTCCAGGGGCCTCTCTCGGACGAGACGCTCTCCGCGCTGGGGCTGCCGGTCGGCCAGGACTACATGGCCTTCGAACCCGGCTCCTGGGGCGGGACCGCGCTGACCGTCTGCCGCACCGGCTACACCGGTGAACGCGGCTACGAGCTGGTGGTGCCTGCCGAGGCCGCGGGCCGGTTGTGGGACGCGGTGCTGGCCGCGGGTGCGGAATACGACATCCTGCCCGCCGGGCTGGGCGCCCGCGACACCCTGCGTACCGAGATGGGCTACCCGCTGCACGGCCAGGAGCTGTGGCCGTCCGTCACCGCGCTGGAATCCGGGGTCGGTTGGGCGGTCGGCTGGAACAAGCCCGAGTTCTGGGGCTCGGAAGCGCTGAAGACTGAGAAGGAGGCGGGTGCGCCTCGGCTGCTGCGCGGCCTGAGATCGACTGGACGCGGCATCCCGCGAGTCCACATGGAGGTCGTGGACGAGGCGGGCAGCCACCTGGGTGACGTCACCTCCGGCACCTTCTCGCCCACGCTGGGCGTCGGCATCGGGCTGGCGCTGCTCGATCGCTCGGTGCCGCTGGGCACCCGGGTCGGGGTGCTGGTGCGCCGCCGCACCGAGGAGTTCGAGGTGGTCAAGCCGCCGTTCGTCACCCCCTCGGTGCGCCCCGCATGAGCCGTCGCCGGTGGGCGCATCTGCTGATCGGGCTGCTCGGACTGGCCGCGATCGGCTGGGCGGTGGTCTGGGGTGCCGATCCGGCCGTCACCTGCCGTGACCAGGTGATGCGGCCCGGCGACATCTGCAGCCACGCGGGGGACGAGAAGACCCAGACCTACGAGGAGCGGCTGGAGGCCGCGCAGGCGGCCCGCCCGGTGATGGGCGTGGTGGGGGTGCTGATGGTCGGCTTCGCCACCTACCTGTGGATCGGCGAGTCCACCCGCGACGAGGGGTGATGACGTCGGGCCGGGAGCGCCTCTCGGCGCGTGGCCGCTCGTAGCGGCGAATGTTGGAGCCCGGGGCTACCGCGGCCCGACGCCACGAAGATGATAGGTGAAGACGGCAAGACCGCGTTAGTGCGGCAGGATCGCGGTCAGTTCCGGCTCACACCAGCCGGCCGGCCCGCCACAGGTCGGCGCAGGCGCTCAGATCCTCGGCCAGATCACGCAGCCGGGCCGCTCGCCCGACCGCGTCCGCACCGGCGGAGATGTCCGCCCGCCCTGAGGTGACCACCAGGCAGAACGCGGCGGCCCGCTCCAGTGCCACCGCGAAATCGCCGGTGAAGGCGCCCTGCAGGATCCGGTCGGCCACTTGGCGCACCTCGTCCGGGCCGGGTGGATCGATGCCTGCCACGACATGGTTGGGCTCGGTGAACCGGACGCCGGCGGCGTACTCCCGGGCGACTGCCTCGGGCTGCCGGAGCATCCACTCCCGTAGCAGGTAGAGCCGCCACAGGGCTCCCGGCAGCGAGCGGGCGGGCCGCGAGGCCCACAGCTCGGCCAGCGTGGGCAGCCCGATCTCGTCCACCAGGGTCACCAGGCGCTCGATCGTCTCGGGATCGTCGCAGGCCCTTCCGCGATGCACCAGCACCGCCGCGGTCTCGTGGGCGGCCTGCAACCCGGCGATCGGGTCGTGCCGCTCGCCGACCGCTTCCAGCGCCGCCGGCTCCAGATAGCTGGGACGGCGCGGTCTGTGGGCCTCAGTCACCGGGAGGTCACGGCTCCAGGCTCATCGGACCGTAGACCAGGCGGTCCTCCTCGTACAGCGAGACCGCCGTGATGCCGGCGTCCAGCAGGTCGAGGTAGGCGCCGGTCAGCCAGCTCTCGGCGGCGGCCTGGTCGGGCCAGCCGTCCGGAAGGTCGGCCGGAACCTCCGGTGCCGGCACCCAGCGATACATCAGACCGGATCTCCGCGGTTCACCCGGGGCTTGGGCACCCGCAGCCGGCGCAGGTTGATCGAGCGATTGAGCCCGTAGGAGAGCAGGCCCTTCAGCGGCTCCCGGGGCAGCCGCTCGGCGTGCAGCTTCTTGTAGCCGCGCCACATCAGGGCCACGTCCCCCACGATCAGGATCATCACCAGCCAGGTGGCGTAGCTCATGATCGCGGTGATCAGCGTCCCGAAGGTGGTCACCACCAGGGAGACCATCAGCATCACCATCAGCAGCGGCAGGGAGAACTGCGCCAGCCCGCGCCGGCTGTCCACCCAGTCCCGCATCAGCACCCGGCCGGGCTGCGCCTCGACCGACCGCAATTGCGAATCGCGTTCCACTGCCCGGGCCTGACGCTCCTTGGCGCGGGCCTGCTTCGGGGTCAGCGTCGGGTTCAGCCGCTCCCGGCGAGCGTGCTCGGCCTCCCTGCGGGTGGGCGTCGGCGCGTCCTTGCGAGCCGGGCCGGAGCGGGTCGGATCAGCTGCGACCGGCGCCGCCGGCTCTTCGCTGGCGGGCTCGGTGCGCTGGTAAGGCCGGAACAATCCCACTTCAAACCTCTGGTGGTGCGACGATGACACCCACATGGTAAGTGGTTTCTACCGTGCCGGTCATGTCGGGAGGCGAGGAGGTGGCGATGGCGGGCCTACTGGAGCGGTTGCGCCTGTTGCGCGAGCAGCCGGTCGAGCCGCACCCCGGGCACTGGTCGGACGCGCTGACCGTCGCCTACCAGCAGGGTCTGGCCTGGTTGCGCGAACTGCGGCAGGAGGCCGAGGCGGTCGCGGCGCAGCGCCGTCGGCTCGCGGTCGGCGCCGATGCGGTGCTCGACCCGCGGGCACGAGCAGACGCGCTGGACCGTGACGCCGCGCTGGCCGCCGAGCACCGGGAGTTGCTCGCGGTGCGCGA
>JASGEM010000072.1:0-17768 GCA_049841235.1 Propionicimonas sp. | reverse complement strand
CTGGAGCGGGCCGGGGTGCCGCGCCGTCCGCTGCGCTACGCGGTGCTCGTCGGTGCGGGGCTGGGTGCGGTGGTGTCTGCCGTCGTGGGCGCTCTACTGGGCGGGCTGCTGGGGCTCGCGCTGCGTCCGGCGTTGGCGGCCTGGGTGAGCGAGCAGCCGCTGTCGCCCTGGCGGCTGCTGGTCGGGGAGATCGTTGCGGTGACGCTGGCGACCGGGATCGGCGCGCTGGCCGGCTGTTGGCTGGGCGACGCCTTTCGGAACCGGCGGCTACGACAGCTGGACGCTCCGCCCCGAACGCTCGGACGGGCCGCCGTGATCACGCTGTTGCTCTGCGCGGCGGTCCTGGCGAGCGTGTCGTCCTGGCTGATTGCCGCCTCGCAGGCCAGGCAGTGGCCGATGGTTCAGGGAGTGCTCGGGATGGTGCTCGCCGCCGGTTGCCTGGCCCCGGCGGCCAGCCGGCTGGCGGGCAGCGGCGTGGCCGCCGGTGAGGTCTCCGCCCGGACGCTGGGCGGCCGGATCGTGGCCGATGATTCCCGCCGCTGGGGGACGGTGAGCGCGGCCGTGACGGTCTTCCTCGGCGTGGTGATCGCCGGCTTCCTGGTCTCGATGGCATCGCTGGCCGGTCTGCAGAAGTACCTCGCCTCGGATGTGCCGCCCGGCATGGCGGTGCTGGAAGTGGCGAACCCCGACGGCGAGCGCATCCCCGAGCAGGTGCACGAGCAGTTCGAACGCGACCTTCAGGTGAGCGACCCCGTGCTGCTGACCGAACGGGACGTGGTGCCGGTGGTGCTGCGGGGTTCACTGCAGTTCTTCGGCTCGGTGACCGACGCGGAGAGGGTGCTTGGGAGCCTGCCGCCCGCGGCGGTGGCGACCCTGAATGCCGGCGGCATCGTCGTGGTGGGTGGGCTCGAAGGAGACTCCACGGTGATCGAGATCGACCACGCCAGCCGGCTGGAGGTGCCGGTGACGACCATCAAGCCCGAGCCCTCCCGCCGGCTGCAGACCGGCTTCGGGTTCGCGGTGCTGCCGGCCATGCCACCGCAGGTGCAGACAGCAAGGCCGGTTCGGGAGATGCTGGTCTACCAGGGGTTGACCCCCGCTCAGGATGCCCAGGCCGATGCCTGGACGGACACCACCGGGTACAACGTCTTCTGGGTCAACGCCTACCACCTCTCCGGCCCGATCGGGCTCTCCGCCGGACTGGCAACGGGTTTGGCCGGATTCGGGTTGCTGGCTGCGCCGCTGCTGGTCGGCGTGCTGCGGCGCGAGGTGAACGAGCTGCGGCCGCTGGCCGCGACGCTGCGCGGGGTGGGCCTCGCTCCGGTCTGGATCAGACCCGTCTTCGCCACCACCGTCCTGATCGCCGTCCTGCCGGCGGCGGTGCTCGCCGTGGCCGGCCCAGCCTTGGCCGTGGCGATCCTGACCCGGGTCTACCCCGCTGCCTTCGACCTCTCCGGCGTGCCCTGGTGGGGTCTGGCGGCCTTCCTCGCCGGTGTCATCGGCGCCTGCTGGCTCGCCACCGGCTTCGCCCTCCGCTCCCTCCACCGCCGGGAGAGACCGGTCACGATCTAGCTCAACTGCCGGTTTGGGCGAGGCCCGTCTCGTAGGCGACGACCACGGCCTGGACGCGGTCGCGGACGCCGAGCTTGGCCAGGATGTGGCGGACGTGGGTTTTCACCGTGGTCTCCGACAGGTACAGCTCGGCCGACAATTCGGCGTTGGACAGGCCGCGGGCGATCAACTGCAGGATCTCGCGCTCGCGCTCGGTCAGCCCGGCCAGTCGCGGGTCGGGCTCGCTGGAGGCGGAGGGGGTGACGCCGGTGGCGACGTGCTCCAGCAGCCGCTTGGTGGACGACGGGGCGATCACCGCGTCCCCGCTGTGCACGGTACGGACGGCGGCCAGCAGGTCGGCAGGCGGAGCGTTCTTCAACAGGAAACCGGAGGCGCCGGCGCGGATCGCGCTCAGCAGGTACTCGTCCACGTCGTAGGTGGTGAGCATGATCACCTTCGGCGCCTCGCAGCGTTCGAGGATGCGTCCGGTGGCTTCGATGCCGTCCATGCCGGGCATCCGGACGTCCATCAGGATGATGTCGGTGGGGGTCCTGGCCAGCCGGATCGCCTCGTGGCCATCGCCGGCCTGCCAGGCGACCGTCATGTCGGCCTGCGAGCCGATCACCATCGCCAGCCCGGCGCGCACCAATTGCTGGTCGTCCACCAGCCCGACGCGGATCTGCTCGATTTCAGACACTGGTGACCTCCTGGGATGGAGCGGGCAAGACGGCACGAACCCGGAAGCCGCCCTGCGGCTGGGGCCCGGCCTCACAACTCCCGCCGACGATCTCGGCGCGCTCCTGCATGCCGACCAGGCCGAGACCACCGCTCGCGGCCGGGGTGCTCGTGCTGTCGCCGGAGTTGGTGACCGTCAGCACGACCTCGCCGGGCACCCAGTTCTCGGTTACCACGACGCGGCCGGCCGGAGCGTGCTTCATCACGTTGGTGAGCGCTTCCTGGCAGATCCGGTACAGCGCCAGCCCGATCGCCGAGGGCAGCGGACGCGGTTCGCCCAGTTGGACGAAGCTAGCCTCCATCCCGGCCTCCCGGGCATCGGCCACCAGGCCGGCGATCCCGGTCTGATTCGGGACGGGGGAGAGCTCGAGCTGTTCCGGTTCGCCGTTGCGCAGCATGCCGAGGATGCGGCGGGTGTCCGCCAGCGCCAGCCGTCCGGTGTCGGCGATGGTCTCCAGTGCCCGCTTCGAGGCGGAGGGCTCGGTGGCGTAGCTGCCGCCGTCGGCCTGGGCGACCATGATCGCCAGCGAGTGGGCGATCACGTCGTGCATCTCACGCAGGATACGGGTGCGCTCGGCCGACACCGCGGCATCCACCTGGGTCTGGTTGTGGTCGTCGATCGCGATCTGCTGCGCCATCCGGAGTTGCCGGGTTTCGCGCCGAGCGCGCCGCCACAGCACAGCCAGTACCCCGCACCCGATCAGCGCGACCACGAGCAGGGCGCCCAGCAGTGCGATCGTGGTGCTGGCCGACTGGAGGGGCATGGTCTGACCATAGCTGCTCCACAGCGGAAGGCATCAGGCCCCAGGCGGTGGTAGGGGCAAATTCAGGGTTTGCGCAGCGTGTGTGTTCGAACGCTTCCAACAAACCCTGTTCCGCTGGGCTCGACAAAAGGCCGCTCGCCAGTTCCCTGGCCGGACTCCAGGCCTAGGTCGACACGTTCGACCAGATCTACAACACCGTGCGGCCCCACCAAGGGCTCCCCGGCCGGATCACCCCGAGGCCGCGTGGCTGGCCACCCCGAAAGCAGACCGCCACGCCCCACCGACGGCGACCCCGTCATCCGCCAACTCCGAGCCAGGCAACAACCCGATCCCGCCCGGACACCCCTGGCCTGCCCGCCCGCACTGTCCTACGGAAACTGACCACCGCAGGAACCTTCACCCTCGACAACGTCCGCTACCTCGTCGACCCCCAACGGGGCCTCGACGACATCCTCGCCGTCGCCGACGAAAACCAGATCATGGTCGTCGACTTCAACGGCGAAACCCTCCTGGAAACCACCCGACCCGCACCCGGCATCAGATACGTCGGACGACTCCGCAACGGCCCACGACCCACCATCCCCGGACTGTCACCTAAGTCCTGACACACCAACCGTAACCGAAGTCGTGATGCAGTCCCCCATCCGTGCACCCGTCCCATATGAGGAGCGGTCATCGTGGTAGTCCTTTCTGCTGTGAGAGGTTTCGCTCGAAGGACCACGCGATGACCGCGCCCACGTCCGGCGGACATGCCGAACGGACGACCACGGAAACCGCGCTACACCACTATGCGGGACCCAGTCAGCTAACCCCCTCGACAAACGCACGTCCCCTATGTCCCCTAGGTCGTGTCTTGGGGAGGGCTTGACGGGACCTCAGAGATGGCGCTGGGGCCGACTATTCCGCGGCATGATCGGCCCCAGCCCTTCCTGGTTGACGTCTCTTGGGCGGCCTCGCTTGCCTGTTGTAGCTCAGCGATCCTCAAGCAGCTTGGCAGTGCCTTGCCCTTCACCGTCGACGGCGACCTCGACAAAGCCAGTGACTGGCGGGGCGACCTCGATTCTTCGGGTTGCCTTGGCTTCGCAGGGCATGACGAACTCTTCGAGAGTCTGGTCATCGACGCGGACTGCAACCCGAAGGTCGCCACCGTTCGCGCACTGAAGCTCCAGGAGATACGCCCCTGAGAGAGTGACAGACTTGCCCTGTGTGCCTCGATAGTCACTGCCGAACGTAAGCTCAGCGATCGGCTCGGTTGACGCACAACCGCTGACGGCGAGAGTGATGACTGTTGACAGCAGGAGAGCCGTGAACTCAGTAGAGGATCGCGATTCCAACACCATCACCCACTCGCTTCTCTCGCCTGTTCTCCCCCTTGCCGAAGGACGCGTACATGACTTGCTTCGGCGTGGATGGCTCGTGATCTAGGCCAACCGCGTGCCCAATTTCGTGGACCATCACGGACACCAAGTCATGGGTCGTTGAGGTCGGACTGCCAGAGCCTGCCGTCCAGTTGACGCTTGTGGTGAACGCGATGTCCGCCTCTGTAGTCTTGCCACCGCTGCCCCGGGTATGAGCATAGGCATTGCGTTGTGCGACAAGTCCATCACTTCTTCGTGTGGGCTACCGCACCGTTGCGGTTGACGACGATCCTAGGCACCAGTTCTGCTCTCCGCGGGGAAAGAGAGAACGTCACCGAGAAGGGACGGCCTGGCCCAACTCGATGTCTCCTGGAATGCGTCGGTCTGGCGCCCTCCCACGAAGCGGGGTGACGTCAGCTCAGACGACTCCGCACGGCCCACGACGCACCATCCCTGGACTGTCACCGAAGTCCTGATGCAGAACTGTCACCCATGTCCTGATACATCACAGGTATCCGCGACGGCGGCGTTCAGGAGTGGACGACGATCTCCACCCGCTGGAATTCCTTGACCTCGGTGTAGCCGGTGGTGGCCATGGCGCGGCGCAGCGCGCCGACCAGGTTCATCGTGCCGTCCGGGGTGTGGGAGGGGCCGAGCAGGATCTCCTCCAGGGTGCCGATGGCGCCGAACTTGACCCGCTCGCCGCGGGGCAGCGTGGGGTGCCAGGCCTCGGCACCCCAGTGGTAGCCCTTACCGGGGGCCTCGAAGGCGCGGGCCAGCGGGGTGCCGACCATCACGGCGTCCGCGCCGCAGGCGATCGCCTTGGTGATGTCCCCGGAGCGGCCCAGCGCCCCGTCGGCGATCACGTGGACGTACCGGCCTCCGGATTCGTCCAGGTAGTCGCGCCGGGCCTCGGCCACGTCCGACAGTGCGGACGCCATCGGCACCTCGACGCCCAGCACATTGCGGGTGCGCTTGGTGGCGCCGCCGCCGAAGCCGACCAGTACACCGGCCGCCCCGGTCCGCATCAGGTGCAGCGCCGACTGGTAGGTGGCGCAGCCGCCGACGATCACCGGGACGTCGAGTTCGTAGATGAACTTCTTCAGGTTCAGCGGCTCCGACACCGTCGAGACGTGCTCGGCCGAGACCGTCGTCCCACGGATCACGAAGAAGTCGAGGCCGGCCTTCTCGATCACCGGGGAGAACTCGGCGCAGGTCTGCGGCGACAGGGCGCCGGCCACCGGCACCCCGGCCGCCCGCAGCTCGGACATCCGGGCGATGATCAACTCGGGTTGGATCGGCGCTGCGTACAGATCCTGCATCCGGCGCGTTGCGGCCACCTGGTCTTCGATGCCGGCCAGTTCCTCCAGCAGGCCGGTGGGATCTTCGTACTTGGTCCACAGCCCCTCGAGGTTGAGCACGCCCAGGCCGCCCAGCTTGCCGAATGCGATCGCCGTCGCCGGCGACATCACCGAGTCGGTCGGCGCGGCGACGATCGGGAAGTCGAAGGTGAGGGCATCGATCCGCCAGCCGAGGTTGACCTCCTCGATGCCGCGGGTGCGCCGGTTCGGGACGATGGCGATGTCGTCGAACCCGAAGACGGGCACGGCGCGCTTGGAACGTCCGATGTCGATCATGTTGGCTTCCTTGCCTTGCGGCGCCCTCAGGACTGGGCGGAGTAGTTGGGTGCTTCGATGGTCATCTGGATGTCGTGCGGATGCGATTCCCGCAGCCCGGCGGCGGTGATCCGGACGAACCTGCCCTTGGCGTGCAGTTCGGGAATGGTGCTGGCGCCGGTGTAGAACATCGACTGCCGCAGGCCGCCGACCAGTTGGTAGGCGACCGCCGCCAGCGGCCCGCGGAACGGCACCTGGCCCTCGATGCCCTCGGGTATCAACTTGTCGTCGGCGTCGATGTCGCCCTGGAAGTAGCGATCCCGGGAGTAGGAGGCCTTGCGTCCGCGCTTCGCCATCGCGCCCAGCGAGCCCATCCCGCGGTAGGACTTGAACTGCTTGCCGTTTATGAAGACCAACTCGCCGGGGCTCTCCTCGCAACCGGCCAGCAGGGAGCCGAGCATCACCGCATCGGCGCCGGCCACCAGCGCCTTGGCGATGTCACCGGAGTACTGCAGGCCGCCGTCGCCGATCACCGGGACGCCCGCCGGACGGCAGGCCTGGGCCGCGTCGTAGATGGCGGTCACCTGGGGGACGCCGACCCCGGCGACCACCCGGGTGGTGCAGATCGAGCCCGGGCCGACCCCGACCTTCACGCCGTCCACCCCGGCTTCGACCAGCGCCTTCGCGCCTTCGTAGGTGGCGATGTTGCCGCCAATGATGTCGACCTCGCGGGCATGCGGTTCGGCCTTCAGCCGGGCGATCATCTCCAGCACACCGCGGGAATGACCGTGTGCGGTATCGACCACCAGCACGTCCACCCCGGCGTCGATCAGCGCCATGGCGCGTTCCCAGGCGTCCCCGAAGAAGCCGATCGCGGCGCCGACCCGCAGCCGGCCGTAGGCGTCCTTGGAGGCCAGCGGATACTTGTCGGACTTCACGAAGTCCTTCAGCGTGATCAGCCCGTGCAGCCGGTTGTCGGCGTCGACCAGGGGCAGCTTCTCGATCTTGTGCTCGGCCAGCAGCGCCAGGGCCTGGGCGGATTCGATCCCGGGCCAGCCGGTGACCAGCGGCATCCGGGTCATCACATCGCGGACCAGGCGGGAGGGATCCTCCTCGAAGCGCATGTCGCGGTTGGTCACGATGCCCAGCAGGTGACGGTGCTCGTCCACCACCGGGATGCCCGAGATCCGGAACTGGCCGCAGAGTTCGTCCGCCTCGCGGATGGTTGCCTCCGGGCCGATCGTGATCGGGGAGTCGACCATGCCGGCCTCGGAGCGCTTCACCCGATCGACCTGGCGGGCCTGCTCCTCGGCGGGCATATTGCGGTGCAGGATGCCGATGCCGCCCTCGCGGGCGATCGCGATCGCCATCCGGGATTCCGTGACCGTATCCATCGCCGAGCTCAGCAACGGCAGCCGCACTTCGACCCGCTTGCTGATCCGGGTGGTGGTGTCCACGGCCGAGGGAATCACGTCGCTCTCGTTGGGCTGCAGCAGCACGTCATCGAAGGTCAGGCCGAGGGCCGCGAACGGGCCCGGCACACCGGAGGGAGTCAGGGGAACGACCACAACGCTCTCAATCTGTCGGCGGGGAGGGATTCATCCTATGCCACTCCAGCGTCCGGTCGGACGGAGGTCAGGTCGCGGTCGGCGCACTTCCTGCCAGAACCGCACCTGCGCAACGGATAGGTCGCGGAGAGCGGGAAGGTGACCGCGCTACCGCAACGCGGCGAAGGTGCGGGTCAGGTTGGGCTGGGTGAAGGTGAAGCCGGCTTCCAGGAGGCGGGCGGGCCGCACCCGGGTGCTGGCCAGCAGCACCTCGTCGACGAACTCGCCGGTGAACAGCGCACGGACCGCGAACAGCGGCATCGGGATCAGGGTCGGACGGTTCAGGAAACGACCGTAGGCGCGGGTGAAGGCCGCGTTGGTCACCGGGTTGGGGGCGACCAGGTTCACCGGGCCGGTCAGGTCGGAATCCAGCAGCCAACTGACCGCGCGCAGCCAGTCCTGCAGGCCGATCCAGGAGACGAACTGGCGTCCGTCGCCGATCCGGCCGCCCAGGCCGGCCGCGAACAGCGCTTTCTGAGCGCCCAGGAAACCGCCGCTGGGGGTGAGCACGTTGCTGGTGCGCAGCGTCACCGTGGGCACGGCGGCGTGACCGGCTGCGGCCTCCCAGTCGACGCACAGCTGGGCGAGGAAGCCGCGCCCCGGCGGGGTGGTCTCGTCCACCACCTCGATGCCGGCGTCGCCGTAGTAGCCGATGGCCGACCCGTTCAGCAGCCGCTGGCAACGCCCGTCCGGGTCGAGGCTGGTGACGATGGTAAGGGTGCTGGAGATCCGTGAGCGGCGCAGCTCGGCCTTGCGTTCCTTCGTCCAGCGTCCCCCGCCGATCGAGGCGCCGGCGAGATTCGCCACCGCGTCCACATCGGTCAGTCCCGGGGCGTCGATCCGTCCGGCGTCCGGATCCCAGTGGCGCTGATCGGAGGCCGTCACCTGGCCGCGCACCAGCCGCACCACCTCGTGTCCGTGGTCGCGCAGGTGACGTGCCAGAGCAGTCCCCAACAAGCCGGTGCTACCGCCGATCGCCACGCGCATGAGTCGATCCTGCCATGCCTGGCAAGTCGATGCCCGCGAGCGATCGGCTCAGGGCTGGGGCGGGATCACGCCGTGCCAGATCGCGGTCTGGACGGCGTTCCAGTTCACGAACCACAGCGCGATTCCGTAGACCCACCATCGCTGCAGCCGGGTGAGCGGGATCAGCGCCAGCAGGGCAAGGCTCCAGGGCAGGTACCAGGGGTGCAGCGCCTGACCGAGGACGGCGATCGCCAGCGACCCCCAGGCGACCGCGGCCAGCGGCCGGTCGGCGAAGCGGATCACCACCCAGGCCAGCACCACGAACAGGACGCCGGTGCCGATCAGTCCCGCTGCGGCCAGCACCGCGTCGTAGTCGCCGCCGTTCCAGGCGGCCACGGTGGCGATGCCCTTGGAGATCAACGCCAGCGGCGCCGGGGTGGGCGCCTTGCCCATCAGATCGAGCCCGCCGACCCAGCCGAAGCCGAGCCCGGTCCCCAGGCAGATCGCCACGAAAGTGGCGACCGTCACCGCGGTGGCGATCGCCGTCCGCCAGCCCAGCAGCCAGAGCCTCCTCGGCAGCGGGGAGGTCGCCAGCGCGGCCGCGACCGGCAACCCCGCGACCGCGATCACCGCCAGCCCACCCTGCTGCTTCAAGGCCATCGCCACCCCCACCAGGGCCGGAGCCACCAGCAGGCTGATCGCGGTGGTCGGCACCCGCAATACCAGGTAGACGGCCACCAGGGTGACCGCCACCATCGGGGCGTCATTGTGCGCGCCACCGACGAAGTGCAGCAGCACCAGGGGGTTGAGCAGGCCCAGCCACGCCGCGCCCCGCGGACGGAGACCGACCCGCTCGGCGATCCGCGGCAACACCCAGGCCATCCCGGCCAGGGCGAGCAGTACCGGGATGCGCATCGCGACGATCGACCAGAACGGATGGGCGCCCGTGGCGCCGACGACGGCGGCCTGGACGACGATCGCCAGCGGCGGGTAGGCGACCGTGTTGCCGGCCCACAGTGGGTCGACCTGGTGGGCGAACGGACCGCCGCCTCCGGCCAGCCCGGCCTCGTAGGGGTTGAGACCCTGTAGCCGCATCCAGCCCAGGTCGGCGTAGAGCACGGCATCGTTGCTGAGCACCGGTGGCGCCAGCAGCAGCGGCAGGCACCACAGTGCCAGCACCAGCGGGGCCGGCGGCGGGGTGCGGTCCCTGGTGGGCCGCTGCCGCCACCACGCCCAGGTGAGCAACGCCGTCCCGACACCGATCATCACCCGGTTGACCGGGATCGGCACCAGGGCGCCGAGCGCCATGATCGCCGGGCTCTCCCACGTCCCAGAGAACGAGTACTCGGGGTGGGTGCTGCCCCAGGCGACCAGCGCCGTCCCCAGCACTCCCAGCCACACGAAGACGTTCGGGGAAGCGCGATTCCCCCGGACCGCGGAGGGTTCCGGGGGAACGGCGAGACGCGTGTTCTCGGGAAGCGATTCGGGGGAAGGCATCCCCGCCAGCATAGAGCCCGCCGCCGGGGATGAGCCGGCTGGTCCCCCTACGGCCGGCCCGCTCGACGTTCGTGCGCCGTGGTCACAGGGGTGACCTCAAGCCAGGAACACACCGGCCGGCGCCGGGAGTGTGCCGATGGTCTCGACGAGTTCGACCGACGACAGCCGGTGGCTGCCCAAGGCAGGAACTACTGACTCAGTCGTCGTAGCCGTAGCGGTCCTCCCAGCGGTCCTCCACCCGGTCGGAGGCCTTGTACTGCCGCAGGATGTCCTTGCCCTTGCCGCCGGAGAGCTTGTCCTTGCCCGAGCCGCCCTCGATCAGGTCGTGGCCGGCCTGCCCGTAGAGCCTGTCCTTGCCGGAGTCGCCCTCGATGTGGTCGTTCCCCGAACCGCCGTAGATCCGGTCGGCGCCACTGCCGCCTTCCAGCGAGTCATGACCGGAGCCGCCGTAGATCACGTCCTTGCCGGATTCGCCATCCACCTCGTCATGGCCGCTGCCGGCGTCGATCCAGTCGTTGCCCGATCCGCCTTCGACCTCGTCGTTGCCGGCGCCGGCGCAGATGACGTCGTTGCCGCCGCGACCGTCGATCTCGTCATGACCGCCGAGCGCGACGATCACGTCGCGTCCGGAGGTGCCATTGATCTCGTCGTTGCCCTCGGTGCCGACGATGGTGGCCTGGTAGCCGTTGCAGGTGTAGGCCGGGGCGGCGCTGGCGGTGGTGGTGCCGACCAGGGCAAGGCCGCTGGCGAGCGCTCCCGCGAAGCCGAGCGAGGCGATTCTCCGAAGCGTCCTGGGGTTCATGGTGCAGTCCTCTCTGCTGGGGCGGCTCAGGTGACCGCGGTGAGCACAGTCGATCAGGGCGCGGTGGGAGGGCCATGAATCGTGGATGAGAGCCTGTTCATCCAACCGGTTGCTACGCCACGATGAGCTATGGCAACAGATCGTCTGCCCGGGATGGGTGCATTGGTGAGTCCGGACGGCATCGGGTTCCGGGTCTGGGCGCCGCACGCGGAATCCGTGGCGGTGATGGGGACGTTCAACGAGTGGGACGCCACCGCGACGCCGTTGGCCGAGGAGGGCGACGGCTACTGGTACGGATTCGATGCCAAGGCGCGAACCGGCGACGAGTACCGGTTCGAACTGGTCAACGGCGAACAACGGCTGTCGAAGGTCGACCCATACGCGGCCCAGGTGACCAATTCGGTGGGCAACGGCGTGATCTACGACCACGCTGCCTTCGACTGGGCGGACGACGAGTTCACCTGCCCGGCCCACAACGAGCTGGTGATCTACGAGTTGCATGCCGGCACTTTCGCCACCACGCAGGGCGAGGTCGGCGACCTCGACGAAGTCTCCGCCCGGCTGGACCACCTGGTCAAGCTGGGCGTCAACGCGGTCCAGATCATGCCGGTGGCCGAGTTTGCCGGCGACTACTCCTGGGGTTACAACCCCGCGCACATCTTCGCCGTGGAGAGCGCCTATGGCGGACCGGACGCGTTGAAGGCGCTGGTCAAGCACGCCCATCGGCGCGGCCTGGCGGTGATCCTGGATGTGGTGTACAACCACTTCGGACCGTCCGACCTCAACCTGTGGCAGTTCGACGGCTGGAGCCAGGACGGCAAGGGCGGCATCTACTTCTACAACGACTGGCGCTCGGGCACGCCCTGGGGCGACACCCGTCCCGACTACGGGCGCGGCGAGGTGCGGCAGTTCATCCACGACAACGCGCTGACCTGGCTGGAAGCGTTCCACCTCGACGGGCTGCGCTACGACATGACGCCCTACATGCGCAGCGTGGACGCCACCACGACGAACATCCCCGAGGGCTGGAGCCTGTGCCGCTGGATCAACACCGACATCCGGAAACGCTATCCCGACAAGATCCTGATCGCCGAGGATCTGCACTCCGATCCCTTGGTCAGTTCGACCGGATCGGAGGGCGGTGCCTTCCACGCCCAGTGGGATGCACAGTTCGTCCACCCGGTCCGCGAGGCGCTGATCGTCGCCGACGACGCCTGGCGTTCCACCGCCGAGGTGGCCACTGCGATCGGCTACTCCTACGGCGACGCCTTCGCCCGGGTGATCTACACCGAATCCCACGACGAGGTGGCCAACGGGCAGGCGCGGGTGCCGCAGGAGGTGGATCCGGAGGATCCCACCGGCTGGTACGCCCGCAAGCGCTCGACGCTGGGTGCCGGCCTGGTGCTCACCTCGCCCGGGATCCCGATGATCTTCCAGGGCCAGGAGTTCCTGGAAGGCGGCTGGTTCCGTGACGACGTCCCGCTGGACTGGGATCTGAACCAGGAGTTCCACGGCATCGTCCGGCTCTATCGCGATCTGATCCGGCTGCGGCGCAACACCGCAGGCGCCACGGCCGGTCTCACCGGGCAGGGTCTGCTGATCTTCCACAACAACGACGAGGCCAACCTGCTCGCCTTCCAGCGCTGGCGCGATCACGGCCCCGGTGACGACACGGTGATCGTGGCCAACCTCTCGCACGAGCCACGCAGCGACTACCGGATCGGCATGCCCGCGGTAGGGGAGTGGAAGCTGCTGTTCAACAGCGACGCCGCGGTCTACAGCGACTCCTTCGGCGATCACCCCAGCGCAGACCTGCTCGCCACCGAGGACGACTACGACGGCCTGACCGCCAGCGCCGAGATCACCATCGCCGGCTACTCCCTGCTGGTCTACGGCTGGGCCGGCTGACCCACACCACAGCCGTCCACCCGGCCGCGCCTGCGCTGCTCGCCCGCGGCTCCGGAACGTCCTGCCGGTCGCCGCGACCATCTGTCATGTCTGGCGCAGTCCGGTCGTCCGCGCGCAACGGGTGTGCAGGTCGAGGGTTGACATCCGTCCGCCTCTCTGGTTAGTTAGTTGAGTAACTAACCGAGAAACCCGGGGTTGAGATGGACGAAGGACGAGCGCTCTTCCTGCAGATCGCCGAGCAGATCGAGGACTCCATCGTCGACGGCAGCCTGCCCGAGGAGGCCCAGGCCCCCTCGACCAATGAGCTCGCCGCCTTCTACCGGATCAACCCCGCCACCGCAGCGAAGGGAGTGAACATGTTGGTCGAGACCGGAACCCTCTACAAACGTCGAGGAATCGGCATGTTCGTTGCCACCGGCGCCCGTGAGGCGCTGCTGGCGCGACGCCGTGCCGCTTTCGCGGAGAGCTACATCCGTCCGCTGCTGGCCGAGGCCGCGCGGCTGGGCCTGACCACCGAGGACGTGACCGCGCTGATCCATACCCATGCCCCCACCGAAGGAGAACTCGCATGACTGCCGTGATTCAGGCCAGTCACCTCACGAAACGCTACGGCGACACGCTCGCCCTGGACGATGTCAGCTTCACCATCGAGGCCGACACCATCTACGGCCTGCTCGGCCGCAACGGTGCCGGGAAGACCACCGCGATGTCGATCCTCACCGCCCAGAACTTCGCCACCTCGGGCTCGGTGAGGGTGTTCGGAGAGAACCCGTACGAGAATGAGCGGGTCCTGCCGCGGATGTGCTTCGTCCGGGAGAGCCAGAAGTACCCCGACGACGCGACCGCTCGCCATGCGCTGAAGATGGCCAGCCTGTTCTTCGCCAACTGGGACGCTGATCTGGCCGCCCGTCTGGTCGAGGATTTCCAGTTGCCGATGAAGAAGCCGATCAAGAAGCTTTCCCGAGGGCAGCAGTCCGCCGTGGGGGTGATCATCGGGCTGGCCTGCCGGGCCGAGATCACCTTCTTCGACGAGCCCTACCTGGGCTTGGACGCGGTCGCCCGGCAACTGTTCTACGACCGGCTGCTGGAGGACTATGCCAAGCGCCCCCGCACGATCATCCTCTCCTCGCACCTGATCGACGAGGTCGCCAACATGCTGGAGCGGGTGATCGTGGTCGAGCGCGGCCGCATCCTGCTGGACGACGAGACCGACGCGATCCGTTCCCGGGCGGCGACCATCGTCGGGAACGCCGCCGAGGTGAAGGAGTTCGTCGCAGGCCGCGAGGTGATCCATTCCGAGAGCCTGGGACGGGTGGTCAGTGCCACCGTGTTCGGCGAACTCTCGGCGGCCGACCGGCAGCGGATCGCCGAGGCCGGTCTGGATCTGGCGCCGGTCTCACTGCAGCAACTCGTCGTCCGGCTCACCATGCGCGACGACTGGAGCAATGGCAACGCCAAGGAGGTGGCGGCATGAACCGGGTGCTCAAGGTTGCTCGGATGCAACTGATCAACAAGCAGACCTATCTGTGGGTGCCCCTGATGATCATCGGAGCTGCGTTCGTGATCAGCTGGCTGATCTTCGCGATTCTGCGACTCCCCGCCGGATCGAACGGCTTCAACGGGGCCGCGCAGGCACCGCTGTGGTACTTCGCGGTGATCGGGGTGCAGAGCCTCACCCTGACCTTCCCGTTCTCCCAGGCGCTCAGCGTGACCCGGCGGACCTTCTTCCTCGGCACCACGCTGGTGGCGATCGCCTCCGGAGCGATCGTGGCAACCCTCTACGTCGCCCTTGCTCCGCTGGAGCGGGCCACGAACGGCTGGGGCGTCAATTCCGACATGTTCAACGTCATCTGGGTCACCGACGGCCCCTGGTACCACGCCTGGGTGTTCTTCCTCGCCCTGACGATGGTCTTCTTCCAGGCGGGCTTCTGGGCCGCGACGCTCTACAAGCGCTGGGGCGCCACCGTGCTCACCACGGTGCTGATCGGCATCGGGCTGGTGCTGGTCGGTCTGCTGGCCCTGGTCTCCTGGCAGAACTGGTGGTCCCACCTCGGTGCCTGGTTCGTCGCCCAGACGCCGCTCTCGCTGGGCGGCTGGATGCTCGCCTTCGCCGCGGTGCTGGCCGCTTCCGCCTACCTCGCCCTGCGTCGCGCGGTTCCGTAGCCCAGGCCCGTGCGCGGCACGCGCCGTGCCAGCGTCCCTTCATCGAGGGCCAGCCTTGTCGCTCGAGAGCCAGGCTTGAGCGCTGGTCCTCACCAGCTATGGCTGGTCCTCGGGAACGCGTCCACCTGGGCTTCCGGTGATGCGCCCCGCGGTGACGAACGGCGGCATAGGCTCGGATCGAGCCGCCATCCGCGGTTCTGGCGAAGGAGTGCCGATGTCCGCCGTCGTATGGCTGGAGCAGGTGAGCGCCGGGGATCTGGCGCTGGTGGGCGGCAAGGCCGCCAATCTCGGGGAACTGGTCCGAGCGGGATTCGAGGTGCCTCGTGGCTTCGTCGTGACCACCGAGGCCTACCACCGCAGGGCCCCGGACGGCTCGGTGCCGGCCGACCTCGCCGACCGGATCCGGGACGCCTGGCGTCATCTCGTGGGCGACTCCGGGACGCGGGTCGCCGTCCGCTCGTCGGCTACCGCGGAAGATCTCGCCGAGGCCAGCTTCGCCGGCCAGCAGGAGACCTTCCTGGATGTGGAGGGTGAGGACGCGGTCGTCGCCGCAGTGGCGGACTGCTGGGCCTCGCTGTACTCCGATCGCGCGGTCGCCTACCGCCGTGAACACGCGGTGGACGAGGCGGATCTCGGCATCGCGGTGGTCGTCCAGCTGATGGTGGCGGCGGAGGCGGCCGGGGTGATGTTCACCGCCAACCCGGTCAGCGGAAACCGCCGCGAGACCATGATCACCGCCGCCCTCGGTCTGGGCGAGGCGGTGGTCGCCGGGACGGTGAACCCCGACACCTTCGTGATCGACCGGACGGACCACACCGTGAACCTCTTCCGGCGGGGAGATGCCGCCGACTCCGACGATGCCGACGATCCGGTCATCCTTGCCTCCGACCCCCGCTATGGGACGGGCCAACTGGTCTGGACCGCCGGAGACCGAGCGCCGGAGCCGCTGAGCCAGGAGCAGGCCATCGAGCTGGCCGGGATCGGCGATCGGATCGAGGCGCACTTCGGCGTGCCGCAGGACATCGAGTGGGCGCTGGACGCCGACGGCTTCCACATCCTGCAGGCCCGTCCGATCACCGCCCTGCCGGAGCCGATCACCCAGGTGCCCGACGAGTGGCCCAGCGAACCGGGGAACATGTACTTCCGGGCGAGCATCGTCGAGCAATTGCCCAACCCGCTCACCCCGCTGTTCGCCGACCTGATGGCCGAAACCGTGCCGGCCAGTCTGCAGGCGCTGATGGACGACCTGGGTCGTGCGGTCGGCCGTTCCGAGAATGCACTGGCCGGCCTCGATGTCGGCTTCCCGACCGTCAACGGCTACGCCTACTACCGCTACGCCAACCGCACCATGCGACGGGTGACCGGTGCCTCACTGCCGGCGGCCCGGTTGCTCTTCCATCAGGGCGGTGCCTTCTTCCTGAACCGCTGGCGCGAGCACGGGCTCCCCGAGTACCGCGCTGCGGTGGAGGCATGGAAGGGCCGCGACCTCGCCTCGCTCGCGATGCCCGATCTGCTGGCCGGGGTGACCGAACTCCTGGCGGCCGGCTGCCGGTACTACACCTACGTGCAGACGATCATCCCCCTTTCCGGAGCGGGCGAGCTGAGTTGGCACGCCCTGCACCGCAGCCTGGTGGGGGTGCCGCGGGAGCCGGTCGAGGTCTACCTGCTCGGGCTCGACTCGGCGCCGCTCCGTTCCGAGCAGGCGCTGTGGGAGCTGGGACAGTGGGTGCGCCAGGATCCGGCCCTGGCAACGGCGCTCTCCGACGCGGCGACCGATCCCCGGGGGACGGTGCCCCAGGGCGTCTCCCCGCAGTCGTGGGAGCAGTGGCGGACTCGGTTCGCCGCCCACCTGGGCGACTACGGGCACACCGTCTACGACCTCGACTTCAGCAACCCGGTGCCGGCCGACGATCCGGCGCCGATCCTGCAGGCCTTGCGTTTCGTGCTCAGCGGTGAGGCGGTCGATCCCTTCGCCCGGCAGGCCCGGCTGGCCGCCGATCGGGTCCGCGCGATTGGGGAACTGCTGGCAGCGCTCGATCCGGTGCGCGGCCGGCTGGTGACCCGTTCGCTGGAGTGGATGGCCCAGGTGGTGCCCGCCCGCGAGGATGCGCTGGCCGCCCAGGGGCTGGCCTGGCCGGTGATGCGGCGGCTGCTGGACGAACTCGGACGCCGGCTGCTGGCCGCTGGTGTGCTGACCGAACCCGACCAGGTCTTCTGGCTGACCCGGGCGGAGGTCGAGCGGGCTGTGGCCGGCGAGCCACTGCCCTCGGTGGACGAGCGGATCGCCGAACGCCGGGCGCTGCACCGCGGGCAGGCGCTGCTGCGTCCGCCGCAGTATCTGCCAGTCAACAAGGTGATGAGCGTCTGGGACCGGTTCCTGCCCGCCAAGGTCGACGCCGGTTCCGGGGACGTGTTGCGCGGCAATGCGGGAAGCGGAGGAGTGGTGACCGGGCTGGCACGGGTGATCTCGGGCCCGCCGGATTTCGCCGACTTCACTCCGGGCGAGATCCTCGTCGCCGAGATCACCACCCCCGCCTACACGCCGCTGTTCGCGGTCGCGGGCGGCGTGGTGACCGACATCGGAGGGGTGCTCAGCCACGGTTCGATCGTGGCGCGGGAATACGGCATCCCGGCGGTGCTGGGCACGGGGGCGGCGACCAGCCGGATCGCCACCGGCGAGATGATCACCGTCGACGGCGGACGCGGCGAGGTGCGCCTGGCGGGGGCCGAGCCCACGGCCCCCGCGGACGGCCGCGCCTGGCTGCCGTGGGTCGCCGGGGGTGCGGCGCTGGCCGGCCTCG
>JASGEM010000071.1:0-34420 GCA_049841235.1 Propionicimonas sp. | reverse complement strand
GCCGCTAGCGCGTCGTCCGTCGAGACTCGGTCGAAGCTCACCCGCTGATGCGGCTGAGACCTCGATTCGTCTATTCCGGACGCCGCTAGCGCGCCGTCCGTCGAGACTCGCGCGATCTCACCGGTGACCCATGGCGGTACGGCGGAGGACGTCGACGACGCGGCGAAGCATGGCGACGAACACGATCGCCCAGACCACCACAGCCACCACGAGGGCGCCGCTGCCGATCGCCTCGACGATGGGCAGCCGGTCCACCCGGCCCAGGTTGAGCGAGGCGACGGCGAACATACCCACCGGGAAGACGATCGACCAGTAGGTCGGGACGTAGCTGAGCGGCACCCGGTGAACGAAGTGCCGCCACACCCCGGCACCCACCAGCATCGGGATCAACCACAGGCAGACGCTCCAGAACACCACCACCGTGCCCGCGATCAGGGCGCGGGTCGCATCCACCATGGGAGTCGACTGCATGTCGACGATGCTCGTACCCGCGACCACAGCGATCGCCATCGCACCCATGGCCACCCAGTAGGGCGGCTCGAACTCACGCGCAGTGATGCCGAAATGGATGATCCGCAGCAGCACCAGCATTCCCACCACGGCGTACAGCGCTACCCCGACCGACCAGGAGAGCACCGCCAGCACTCCCACCCACAGCGTGCCATCGGGGAGATAGGGCTGGATCTGCGCCATGCCCACGGCCAGCGACTGGCTGGCGACCGCCCAGATGAACCAGGTCCCGTTGGTGCGGGCGAGAATCGGCTTGCCGTCGCGTGTCATCAGCACCTGCCAAGGCAGCACGTAGCCGAACACGAACCACAACACGGCGGCGAAGAAGAAGAGCGGCATCGCAATGCCCACGAATCCCGCCTGGATCAGGCGGACCGCGAGGACGTCGGTGCCTGCCACCACGGTGAAGTAGGCGAAGGCCATCTCCGGGCCGCGCAGGTCGGCCAGCATCTGGGTGCGGTGGGCGAACGCCCGCCACAGATAGAGCACCCACAACACCAGGTAGCAGAGGGCGGCGATGCCGAGCAACACCAGCGAGACCGCCTCGAAGCCGGTGAGGTGCAGGCCGACCGAGACGATCCCGGTGCCCATGACCAGCGCGAAGTAGCCCGGCGAGAGGTGGGCGAGCGCATCGGAGAACGCCGACCGATGCGTCCCGGCCGCGACGATCTCCCCAGGAGCCTCTTCGCTCACGGCGCCAGCGTAGGGGCTGCGGTGGTCGCCGCGACAGGTCCAGGCGTCAGGACGGACCGCTGCCCAGCCGCGGGAACGGTCGCAGCGAGAAGACCACCTCGACGCTGACGCCGAAGTAGTCGGCCAGCTGCAGTGCCAGTTGCAGGGACGGGGAGTACTCGCCCCGTTCCAGGTAGCCGATGGTCTGGTAGTGGACGCCCAGCGCCTCGGCCAGCTGGCGCCGGGAGATACCCCGCTCCGCGCGCAGCATCGCGATCCGGTTGTGGACGTTGTCGTTCATCAGTAGCCCCGCGACAGCATGCGGTCGCGGCTCTCGGCCACCTTCGATCCGGAGACGCCGCGGATCATCCTGCGCAGCGCGATCGGCGCCCCGACGATGCCGACGACGAGCCAGGCTCCCAGCACCACGACCATCTCGACGGTGCGCCACGTTCCGCCGACCTCGAGCAGGGCCGCCTCAGCCGGCAGCATGGAATGCCGGAAGCCCAGGCCGAGCCAGTACATCGGGAACACCTGACCAACCACCTGCAACCAGGCCGGCAGCGCCGCGAGCGGATAGAAGATCCCGGAGACGGCGGCCAGGCCGTACACGCCGAACATGGCGATCCCCAGCTGTCCGAAGCCGCGCAGGGCGGCGCCGAGCAGGGCTCCGAGCGGGATGGTCACCACCACGGCGACCACGAAGACGACGAGCAGGCCGAGCCAGTTGGCCGGGCTGGCCGGCGCGATTTCCGGGAAGAGGATGACCGCCGGTATCACGATCAGCACCGCGGAAACCAGGTTCAGCAGCAGGTGGGTGAGCGTCTTGCCGGCCAGGAAGCCCTGCAGGCCGTGAGGAACCGCCTTCATGCGGAGCAGCGTGCCGTCCTCGCGTTCCATCATGAGCTCGCTAGCCACGCCCACGACGCCGCCGATCACCAGGCCGAAGGCCAGCATGCCGGGCAACAGGTGCTGTGCCGCGCTGATCGTCGACTCCATCACGGTGGAGTCGCGCAGGAAGACCATCACGGCGATCGTGATGGCGGGAGTGATCAGATAACTCATCCCGGCACCGGTGAGCAGGTTGGTGCGCAGATCGATCCGGGTCTGGCGGCGGGCCGCCGTCCAGGCGGTGCGCGGGAGGGCGGAGAGGGGAGTGCTCATCGTTCGACCGCCTTCAGGTAGACGTCCTCCAGGGAATTGCGGCGTACCTCGAGTTCCTCCACGGTCGCCTCGGGATCGGTCAGCAGCCCGCGCAGGAAGTCCACCGGGTCGTCGGTCGGGTGCACCTGGTGCTGCTCGCCGTCGAACCAGCGGACCTCGGCCTTGCCGAAGTCCTGCCGGCGCAGGGCGTCCGGGGAGCCGTCGGCGATGATCCCGCCGTCGACCAGCATCAGGATGCGCGATGCCACCTTCTCGGCTTCGTCCAGATCGTGCGTGGTCATCAGGATCGTGGTCTCCAGATCCGACAACGAGGCCAGTAGATCGTGGAAGTCGCGGCGGGCCTGCGGGTCGAAGCCGGCCGTCGGTTCGTCAAGGAAGAGCAGTTCGGGTCGTCCGATCAGGCCGGAGGCGACGTCGAGGCGGCGCCGCCGCCCGCCGGAGAGCTTCCCGATCGGGGTGTCGGCGTCGTCGGCGAGCCCGACCGCCCTCAGCAGGTCGTCGACCGGCCACGGGCGCGGGACGGCGTCCGAGTAGGGGAGATAGAACCCGCCCAGGTAGTCGAGCAACTCACGGACCCGCCACTTGGCGTGGTCCCGCCAGGACTGCAGGACGATGCCGACCCTGGCCCGCCAGGCGTCGCCGGCGGTGCCTGGATCGGTTCCCAGCACTTCGACGCTGCCGGCGGAGGGCCTGCGGAACCCCTCCAGGATCTCGACCGTGGTCGTCTTCCCGGCGCCGTTCGGACCGAGCAGGACGACCACCTCGCCGCGGGCGATCTCCAGATCGATACCCCGGAGCACATGGTTGGTGCCGTAGCTCATGGTGAGCCCGCGCGTCCGGATGGCTGGTTTCGTGTCCGTGGCCGGAGGCCTCTCAATCACGCTCATCCATCAATTGATAGCATGCCTACTACATAATGATCAAGGCTTGCTGCTTCATCCCGGCCGGGTCGGTGGGAGCGATCGTGCTGGGACTCCGTGCCCTCGCGAAGCTGTCGCGGAGGCGGGCGGATCATAGGCCAGAGGCGCCCGGAATGCGATGCGGCCGCGGTGGCGGACGGCCGAATGCGACAACCGTGCAGCCTCCCGGAGAGAGTTCCCGCGACAATCGGAGCTTGTCGGGTGCCACATCGGACGGGCCGTGGCAGGCTAGGGCCATGAGCATCGAGTACGACGAGGCTGTTCCGGAGGAGTCGGAGCAGCTCGACCAATTGCAGCCGGACGATTCCCTCGTGGACCGCGGCGTTGCCGACGTGCTCGACGAGGGGTACGTGACCCCCGAACGCTGGTCGCCGGCGCAGGGCTTCGGCAACACCCCCGCCGAGATGCAGCGCGGCGAGACCCTGGAGCAGCGGATCACACAGGAGACCCCCGAGGCGGTTCCCGACGACACGCCGTGGAATCCCGACCCGACCGAACCCCGCGAGGTCGGACGGCTTCGCGCCGGACGGCTGGTGGACGCCAATGGCGGCTACCCCGGCGAGGACGCCGAGCCGGAGAGCGTAGGTCACGATGTCGGTATCGCCGGTGGCGCGGCCAGCGCCGAGGAGGCCGCGATGCACATCATCGATGACTACGACGACGATGACGACTGACCCGTCCACCACCTCACAGAGATCGCCGCTGTACCCACCGATCGAGCCGTACGCCGCCGGATGGCTGGCAGTCGGCGATGGCCATGAGTTGTACTGGGAGGAGTGCGGCAGCCCGGAAGGCAAGCCGGCGGTCTTCGTCCACGGCGGCCCCGGGGGTGGCCTCATCCCGGATTACCGGCGGTACTTCGATCCCGCGCGCTACCGGATCGTGCTCGTCGATCAGCGCGGTTGCGGACGCTCCACTCCGCACGCCAGCCGGCCGGACGCCGATCTCTCGACCAACACTACCGGGCACCTGGTGGACGATCTGGAGAAGCTCCGCACCGACCGGGGGGTCGACGCCTGGCTGGTCTTCGGAGGCTCCTGGGGGAGCGCGCTGGCGCTGGCCTACGCCGAGGCGCACCCTGGACGGGTGACCGAACTGGTGCTGCGAGGCATCTTCACGCTGCGTCGCAGCGAACTGGACTGGTACTACAACGGTGGTGCCGCCAACCTGGCGCCGGTCTGGTGGCGAAGCTTCGAGGCACCGCTGGGGGACAACTTCACCGGCGACCGGATCGCCGCCTACCACGAGTTGCTGTTCGACCCGGATCCGGCCGTCCATCTGCCAGCCGGTGTGGCGTGGACGACCTGGGAGGCGGCGACGTCGAAGCTGGAGTTCTCCCAGGAGTTGGTGGACGAGTTCTCCGACCCCGCCTTCGCACTGGCCTTCGCCCGGATCGAGAACCACTACTTCGTGAACGCCGGCTGGTTCGCCGAGGGCCAGTTGATCGCGGAGGTGGGGAAGATCCGCCACATCCCCGGGGTGATCGTGCAGGGCAGCTACGACCTGCCCTGCCCCCAGGTGACCGCCGACGACCTGCATCGTGCCTGGCCCGAAGCCGACTACCGGTTGGTGCTCGCGGGGCACTCCGCCTCCGAACCCGCGATCGCCGCCGAACTGGTGGCGGCCACGGACCGTTTCGCCGCGGGTCGCTGACGACGGTCGAACTCGGCGCGACAGGGAAACGCCGATCGGTGCGACTCAACGGCGGGTTCGGGTTGCCCGACCTTGTCGAAGGGCCGGAACCTGCGGTCCCGTCCGGGGCCTCGGCAGGCTCGACCACCGACACTGCCCGAACCAACGGGTCGAGGGCCGTCAGCCGGGAATGGTGATGAAGATGTCGAAAAGGCCCGGGTTGTGGGCGTGTACCAGGATCATGAAGATGATCGCGTCGAAGATCAGGTGGACGGTGATCACGTAGCCCAGCGAGGCGGTGGCGGCGAAGATCCAGCCCTGCACCAGCGCGAACGGGATGGTCAGCGCCGGACCCCAGGCACGGTAGCCGAGTTCCCATAGGAAGGACACGAAGATCGTCGCCTGCAGCAGGTTCGCCAGCCACAGCGGGACGTGGCGCCGGAAGAGCGTGAACACGATGCAGACGAAGAACAGTTCGTCCCAGATGCCCACGGCGTTGACCCCGATGAACAGCCGTGCGATCTCGTTCGGTCCCGAGACCGCGGGCCAGTTGTGGTAGGTGCCCGAGCCGATGAAGTAGAACGGAAGCACCAGATAGCCGACCACGATCACGGCGACCAGATACACCCAGCGGGAGGTCGTCCAGGGCGTGCCGCGGACCGGGAAGGTGATGGCGTCCGGCGCGACGATCCGGCGGGCGAGCAGGGTGGGCACGATCACCGCCGCACCCAGGATGAGGGTGAACCGCAGCATGCCCAGATCCGAGAGGTCGGCCTCCAGCGGGGTGCTGCCCAGGAGCACCAGCCCGATGCCGATCGGCGCCAGGGAACGGACCAGCACCCGGTCGGCCGCGAGCGCCAGCCCGATCCCGGCGAGCAGGACGCCCAGCCCGATCCAGAACTGCTGCAGGGCGATCAGCGGCACCGCGCTGGTGCTCACCAGTGCCATCGCCGCCACCCCGAGCGGCCTCGTGGGGGTGACGGGGATCGTCGCGCCCTTTCCCATGGGCTCCAGCATGCCGTGCCGACGAGGGCATCGTCGCCGTCCCACGCCCGTCCCGGACCGGAGACCCTCAGACTGCCCCCGACACTGCCTGCCAGCGCGGCGTGCCCGCGCTCAGTCCACCCGGGTAGACTGAGCGCTCTCATTGCACAGGAGGACCGCTGAACCAGCCGCAATCAGTCGCCACGGCCGAACGTCGGGTTGCCATCCCCGCGTCGATCAACATGGTGTCGGTGCTCGGGCCGCGCGACGAATTCCTGAAGATCCTGGAGACCGCACTCGACGCGGACCTGCACGTGCGGGGTAACGAGATCACCTTGACGGGCGATCCTGCCGCGGTGACGGCGGGGGCCGACGTGCTCACCGAGCTGATCACGATCGTCCGTACCGGCCAGGGGCTCACCGCCGACGCCGTCGAGCGGGTGGTCGGCATGGTCAACCACGATGTTCCGGCCGCGGAGGTGCTGACCGCGAACATCCTTTCCCATCGGGGCAAGACGATCCGGCCCAAGACGCTCAACCAGAAGCGGTACGTGGACGCGATCGACGCCCACACCGTCGTCTTCGGCATCGGCCCCGCCGGCACCGGCAAGACCTACTTGGCGGTCGCCAAGGCCGTCCAGGCGCTGCAGGCCAAGCAGATCAACCGGATCATCCTCACCCGCCCCGCGATCGAGGCCGGCGAGCGGCTCGGCTTCCTGCCCGGCACCCTGAACGACAAGATCGATCCCTACCTGCGTCCGCTCTACGACGCCCTGCACGACATGCTCGACCCGGAGAGCATCCCGCGTCTATTGACGGCCGGGACGATTGAGGTGGCGCCACTAGCATTCATGCGCGGAAGAAGCCTCAATGATGCATTTATCATTCTGGATGAAGCGCAGAATACCTCGATGGAACAGATGAAAATGTTCCTCACGCGCTTGGGATTCAACTCGAAAATGGTCATTACCGGTGACGCCACACAGGTCGACCTGCCGACCGGCACGCGTAGTGGGCTCCGGGCGGTGGGGGAGATCCTGGACGGGGTGCAGGACATCTCCTTCTGCACGCTGACCAGCCACGACGTCGTCCGCCATAAGCTGGTGGGCAGGATCGTCGCTGCCTACGACCGCTATGAGGCGACCGTGCAACGAAAGCCGGCACAGGGGAAGAAGCGATGATCGACCTGAACAACGAGTCCGGCCTCGACGTCGACACCGAGCGACTGATCGGCCTGGCCCGGTTCGCGCTGGAGCTGTTGCGGATTCACCCGCAGTCGGAACTGTCGATCCTGCTGGTCGATCCCGGCACCATGGGCGCCTACCACGAGAAGTACATGGACGAACCCGGGCCCACCGACGTCCTCAGCTTCCCGATGGACGAGTTGCGCGCCCCAGCCGGCGACGACGAACCCCCGCTGGGCCTGCTGGGCGACATCGTGCTGTGCCCGGAGGTGACTGCCGCCCAGGCGGCAGAGCACGGCCGGACGCCGGAGGAGGAGGCCGACTACCTGCTGATCCACGGCCTGCTGCACCTGCTCGGCCACGATCACGCCGAGGCGGCGGAGAAGAAGGTCATGTTCGACCTCAACGACAAGATCATCGCCGCCTGGACGGCGCACCGAGGCGCGTGAGCCGACGATGACCCAGACCCAGTGGATCGCGATCGTGGTCGCGATCGCCTGCGTGCTGCTCGCCTCGCTGATCGTCGCGGCCGAGGCAGCCTTCGCCTCCGTCTCCAAGGCCCGCGCTGAGTCGCTGGCGGCCGATGGCAGCCGATCCGGCAAGCGGCTGCAGCAGATGGTGGCCGACCGGGCGCCCTTCCTGAACACCCTGTTGTTCGTCCGCATCCTGCTCGAGGTCACCGCCACCGTGCTGGTGGCGATCGTCTACGTCGCGCACTTCGGCCAGCTGTGGCAGCAGATCCTGTTCCCGGTGCTGACCATGGTCGCGGTGTCGTTCATCGTGCTGGGCGTCGCGCCGCGCACCCTGGGGCGCCAGCACGTCGACAGGGTGGCGCTGGCAGCGAGCGGGCCGGTCAACCTGCTGGCGACCGTCCTGGGCCCGATTCCGCAGTTGATGATCGTGATCGGCAACGTCCTCACCCCCGGACGCGGCTTCGCCGACGGGCCGTTCTCCTCCGAGGCCGAGTTGCGGGAACTGGTCGACATCGCCGAGGCCTCGGATGTGATCGAGGCCGGCGAGCGCAAGATGATCCACTCGGTGTTCGAACTGGGCGACACGATCGTCAAGGAAGTCATGGTGCCGCGTACGGAGATGGTCTACATCGAGCGAACCAAATCGCTGCGGCAAGGGGTTTCGCTGGCCCTGCGGTCCGGCTTCAGCCGCATCCCGGTGATCGACGACGATCTGGACGACGTGGTGGGCATCCTCTACCTCAAGGACGTCATCCGCCGGATGTACGACAACCCCAAGGCGCAGACCTCCGAGACCGTCGAGTCGCTGATGCGCCCGCCGACCTTCTGCCCGGATTCCAAGCCGGTTGACGAGTTGCTGCAGGAGATGCAGCTGAACCGTAGTCACGTGGTGATCGTGATCGACGAGTTCGGCGGCACCGCCGGGCTGGCCACCATCGAGGACGTCCTGGAGGAGATCGTCGGCGAGATCGTGGACGAGTACGACCAGGAGGTGCCCCCGGTCACCGAACTGGGCGAGCACCGCTTCCGGGTCTCGGCCCGGCTGCCGATCGACGATCTCGGCGAACTCTTCGGCCTCAAGGTGGACGACGAGGATGTCGACACCGTGCTCGGCCTGATGGCCAAGGTGCTGGACAAGGTGCCGATCCCCGGCTCCCTGGTGCAATGGGAAGGCATCGAACTGGTTGCCGAGCGGGGCGCCGGACGCCGTCACTCGATCCAGACAGTGCTCGCCTCACTGGTGGACGAGGAGATCGACGTGGCCGCCGAAGCCGCCGCCAAACTGACCGAGGAATCCGCGCGGAGGGCCTCATGACCACCGCCGAGCCCGGGCCGGCGATCCCAGACGACAAGGCGTCAGCCGCGTCAGCGGGTGACACCGCCGGAGTCTTGACGAGGGGCGCGGGAGCGGCCCCCGGAACAGAGTCTGTCGAAGGGTCGGATCCGCTCGAGACAGACGTGGTCCACTCCGGCTTCGCGTGTTTCGTGGGACGGCCCAACGCCGGCAAGTCCACCCTGCTGAATGCCCTGGTGGGCACCAAGGTGGCGATCGCCTCGTCCAAACCGCAGACCACCCGGCACGTGATCCGCGGCATCGTGAACCGCCCCGAGGCCCAGCTGATCCTGGTCGACACCCCGGGGCTGCACCGGCCGCGCACCCTGCTGGGGGAGCGGCTGAACGACCTGGTGTACGCCACCTGGTCGGAGGTCGACGTGATCGGGGTCTGCCTGCCCGCCAACCAGCGGATCGGCCCTGGGGACGAGTTCCTGGTGGGGGAGATCGCCAAGCTTCCCAAGCCTCCCGCGCTGGTGGCGCTGGCCACCAAATCCGACCTGGTGAAGCCGGCCCGGATGGCCGAGCACCTGCTGAAGATCGCCTCCCTGGAGGAGAAGCTCGGCATCCGCTGGGCGGCCGTCGTCCCGGTCTCGGCGCTGACCGACGACCTAGTGGACGTGGTCGCCGACGAGCTGATCAAGCTGCTGCCGGAAGGCCCGCGGCTCTATCCCGATGGTGAGATCACCGACGAGCCCACCGAGACCCGGATCGCCGAACTGATCCGCGAGGCCGCGCTGGAGGGCGTCCAGGACGAACTCCCGCACTCGCTGACCGTCACCATCGACGAGATGGGCGAGCGGCAGGGTCGTCCGGCGGATCGCCCGCTGATGGACATCTACGCCTCGATGGTGGTCGAGCGCGACTCCCAGAAGGGCATCGTGATCGGCCACCGCGGCCAGCGGCTCCGTGAGGTCGGCACCACCGCCCGCAAGCAGATCGCCGAACTGGTCGGCATGCCCGTCTACCTCGATCTCAAGGTAAAGGTGGTCAAGGACTGGCAGCGCGACCCCAAGAAGCTGAACCGCCTGGGCTTCTGAACTCCCGGCCCGTGCCACGGGGACGGTTCCTGCGGCCCGATCACCCCGTCCGCGTGGCTCATGGACCACAGCGGGAGGTTTCCAGGCAGCCCGGCATCCAGTCCCAAAATCAGCACGGACTTTCGCGACGGGCGATCCGGTGGCATGATGAACGGCATGTCGTGGGCGATTCTCCTGCTTGTTCGCCGTAGCGAGGCCTAACTCGATCAGGCCCCCTCGCTGCGGAGTTCGTCACGCGCCTGGTATCCATCAGCCCCAGCGAGGAACCTCATGACAACCCAATTCCCGACCCGTCCGCAGCCTGTGCCGGTGCAGCAACCCAGCCCGATGCCGTTCGAGCGGTACACCGCATTCGTCCCCGTCGATCTGCCGGACCGGATCTGGCCGACCAAGAAGATCACCGAAGCCCCGCGCTGGCTCAGCACCGATCTGCGCGACGGCAACCAGGCGCTGATCGATCCGATGACGCCGTCGCGGAAGCGGAAGATGTTCGACCTGCTGGTCCGGATGGGCTACAAGGAGATCGAGATCGGCTTCCCGTCCGCCTCTCAGACGGACTTCGATTTCGTCCGCAGCCTGATCACCACCGGAGCCGTCCCCGACGATGTGACCATCAGCGTCCTGACCCAAGCCCGTGAGGACCTGATCGAACGCACCGCCCAGTCCCTGATCGGGACGAAGCGGGCGACCATCCACCTGTACAACGCGACCGCGGAACTGTTCAGGCGAGTGGTATTCGGCATCGACGAGGCTCAGTGCATCGGGCTGGCCACCCGAGGCACCGAGCTGGTGATGAAGTACGCCGAGAAGTACCTGACCGACGTCGAGTTCGGTTACGAGTACAGCCCGGAGATCTTTACCCAGACCCCGACCGATTTCGCGATTGAGGTCTGCAACCAGGTGATGGACGTGTGGCAGCCCGGTGAGGGACGGGAGATCGTCCTGAACCTGCCGGCCACCGTCGAGCGGTCGACGCCCAATACCTATGCCGACCAGATCGAGTACTTCGGCCGGCACGTGAAGAACCGTCCGCATGTCGCGATCTCGTTGCACCCGCACAACGATCGCGGCACGGCGGTGGCGGCCACCGAACTGGGCATCATGGCTGGCGCCGACCGCGTCGAGGGCTGCCTGTTCGGCCACGGCGAACGGACGGGGAATGTCTGCCTGGTGACCCTGGGCCTGAACCTGTTCACCCAGGGGATCGACCCGAAGATCGACTTCTCCGACATCGACGAGATCCGTCGCACTGTCGAGTACTGCACAAACCTGCCGGTCCATCCGCGCCACCCGTACGCGGGGGACCTGGTTTACACCGCCTTCTCGGGCTCCCACCAGGACGCCATCAAGAAGGGGCTGGAGGCGCTGGAGAAGCAGGCTGTTTCCCAAGGACAGACCATCCACGAGGTGGCCTGGGAGGCTCCCTACCTGCCGATCGATCCCTACGACGTGGGCCGTACCTACGAGGCCGTGATTCGGGTGAACAGCCAATCCGGCAAGGGTGGCATGGCCTACATCATGAAGTCCGAGCACAAGATGGATCTGCCCCGCCGGCTGCAGATCGAGTTCAGCCGGGCGGTGCAGCAGCACACCGACAGTGAAGGCGGCGAGGTGTCGCCGGCCCAGCTGTGGGAGGTGTTCGAGGGCGAGTACCTGATGCCCTCGGAGCCGTTGTCGCTGATCACCGTCCGGTCGGTCTCCAACGGTGACGGCTACACCGTCACCGCCACGGTCAACGACCGGGGGAACGAGCGAGAGATCACCGGGGAGGGCAACGGCCCGGTGTCCGCCTTCGTGGACGCGCTGGGCATTCTGGGCCACCACGTCCGGGTGCTGGACTACACCGAGCACGCGCTCTCCGCCGGCGGTGACGCCATGGCCGCCGCCTATGTGGAGACCGAGATCGGTGAAGGCGACGAGACCCGCGTGCTGTGGGGCGTCGGGCTCAACTCGTCGATCGTGAACGCGTCTCTGAAGGCCGTCATCTCGGCGATCAACCGTGACGCCCGCGATCGCGAACTGGCCATGGAGGCCGAGCCCGCCCCGCGTCCCTGACGCTCGACACGGGAGACCCCGGTTCACTGAGCCGGGGTCTTTCCACGCCCTCGCTCCATCCGAGCCCCCGACCACCGAGGGCCAGCCTTGCCTGTCGAGGGCCAACACTTGAGGCTGGCTGTCGAGCGGCAAGGCTGGCCCTCGGCGTCTGGGAATGGCGAGACGCCGGGACGCCTGGGCGAGAGACCGGCGCAGGGCGGTGCCGCCGACCCGTCCCGGCGGCGAGGGCCCGCCCAAAGCGTTGAGCGCCAGCGCTGAGGGCTGGCCTTCGAAGGGTAAGGCTGGCTGTGGACGAAGCGGTGGTAACGATGGGTCCTGCGGCCACCTGTGGATAAGCGACGCGGCCGAGGAAGTGCCGGTGAGACTCCGGGCATAGCAGTCAAGACGACACAGGAATGGCTGGACGACGGTCACAGCCGCGCTGATCTCCGCGCCGCGCTGGCGTCAGGGAGAGTGGTGCGACTGCGCCGAGGGGTGGTGATGGACGCCGATGAGCCGCCGCCGATCGTGCTTCACAGGCGGAGGCTCTTCGGCGCGCGCGGCGCGATTGGCCCGTCAACCTACTTCAGCCACGCCTCGGCCGCAGTGATTCATGGGCCTCCGCTGCTGACGCGACGACTGTCGGACGTGGTTGCGGTCCGGACGGGTGGCGGGCATGGGGCGGTCAATCGGACTCTCCACGCGCGCCGGGCCAGCCTTGCCGCCGAAGACGTCGCGGAGGTAGAGGGCCTTCCCGTCACCTCACTGGCGCGGACGGTGGCCGATCTCGTCCGCGAGTTGCCGTTTCCGGAAGCGGTGATGATCGCCGATGCAGGGCTCGCGAAAGGCCTGGATCGCGACGAGTTGCTGGAGCGTACAGCCAAGGGTCGCGGCTGCCGTATGGCAGAGCGGGCACTGTTGTTCGCCGATCCCAGATCGGAGAGCGCAGGGGAGTCCCTGAGCCGGGTACGTTTCCATCAGCTGGGTCCACCCGCGCCCGATCTGCAACGCAACCTGTACGACGCCCGCGGTGGATTCCTCGGACGGGCGGACTTCTGGTGGGAGGAGTACAGTCTCGCCGGCGAGTTCGACGGCAAGGTCAAGTACGGCGGCGGGCTCGTCCCGGGTCAAAACCCCGCGGAGGCGATCATGGACGAGAAGTTCCGCGAGCAGCGCATGATCGCTGCCGGCCACTACCTCGTGCGGTGGTTCTGGGAGAACCTCTGGAAGCCCGGTCTGGACGTGCTGATTCGCCAGGCCATGGCGTGGCGCTCCCGCTGAGGGCCAGCCTTAGGTGTCGAAGGCCAGCGTCGAAGGCTGGTCTTCGATCATCATGACTGGCTCTCGGTGGGATTTGGACGCGACCTACGGCTGAGCTCCCAATCGCGGGCCAGCGCCGCAACCCCCTCCGGATAGATGGGTCGGTCGGTCTCGAGCAAGGGAGCCCAGACCACCGCAGTGCCTTGGTCGAGGACCTGTAGTTGGGCGTCCAAGGGGAGAGCATCGAGTTCGGGGGCAGTCACACCGAAGACGAATGCGACCTCATGACCGGAGCTGCCCTGGTATTCGAACATGTTCTCGGTGACCTCCAGCAGTTCCGCACTGGCCAGTTCGATGCCCAGTTCTTCGGCGAACTCTCTGCGAAGCGCCTGCATGGCGGTCTCTCCGAACTCGATCCCACCTCCGAGGAGTCGATAGAAGCTCTCGTCCTTGGCGCGGTCGTACTCCTTGGACGCGAGGAGATGCCCGTCCTTGACCACGATTCCAACCGAGATGGGACGTATCGCTGACACGCGACCACCCTACTTCCGCCGTGCGCGGTCCCGACCCGCCCTGGCGAAGCTCGTCCGACCGTTCGTCACGACCTCTCGAGATGATGATCCGGCCGAGGACCAGCCCTAGAAGTCGAGAGCCAGCTCTGAGGGCTGGCCCTCGGTTGCCAAGGCTGGTTCTCGATGGGGAGGTGCTGGTGGAAGCGGACGCGGCGTCGGAGGGCAGGACGGCGGACCGGAAGGGTGGGACGGCGGACCGGAAGGGTGGGACGGCGTCGGAGGGCGGGCGTGGCGAAGCGGGAGAGGGCCAAGCCGATAGGATCCGGGCATGCCCAAAGTCCTTACCGAACTTCCGGTCGGCGAACGCGTCGGCCTGGCCTTCTCCGGCGGTCTCGACACCTCGGTCGCGGTCGCCTGGATGCGCGAGAAGGGGGCGATTCCCTGCACCTACACCGGCAATCTCGGCCAATACGACGAGCCGGACATCGACTCCGTCCCGGGCCGCGCGCTGGAGTACGGCGCCGAGATTTCCCGGATGGTCGATTGCCGGGAGTTGATGGTCGAGGAGGGGCTGGTCGCGCTGACCTGCGGCGCCTTCCACATCCGGACCGGCGGCAAGGCCTACTTCAACACCACCCCGATCGGACGGGCGGTGACCGGCACCCTGCTGGTCCGCGCGATGCGCGAGGACGACGTCTGGGTGTGGGGTGACGGCTCCACCTACAAGGGCAACGACATCGAGCGGTTCTACCGCTACGGCCTGCTGGCCAACCCCAAACTGCGGATCTACAAGCCCTGGCTGGACGAGGCCTTCGTCACCGAACTGGGCGGCCGCGCCGAGATGAGCCAGTGGCTCACCGAACGTAACCTGCCCTACCGCGATTCCAAGGAGAAGGCCTACTCCACCGACGCCAACATCTGGGGGGCCACCCACGAGGCCAAGGAACTGGAGCACCTCAACGTCGGGATCGAGATCGTCGAGCCGATCATGGGCGTCCGGTTCTGGGATCCGGCCGTTCAGATCGAGACCGAGGACATCACGATCCGGTTCGAGCAGGGACGCCCGGTCGAGCTCAACGGTCGGACCTTCGCCACCGCGGTCGAGCTGGTCTACGAGGCGAACGCGATCGGTGGACGCCACGGCCTCGGCATGTCCGACCAGATCGAGAATCGGATCATCGAGGCCAAGAGCCGTGGCATCTACGAGGCGCCGGGCATGGCCCTGCTGCACATCGCCTACGAGCGGCTGCTGAGCGCGATCCACAACGAGGACACCCTGGAGAACTACCGAGCTTTCGGTCTGAAGCTCGGCCGGCTGATGTACGAGGGACGCTGGCTCGACCCCCAGTCGCTGATGCTGCGCGAGTCGATCCAGCGCTGGGTGGGAGCCTCGGTGACCGGGACGGTCACGCTACGGCTGCGCCGCGGCGACGACTACTCGATCCTCGACACCGACGGCCCCAACCTGAGCTACCACCCCGACCGCCTCTCCATGGAGCGGGTGGAGGATGCCGCCTTCGGCCCGCTGGACCGGATCGGCCAGCTCACCATGCGCAACCTCGACATCGAGGATTCCCGCACCCGCCTGGAGCAGTACGCCAATCAGGGCGTGGTCGGCGGTGCGATCTCGCAGCTGGTCGGTGTCCTGGAGCAGGGCGCGGCTGCTGCGATCACCGAGATCGGAGCCGACGTTCCCGAGGCGATCGCCGAGGCGGAAGAAGGCGGAGCCTTCGACTTCGGCACCGACTAGCCGACGATCCCTGAGTTGGACGAAGGGTCGTTGACGATCCGAAGCGGACCGGGCGCAACCACGGCATGGCCCGGTGGCACGGGCTCGGACGGGGTGCCGAGCACGATGAGGTCCGAGCGTTCCCACGGGCGCTGGTCGGCGAGGTAGCTGCGCTCGGCGCGGTCCCATTCCTCCCAGAACGCGATCGACTGGGCGCGGTCGCCGTTCTCGCCCGAGGCGACATCGCGCTCGATGCCGCGGTGGCGTGCCGCACCGCCGTCCGACTGTACCCAGACGGCGGCGTCGTACTGGCCCTCGACGTCGCGGTCGTTCGCGCCCACGCCCTCCACCACGATGAGGTCGAGGCCGGAGGGCACCTCGATCGCGCCGGTACGGCCGTGCTGCGGCCAAGCCGGCGGCTGGAACCGCACGGACTCGCCGGTTCTTACCTGCGTCAGCAGATCGACCAGCAGGTGCGCCCAGCCGAAGAGCGGCTCATTCCATGCCAGATCGTCGGCGTGCAGCACGGCTGAGCGGGGGACGGCAGCGGCCAGCGAGGCTGCCAGGGTGGTCTTGCCGCCGGCGCTGCGTCCGTCCACAGCCACGAGGCAGGGCGCGGTCGGCGTCCGTCGGGCAGCCGTCAGTCGTTCGACCAGTTCGGTGACCGGGATCGGCTTCCAGCCCTGAGCGAGGGGCTCCACCGGTTCAAGGGGCCTGAGTTCGTGCACGGTCCGAACCTAGCGGTCCCGACCCACCGGACTACGCAACGGCGACGGACTCGGCGCGTAGTATCTCGGGTTCGCGCCTGTCCCCGAGACAGAAGTCGGCAAACGACGCCCAGATGGCGGCCAACGGCCGGTTGCCCTGTGGCAGCCCGCTTCGAGTCATGAGTTCTCCGACGATCTCGATCTCATCGCCAGGCATCACCTTGGTGCGATCGGCCAGCTGGATGTTCGACTCGTGCTCGCCGGTCGACTGATACACGGCTCCTGGCGGCCATACCACCCAGAGTGACGCGTCCGCCGACTCCAGGAAGATGCACCCGTTGTTCCTCAGGGCCACGGTGCCGGTCACGATTGCTGTCGGTCCGATGGGGTCGAACCCGTCCGACGAGATGGGCCTCTGCCCAGCCATGGCAGGGGCGCATCCGGTGAGCGAGGCGATCGCGACGAGAGCGAGGAGCCTGCGACGCATCACCTCATCCTCCTGCGATCTTGTCGATAGCGGCAGGCTACTCGCTGCGCAGTGCCTCGACCGGATCCTTGCGGGAAGCAGCGGAGGCGGGAATCAGGCCCGCGATGAAGGTGAGGATCATGCTGGTGCCCACCAGGACGATCCCGGCCTGCCAGGGGAGCTGAGCGATGTCCGGGACGTCGAACTGGGCCAGGACGATCGCATTGGCCGGGATGGTCAGCAGCAGGGTCACCACGATGCCGAGCAGGCCGGCGATGAAGCCCACGATCAGCGTCTCGGCGTTGAACACCCGGCGGATGTCGCGTTTGGAGGCGCCGATCGACCGCAGGATGCCGATCTCCTTGCGGCGCTCCAGCACCGAGATGTAGGTGATCACCCCGATCATGATGGACGAGACCACCAGCGAGATCGCCACGAAGGCCGTCAGCACATAGCTGATCATGTTCACGATGTCGGTCACCGACGACATCAGGGTGCCGACGATGTCGGTGTAGGTGATCACCCTGTCGTCCAGGCCGTCGGCGCGCATCTGCTCGTTGTAGCCGTCGAGGATCTCGATGACCCGGCCCTTGCTCTCGAAATCGATCGGATAGATGTCGATCCGCGAGGGATTCGCGAAGTCGGCGTAGCCGAGCTTGACCAGGTTGGCGTCGCAGGAGGTGGTACGGGTCGTCATCATCGAGGCGAGCAACTCGGCGAGTTCCTCTTCGTCCATCTTGAACTTGAAGGCCTCGGCGAAGGCATCCTGATCGATCCCCATCGCCTCCGACATGGTGTCGGCGAGTTGACTCATGGATTTCTCCATGGCCGCGCCCAGTTGGGTCCTCAGGGCATTGCCGAGCTGGGTCGAGATCTGCGTGGAGACGGCCTTCATGGCCTTCTCCATGTAGCCGGTCATGCTCTTCTGCAGTTGCGCCTGGATCTTGTCGGTGCTGGCGGCCAGCTGCTTGGCCACCGCGTCGCCGATGCTCGCGGTCAGTTTCTCGACGATCGCCGCCTGCTGCTTGCCGAGTGCCTCCTGCACCTCGGCGAGCGCGGCCTCGGCTTCGGCTGCGATGGCCTGACCGGCCTCCGACTCGAGGAAGAGCGGGAAGTTGGTCTCGACGTCGGAGGGATCGAGTCCACCGGCCACGGTAAACTCCAGGTAGCCCTGCAGCAGCCGGGTGGCCAGGTCGGTGACCGACTCCGGATCCAGTCCGAGATCGACCCCGGCGAGCAGGTCGGCCGGATCGACGGCGGCGATGATCTCGCTCAGGTCGACCCCCGCCACCAGGTCGGCGACGTCGATCCCGCCGAGCATGTCGCCCAGATCGAGCGAGGGCATCGCCGACGGGTCGATCTTCAGTCCGGAGAGGTTCAGATCCAGCCCCGAGAGATCCAGCTTCAGCTTGGACGAGTCGAAGGTGAAGGCCTTCGCGATCGCGTCCTCGTCGATCTCCATCAGCGAACTGAGATCGAAGTCCTCGCGCTGCGGGTTCTCCTCCTCGTCGGCGAAGGTGCGGCCGGTGAAGACGTTCACGTCGGGCTGGGCGAGCTGGCTGGCCACGATCGGCGCGACGGCGGCCCGCTCGATCAGGTGGTGGGTCAGGGCGGGGGTGTAGTAGATCCCCGAGCTGAGCGCGGTCGCGGTGGCGTCCTCCTTCGGCTGGACGATGCCGACGATCCGCAGGTCGTCGCCGTCCTCCGCGAGTTGGCGCAGGAACTTCTCGTCCCTGCTCTTGTCGGTCCAGACCTCGAACTCGGCGTCGTGGGCGTAGTAGTCGGCGGCCTCCACCAGCTTGAAGGTGACCGCCAGCAGCTCGTCGTAGCTGTACGACCGGGAATCGGACGGAGTGACGATCTCGGAGTCCTCGGCCATCTGCTTGACCATCGCGTCCAGCTCGGCCGGATCGCGTAGCCCCATGCTGTACAGCAGGAAGTCACTCACCCTGCCGGAGGGGGTCAGCACCAGCACGGTCTCGTCGTACCCGCTGGGCCACCGACCGGCGCGCACGTCGTACTGCTCCTCGACCAGCCGTGTGTCGTCCGGCATCTCGGCGAACACGTTGGTGTTCATCGCCGAGGCCATCAGGGCATTCGTCGAACCCGCGGAGCCGAAGCCGAGCGTGCTGAAGGACGAATCCGGATTGACCTGCCGCACCCAGTCCTCGGTGAGGCTGAAGATCTGCGGTGTCACGTTGTAGGAGTACTGGATCGAGTTCACGTAGGCGTTGATGCCGCCGCCGTCGGCCTGCAGGAACCGTTTCAGCGAAGCGAGGTCGTTGGAACCGATGCTGGAGAACATCCGCTTCAGCTGCCTGGCCTCCTGCACCTCTCCACTGCTCCCGTTTCCGTCGGGATCCGGTTCGTCGGAGGGGTCGGGTTGCTCCTGGTCGCCGCCGGCAGAGGTCGCGAGCATCGCGGCCATGTCGAACCCCTGGCTCTGGATGGTCAGTGGATAGACCGAGAGCGTGTCCTCTTCGACGTGCTTGATGTAGGCGTTCACGCCGTTGGCCAGCGCCAGGATGGCCGCGATCCCGATGATCCCGATGCTTCCGGCGAAGGCCGTCATCAGGGTGCGGCCCTTCTTGGTCATCAGGTTGCTGAAGGAAAGCGCGATGGCGGTGAGGAAGGACATCGCGGTGCGGCGGGACGGCTTCTCGCTGGCGCCTGCGTCGGCGGGCAGGTACGGATCGGAGTCGGCGGCGACCGCGCCGTCCTTCAGCTGGACGACGCGGGTGGCGTACCGCTCGGCGAGTTCGGCGTTGTGGGTGACCATGATCACCAGCCGGTCGCCGGCGATCCGGGTGAGCAGGCCCATGATCTGCACGCTGGTCTTCGAATCCAGCGCGCCGGTCGGCTCGTCGGCGAGCAGGATCTCCGGATCGTTGATCAGCGCCCGGGCGATCGCCACTCGCTGCATCTGCCCGCCGGAGAGCTGACTGGGCAGCTTGTGGGCATGCTCGGACAGCCCGACCTGGTCCAGGGCGGCGAGGGCGCGCTGCCGGCGCTCGGTCCGTGATACCCCGGAGAGGGTCAGCGCCAGCTCGACATTGGCTGCCACGCTCTGGTGCGGGATCAGGTTGTAGCTCTGAAAGACGAAGCCCACCCGGTTGTTGCGGTAGCCGTCCCAGTCGCGGTCGCGGTACTTCTGTGTGGGGATGCCGTCGATCACCAGGTCGCCCGAGTCGTAGTGATCCAGCCCGCCGACGATGTTCAGCATCGTCGTCTTGCCGGAACCCGACGGTCCCAGGACCGCCACGAACTCGTTGTCGCGGAAGGAGATCGAGACGTCGTCCAGCGCCACCTGGGTGAATCCGCCGGTCGTGTACGACTTGCGGACGTCCTGCAGCGTGAGCATCGTGACCTTTCCGGATCGCCTCCGCCGTGGTGGCCAGTTGGGCCTGGCTCGCCATCGCCGCGGACGCCATTTCAGGCTACCCGCCAGCCTCAACGTGCGCAGGGGAGCACCGATCAGGGGAGTGCTGAGCGTCGGCGGTTGAGCTTGTTCACCCTGACCCTGCCGAAGGGTCGAGACCATCGGTGGCGTGCCGGTGGCCACGGGTCTCGCTCAGCTCGACCACCGCTGCAGCGCACAGCCGTCCGTTGGTGCGGCGTTCGGTCCGCGGCCGGATCATCGGACGCACCTTGCGGCGAGCGCGACGGACGGGCTCAGATGAGCTGGTTCGGGATGGCTCCGCCGTAGCGGCGATCCCGCCGCACGTACGCCTCCACGGCCCGCCACAGATCGCGGCGGTCGAAATCGGGCCAGAGGGTGTCGAGGAAGACCAGTTCGGCATAGGCCGACTGCCACACCAGGAAGTTGGAGGTGCGCTGCTCGCCGGAGGAGCGGACGAACAGGTCGACATCAGGGATCTCCGGCTCGTCCAGGAACCTGCGGAACCGCTCCTCGGTGAGCCGGGAGGGATCCAGCTCGCCGCGCACCGCCGCTTCGGCGATCGCCCGGGCGGCATCGGTGATCTCGGCCCGGCCGCCGTAGTTCACGCAGAACTGCAGGGTGAGCACGGTGTTGTCCCTGCTCTGCTCCTCGGCCTCCTGCAACTCCCGGATGACCGACTTCCACAGCTTCGGGACGCGTCCCGCCCAGCGGATCCGGACGCCCATCGCGTCCAGCTGATCCCGACGGCGGTGGATGACATCCCGGTTGAAGCCCATCAGCCACCGGACCTCGTCCGGGGAGCGTCGCCAGTTTTCGGTGGAGAAGGCGTACGCCGAGAGATAGGGGATGCCGATCTCGATCGCGCCCTCGATCACGTCGAAGAGCGAATCCTCACCGCGAGCGTGCCCCTCGGTGCGCGGCAGCTTCCGCGCCTTCGCCCAGCGGCCGTTGCCGTCCATCACGAGGGCCACGTGCCGGGGGAGCAGCGCACGGTCGAGTTCCGGGGGGCGTGCTCCCGAAGGGTGCGGGGAGGGTGGACGCGGGGTCTTGGGCACGCTGGAAGCTTAGCGTTGAGAGTCAGTGGACCGGCCGTACGCCGGCGGGGCGTCCCGGTCGCCGGATGGGCTTGCTCAGGTGCTCCGGATGCTGACCTGTCGGGGCCGCGCGACACTAGTTGAGTCGACTCCGCTCAACTTGTTGAAGAAGTCGGGAATGCGATGCAGAATGGTGGTTGTTAGCACTCGTATAGGGAGAGTGCTAAAGAACGACCCAAGGAGTGATGACAGATGGCACGCACCTTCGACCCCTTCCGTGAGATGGATCGCCTGCTCGGTGACGCGATCCGGACGCCTGCCTCGCTGGCGATGCCGATGGATCTGTACCGCGAGGGCGAGGCCTTCACCGCCCGGATCGACCTGCCGGGGGCGGATCCCGGCTCGATCGATGTCGACGTGGAGGACCGCACCCTCACCATTCGTGCCGAGCGCAAGTCCCCGGCCGGCAAGGCCGATCAGAAGTGGCTGATCCACGAACGCCCGAGTGGCACCTTCGCCCGCCAGTTGACCCTGGGCCACGGGTTGGCACTGGACAGGATCACCGCCGACTACTCCGACGGTGTGCTGAGCCTGACCATCCCGGTCGCCGAGGAGGCCAAGCCGCGCAAGATCCAGGTCGCCCACACCGGTGGCCAGGCGCAGATCGAGGGCTCGGTCGAGTCCGAAGCCTGACCTGCCCGCCGAAGGCCCCGTCCGTTCGCGGGCGGGGCCTCGTCACGCCCGGCGCCTTCGGTCACAGCCCGGCTGAGGCCTTGTTGAGGCGGTTCGCCTGGGCACGGCTCAGCTTCAGGGTCATGGACGCCAGCAGCGCCGGCAGCTGATCCGGATCGCTGACGCTGGCGATCGGCGCGGTCACCCCGGGCTGCTGGCGCAGCCAGGCCAGCGCCACCGTGGCGGGCTCCACGTCGAGTTCGTCAGCCACCTCCAGCACCGCATCCAGTGCGCCGAACGCCCGCTCGGTGGCGAAGCCCTTCACCCGCGTCGCGCGCTGACCGTGGATCACCTCGTCCCGGGCGTACTTGCCGGTGAGGAAGCCGGCCGCCAGGCCGTAGTAGGGAACCAGCGCCAGCTTGTGCTCGGCCACGACCTCGCGCAGGCCGCTGTCCTCCACCTCGGCACGGTGGACGAGGTTGTAGTGCGGCTGCAGCGCCACCGGCGGCGTGAGGCCTTCGGAGGCGGCGATCCCGAGCACCTCGGTGACCCGCTCGGTGGTGAAGTTCGACAGGCCCCAGTGCCGGATGGACCCCTGCTTCACCATGGTGTCGAAGGCGCCCACCCATTCCGCGGTCGGCACGTGGGGGTCGTCCTCGTGGGCGTAGTACAGGTCGATGGTCTCCACCCCGAGCCGGCGTCGTGAGCCGTCCAGGCAGATCCGGAGGTTGGCTGGCCGCAGCCCGCGATGGATCGGGTGCTTGGCCGCCTTGGTGGCGATCACCACCTGGTCCCGGTTGCCACGGCTGCGCAACCAGCCGCCGATCACGCTCTCCGATTCGCCGCCGCGGTGACCGGGAACCCAGGTCGAGTAGGCGTCGGCGGTGTCGATGAAGTTGCCGCCGCCCTCACGATAGGCGTCCAGGATCCGCTCGGACGCGCTCGCGTCCGCCGTCCATCCGAAGACATTCCCGCCCAGGCACAGGGGCGCCACCCTCAACGTTGAGATGCGCTGCATGGCCCTACCTTAGGCCAGTTCGAAATCCACGGTGAGATGGACGTACAACTCCTGCGTGGCGCTGATCTCGATCCCGAGGTCGATCGGCTCGGAGGCTTTGGCGGAACGGAACACCGCCGCGTCCTCGGCCGCGAATGCGACGCGGGGCGCCGGCAGGTTCCACGAGTCGCTGATCATCGCGATGTCGGCCACGGTCCGGCCGGCGGCGGCAGCCACCGCATCGGCCTTGCGGCGCGCTTTGCCCAGGGCATCGGCGGTGGCGGGGATGCTCGCCTCGAAGGCGTCGAACACCCACTCCAGCTCAGTCAGTCTGAGGTTCGGCTGGTCGGCGAGCACGCCCAGAACGCTGGGCAGCTGATCCGGAGCCGAGGTCACCGCCAGCAGATACTCGGCCTGGCTCTTGCCCAGCACCCCGCTGCGAGAATCCAGCTTCACTCCGGTGACCTCGATGGCGTCCTCGCCGATTCCGATACCGGACAGGGCAGCAACCAGCGTCCGGACCTCCGCGGCCTGCCTGGTCGCGGCATTGCCGAAGACGGCGGAACTGCCCTTGACGGTGAGATGGACGCGAGCCGACGTGGCCTCCACCCGGACCGAGTGGTCGACGCTGATGCGCAGGGTTCCCATCGCCATAGCCTAGCGAGACCGTCCAGGATTCCTCGGGTCAGCGAGCAGGTCCAGCTCTTCCGCACCGCGGGGCGGGAAGGTGTCAGTTGCTCCGGCGCATCGCGCGGATGCCGATCCAGAGGCCGACGACGGCGAGCAGGAGCGCCGCGAGCCAGCCCCACGCCACGCTCACGTTCGCCGGGTCGCCGGACAGCAGCGCCCGCTCCGCCTGCACCACCCAGTTGACCGGGTTCACGGTGGAGACGGCGCGCATCCAGCCCGGTGCCTGATCCAGTGGCAGCAGCATTCCGGACAGGATGAGCAGCGGAAAGATCAGCGTCTGCTGCACCCCCCAGAAGAGCCACTCCCGATCCTTGGTGCCGAGCGCCAGTGCGTAGGACAGCGAGCCGAGGCCGATGCCGAACACCGCCAGCAGCGCCAGGCCCACCGCGAGCCCCGCGAGATCGACGGTGAAGCCGAACGGCCACGCGATCAGCACGATCAGCAGCGCCTGCACGATGATCGGCGCGACCTCCTTGAGCGCGCGTCCCACCAGCAGCGAGGAGCGCGACAGCGGGGCCACGAGCGTCCGCTCGTGCGAACCCGTCATCATCTCGTACTGCAGATTCGAGCCGACCGCGCCGGTGCCGAACAGCACGATCATCACCAGCACCCCTGGGACGAACCACCGCAGCGTCTCGCCGACGGGTGCACCTGAGGTGCCGACCAGCAAAGGGCCGAACAGCCCCAGGAAGACCAGCGGCTGCACCAGGCTGAAGATGAGTGAGAAGGGGTCGCGGAGCACCGGCTTGAGCTCGCGGGAGAGGACGTTCCAGGTGTCGCGCGCGGCGTTCGGGCGCACCGCGGTGTCGGATCGGGGCGTGGTCATCGGTTGGCTCCTGTCATCTCTGCGGGTGTGGCGTCTTCGAGGACTGCTGACTCGTCCTCCTGGTCTCCGCCGCCCTCGCCGGCTTCGCGCAGGGTGCGTCCGGTGAGGGTCAGGAAGACGTCGTCGAGGGTCGGCGGGACGCCGGTCGCCCGCTGGACGGCGATGCCCTCGGCTCCCAGCGCACGGACGGCCACCGGCAGCAGGGCGTCGCCGTCGGGCGCGGTCACGCCCACCGAGGTCTCGTTCTCGCGCCGGACCTGGCGATCGGTCAGCCGCTGGACGATCGCGACCGCACGGGTCGCCTCGTCGGCCGACGCGAATCCGAAGGTCAGTACGTCGCCGGCGAGGTTCGCCTTCAGGCGCGCCGCGGTGTCATCGGCGATCACCCGGCCGCGATCCATCACCATCACCCGTTCCGCGTACCGGTCGGCCTCCTCCAGGTAGTGCGTGGTGAGGAAGACCGTCGTCCCGTGCCGCTCGCGCAGGTCGAGGATGTGCTGCCACAGATTCGCGCGGCTCTGCGGGTCGAGCCCGGTCGACGGCTCGTCCAGGAAGAGAAGCGGCGGCGCGTGCATCAGGCCGAGGGCGACGTCGAGGCGCCGCTTCTGGCCGCCACTGAGCTGCTGCACCGACCGGCTGGCGAAGTCGGTCAGGCCCAGTGACTCGATGAGTTCGTCGGCCCGGGCGCGTGAGTGGGCTTTCGACAACCCGTAGAAGGCGCCCTGGCTCAGCAGTTCGTCGCGCGCCCGCTGGGCGAAGCTGCCGCTGGTGAGCTGCCCGACGTAGCCGATCCGGGCGCGGACCTCGGCGGGCTGGCGCAGGATGTCGCAGCCGACGACGCTGGCACGGCCCGAGGTCGGCGGGATCAGGGTCGTGAGCATGCGCAGGCTGGTGGACTTGCCCGCGCCGTTGGGGCCCAGGAAGGCGACGAGCTCGCCGCGTGTGACTCCGAAGGTGAGGTCGGTGACCGCGTGCACGGTCTTCTTCGCGTTCTTCTTCGGCTGATCGGGGAAGCGCTTGGTCAGCCCCTGGGCGTCGATGATCGATTCGGTCATACGAGGAGACTAGAATCTAACCCGGACAGATTCTGTCCTCAATATCTGGAAATCTTGGATCATGTCCGAAACGACGGCCCGTGCGCTCTCGCTGCTGAACCTCCTTCAGACCCACCGGCACTGGCCGGGCTCGGAACTCGCGGAGCGGCTCGGCGTGACCGAGCGCACCGTGCGCCGGGACGTCGAACGGTTGCGTGACCTGGGCTATCGGATCGAATCGACGCCAGGTGTCGCGGGCGGTTACCGGCTCGAGGCCGGAAGCGCCGTGCCGCCACTGCTGCTGAACGACGAGGAGGCCGTCGCGATGGCGATCGGGCTCCGGGTCGCGGCCGCCCAGCGGCTGGTCAGCGGGCACGAGACGACGCTCACCGCTCTCGCCAAGCTCGAGCAGGTGCTGCCCGCGCCGCTCCGCCGCCGGGTGAACGCCCTCGCCGAGACGGTGCAGCCGGCCGGCATCTCCTCCGGCGCGCCGGTGTCGTCAGAGGTGCTCGGCGAGTTGGCGCTGGCCTGCCGCGACCATGAGCGCGTCCGGTTCCGCTACACCGCGGCCTCGGGGGAGGTCACCCGCCGGCGGGTCGAACCACACGCCCTGGCGCCCGCCGACCGCCACTGGTACCTGCTGTGCTGGGACGTGGTGAAGCAGGACTGGCGCACCTTCCGGGTGGATCGGCTGGACGAGGTGGAACACACCAGGTCGCGGTTCACGCCGAAGCCGCTGACACCCGAGGAGATCGAGGAGTTCATCCTGGTCGCGAGATCCTGGGTGCGACAGGTGGTCGAGGCGGATGCCGTGATGGAGCTGCCCCTGGATGAGATGCACGCCTTCTTCGGTCAATGGGGGCAGGGCGCGACCGCCGAGGACGCGACGCATACCCGCTGGCCGGTCGGCGGCGCCGACTGGCGGGAGACCATGTACGGCCTCAGCTACATTCCGGCAGGCGTCGAGTACACCACCGACCTCGCCGAGCCAGCCCGAGGCGAGCTTCGCGAGATGCTGGCCCGCATGCTGCGCGCCCTGGACGCGCCGCCGCCCCCGCCGCGGGTTTCCTGAGCGCCGGTCAGAGGCTCTCCACCGCGGCGCGTTCCACCGCCAGGCCGGAGGTCCACCGCTCCATATAGGCGCTGAAGCCGGCGACATCGGACGGATCCGGGGCCAGCGTGCTCAGCGGCGCGGCCGCGAACACCTCGGTGGCCAGGAAGTCACCCAGGCTCTGGCCGGGGGTGCCGTCGGTCGAGAAGGCGGCCAGCAGCGCGATGCCCCAGGCGCCTCCCTCGCCCGCGATCTCGCCGACCGACACGGGGGCGTCGATCGCGGCGGCCAGGAACCGCTGCGCCACCCCCTCGGTCTTGAACAGGCCGCCGTGGGCGAACATCGAATCCAGCGCGACACCCTCGTCCTGCTGCAGAACGTTCATGCCGATCCGCAGCGTGGCGAGCGAGGCGAACAGGTGGGCGCGCATGAAGTTCGCCAGCGAGAACTGGCTCTCCGGGGTGCGCACCAGCAGCGGCCGTCCCTCGTCCAGGTGCGTGATGTGCTCACCCGAGAGGTAGTTGTAGGAGACCAGGCCACCGGCATCGGGGTCGCCGGTCAGCGCGGCGTTGAACAGCGTCTCGAACACCTGCGAGGCGCCGGCGTCCGAGCCCAGGGCCTTGGCGAACTCGCCGAACAGGCCCGCCCAGGCATTGAGTTCGCTGGCGCCGTTGTTGCAGTGCACCATGGCGACCAGATCGCCCGCGGGGGTGGTCACCAGGTCGAGTTCCTCATGGCGCCGTGACAGCACGCCCTCCAGCACGACCATGGCGAAAATGCTGGTCCCGGCCGAGACATTGCCGGTGCGGGGAGCGACCGAATTGGTGGCCACCATGCCGGTGCCGGCGTCCCCCTCGGGCGGGCAGAACGGAACGCCCGGTTCCAGCCGGCCGCTCGGATCGAGCAACGACGCGCCCGCGGCGGTCAGCCGTCCGGCCTCCGCTCCGGCAGCCATCACGGTGGGCAGGATGTCGCTCACCTTCCAGCCGAAGCCCCGGTCGGCGACCAGGTCGTCGAACTGCCGCAGCATGGTGGCGTCGAAACCGCCGCTGGCAATGTCGATCGGGAACATGCCCGAAGCGTCGCCCACGCCGAGGATCCGCTCGCCGGTCAGTTGCCAGTGGACATAGCCCGCCAGGGTGTTGATGTGATCGACTCGGCCGACGTGTTCCTCACCGCTCAGGATGGCCTGGTAGAGGTGCGCGATGCTCCAGCGCAGCGGGATGTTGTGATCGAAGAGGGTGGAGAGCTCCCCGGCGGCCTGACCGGTGGTGGTGTTGCGCCAGGTGCGGAACGGCACCAGCAGCTCCGCGTCCGCGTCGAACGCGAGGTAGCCGTGCATCATCGCCGAGACGCCCATCGAGCCGATCCGCCGCAGTTCGACCCCGTGCTTGGCCTCGACATCGGCGGCCAGCGAGGCGAAGCAGCCCCGCATGCCTTCCCAGACCGCGTCCAGGGAGTAGGTCCAGAGCCGGTTCACGAACTGGTTCTCCCAGTCGTGACTGCCGGTGGCCACCGGGGTGTGGTCGGGCCCGATCAGGACCGCCTTGATGCGGGTCGAACCCAGTTCGATACCCAGTGCGGTGCTGCCCTCTTCGATGGCGGCGCGGGTGGACGAGTCGATCGTCATCGATCCTCCTGCTGATGGCATGGTTTGCGGCATTACCGCTTGTGTCGAACGGTACACGAACCGGCATGGCTGCGAGGCGCGGTGGGGGGAAGCAGCCACAATGGTGTGGTGCCCACCTATCGCGATCAGGCGGTCGTGCTGCGCACCCACAAACTGGGTGAAGCCGACCGGATCGTCACGATGCTCTCCCGCGAGCACGGCAAGCTGCGGGCGGTGGCGCGGGGGGTCCGTCGGACATCGTCGAAGTTCGGGGCCCGGCTGGAGCCGTTCACTCATGTCGATCTGCAGTTCGCCACCGGACGGACGCTGGACGTGATCACCCAGGCGGTCACCCTCAACCCCTATTCGGAGCCGCTCGGCCAGGACTATCAGCGCTACACCTCGGGCCAGGTGATCGTCGAGACCGCCGACCGGCTGGTCGTGGAGGAGGGGGAGCCCGCCCTCCAGCAGTACCACCTGCTGGTCGGTGCCCTGCATGCGCTCACCAGCGGAACCAATGACGGGACCCGTCCGGCGGCGATGGTGATGGATTCCTACCTGCTGCGTGCGCTGGCGCTGGCCGGCTACGCGCCCAGCCTGACCGACTGCGCCCGCTGCGGTGCGTCCGGCCCTCATGAGTCCTTCTCCCCGGCGGTCGGCGGGATGGTCTGCCTGCGCTGCCGGCCGCCGGCGTCCGCGCGTCCGGCACCGGCGACCATCGGCTATCTGACCGCCCTGTTGACCGGCGACTGGCCGGCCACTCGCGAGATCGCCGAGCCGGTGCTCCGTGAGGGCAGCGGTCTGGTGGCCGCCTTCACCGCCTGGCACCTGGAGCGTGGCCTGCGTTCGCTCACTCACGTCGAGCGCGACTAGTCTCGGCAGTTCCTGCAGTACTCGTCAAACATCCGTTCGAAGGCGACTTCCGTGACTATTGGGACGCCGTAGTCACGAGCCTTCTTCGCCTTTCCAGAAAGGGAATCCGGATCGGCCGCAACGAGTACCCGAGTCGCCTTGGTAATCCCGCCGTGCGCCAAGCCGGCCTTGAGCAAGCGGCCAATCCACTCATCACGAGATCGGCAGGTGTCGCCGGTGATCACAACCCTGTCTCCGGGCCGCAGTTCGAGGCTGCGAAGCTGGGTCGAGTTCGCTGAGCTTCGGGTGCTAAGTGCTCGCGTGACTTCATTGGGCGCTAACCCAAGGCACGCCGCAACCCGGTCCAGGTCGCGCCGCTCCTCGGCGGTGATCACGCCGTCCTGCCGTGCGACCACCGCCATCGCGTCGAGATATCGGATGTGCAGCTCTCGGACCTGCTCCCGCCCCAGCCCAAGGTCTTCCGCGAGAAGGAGCAGCGCGGTCTGCTCGTGCACGGATAGGTACTGGTCCACAAGCGCATTTCCCAGCACCTCGAGGTAGGAATCCGCGGCCATGTCGTCGGCTCTCGGCATGCGGGACATGATCTTGTCCAGCCAAGCGTCCGGCCTGCGCTCGAGCGAGGACGATCGGTGCGCCATGCGGATGTTCGGCAGGGCGCCGTTGTAGGTCGGCCAGGCGTAGCCCGAGCAGTCACGTGAGATCTGATGCCAGGGAATCGGCGTACCGCAGCACATCAGATAGACCGAGAGCAACTGTGCGGTGGCTCGCGCGTCACCCAAGGCGGAGTGCGCATTCTCGAGCCGGATGCCTGCCGCGGCACAGCAATCGACCAGGCGACGAGACTGCGCCGAAAGGAATCTTGGCGCCCACTGCATCGTGCATAGCGACGGTAGTGGAAGCACCCCGAGGGGAACCCCGGCCCGAACGAACTCAGCAGCAAGGAAGGCGGTGTCGAAGCGAGAGTTGTGGGCGACGATGGTCCGGCCCGTCACCGAACGAAGGACATGCGGCGCGATGTCAGCGAAGCCGGGCGCAGCAAGGACATCCTTGGCGCTGATGCCGTGGAGGTGAGTCGGCCCGACATCTCGACCGGGGTTGACCAGCGTTGTCCATTCGCCCTCTACCTGACCGCCCTCGGAGACATATACCGCTGCGATCTCGACGATTCGATCATGTTGGCGAGGAGAGAACCCGGTTGTCTCCAAGTCGATGACCGTGTATCCACTCACGTGGGCGTGCTCCCCTCAACCGGCTCCTTTGCACGTTATCGGAGGCGTAATCACTGCGCAGGGAAACCGCCAAAGCCCAGATCCGCTTGTCAACGAGTTCGTCGGGATCAATCGGCCGCGGGGCGGTGATCCGCGGGCCGCACGGCTGATTCACGACCGATCCGGTGTTGGGAAGGCTGTTCTTCTGCGGACGAGTCCGGAGAGGAACCGGGGTGCCCTGGCCGCCGGTGGCGTTGCTAGCCAGGGCATGCCGTGCCAGGACCTGCCGAGATCGAAGGACGCGCCTAGTCTTGGGCTATGTTCGCGATCAGCCGCTTCGACGTCCCCGAAGAGCGGACGGCCGACTTCCGCGTCCGAGCCGAGGCGGCGGTGGCCTTCTTCACCGGCTGCCGCGGCTGCGAAGGGGCCTGGCTGTTGCAGAACCTGGACGAGCCGACGCTGTGGACGGTCACCTCGAAGTGGGCCGATGTCGGCTCCTACCGGCGCTCGTTCAACGGCTACGAGGCGAAGCTGGTGCTCGTCTCGCTGCTCAGTGAGGCCATCGACGAACCCAGTGCCTATGCCACCCCCGACGAGGTGGGCGAGAACCTTCCACGCTCCGGCACCTGGCTCGACTGACGGCTCGGCAGCTGCTTCCCGGACCCGCGGGCTGTGGCTGAATCGCGGTGGTCGCGGGCTGGGTGACAGGTTGCGCAGAGGGTGGGCATTGACCGGTAGACTCGCGCGTTGATGTGCGTTGCCAGCCGGGCAACGCCGTGCGACAAGGAGCACACGTGGCCAGCCGCCTCGACAATGTTATCGCCCTCACCAAACGCCGCGGGTTTGTCTACCCGTGCGGCGAGATCTACGGGGGCACCCGCGCCGCCTGGGACTATGGTCCCTACGGCGTGGAACTGAAGGAGAACATCAAGCGCCAGTGGTGGCGTCAGGTGGTGCAGGGCCGCGACGACGTGGTGGGCATCGACTCCTCCATCATCCTGCCACGGCAGGTGTGGGTGGCCTCCGGCCACGTCGGGGTGTTCTCCGATCCGCTGACCGAGTGCATGTCCTGCCACAAGCGGTTCCGGGCCGACCAGCTCGAGGAGAACTTCGAGTTCAAGAAGGGCCGCAAGCCTGCCGGGCTGGAGGAGATCAACTGCCCCGAGTGCGGCAACCTGGGCCAGTTCACCGCTCCGCGCGACTTCAACATGATGCTGAAGACCTACCTCGGCGTGATCGAGGACGAATCCGGGCTGCACTACCTGCGTCCGGAGACTGCGCAGGGCATCTTCATCAACTTCAAGAACGTCGAGAACACCTCGCGGATGAAGGTGCCGTTCGGCATCGGCCAGGTGGGCAAGAGCTTCCGCAACGAGATCACCCCGGGCAACTTCATCTTCCGCACCCGCGAGTTCGAGCAGATGGAGATGGAGTTCTTCGTCAAGCCCGGGACCGACGAGGAGTGGCACCAGCACTGGATCGACGCCCGCACCGACTGGTACGTCGGCCTGGGCATCGAGCGCGACAACCTGCGGCTCTACGAACACCCCAAGGAGAAGCTCTCGCACTACTCCAAGCGGACCGTCGACATCGAGTACAACTTCGGCTTCACCGGCGGCGACGGCTGGGGCGAACTGGAGGGCATCGCGAACCGGACCGACTTCGACCTGGGCACCCATTCGGAGCATTCCGGCACCGATCTCTCCTACTTCGAGCAGGCCACCGGGGAGCGCTACACGCCGTACGTGATCGAGCCCGCGGCCGGCCTGACCCGCTCGCTGATGGCCTTCCTGGTCGAGGCGTACACCGAGGACCAGGCGCCCAACACCAAGGGCGGCATGGACACCCGGACGGTGCTCAGGCTCGATCCGCGGCTCTCTCCGGTGAAGGCGGCGATCCTGCCGCTGTCGCGCAACGAGCAGCTCTCGCCGAAGGCGCGCGGCCTGGCCGCCGAGCTGCGGCAGTACTGGAACATCGAGTTCGACGACGCCCAGGCGATCGGACGCCGGTACCGCCGCCAGGATGAGATCGGCACCCCGTACTGCATCACCGTCGACTTCGACACCCTGGAGGACCAGGCCGTCACCATTCGCGATCGCGACACGATGAGCCAGGAGCGGGTTTCGCTCGATCAGGTCCGGAGCTACCTCGCGGAGCGCCTTGTCGGCTGCTGACTTCCTCCCCGCGCAGTGGACACAATCCGGCGACCACGCCGCGAAAGTGGCCACCTAGTGAGGGGTGGAGCGAGCATGGTCGAGCCGCTGCGTGAGCCACGGGGACGGTTCCTGTGGCCCCAGAGATTGAGCCACGGGGACGGTTCCTGCGGCCCGAGAGTCGGCGTCCGCCTGCGCCTTGGCAACTGTCCCCGCGGCCCGGCGAGAGTCGGCATCCATCCGGGCCACAGGAACCGTCCCCGTGGCCCGGGGTCGCGGCAGGGAGGTTGGCGATGACCGAGGCGTTGCGCTTGGTGACACCCAATGGGGAGGCCGTTGAGGTGATGACACCGGTGGTGCTTGCGCCGATGGCGGGCATCACCAACGCTGCCTACCGGCAGCTCTGCCGTGAGCAGGGTGCTGGGCTGTACGTGTGCGAGATGATCACCTCGCGAGGGGTCGTCGAGCGGATTCCGAAGACCTTCGACATGCTGCGGTTCGATCCGGGCGAGACGGTGCGTTCCGTCCAGCTGTACGGCGTGGACCCGCAGGTGATGGCGAAGGCGGCGAGGATCCTGTGCGAGGAATTCGGGGTTGGGCACATCGATCTCAACTTCGGCTGCCCGGTGCCGAAGGTCACTCGCAAGGGCGGTGGGGGAGTGCTGCCCTGGAAACGCGACCGGCTGGCGGCCATCCTGCGGGCAACCGTGCGGGCGGCCGAGCCTTACGGCGTCCCGGTCACCATGAAGACCCGGCTGGGCATCGACGACGACCATCTCACCTACCTTGACGCCGGACGGATCGCGCAGGAGGCCGGCTGCGCGGCGGTGGCGCTGCACGCCCGGACGGTCAAGCAGGCCTACGCCGGCGAGGCGGACTGGGAGACCATCGCCACCCTGGTCGAGGCCGTCGACATCCCGGTGCTGGGCAATGGCGACATCTGGGAGGCTGCCGATGCGCTGGACATGGTGCGGCAGACCGGCTGCGCCGGCGTGGTGATCGGACGCGGCTGCCTGGGCCGTCCCTGGCTGTTCCGCGACCTGGCCGACGCCTTCGCCGGACGCCGCACCCAGCTGCTGCCGAACCTGGGCGAGGTGGCCACGACGGTCTATCGCCACGCCGAACTGCTTGCAGAGCTCTACGGCGAGAAGTACGGCCTGACCGATCTCCGCAAGCACATGGCCTGGTACTTCAAGGGTTTCGGAGTGGGCGGCGAGTTGCGCCGCAGCCTGGCGATGGTCTCCGGCCTGGCCGAGCTGGCCGACCTGTTGGGCCGGCTCGACGCCGGCCAGCCCTACCCGGTCGGTGAACTGGCCAGCCCGCGCGGACGCCAGGGCACGCCCAGGGACAAGGTGGTGCTGCCCTACGGCTGGCTGGAGAGCACAGAACTGGGTGACGCCGACCTGAGTGCCGCCGAATCCGACGCCTCAGGCGGTTAGGGAAGAATCATCCCCAGCCCGGCGGCCATCCCTGCGACCAGAGCGAAGTACTCCGCGATCGGGGCGAGCACGCCGAGCACGATGCCGACGATCGCCAGCGGCCGAGCCGAGCCCTTCACCGTGGCGACGATGCAGAGGATCCAGCCGACGAACCCCACCAGGGACGCCACCAGCGCGGGCATCATGACAACGCCGATCGCGGCCAGTTCGGAATCGGGCAGGATCGTGGGATCGAAGTTCTCCAACTCGCTGAGCGGAATGCCGAGCCGGACGAACATCTCGGCAGCAGCCGAACCGAACATCCAGGAACCCCAGACCCCCACCGCGGCACCGAGCAGCACCATCACGAAGCCGGTGATTCCCAGCCCCTTGCCGCGCTTCGGCTGGGCTGCCACCGGAACCTGGTAGTACGGCGGAGTGCCGTAGGGGGTCCCTGGCCGCGGATTCGGTGGCTGACCGGGCGCACCTGGGTACGGCGCCTGACCGGGTGCGCCGGGGTAGGGCCCTTGACCGGGCGCGCCGTACGCGCCCTGGTTCCAGCCGGGGGCGGGTTGCTGGGGCTGGCCATAGGGCTGCTGATACGGGTTCTGGCCCTGCGGTGGCTGCGACATGATCTCAGCCTAGCGAGTGACAGGATGGGTGCCATGTCCGATCTGACTCCCCGTGCGGCCGCCTGGGCCGACACGATGGCCGGCCATGCCGATGCGGAGGCGGTTCACGCCCATGCCGATCCCGTCGCGCGGATAGCCGTCGCCCCGCCCGTCGGACGGGTCGCCCGAGAGGAGGCCGAGGCGACACGGCTGCGTGCGGGGGC
>JASGEM010000070.1:0-24032 GCA_049841235.1 Propionicimonas sp. | reverse complement strand
GCGAGGGCCGCGGTCATCGGGCTGCTCCCGTCCCGGCCGGCGCCGCGATCCCGGAGTCCGTCGAAGGGTCGAGCCGGCGATCGGAGTGCACCAGGCCGTCGCGGATCTCGATCAGCCGGCTGCACCAGCGGGCGACGTTCAGGTCGTGGGTGACCAGTACCAGGCTGGCGCCCGACATCGCGACGGTGGTGGTGAGCAGTTGCATCATCTCGTGGCCGGTGGCCTGATCCAGGGCGCCGCTGGGCTCGTCGGCGAAGACCACGTCGGGCTGAGCCGCCAGCGCCCGGGCGATCGCCGTCCGCTGCGCCTGACCGCCCGACATGTCCCCTGGACGACGGGTGCGCAGGTCGGCCAGCCCGAGCCGTTCCAGCATGCCGTCGGCGGTGCCCAGTGCGCGGCTGCGCGGCGTGCCGGTGAGCATCAGCGGCAACGCGACGTTCTCCCGTGCCGACAGTTCCGGGATCAGTTGCCCGTCCTGGAAGACGAAGCCGAACCGGGTCAGCCGCAAGTGCGAGCGTTCCCGGTCGTGCAGCGCCGAGACCGGTTGTCCGTCGAAGGTGACGTCGCCCTGGTCGGGCACCAGGACCCCGGAGAGGCAGTGCAGCAGGGTTGACTTGCCCGACCCGGAGGGTCCCATGATGGCGACGGTCTCGCCGCGGGCAATGCTCACCGAGACGCCGGCGAGCGCCTGGACCTGGCCGAAGTTCTTGGTGATCCCCCGGGTGTACAGCAGGGGCGTGGACGGGTGTGGTTCGATCATGGCTCCATTCCAGCCGGGCTCAGGCATCCATTCCATGGTGCCCAGGCTGCTTTCGGGGTAGTGCCAGCACTACTTCCCCCGTCCCGCCGGTCGCACGTCCGGTCGCCCGTCCGTCCTCAGGTCGGCCGCCAGCCGCAGAATCCGGGTGATCTGGGCGGGTTGCGTGGATTATCCATGCAGACGACCGGATTTGCCCGGTTTGTGCTGGGAGGTTGGGGTGGGGAAGGGGTCGCCTCGGTGACCGGAGCCGGGATCCTCCGCTAGGTTCGGGGGCGTGAGATTCGGACGGTCCCGCGATCCCGAGGCGGACGCGGCGCGCGCGGTCGCGGAGCTGACCGCGTCCCGGCGGGTGATCGTGGATGCCTACGAGATCGAGCGACGCCGGATCGAGCGCGACCTGCACGACGGCACCCAGCAGTACCTGGTGGCGGCCGCCATGATGCTCGGCGAGGCGCGGACGCTGCCCAGCGTGGCCCGGGATGCCGCGCTGGCCGGGCTGCTCGGCCAGGCGCAGGAAGCACTGGCCAAGGGGCTGGACGCGCTGCGGGCCACCGTCCGCGGTATCCACCCGCAGGTGCTGGTCGAGCGAGGGCTGGTGGCCGCGCTGACCGATGTCGCCCAGGCCGCGGCCGCCGAGGTCCGGATCGTCTGCCCGCACCCGCTGCCCCGATTGCCCGAGGGAGTGCTGGCGGCCAGCTACTTCTTCGCCTCCGAGGGCATCGCCAATGCCGCCAAGTACGCCCCGGGGGCACCGGTCACCGTGCTGCTGACCACCGATTCCCACCTGCGGGTCTCTGTGGTGGATGCCGGCCCGGGCGGCGCCGTCCTACGCCCCGGGCACGGCCTGGCCGGGATGCGGGAACGGCTGGCCGCCTTCGGTGGATCCCTGACCATCTCCAGCCCGCCGGGCGGGCCGACCCAGGTCGCGGCGAGCCTGCCGCTGCTGCTCAATCGAGGAGAACCGGGAGTGGCTCTGTGACCGAGCCGATCACATTGGTGCTGGCCGACGACGCTGCGCTGTTGCGGGAAGGGCTGGCCGGGTTGCTGCAGCGCCAGGGGTTCCGGGTGATTGCCCAGGAGGCCCGGGCGGACGCGCTGCGGCAGACCGTCGATCAGCTCGCGGCGTCCGGCAACCTCCCCGACGTGGTGGTGACGGACGTCCGGATGCCGCCCACCATGAGCACCGACGGGCTGCAGGCCGCGCTGGACCTGAAGGCCGCCCACCCCGGGCTCGGTGTCCTGGTGCTGAGCCAGTACGTCGCCGCGGTCTACGCCCAGCAGTTGTTCGCGCTGCCGGCGGCCGGCGGCGGGACCGGGTACCTGCTCAAGGACCGGGTCGCTCAGGTGGCCGACTTCGTCGGCTCGCTGCGGATCGTCGCCGCCGGCGGGGTGGTGATCGACCCTGAGGTGGCGCGGGCGATGATGCGGACGAACCGCTCGGGGCTGGGCGACCTCAGCCCGCGTGAGTTCGAGGTGCTGGAACTGATGGCCCGGGGGCTGTCCAACGCCCAGATCGCCGACGACCTCGTGCTCTCCGGTGCCGCCGTGGCCAAGCACGTGTCGAACATCTTCGCCAAGCTCGGGCTCGATCCCAGCGAGGAGAACCGGAGAGTTCGGGCGATCCTGGCCTTCCTGGCAGATGCCGGCACTGCCCAGCTGGGGTAGGGAGGTTGCCTTAGCCGGGGCGACGGAATGCCCCGTGACAAGGTAGGACACGGGGACGGTTCCTGCGTCCCACCCGTGCGGACGGAGGCAACTCGAAGCAGATGCCGAGGGGGCGCCCCGGGCTTCCGCCTGGGACGCCCCCTCGTCCTACATGTGGTCTGACCGGCCCCGCATCCTCACGCATCGTGACGGGTGAGCCCCGTCCAGAGCGGGGAGCGGGGGCCGGTCAGCGTCTGGGCCGACCCGGCGCGGAAGGGGCGCTCTCGGTCATGGCATGATCATGGCGCCCCGACCTGAGGATCCGATGAACAGTCTCTGTTGGCTCGCTGTGAATTGACCCGGACAGCAGACCGGGAAGCGCTTGTCACTACGCCGTCGATCAGCCTGACCTCAGGCGGCGGGGAGGCGGATGACGAAGGTGGTCGAGCCGGGTGTGCTCTCCAGGGCGACCGTCCCGCCGTGGGCGGCGACCACGGCGGCGACGATGGCCAGGCCCAGGCCGGTGCTGGAGCCCCCGGCGTGGCGGACGCGGCTGACCTCGGCACGGGTGAAGCGTTCGAAGACGGTGTCATGGATCTCGGGCGGGACGCCGGGCCCGTTGTCGCTCACCCGGATCACCACCTGGCTGGGTTCGCGACGCAGGGAGGTGACGACGATCGTCCCGGGCGGGGTGTGTACCCGGGCGTTGGCCAGCAGGTTGGCGACCACCTGATGCAGCCGATGCGGATCGGCTTGGGCGAGCAGCGCCTCATCGGGCAGGTCGAGTTCCCACCGGTGGCCGGCGCCGGCGACGCGGGCGTCGTCCACGGCATTCAGCACGATCTGGGTGACATCCGTGGGCTGCAGGGCGAGGGTCGGCTGAGAGTCCAGCCGGGCCAGTAACAGCAGATCCTCCACCAGGGCGGACATCCGATCCGACTCGGACTCGATCCGGGTCAACGCGTGCGCGGTGTTCGACGGCAGTTCGGCCTGCTCGCGGCGGGTGAGTTCGGCGTAGCCGCGGATCGCCGCCAACGGGTTGCGCAGTTCGTGCGAGGCATCGGCGACGAACTGGCGCACCTTGGTCTCGCTGCGGTGCCGGGCCTCCAGCGCACCTTCCACGTGGTCGAGCATCTGGTTGAAGGCGACGCCGACCTGACCTACCTCGCTGCGTGGGTCGAGATCCTGCTGTGGCACCCGGACGGGCAGGTTCCCCTCCCCGGAGGCCAGCGGCAGGGTGGCGACCTGGGAGGCGGTGCTGGCCAGCCGACGCAGCGGGCGCAGGCTCTTTTCCACCACCTGGCGTGCGCCGAAGCCCGCCAGGGCGATCGCACCCAGGGTGAGGATTCCCGCGACCAGCAACTGCCTGGTGAGTGGCGTGATCACCTCGCTCCAGGGCAACCCGACCACGGTCAGGTAGTCACCCCGTTGCCGGACGAGCAGCCGGTACCGGCCGACGTCTTCGATCAGGACGATCTTCGCGGAGGGAGAGGTGAGCGTCAGCTGCGCGACCAGTTGGGTGGCCGACCGCAGCAGATCCTGCTCGCTCGGGAGCGCGACCGGCCATTGCGCATAGCTCACGCAGTCCGTCCAGCCGCCGGCCGCCGTCTCGTCGAGGCAGTCGGCTCTGAGGTCTATCCGGAGCAGCCCGGATCCCTCCGGGTCGTTCATCCCCGGCCCGGGCGTCGGTCCCGGCCGGCGGGCTGCGGCGGTGACAAGCCGGCCGTCCAGCTCGCCCACCAGGATCTGGTAGCCGGCCACGGAGGTGAAGAAGCTCAACGTGATGGTCGCGATCGCCACCAGCGCGGTGGTACGCACCACCAGCTGACGGCTCAGCGTCCCCTTCGCCATCGGGGCCGGCGGCGGCAACGTCATTCCGCGGCCGGTTTCAGGACATAGCCGGCTCCGCGCAGGGTGTGGATCATCGGGGCTCGTCCGGCGTCGATCTTCTTGCGCAGATAGGAGATGTACAGCTCGACCACATTGGCCTGGCCGCCGAAGTCGTAGTTCCAGACCCGGTCGAGGATCTGCGCCTTGCTGAGCACCCGCCGGGGGTTGCGCATCAGGAAGCGCAGCAGTTCGAACTCGGTGGCGGTCAGGTTGATCTCGTCGCCGCCGCGGAAGACCTCGTGGGAATCCTCGTCCATCGCCAGGTCGCCCACCACCAGGCGGGATTCCTCGCGGGCAGTGGTCGCGCCGGTGCGGCGCAGCAGGCCGCGCAGCCGCGCGACGAGCTCTTCCAGGCTGAAGGGCTTGGTGACGTAGTCGTCGCCGCCGGCGGTGAGGCCGCTGATCCGGTCGTCCAGGGCGTCCTTGGCGGTCAGGAAGATGACCGGGACGTCCGGCTGTTCGGTGCGGATCCGGCGCATCACCTCCAGCCCGTCGAAGTCGGGCAGCATGATGTCGAGCACGATCGCGTCCGGGCGGACCTGGCGGGCGATCTGCACGGCCTCCAGGCCGGACGCCGCGGTCGACACCTCCCAGCCCTCGTAGCGCAGGGCCATGCTGAGCAGCTCGGTGAGGCTGCTCTCGTCGTCAACGGTAAGCACTCGGATCGGGCTCCCGTCGGGCCGGGTGAGAGGTTCTTGCCCACTGCGGGTGAGGATCGCCATAACCACACTCTCCCAGCGCGAGCCTGGTGACGGCTAGGAGAAAGCTGTGGGAAAGCTGTGCGTCAGGGCCGGGCGCGGTGCCGCAGGCCTCCGTCCCCACCGACGTTGCTCAACGAGCGCCACTCCTGTCGTCGAGCGCTTGTGCCTGGGCACTGGCTCTCGACGCTAAGGCTGGCGCTCAGTCGCGGGTGGACGCTCGGACGGGGTGCGTGGAGCCTGGTTGAGCGGACCGGTAGCCTGGGTGGGTTACCGACACCGAAAGCGAGCGATGGCCATCGATACCGCCCCCCGCCGGGCAGCCGCGCAGCCGCGCAGTCGCATCGGATGGTTCGTTCGTGGCATCGTCGGCATCATCGGTGAGTTGATGATCACGGCCGGTGTGGTACTGGGACTGTTCGTCGCCTGGCAGCTGGTCTGGACGGACGTGGTGGGCGACAGCGAGCAGGCCGATGTGGTCTCCCAGCTGGAGGACACCTTCAGGACTCAGCCGCCCGCCCCCGATGACGGCCCGTCCGTCCTGGAGCCGGTCGAGATCGGCAAGGGGTTCGCGATCGTCCGGATTCCTCGGTTCGGCGCGAAGTACGCCAAGCCGCTGTTCGAGGGCAAGGACCGGGCAACGCTGCAGAAGGGGATCGGCCACTACCCCGAGACTGTGATGCCGGGCGAAGTCGGGAACTTCTCGATGGCCGGCCATCGGACCACCTACGGCAAGCCCTTCAACAAGGTCGCCGAGCTGAAGCACGGTGATCTGGTGATCGTCGAGACGGCGGAGGCGTACTTCGTCTACGAGGTGTACGACGATCTGATCGTGCTGCCCACCCAGGTCGAGGTGGTCGCGCCGGTGCCGAGCCAGCCAGGCGTGCAGCCCACCGAGGCACTGATGACCATGACCAGCTGCCACCCGATGTTCAGCTCCCGGCAGCGCTGGGTCACCCACGGCCGGTTGATCGACACCATCCCGCATGCCGACGGGCTGCCGCTCGAGCTGCTGGAGGTGACCGACTGATGTCCCTGTACGGCACCCTGTGGAAGCTGCTTCCCGGCCCGCTCCCGGTGAAGATCGTGCTGGCCGCCGTCCTGCTCGGCGCCGCGGTCTACGCGTTGTTCACCTGGGTGTTCCCGGTGCTGGAGCCCTACATGCCCGGCAGCGACGTCACCATCGGTGAGAACGAGTAGCCGGTCACCGTGCGGGCGTGGGTGCTCGCCGAGCGTCGACCTGGTCGCCCGCGCGCTCCGTCCCGGCGATGAGCACCCCGGCCGCCATCGCCGCGATGCCGGCGAACTGCCAATCGGTGAGCATCTCGCCTAGCACCAGCACGCCCAGCAGCGACGCGGTCGCGGGCTCGGCCAGGGTCAGCGTGGTGGCGGTGGCCGCCGATAGCCCACGCAGCCCATGCCCGAGCAGCAGATAGGCCCCCACCACCGTCACCGCGCCCAGCCAGGCCACCACGGCAAGGCCGCGTCCGGTAGCGATCCAGGTGTTGTCGGTGCCCATCAGGATGAAGTCGGCCAGGAGGGCGCCCAGCCCGAGCATCGCGGAGACCGCGGACGTCGCATCCCAGCCTCGTCGTAGCACGGCCTTGGTGGCGACCGTGTAGCCGCCGTAGGACGCGCCCGCTCCCAACGAGGCGAGAACCCCGGAGGGGTCCACCGCGGCTCCACCACTCAGCCCGGTGAGCAGCACCATGCCGGCCACCGCCAGGCCGGTGGCCACCGCCCAGCGCCGGGTGGGCCGCCGTCCGAAGCCCAGCCACTCGAACAGCCCGGCGAACAGCGGGCTCGACCCGAGCGCGACCACCGTCCCGACCGCCACCCCGTTCGCGCGGGTGCCGGCGAAGAAGGTGGCCTGGTAGGCCATGACCGAACCGGCGCCCAGCAGCACCCACCAGAAACCGGTGGTGAACCGAGGCAGTGTCCGGCCGACGTGACGGTAGTAACGGACGCCGCCGATCAGGGCCAGCAGCAGCCCGCCGACCAGCAGGCGGATGGCCCCCACCGAGAGCGGCTCAGCGCCCGCGGGAGCGAAGGTCTGGGCGGTGCCGGTGGTGCCGAACCCGATCGCGGCGACGACCACCGCCAGCGCGCAATGCCGGGTGGAGAGAACAGCCGTCATCAGTAGGCCTGGAAACCCCGCACGCCGGGCGCCGGCTCGGCCCATCGCAGGGTGTGGCTGGTCACGCGGCCGGGTCTCGCCGTGGTGGTGGGTTGCTCGATCAGCCGGCGCAGCATCGTCCCGATCCTGGTCAGATCGCCCTGGACGTCAACCTGCACCGTGCCGTCATCGAGGTTCGTGGCGCGTCCGGCCAGCCCGAGTTCGCGGGCCTCGCCCATCGCCCACCAGCGGAAGCCGACGCCCTGGACTCGTCCGTCCACAGTGATGATCGCGCGGTGCATCCCGCCAGCGTAACGACGAACGGCGGGACGATCGACGGGTTCCACCGGCCCGCGGCCGCCGGCACTGACAGGATGGGGCAATGACGAACCCGGCGCGTGAGGTACTGACCTGGGAGGGGTTCGGGATCGCGATCCGCGAACTCGCCGGGCAGGTGGTGGACGACGGCTTCCGGCCCGACCTGATCCTGTCGATCACCCGCGGTGGCCTGGTGCCGACCGGGGCGATCAGCTACGCGATGGGGATCAAGAACCTGCACATCATCAACGTCGAGTTCTACACCGGCGTCGGCGAGCGGCTGCCGATGCCGGTGGTGCTGCCGCCGGTGCCGCCCGGAGTGCTGCTGTCGGGCCAGACCGTCCTGATCGTCGACGATGTGGCCGACACCGGCGAGACCCTGCGGACGGTGCAGGAGTTCTGCGCCGAGCACGTCGCCGAGGCGCGCACCGCCGTGCTGTACGAGAAGCCCCAGTCGGCGGTGAAGTGCGACTACGTCTGGAAGCGCACCAGCGAGTGGATCTCCTTCCCCTGGAGCGCCGAGGAACCCCTGCTGGGCAAGTCCACCGACAACTGACCTATCTGAGGCCGCCCGCGGCCATAGCGAAGGAGTCGGAGAGAGTGCGCGTGGGTCCACGGAGCAGAGGCCTTGGTCTTCTATGCGGCCTCCAGCCTGTTCCGGGTTTCATCACGACCGTCATGGACCGAAGCACCTGCGTCTAGCCGGTCTTGGGATCTCCATGGTGAGTTGTTCCTCACCAGTTGCGGCATGAGAGGGTGCGTAGCGGTTCGCGGCTCCGCGCCTGGATCATCGCCTAAAGGGTCGTCGGCGCGCCAGCTCCTTATCAGACCTCTGCAATAGCCGACGAGTGACCTCCCGAGCCTTCGATAGGCGCTCAAATAGCACCTCTCCCCGAACGCGAGTGTGAATTGAATATTCTTCGCGAATCGTCGCGAGCAGGTCACCTAGAAGCTCATCGGAGGGCTTCTCAACATCCGCGAGAGCGGCAGCCTTGGGCGCGGTGGTTCGAGTGATCGCGATTGAGGCCAACATCGATAGCTGGAAAACAAAATTGTCGACCTCGTCGCGGGTCGTTGAGCCCCGCCGCAAGAACGCTTCGCACCACCGAAGCAGTTCGATGGAACCCAAGAAACACCCAACGGGATGCTCTCGAGAAAATAGCTTGCCGTAGATGTCGTCATCGGCGAACACGGAAGATATCGAGCCCCTCGCAACATGAGGTGCCATGCCCAATGTACTCACCAACGCTTGGCCCATTTGCTCAACTGAAACAAGTCGATCGATGGGCATTCCCAAGTTTGCGTATGAGTTGCGCCTTCGCTCGTAGTATAGCTCTTTCGCCTGGAGGTGCTCCTCGATCTGCCGCTGGATGCTGTCGGTAGCACGCAGCGAACTCGTGTTCAGGATGGTCTGGCTGTTAGTTGCCTGGATGATGGCGTCACGAACACTCGCCTGCGTCGCCTCCACGACCTTTACCAGTACCGACCGCGGGTCTCGTCCATGCGTGGAGCGCTCCCTTTTGAAAATCTCATGAGACGTCTGAAGCCCGTTAACGATCTGAGGCGACTCCAGACTTATCTGCTTGGCACTCAACTGCACGCGATTCGCGACGATCGTGACGCCATTGTTGAGCCACCAGAAGTCTATCTGCTCGTCGCGGTCGGCGAGGGTGCGCTGAATGTGCCGATTGACAGCTGTTTCACCCTCGTAGTCGCGAACGTTGGCCTCGAAGACGCCAGCATCCAGGCGGCCGAACGGATCAGTGATGAACTCGTCGAAGTCATCAAGGTTGACCACGGCTATGTACCCACCCTGGAAATCCGTGGTGATGGGATTCTCGGCCAAACGCAGCGTCTTGTAGCGGGTTGTTGGCCTGCGTGACATCTGCAGAATTTCGGAAGCTCCAAAGAAGGCGACTTCAGGATTGGATCCTGTAAACGTTCTTCCGATCAAACGCTGTAAGTCAATTCCGCGGGCGACCACGTTAGGATGCGGTTCCCCTGCCCTCAATGCGGCGAAGCAGACGAAAATGTGAATCTGGGGCATCTGGGCGACTTCCACGGCCTTCAGGAAGCGGCGAGTGGCCTCCAGGAGGCGAGAGTTGTAGGTCTTGCTGAGTGCAGTCTCATCCCGCGCGAGATCAAGCAGTTCCGGTACACTGATCAACATCTTCTCGACTGCGGTCTCACTGTGGCCGGTAGTGTTCTTCACCTGCATCAGAATTAGATCGAGACTTGGTGATCTCGATAACCGCTCGAGGGCGGCATCATCTCGCAGCGAGAAGCCATCCACAAGGACGTACGCTGCATCAATCCCGCCATCTCGCGCGCCGTCCACAAGTCCACTCATGAGGTCATCGTGCGTCGGCTGGTACTGGTCCAGATAGTATTTAGCTACAAAATAGGCTTCATGCTCCGGAACGCTCATTGAGTCGTTTGCATCTTTGCGACTCTGGCCGATCTTCGCTCCGAGCAGGAGAGCGTCATTGCTCAAGCTGTTTGCTGACACAGTGCTGACGATACGGCATCATCGAGGCTTTGAAGGGGAGTTGCTGGGCAGTACACGCGTTGGTTGGCCGGCCGGTCATTTCGCACCTAGGTTCGACGCACCCGGGTACGTCGAACCTAGAGGCCTTGTCCGGCTAGTGTTGAGCAAGCGGCCGCATACCACGAGTGAGTCTCTCCAGCCTCCCATCGTTCCCAGCCTTCACCCTCCGACATCGGCGGTTCCGGACGAGTACGGCTCCATAAGCGTCTGCAGATCGGCATGAGCGGATGAACGACAGCTCGGTCGGGCGCTGCTGGGGGACGCCGACCCCGCAACCCGGCGCAGCCTGGTTGTCCCTTCTCTGGGTGCGGCGACCTATGGAGGAAGTCTCATTGCTCTGGAGCGCCGAAGAACCCTTGATAGGCAAGTCCACCGACAACTGACCTACCCCAAGCCGCCCGCGGCCGTAGCGAAGGGGGTCGAGCGAGGATGCGTGTCGGGTCCATGGAACAGCAAGGCCGTTATGGGCCGAAGTACCCGCGGTCGGGCTCGCCCTGGGTGGCGAAGGTGGGTCACTCCTCACCGGTTTGCGGCAGAAGCGGATGTTGATTCCTGCCGGTAGTTGCAGGCGGCTCTGCCTGCAACTCCGCCTATCAAAGCGGTGAGACTAATATGCGGAGGTGTGGGACCCGCTCGCGGGGCCCAGCGGCTGTGACCTTTACTAGGCTCTTGCCGCCCGGATTCCCGCGAGGCAGCAACCGACGGGGTGGAATGCAATGGCCGGCGCGCCAGGACGACAAGTGGGGCCGTGGACGCTCGGCGATCAGTTGGGGCGTGGTGGAAACGCAGCTGTGTTCGTAGCAACACGCGACGGCTTTGACACGCCGGTGGCTTTGAAGGTCATCAACACGACGAAGGTCGAACGTGAGCCGTACCAGCGGTTTGTGCGAGAGATCGGATTTCTGCGGGCCCACCAAGATGTCGCAGGGCTGCTGCCCCTGATCGACGCATACCTTCCCGACGAACCGTCGAAGGACGACCAGCCGTGGCTCGCCATGCCGGTCGCGACGCCGATTGCCGTGGCGTTGCAGGGACGACCGCTCCTGGATGTGGTGCATGCGGTTGCAGGGATCGCCGACACGTTATGGCGGTTGCAGCGCGACCACGGAATCGCCCACCGCGACATCAAACCGGGGAATCTCTACGAGCTCAATGGTAGGTGGCTCATCGGCGACTTCGGTCTCGTCGCACTGCCTGACACCGACGGCCTCACGGCGGAGGGCCGTCCGCTCGGACCCGCGCACTACATGGCGTACGAGATGATCCGTGACCCATCTACCGCTGATGCACACGCGGCCGACGTGTACTCACTCGGCAAGACGCTGTGGGTGCTCGCAACCGACCAGCGATTCCCACCTGAGGGCCATCAGCCTGCGAGCACCCACGGGTTCGGTATCGGGGACTTCCGACCGCACGCTCGTGCCGATTCACTCGATCAGGAGATTGATCTGATGACGCGCTTGCACGCCGACGAGAGGCCAACGAAGGAACAGGTCGCCCGTGACCTTGCCGCATGGGAGCAACTCGCAAATGAGCCGCCCGTGCTCGATGTGTCGGCGGCACGCGCGCGGCTTCAATCCAAGATCGGGCCGCTGCTGGCGGCGCAGGACATACAAGCGCAGCGCAAGGAACTCGCGCTCGTCGCCGTACGGAACCTACAGACCAAGACAAAGCCGCTTAACGAAGCACTGAAGAGCTTGTCGGCACGCACCGAGGTCGACTCGGCAACTGACAAACTGACGACGAATATCTTGAAGAGCCATGGCGGATTCGGTAGCGGGCACTCGGTGTTTCGCTGGCACAGGTGCACGATCGTTCAGCCGCTCGACGGACCGGTCGCGATCACCCTGCGCATGGGGCGGTCGCTTGAACTGATGGAGGACGGCACGCTGAACTTGCACTTAATGATCGACGTGGGACTGGAAGGTGTGATGGCGACGATGTTCACCTGGCTCCGACCGATGGCATCGGCGATGGTGGGCACTGTCGAGGCGGAGCAGATGCTCGACGACGGCGTGCGCGAACTCGTAGAGCAATTGCAGCAAGGAATCGACGTCTTCGTCGATCACCTACCCGATTCGCCGAGTGCAATCTAGAGGTGTGTCGAGGGGAGGGACGGCGTGGCGCAGCAGTCCTTCGCTTTCTCACATGCCCAAAACCGATACTCTCTCGGAGCTTCAGCTAGGCGGCGTTGCCGCAGACCAGACAGTAGACAGGCTCCTCCCAGCCGTCCAGCACCTTCACGGGTTCATCTGGATGACACCTGAACTCGACGCGCTTCATGTCGTCGGCTTCGGTCAAGGGCTCCATCTCGTCAGGCGCCTCGTATGTCGCGCTGACCGACAGCAAGCCGCCAGAACGACGGCCGACCCTGTTGAGGTCACGGCTGAAGTCGTTCAGCATCGGCCCAAGGACCTGCGTGGCGACCATGTTCTGAGCAAGCTCGATTTGCGCCTGGGTGAACCACTGACCTTCGGGCGCCTGAACTGCGCAGTACGGGCAGTAGTAGCCGCCATCGGGTGGCGGCGTGACTTCGGCGTCGTTGTCACCACTGCTGGGCAGCCACTTAAACTCGCGCTCACACGTGGGACATTCGCGCCGCAGGAAACCATCAGAGTCGAGCGGCACGCTCATGCTCAAGGAGATCTCATCGTCACTCATCGCGTGGACCATGCTACAGAAGCTGTGGGCGTGAAAGGCGACATGTGCGGATGTTCGAGGCCACGTCGCTGACAAGATTCTTTAGCCCTCACCAGCCCGGGACCGCCGCCATGCAGCGCCGTCCTCGATACGGTGTACGGGTGAACTACACCCCAGTTCACCGCCTGTTGGGAGCGCCCGCGGGGCCGCTAACCTCAAGCTTGCTGGACGACGCGGTGACTGCCCAACTCCCTGAGGCGCGGGACCTCGACTGGAAACGACCTCTGCCGAAGTCTCCGGGGAGCAGCGACTTCCCGAAGGACGTGGCTGCGATGGCGAATAGCGGTGGCGGCATGATCGTCTACGGCGTTACCGAAAGCAACAAGGTGGCGAGCGGCCGGCAGGATCTCGGGCAGGTCAGCGAGCGCGAGTAGCGCACTCTGCGTGCGGTAGCCGCAGCTAAGGTCAGCCCGCCGGTGCTCAACCTTGGGATCGAGAGAGTCGATGCTGCGGGCCAGCCGAGCGCCCTCGCGGTGATTGTTCCGCCGAGTTCGAGTCCTCCCCATCTGATCTTCGACAACCAAGGGTTTCGGGCACCGTTTCGGAACGATGCAGACCCCGGCCGTGGACGCTCACACGCGCGTCACGGAATCCACTGCCGCCATTGAACGTGCGGAACACCTGGCGTCGCAGTCCTGGTCTGGGGGTGCCGAGATCGACCAGGTCGAACACGGATAGGCGGCGCCTGCGAATGCGGGACGCGGCTAGTTGGCCAGCCTGCAGGATTGCGCGCGCTTCTTCTGCGCTGAGCCTGATGCTGGCTCGCGGCTGGATCCGCGGTCGCGCGACGGCAACGAGCCAAGCTCGCTCTTTGGGACGGGAGCGCAGGCCGGTCCAGTCGTAAAGGCGCCCTAGCTCGACCTCCACGTCTCGCTGAGCATCGAAGCACCTTCTGGATGAGCGAGCCCCAGTTGGCGGCCGCCTTCAAGGAGCGATCTGTCACCGTGGACGCGGCGATTGGCGGCGCACCGACGGGATCGAACACCTCGGATGGAGCGACTTCGACATAGAGGTGAGCGTTGAGTGGGACGGCGCGGATCCGCTCCTAATCGTTGCTCGCGACGAGCACGGCTCCGAGATTCCTGAGTGGTCAACTCCGCTGGATTCGTTTGAACCATACGTTCTAGCCTGAGCTTCGTTGGTGATGACTTTTCGCTTGAGCCTCAAGCTCGCGAGCTGGCGCTTGATGTCATCAACCAGGCTGGCCTCAGGTTCACGAGCGGGTTCCTTACTCCAGACCCTGAGTAGCCGGCAGTCTGCCCGACTGAGCCCCGGGGCCGGCCGGGAAGCCGAACGGTTGTGAAAGCTCCCGCGCAGGGCGGCAACTCAGGACGCTCGGGCCGATCCGTTCGATCAGGGCGGATGCGTTGTAGTGCATGTGGTCACTAAACGCGCTCGGGCCTCCCGTCAGCCTTTGCGCGTCGAGTGCCGCGTGCAGGACCATTAGCGGCAGGTCCACCCGTCGAGTTCCGTGGGGACTACGACCAGGCCGCCGACACGAGGAGCGCCACCTGATCCCACGGCGCTACCAAGGCAGGCGTCACTACTTCTTCGCAGTCGCATACTTCGCGAGAACAGGAGCCGGCGCGTGGTGTTGTCGAGCGAGCATTCTCTGTGTCAGGTCAGTCTCCGCGTGCTGACGGAGCCAGCTACTTACCTGACGGCCTGACTCACCCGTGAGCAGGGATGCAAGGGCGAGGATCCTGCGGTGTTGCGGGTCGGATGCTCGGGCCATTCCGGCCCGGATTGCGGCGCGCGCCATAGTCCGATCCCAAGACGCCAAGCGCTGCGCGCATGCCGCCAAGAGCTGGACGCTTCCATTTGCCGACTCCACTAGATGGGCGACGTACTCGACAACTTCCCGACGTGGTTTAACTGCGGAGTCAAGCATGAGCACATAGAAGGAAGTGGACCATTCGAACTGTAGCCAACCCGACGAAGTCTGCGATAAGAACCAGTCCCCGAGTGAGTCCTGTGTAAACCGGTGCGCAAACAGTCTGCCCAAGTCGTCGGCGCAGTGCGGCATACGAGGTGATGCCTTAACGAACTCGAGTTGCTTATATTTGACGTTGTGTTTCAACATCCGGCTCACCACGAACTTGACAGACGTGCGACTCGCTTTCTCCGGCTCCAGCAGGATCTTGTCGATCATCTCTTCCAAGGGCTTCTCGTCCTTGTTGCTTTGCCCTAGAGCTCCATCAACCGCACTATGTTCGACATTCATTGCACGATCGAAGACGTCGCCGCCCTCAAAGACCTCGGTCTTGGCAACGTTGAGCTGCAGCCCGATCGAGTGCGCGGCGGATTGAAGCTCGATCTGGGCCTTGCGCATCGCGCTCGCATCGTCACCGAACAACCACATATCGTCCATCCATCGCACCCAAGACCGCTTGGGGTGCTTTCGCGGGGTCGTCTGAACCTGGAGAGCGATAGAAGGCAGGTCGACGGCATGCGCGTCTATAACGTCATCTAAAACGGACAGGAACATGTTGGCCAAGACGGCTGAGGATGTGGATCGTTGAACCAAGCCTGTGCGCTCAGGTGCGTTCATATCAAACGATTGCAGCATTAGAAGCAGGCGATTCACGGGGTAGCCCTTGGGGCAGCACTCGGATACAGCGCCACAGACTCTGTCTACACCAATGCTTGCGAAACACGACACGACATCGGTAGTCAACGCTGCACCGAGCAGAGACGACGCCTCGCTCAAATGAGAGCGATAGGCGTCCCATTGCAGGTTGTTGTGGGAGTACTGGCCAGCCTTGGGCTGGGTAGCGGGCAAGCGCCAACCGTAGACACTCGGCGGCAGTCTGCCGATCAGATCCAGACTCAGACGGTCCACCAATGCTTGATACACCAGCCTGTCCAGCGGGTCCACCACCACCGCGGGTCGATAGCTCCAGTTAGGTTTTGGCACGTCCAGCAGGGCGACCTGACGAGAGGAGGACCCGTTGAGATGCTCGACTATGTCCTTGGTGCTGTGTTTGACCAGAAACTCTAGTTCCGGCCACCCCCACGGGTCATTGTACCAGTCACCGAAAAACTCGGATTCGACATTCTTCTTCGCCTGCGAGATGTCGAGTGCCTTTTCCCAATCCACGCCTGCCACGGCGCTCATTGTGGCACGCGCCCACAAGCGCGTAAATAACCTTGGGTGGAGTCCACCGAGGGCTGGCTCAGCCCAGCATCTGTCGCCGCGGCGACCTATGGAGGAAGTCTCATTGCTCTGGAGCGCTGAGCCGCCCCTGCTCGGCGAATCCTCCGACAACTGAACCGCGTCAGGTAGGTGTCGGTGCTGAACGTCGAGGACCAGCCTTCCTGGCCGAGGGCCAGCCTTGTGCGCTGGCTCTCGGCTGCTAAGGCTGGCCCTCGACAGGTCGGACATACGGGGACGGTTCGGTGGACCGGCTGACGACGGGTAATCCTGAGTAGCCGTTGGCTTGGGAAAATGTCGGGGGCGTCGCGTAGTGTCGGCACGCACTCCTCCCCGGACGAGCGGAAACGGATGACTGAGCCGAATCTGACCGAGAACCGTCGTCACTTCAACGCGGTCCTGGTCAACACCTTCATCGCCAACCTGACCACCAACTTCCTGTGGACCGCGGTGGTCTTCTGGCTGTACCTGGAGACCCGGTCGGTGCTGGTGACCTCCTTCCTGATGGGTGGTTACCTGCTGCTGGTCGCGGTGATGGGCGTGCCCTTCGGCTCGTGGGTCGACCGCACCCGTAAGAAGGCCGTCATGGTGGTCTCGCAGACCATCACGCTGGTGCTTTTCGCCCTGGCCTGCGGGGTGTTCATCATGTCCCCGCGCTCCACCCTGGTGACCCTCGGATCTGCGCCGCTGTTCGCCTTCGCGGCGCTGCTGCTGATCGGCTCGGTCACCGAGTCCGCCCGCGGGATCGCGCTGTCGACGGTGGTGACCCTGCTGGTTCCCGACGCCGAGCGGGCCCAGGCCAACGGCCTGGTCGGAATCGTCGGCGGGCTAGGCTTCGCGGTCACCTCGGTCTTCGCCGGGCTGGCGGTGGGCCAGTTGGGCATCGAATGGTGTCTGGTGATCGCCATGGCGCTGACCGTGCTCTCGCTGTTGCACCTGTGGACGGTACGGATTCCCGAGCCCGAGATCGTGCACGCCGACGGTGCCCCGAAGCCGGTCGACTTCGTCGGAGCCTGGCGCGCCATCCGCGAGGTGCCCGGGCTGATCTGGCTGATCCTCTTCGGCACCTTCAACAACCTGCTCGGCGGCGTCGTCATGGCGCTGATGGATCCCTACGGTCTCACCCTGATGTCGGTGGAGGTCTGGGGCGTGATGTGGGGCGTGCTGAGCTTCGGCTTCCTGGTCGGTGGCGCCTGGGTGGCCCGCAAGGGACTGGGATCGCGGCCGCTGCGCAGCCTGCTGCTGGCCAACGTGGTGATGTGGGTGATCTGCTTCGGCTTCACCCTGCGGGAGTCGATCTGGCTGCTGGCGGTGGGGATCCTGCTCTACATGGCGTTGATGCCGATCGCGGAGGCGGCCGAGCAGACTGTGTTGCAGCGGGTCGTCCCGCTGCCGAAGCAGGGCCGGGTCTTCGGCCTCGCCACCAGCGCCGAAATCGCCGCGATGCCGGTCAGCGCCTTCGTGGTCGGCCCGATCGCCGAGTTCTGGCTGATCCCCTACATGGAGACCGACGCCGGGCGGGATGCCTTCGGGTGGCTGCTCGGCGACGGTGATGCCCGCGGGATCGCGCTGGTCTTCGTTCTGGCGTCCGTGGTCGGCCTGGCGTTCACGCTGATGGCGCTGGCCTCCAAGCCCTACCGGACGCTCTCCGCTGCCTACGAAGCCGCGGAGCCGGTCGAGGATCAGGGTGAGCAAGTGTCCGAGGGGACGGCTCCCGAGCCTGAGGCAGGGCACTCGCGTTTCAATCCCTGACCCCTCGGTGTCATCCCGGATGGTCGAAGCCAAAGCGATCCCTGAGGTCGTCGCGTAGCGCGAGTCCCGACGGGGCGTGGAAGCAGGGCTTCGAGACTCCGCCCGCGGGCCGGCCTTGGCCCCTTGACGGGTCAGACCGTGGCAGGGTCGGTGGCGAGGTCGGCCACTGTGGCGCTGAGCGCGGCGATCACATCGTCGGCGTCCACCGCGATCGCCAGGCCGAGTTCGCCGCCGCCCATCGAGATCCGCCGGCCCGGGACGTCGGCGTCGACGTAGACCGGCCAGGCACGGTTCGCCCCGAACGGGGTGATCGCGCCGCGTGGGTAGCCGGTCACATCCAGTGCGGTGGCGGCGTCCGGCATCGACAGGCGGCTCACCCCGAGCAGGGCGCGCAGCTTCGGCCAGGAGATCTCCCGATCCCCGCCCAGCAGGACGAACAGGTAGTCGTCCGAGCCACGGCGTACCACCATCGTCTTGACGATGTCCGCGGGACGCAGCCCGCGCATCTCCGCTGCCTCGGCCAGCGACCTGGCGGGTGGGTAGCGGCGGGCGACGTGAGGCACGCCGAGCGCCTGCAGCGCGCGGACGGCGCGAGCCTCCTCAACGCCGGCAGGATCGTCCGGCGCCCCGGACGGGTCACCCGGCACGATCAGGTGTGCAGGTAGCCCAGCAGATGGTTGCGCTCGTCGGTCAACTGGTCGATCCGGTACTTCACCACATCGCCGATCGACACCACGGCCTTCAGCTCGCCGTCGACCACCACCGGCAGGTGACGGAAGCGGGAGTAGGTCATCTCGCGGGCGGTGTCCTCCAGCGACTCGTCCGGGGTGCAGGTCTTCACGTTCGCGGTCATGATGGCGCTGACCGGACCGTCAAGGATGCTCGCACCGACGGAAGCGAGCTTCCGGACGATGTCGCGCTCACTGACGATCCCGTCGATGTGACGACCGTCGGCACTGACCACGACCGCACCGATGCTGTGCTGAGCGAGCAGGTCGAGGAGCTGCTTCACGGTGGCCGCCGGCGCGATGGTGACGACGTCGGTTCCCTTGGCGCGGATCACATCTTCGATCTTCATGGGGTGACCGTACCCGCGCACCGGGCGGTGCGCCAGCGTCCGCCGCGAGTTGGGCGCGAGGTTTCCCGCCATCGGCCAGACGGTAGGGTCTGGCGCCATGAGCGAGTCGACGCCGGCAACCCGCGCAGTGCGGGCCGGGCTCAACACCGACCAGGCCTTCGGTGCCGTGGTCCCGCCCCTGCATCTCTCCTCCACCTACGCCTTCGCCGGGCTCGGCAGCCCGGGGATGTACGACTACAGCCGTTCGGGCAACCCGACCCGGACCATCCTGGCCGACGCCCTGGCGGATCTCGAAGGCGGTGCCGGCGCGGTCGTGACCTCCTCGGGGATGGCGGCGATCACCACGGTGCTGCATGCCCTCGTCCCGGTCGGCGGACGGGTGATCGTCCCCTTCGACTGCTACGGCGGCTCCTGGCGGCTCTTCGACGCGCTGGCCGGCAAGGGCGTCTTCCGACTGGATCTGGCCGACCTCAGCGACCCCGGGCAGGTCGCCCAGGTGCTGGCGGAGCCCGCCGACCTGGTTTGGATCGAGACCCCCTCCAACCCGCTCCTGCGGGTCACCGACATCGCACAGGTCTCGGCCGAGGCCCACGCGGCCGGGGCGCTGGTGGTGGCGGACAACACCTTCTGCTCGCCGGTGGTGCAGCGCCCGCTCGAACTGGGCGCCGACGTGGTGGTGCACTCGACCACCAAGTACATCAACGGCCACAGCGACGTGGTGGCGGGCGCGGTGATCGCGGCCGACGAGGAGCATCACACCGAACTCGCCTGGTGGGCGAACACCGCCGGTGTGACCGGCGGCGCCTTCGATTCCTACCTGACCCTGCGCGGCCTGCGCACCCTGCACCTGCGGATGGCGGCCGCCCAGGCCAATGCCCGGGCGGTGGCCGAGTTCCTGGCCGGTCATCCTGGGGTGCGCGCCGTCCATTACCCGGGCCTCCCGGGCCATCCCGGCCACGCCCTGGCCGCCGCCCAGCAGGATGGCTTCGGCGCCATGGTCACCTTCGAGGTGGCGGACGAGCGCGCCGCCGCGGCTCTGGTCGACGGGCTGGTGCACTTCTGCCTGGCCGAGTCCCTCGGCGGCGTCGAATCGCTTATCTCCCACACCGCCTCGATGACCCACGCCGCGATGCCGCCCGAGGTGCGCGAGGCCGCCGGCATCACCGACGGCATGCTGCGGCTCAGCATCGGCGTCGAGGACGCCGGCGACCTGATCGCCGACCTGAGTGCCGGGCTGGAGCGCGCCACTGGACTGTAGGGCCGGGATCCGGGCCGAGCCCGCTCAGCGTCCGACCAGGGCGCGCAGGAAGAACAGCAGGTTCGCCGGGCGCTCGGCCAGGCGGCGGACGAAGTAGCCCCACCAGTCGGTGCCGCAGGGGACGTAGACCCGCACCCGGTGGCCGGTCCGCGCCAGCCGGCGCTGCTCGTCGGTGCGGATCCCGAAGAGCATCTGGAACTCGTAGTCTCCGGGCCTGCGCCCGGACTCCCCGGCCAGCACCTCGGCGGCCGCGATCAGCTCAGGATCGTGGGTGGCCAGCATCGGGTAGCCCTGGCCGGCGAACAGCGTCCGCGCCGCGGCGACGTAGGCCGCGCTCACCTCGGCCCGTCCCCGCAGCGCCGCTTCGGCAGGCTCGTCGTAGGCGCCCTTGCACAGCCGGACCCGCGAGGCCGGGCCGGCGTAGCGGACGGCATCGGCCGGGGTGCGATGCAGCATGGCCTGCAGGACGAGGCCGACGGTGGGAAAGTCCTCGCGCAACTGGTCGACCACGCCGTGCATCCGGTCCAGTGTGGTGTGATCCTCGGCGTCGACGGTGACGGTGGCGCCGACCATGACGGCCGCCTCGCAGATTCGTCGGGCATTGCTGTAGGCCGCCTCGGTGCCGCCGGGCAGCGCGGCGCCCAGTGAGGTCAGCTTCAGCGAGACATCCAGCGAGCCCACCAGGCCGGCTTGGGGAACTCCCGCGAGCAACTCGAGGTAGGCCTGAGTGGCCTGCTCGGCCTGAGCCGGGTCGGTGACGTCCTCGCCCAGCACGTCGATGCTGGCGACCAGTCCGTCCTCGGCCAGCCGCTGGGCCGCCTGGAGTCCGTCCGCGATGGTGTCGCCCGCGATGAACCGGCGCACCACCGCCCGGGTGGGCGGGGCTGCCTCGACCATCCCGCGCAGTCGCTGGCTGTCGGCGGCGCGCAGCAGCAACGAACGTAACATCAGCGCTCCTGCAGCAGCCCGGCGACGAGATCGATGGTGAGTTCGTCCAGGCTGTCGATCACGACATCGGCCAGCGCCAGGACATCCGGGGTCGGGGGGTGGAAGTGGGGCGGGATCGCGACCACCTTCATGCCGGCGGCATGCGCGGCGCGGATCCCGTTGGGCGCGTCTTCGACGGCGACCGCCCGCTGCGGCTCGACGCCCAGCCGGCGGCAGACCTCCAGGTAGACATCGGGGGCGGGCTTGCCGGCGCCGTCGTGGAGTTCCTCGGTCGACATGGTCGTCGCGAAGCGGTCGAGGACGCCCATCGCGGCGGCGGCCTGATCGATCAGCAACCGCGGTGACGAACTGGCCAGGCCGAGCCTCCAGCGGGAACCGATCCGTGCGATCGCCTCCGGCGCGCCGGGCAGCACCCTCAGTTCAGTCCGATAGATCTTCTGCAGCCCCTCGATGGTGCGGCGGGCGGCCTCCTCAGGAGTGCCCCGCAGCCCCACCACCTCGGCCAGATAGGCCGACCACTCCTGGGTCGACATCCCCATCATCGCCTGGGTGGCGCCTTCGGGCCAGGGGACGCCGTCCTCGTCCGCCAGGCTGCGGCGCACCACGTCCCAGGTGGACTCGGTGTCGGTCAGCGTCCCGTCCATGTCGAATACGACTGCTTCCATGACCGGCATTCTCCCGCCTATCGCCCCGCGGCGCCGAATCGGCGGAGCCGTACGGCTGCTGCCGCTACGATGCCGGACGGAGGAGGACGCCGTGCGCCATGCCATGACCCTGCCGCTGGACGGCCGGACGCCGCTGCATCGCCCGGCGATCCCGGTGCAGCGCCTGACCCTGCGTCCCAACCGGGGGTTGGCTCCGCTGGAGGCACTGGTCGGCACGCCTGCGGATCCGGCGGGGGTCCTGGTGTACTTTCCCGGCTTCAACACTCCACTGGGGGAGTGGGAGGTCGCCAAGTGCCAGTTCCTCGCCCAGGCCACCTCGCTGACCGTGGTGATGACCGAGATTCCCGGGATGAGCCGGTACCGCGATCCGATCCCCTCCGCGATCCGCCGCGACATGCTGCACCGCCGGATCGATTCCTGGGCGGAGCTGAACCTGGCCTATTTCGCCGAGGCGTTCCGGGCCGGCGGGGTGACGAACACCGAGACCATGCAGGTGCTCGGCTATTCCACCGGCTGCTCGCTGGCCACCGCTGCGCTGGGCCAGCTGAGCGAGTGGGGGCCGATCGAAGGGCTCAACCTGGTGGAGCCGGTGGCCATCGTGCAGCGCAGCCTCGCCTCGCTGCAGGCCGACAACCTGGCCGACTGGGGCCGGCTGCCCTGGGTGCACGCCACCAACCGGCACCACGACTGGGTGGTCGCCACCCGGCGGCGACAGGTCCACGAACCCAGCGTCCGCTACTCGGCGGTCGACCTGCTGGCGATCGCCCAGGTGCTCTCCAGCGAAGGCCTGCTCGCCTCACTGGAGCGGGCCGACCTCGCCCGCTGCGCGATAGCGCGCGGCGAGCGCAGTTCGCTCTGCCGCCGTGGCGATTTCGAGAAGCTCGACGCGCTGCTGACCGAGCGCGGAATCCCCGGCCCGTCCATCACCATTCCCAAGCTGGGCCACCAGCTGTGGCACTCCTTCCCCACGCTGGTGGAACTCGCCACCGCGATGCTGGGCGATTCCTGATCTCACTCACCCTGATCCTGTTTCTCCTGGCCCCTTCTCGAGCCCTCGAACCGAGGGCCGGTGTTCCCGGGCGAGAGCCAGCCTTCTGTGCTGGCGCTTGGTGTTGTCGGCTGGCTCTCGGTGAGGGTGGGTGGTGCCGGAGCGTCGGCGGATTCCTGGAAGAAACCGGGAATACGCACAGCCGACCCTTAGTTGAGTCTGGTGTACTCAACTTCGTGATTGAGCGTGCTAGGCTCAACCGCGAACCACGAAATCACTGGAGGTATCCACCATGGCACGTGCTGTCGGCATCGACCTCGGCACCACCAACTCCGTCGTAGCCGTCCTCGAAGGCGGCGAACCGACGGTCATCCCCAACGCCGAGGGCGCTCGTACGACGCCGTCGGTCGTCGCATTCGCCAAGGGCGGTGAGGTGCTGGTCGGCGAGGTCGCCAAGCGCCAGGCCGTCACCAACGTCGATCGGACGATCCGCTCTGTCAAGCGCCACATGGGCACTGACTGGAAGGTCGACATCGACGGCAAGACCTACCGTCCCCAGCAGATCAGCGCCTTCGTGCTGCAGAAGCTGAAGCGGGACGCCGAGGCCTACCTGGGCGAGCCGGTCACCAACGCGGTGATCACCGTCCCGGCGTACTTCTCCGACGCCGAGCGGCAGGCCACCAAGGAGGCCGGCGAGATCGCGGGCCTGGTGGTCGACCGGATCATCAACGAGCCCACCGCCGCGGCCCTGGCCTACGGCTTGGACAAGGGCGACCACGAGCAGACCATCCTGGTCTTCGACCTGGGTGGCGGCACCTTCGACGTCTCCCTGCTGGAGATCGCCGACGGCGTCTTCGAGGTCAAGGCGACCAAGGGCGACAACCGTCTGGGCGGCGACGACTGGGATCAGCGGATCGTCGACTGGCTGGTGACCCAGTTCAAGAACGCCTACGGCGTCGACCTGAGCAAGGACAAGATGGCTCGCCAGCGGCTGCAGGAGGCCGCCGAGCGCGCCAAGATCGAGCTGTCGGCCACCCAGGAGACCTCGATCAACCTGCCCTACATCACCGCCGGGGCCGACGGCCCGCTGCACCTGGACGAGAAGCTCACCCGGGCCGAGTTCCAGCGCCTGACGCAGGACCTGCTCGACCGCTGCCGCGCGCCGTTCAACTCGGTGATCAAGGACGCGAACACCTCGGTCTCCAAGATCGATCACGTGATCCTGGTCGGTGGCTCCACCCGGATGCCGGCGGTCGTCGACCTGGTCAAGGAGCTGACTGGGGGCAAGGAGCCCAACAAGGGCGTCAACCCCGACGAGGTCGTGGCCCTGGGCGCCTCCCTGCAGGCCGGTGTGCTGAAGGGTGAGGTGAAGGACGTCCTGCTGCTGGACGTCACCCCGCTGAGCCTGGGCATCGAGACCAAGGGCGGCGTGATGACCAAGATCATCGAGCGCAACACCACCCTTCAGCACACCGGCCTGCAGGGAGGCGCCCAGGGCCACGACCTCGTCGGGGT
>JASGEM010000069.1:0-4529 GCA_049841235.1 Propionicimonas sp. | reverse complement strand
GGCGGGCCAGCGGCTGCCAGCTGGCCGGCAGCGGACGCGGTGTCTCCAGCGGCTGCTCAGCGGTCGCGGCGTGCCAGGCCTGCTCGGGTGACAGCTGAGGTTCGGGGAGGTGAGGGACCTGCCGTGGCGGCGACTCGTTCGGCGTGGCCGGCAGCGGATGCGCGCGTGCGGCGGGCACGAGCGAGCCCGCGATGGCCCGGCGCGGAGCCGCCGTCCGGCTGACCGGGAACATCCGGCTCAGCCGTACGACGCGTCCGGCGACAGGAGACTCCGGACCGAGTCCCGCGCGACGGGGTTGGGTGGTCGGCATCGGCTCGGGTGCCACGGGTTGCCCTGAGTGGGCGGCGTCTTGCGTTGCGCGGATCGTCTCGGCCTTCCCCGAGTGCAGAACCTCGCCGCTCAGAACCGCTCGCCGGCCCGACGGACCAGACGCGATAGCCCGACCGCCGACGTGGCGCCGACCCGGCGCCTCCTCACCGCGGGGCCGCCCAGCGTCGCGCCTCATCCGCCCACGGTCATCCCGGGCCAGATCCGGGATCTCTCGACGCAAGCCGACCGGCTTGGCCGCGGGAGATATCCCGAGGGCGAGGTGGTGGTGCGCCAGGAGGGACGGACGCCGGGGGGTGGGAGCAGCGCGTGGGATGAGCGGTTTGTCGGCGGTGGCCAGGCCGTAGCGCCGACGACGCCTCGGCCAGCGTCCCGGACGACCCAGCGGCAACTCGTCCAAAGGCGGGGTGGAGCGCAGCCCGACCCCGGCGAATGGACCCCTCGTGCGACTCAGAGAGCGTCCGCTGGCACGCCACCGCCGCAGGCCGGAGCGGTGGGTGACCAGACCCAGCCGGCGACGTCCTGCCACCTCGGGGCTGGTCAGCGGAGGACGTCTAGTCGACCGTGAAGCCGCCATGACACACCTCCAACTCCTCGATCGCCAAGGCGCCGCCATCGGCGGCGAACTGCGGCCCGGTCCAGCGCACCGGCATCGCGTCCCGGATGTTCCATCGCCTGACCGACTGCCCTCTACTGTCATAGAGGGTCAGGGTGGCCAGCTTCTTCTCGGCATTGCGTCCGGTCGCGCCGAACCCGTCCCCGGAGTAGCCGAGCAGCCACGTCAGCAGCGCGTCATCGCCGGTCAGGCCACGTTTCAGCACCAGATTCGGCCAGCTCAGCGGGCCGGGCAGCTTCACCGCGGATTCGTTGTTGCCACCTTCGACGATCTCCTCGACGGCCATGGTGACCGCCAGCCCGGAGACCTCGGTGAACCGGCCCAGCTGCACGCCGCCCACGCTGAAGCTGAAGGCAGCCGCGAAGGGCGGGTCGGCCTTCCTGGCGGCCAGCCCGGTCTCAGCCATCCCGTGCCTCCTCCCATGCCCGTCGGTTCAACCCCGCCACCTGCTCGACCAGCCGCACCCGGTCGCCGTGCTCGAGGTCGAGCAACTGATCCAGCCCCCAGTGCAGGTGGTACGCCAGGTAGGAGACCTCGTCCCAGATCGCCCGCTGGTCGTAGTGGGTCTCCAGGCCGGCCAGATGCTCGGCTACCCAGGACTTGTCACCTCCGGCGGAAAAGGGACGCCCTGGCCCAGCGCCTCCAGCACCGCGGGGTCGCCGAAGTTGATCACCCGGTAGAAGTCCTGGAGGTAGTTGAAGTCCGAGGCGAACAGGCCTTCCACGATGCGGGTGTTGACCTGCCGTAGCGTGCCGAGTTCGGTGATCACCTTGGCCAGCACGATCACGCTGGCATATGCCTCGTTCTCCTTCACCCGGGCGTCCCGCAGCGGGTCGATCTCGTCCCTGGCGCAGGCCAGGCGCATCACTCCGTTGCGGTGCAGCACGCCCTCGTCGTCCACGTAGCCCTTCGGCAGCGTGAACGGATACTCGGTCTGCAACCCCATCAGGCCCTCACCAACCCTTCGTGGGTGATCGTCACCGACTCGGTCGCGATGTCGTTGGTGGTGGCGTCGAAGTCGGCGCCCTTCCACTTCGAGGGCCAGCCGGCCTCGAAGTTCCACCGGGCGACCTCGCCACCCTGGGAGTCGTAGGCGATGATCGAGCCGTTGCGGCGGGCCGAATCCACATCGCCGTCGATCACCTGCTTGCGCCAGTCCCACAGCGCCTTGGAGGAGTCGATCCGGCGGTCCAGCGTGATGTCGGACCACTTCATCGCGCCGGGCACCTTGCGGATGATCATCCGTCCCTGCTCGGTGGCCTCCTTGAACTCGATGATCTCGGTCTCGGATTCGATTCCGGCGCACTTGCGGAAGAAGCCCACGGTCACGTTGTCCACCTCGAGGGCGAACTTGAAGGTGGTGGTCAGATCGGGCATGGGTCAGCTCCTACTCGCTGGTGGACTCGCCGGACTGCCATTGGCTGATCCGGAAGACGACGAACTCGGCCGGACGGCTGGGCGCCACGCCGATATCGACGATCAGCTTGCCCTCTGCGACGGAGGAGGGCGGGTTGTTCGACTCGTCGCAGATCACGTAGAAGGCCTGCTCCGGGGTGGCTCCGACCAAGGCGCCCTGCATCCACAGGCCGCGCAGGAAGTAGCCGACATTCCGCTTCACCCGCTGCCACAGGGCCGTGTCGTTGGGTTCGAAGACCGCCCACCGGGTGCCCCGGCGGATCGACTCCTCGATGTAGTTGAAAAGCCGGCGGACGTTGACGTAACGCCAGCTCGGATCGGTCATGGCCAGCGTCCGGGCCCCCCAGACCCGTAGCCCGAAGGTGCCGAAGTTGCGCAGGCAATTCACCCCGATCGGGTTGAGGATGCCCTGCTCGCCGTCGCTCAGCTTGGTCTCCAGACCGATCACGCCGCGCAGTTCTTCGTTGCCGGGTGCCTTGTGAACCCCGCGGACCGCGTCCGTCCGCGCCCAGATGCCGGCGATGTGGCCCGACGGCGGGACGGTCAGGAAGCGTGGCCCGTTGGCACCCTTGGTGGTGGAGAGGTTCGGCACCACCACGTTGGGGTAGTAGCAGGCTGCGAAGGCGGTGTCCTTGCCAAGCTTCTCGCGCCATTCGGCGGCGCCGGTGGCGTTCAGACCGGGCGGCGGATCCAGGATCGCCATCCGCTTGCCACTGGCGGCCGCCCAGTCGGCCAGGGTGGCCTGGAAGGCGATGAACGACTCGGCATCGAAACTGCCGTCCGCGCGGGTGGTGAGGGTCACCAGGTCAGGCACCGCGACGATCGTCACGTCGTCGGCGATCACCAGCCCCTGGTAGCCGGTGCGCTCGGTCTCCGAGCCCGCCAGCGCGGTGGGTTCGATCTGGTCCGGGGTGGGTTGGCGCAGCGGGTAGCGTCCGGCTGCCGGGGTGCGTTCCGCGAGGGCCACTCCGCCGACGTTCTGCACCTGGGCGCGGATCGACTTCGCCTGGTCGTTGATCGTCTTCTCCAGCACCTTGGGAGACTTGGTGAAGCTCAGACCGGTGATCTCCTCGACCTGCTGGCCGTTGCGCAACACCTTGATGGCGAACTCCGGTGCCGCCTGGTCACCCTCCTCCGGGGCGGGGCCCGGGATCACTTCCACCTCGTAGCCGCTCGCGTCGTCGACCGCCGCCACCACGGTGAGGCTGGGAACCTCCGGATTGCCGGCGGCGGTCAGCGCTAGCGTGGCCGGCTGGGCAGCCCCGCGTCCGGATACCCGGACGATGTAGGCCATGGTGCCGCCGTTGTCGAAGAAGCCCCGTACCGCATACGGCAGCAACGCGCCGGAGTCGCAGCCGCCATAGATCCGCTCGTACTGCGGCCAGCTGGTCACCAGCTGCGGCTGGACGCCGTCGGGGTCGTCCGGATCGCCCTCGGCAGGAATGTAGGTGTCGGTGAGCCCGACGAAGGCCGCGATCGCGGTGCCGACGCCCTGGATCGGCATCGAGCCGGAAGGACGTTCTTCGATGTAGATGCCGGGTGTCGCGTAACTGGTCGCCATGAGTTGTCCTCCTTGGATTGGCGGGCGTCAGCCGTCGAGTGGCAGGTCGGAGAGGGATGCCTCGAAGGACTCCCCGTGGTGGAAGGGTGGATAGACCCGGAGGGTCGGATCGTCGGCCGAGCAGGTGACCACCTGAATGCTGGGGTACTCGGCGACGATCCGGCGGATCACCTCGGCCGAGCCGGGTGCCCCCGAGTCGAGCACCACCAGCTGCGGCAGGCAGTCGTGCAGATACTCCAGCATCACGGAGGTGGGCCGGTGGATCACGTCCATCCGGCTCATCGTGACCACATCGCGGATCCCGATCGAAAGCATCGCGTCGAAGTCCCCCACGGCCACCTTCGCCATCTCGGTCTCCTGTCGTCGGCATGCCTTCGAACACCCTGCGCCCGATCCGGCAGCCTGCGACAGGGCAAGCCGGACAGCCGAAAGTGCAGAACAGCTCCGGCGCGGAGTTCCCCCTTGGCTGCCCGGCCGGGCCTGCCCGGCCGGATTCGGCCCGGACTAGGGTGCCGCCATGCGGGAGCACCTGCCGGCACCCGAAGTCGCTTCGCCGAGCCCGGCGCGGTCGACGCCGCCTGCGCGGACGCCGGCTCGCCAGCCGGTGCG
>JASGEM010000068.1:0-57538 GCA_049841235.1 Propionicimonas sp. | reverse complement strand
CCGGGGCGAGCGGACCCGCCGATCCGAGCGGCACCGAACCCGGCGGTCGCGCCGCCGCCAGCTGCGCCAGTGTCCGCTGGCGCAGTTCCAGGGCGCGAGCGGCCACCTCGGACTGCTGGATCAGCTGCCGGGCCCCGTCGCCGGCCAACGGCAGGCCGCAGGCGGCACAGGCCGTGCCGCTCACCGGACGACCGCAGGCCGGGCAGTCCCGCCAGCGTCGAAGCTCGACGATCGCCTGCTCCAGGATGCCCATGATCGATCCAGCCCTTCCCTCGATGCTGGCAGCGTAGCCAGGTGCGCGGTCGGCGGGTGACCCGGAACCCACGACATGACCCTGGATCGACTCCGGCCGGCGATCACCGGCCACCGGTCCGATCCCTCCTGCGACCACGGACACAGCCGGCGCACAGCAGCATCTCAGCCCAGCGGATGAGCAACCCCGGCGCGTCGTCCGAGCCGGAGATCAGACGGTCACCCCTTGGCCGGCGAAATAAGTTGAAATCTCAACTGTTATGGGAGTAGGCTGACCCATCGTGAGGACGATCGACACCCCGGTTTGGCTGACTGCTGAGCAGCAGCAGGTGTGGCGCGCCTACCTGACCGCCACCAACCGGGTGCGGCAGCACCTCGACGAGGAACTGCGCCAGTTCGACCTCGATCTGGGTGAGTACGAGATCCTGGTCCGGCTGTCCGAGGCACCGTACCGGTCGATCCGGATGTCCGAGCTGGCCGATCAGGTCGGTCAGTCGCGCTCCCGCCTCACCCACACCGTGACCCGGCTGGAGACCAAGGAACTCCTCGCCCGCGGCTCGTGCCCGGGCGACCGGCGGGGGGTGCTGGCCACCCTGACCGATCAGGGCTACGCCTTCCTGGAGAAGGTCGCGCCCTATCACGTCGCCTCCGTCCGCGAGATCCTGGTCGACCCGGTCTGCGCCGAGGACTTCGCCGCCCTCGGCCGCGTGATGCAGCGCGTCGTCGACGTCGAACTGCCGCCCACCTGAGCGCCTTCCGCGGTTCGCGCCGAGTGGGAGCGAACGGGTGAGGGCTGGCATACTTGGGTGGCCTTCCCTACGTCCTTCTTGAAGGAGTCCCCAATGCCTGAGTTCGTGTTCACCATGCACAACGTCCGCAAGAAGCTGGGCGAGAAAGTGGTGCTCGACAACGTGACCGTCTCGGTCTACGAGGGCGCCAAGATCGGCGTCGTCGGACCCAACGGCGCCGGCAAGTCGACCATGCTGAAGTTGATGGCCGGCATGATCCGGACCGACAACGGCGACGCGATGCTGGCCAAGGGCAAGACCGTCGGCATCCTATTGCAGGAGCCCCCGCTGACCGAGGGCAGGACCGTCCTGGAGAACATCCACGAGGCGGTCGCCGAGACCAAGGGCATGCTCGACCGGTTCAACGAGATCTCGCTGGCGATGGGAGAGCCGGACGCCGACTTCGACGCTCTGCTCTCGGAGATGGGCGAGCTGCAGACCGAGCTGGATCACCGCAACGCCTGGGATCTGGATTCCCAGCTGGAGCAGGCGATGGACGCCCTGCAGTGCCCGCCCGGTGACGCGATCGTCGACATCCTGTCGGGTGGCGAGCGGCGCCGGGTCGCGCTGTGCAAGCTACTGCTGCAGCAGCCCGACCTGCTGCTGCTGGACGAGCCGACCAACCACCTGGACGCCGAGAGCGTGGCCTGGCTGGAGGGTCACCTGAAGAGCTACCCCGGCGCCGTCCTGGCGGTCACCCACGATCGCTACTTCCTCGACAATGTCGCGGAATGGATCTGCGAGATCGACCGCGGTCAGCTGCACCCCTACGAGGGCAACTACTCCACCTACCTGGAGACCAAGCGTGCCCGGCTGCAGATCGAGGGCAAGAAGGACGCCAAGCGCGCCAAGATCCTGGAGAAGGAACTGGAGTGGGTGCGCGCCAACCCGAAGGCACGGCAGGCCAAGAACAAGGCGCGACTGGCCCGCTACGAAGAACTGGCCGCCGAGGCCGAGCGCAACCGCGTGGTCGACCTGACCGAGATCAACATCCCGCCGGGTCCGCGCCTGGGCGCCGATGTGCTGGACGCCGTCAAGCTCACCAAGGGGTTCGGCGACCGGGTGCTGATCGAGGATCTGAGCTTCAACCTGCCCCGCGCCGGCATCGTCGGTGTGATCGGGCCGAACGGCGTCGGCAAGACCACCCTGTTCAAGATGCTGATCGGCGAGGAGCAGCCGGACGCCGGCACGCTCAAGGTCGGCAGCACGGTCAAGTTCTCCTATGTCGATCAGGGCCGCGGCGGGATCGATCCCAGCAAGAACGTCTGGGAGGTGGTCTCCGATGGGCTGGACCACATCAAGGTGGCCAGCTTCGAGATGCCGTCGAGGGCCTACGTCGCCTCCTTCGGCTTCAAGGGCCCCGATCAGCAGAAGCTGGCCGGGGTGCTCTCCGGCGGCGAGCGGAACCGGCTGAACCTCGCCCTGACCCTGAAGATGGGCGGCAACGTCCTACTGCTGGACGAGCCCACCAACGACCTCGACGTGGAGACCCTGCAGTCGCTGGAGGACGCCCTGCTCGACTTCCCCGGCTGCGCCGTGGTGATCTCCCACGACCGCTGGTTCCTCGACCGGGTGGCGACGCACATCCTGGCCTGGGAGGGCACTGACGACAACGAGGCGAACTGGTTCTGGTACGAGGGCAACTTCGCCAACTACGAAGAGAACAAGGTCGCCCGGCTCGGCGTCGAAGCGGCTCGCCCGCACCGCACCGCCCACCGCCGGCTGACCCGGGACTGAGGTGGATCTGGCCGAGGCGGGCATCCAGCTGGTGCGGGTGCTCGACCTGCTCGGGGTGGCGGCCAACGCGCTGCTGGCCGGGGCGCTGGCCCACGCCCGTAAGTTCGACCCGGTCGGCTTTCTCTTCCTCGGCGTGGTGAGCGGGCTGGGCGGGGGCATGCTGCGCGACACCCTGCTGCAGGCCGGGACGCCGGTGGCGCTCACCGACCCCGCCTATCTCAGCGTCGCGCTGCTGGTCTCGCTGTTCGCCTACTTCGTACTCACCGACGGCCGGTGGTGGCGCCGCAGCCTTCGCTTCCTGGACGCGGTGGCCCTCGGCACCTGGGGAGCGGTCGGCGCCCAGAAGGCGTTGAATGCCGGCCTCGGCTGGCTACCGGCCATCCTGCTGGGCACCCTCACCGCGGTCGGCGGCGGCATGATCCGCGACGTGCTGGTACAGCGGACCCCGATCGTCTTCGGCGGCAGCACCCTCTACGCCACCTGCGCCAGCATCGCCGCGCTGGTCGCCGTCGTCCTGCACGGACTCACCCCACCCAACTTCGAGGGGGTCACCACCCTGCTCGCTGCCCTGGTCGGCGGCACGCTCTGCCTGGTCGCCTACCGCCGTGACTGGCGGCTGCCCGAAGCCGGCACCTGGACCCCCCGTCCGAAGCGTTCCGGCTCCAGTCCCTCCTAGCGCCGCCTGGTCGCGACGGTCTCCCTGGCGCCCCTCCCTGTTCCGCAGCCGCTGCCGGAGCTCAGCCCTTCGCCAGCGCGGTCTCCGGATCATCGGTGAGTTCGCCGACCTCGAACTCCTCCGCTGCGAGCGCTGCGAGGGCATCGATGTCGATCACCCCCGGTTCGCCGTCGACCGGGTGCGCCTGGCTCTCGGTGGGGGCCTCCTCGTTCTCCTCACCGGGCTCGACCACCTCGCCGGCGGGAGTGCGCTTGAGCCGGTAGAAGTTCGAGCAGCCGCCGGCGAGGTCGTGGCCGACCGTGCTGGCCCGGATCTGCAACTGCTCGTGCTCGAGCCCGTTGGCGTCCACCCACTGCCGGGAGCGCAACCTGCCGAGCACGATCACCGGATCCCCCTTGTGCAGGCTGAGCCGCACGTGCTCGGCCAGCCGTCCGCTGCAGCTCACGCTCACCCAGATGGTCTGCTCATCGCCCCACTCGCCGCCCCGCACCGTGCGCGGGGTGCAACCCAGCCGGAAGGTGGCCCAGGGCGATGCTGCGTCCCGCAACTCGACCTCTCCGCCGACCCTCCCGGTCATCCATACCTGCGCTTCCATTGCCTCTCCTCTCCGGTGCGGCCCCGCCGCGCGGAGCCGTCATTCGTCGTGGGTTTGTCCGTGAGTCTTGGCAGGCCGGCCACGAATGTGCCAACGAGTTGGGTGAGCTGTGGATAAGTCGGCGGCCGGCGGCGTCGTCCACAGGGGACCCCGGTCCGCGCAGGGAAGATCGGAGGGGTCGGCAACGACCTCTCAGGAGCGGCCGCGGGCCTCGGTGACGGCTTCGACGGCCGTGGCATAGCGGTCGAGTTCGGCCTGGACGGGTCCGATCACCTGTTCGGCGGTGACCGCAGCGATGGCGGCTCGCAGGGATTTCTCGGCGGTCCGCGCCCGGAAGCCGGCACCGATCCGGACGAAAATCCGTCCGAGCAGCGCGAGCAGCAATCCGCCGAGCACTCCGCCGCCGAGAAGCCAGGTGGGCACCGGGGTGCCCCGCCAGACTGCTTCGGGCAGTTGCGGCAGTCGCCAGAGCGGGCCCAGCCAGCTGTAGAGATGCCATAGACCGCCGGTCAGCACAGCGGCGAACAGGATCCACTGCAGGAGCAGGAACACCCCCCACCACCAGGAGCCGCGCCGGGTGCGCAGGTCGGTGGCAGCGATCGCGGTGTCGAGCCGCGCCGGCAGGCGTGCCTGGTTGGTGTGGGCAGCCTGACTGACAGCCCGGGTCCAGCCCTTCGGCAGCCCGGCCGAGGCAGCGTCGGTCAGCGAGCGCAGTGCGCCCTCCACCCGTGCCTGCTGCACGGGCGTCGCCTTCGGCAGTGCGGTTCGTCCGATCTCGGCCGAGCCGGCGGGCAGTTCCAGCCTCAGCCGCTTCAGGGGATCGGGACGCAGCCGGCCGATCCAGCTCAGGAAGGGCCAGCCGGTGGCCGCCTTGCCACGTTTCATCCAGGCCTTGAAGACGCCCTCCACCACGGTGGGCACGCCCGCCGCCTCCGCCAGTGCGGCGCTGAGGTCGGCCCGTGCCTCCTTGCTCAGGTGTCCGGCACTCCTCGACCGGCCCGGCGAACGGCCGCCGGCGCCCAGGTCGTCGGCGAGCCTGGCCGCCGCCACCGCCACGTCGGTCTGCAACCGGCGGACGGACGCCTGCTTGTCGGCCACCGTCCGGGCCAGCATCGCGTGAAGCTCCGGAATCCCGGTGCCGCGGACCGCCGAGGTCACCATCACCGGGGTGGAACGCAGCCCTTCGCTGTCCAGCAGCCGCCGCAGGTCGGTCACGCAGTGGTCGAGTTCCTCCGGGCGCAGCCGGTCGGCCTGGTTCAGCAGCACCAGCATCAGGTCGGCGTAGGGCGCCAGCGGCTTCAGGTAGCGGTCGTGCAGTGCGCCGTCGGCGTACTTCTGCGGATCGACCACCCAGACCAGCGCGTCCACCCGTTCCACCAGCGCATCCACCGCGTGCCGGTGCGAAAGCTCGGTCGAATCGTGATCGGGCAGATCCAGCAGCACCAGCTTGGCCAGCGGATCGTCGGGCGGGGCAGCGATAAGATGACGGCGCGGGATGTCGAGCCAGTCCAGCAGTTCGTGCGGCAGCGAACTCCCCCAGGCCACGCCCATCGCCTTCGACGTGGTGGGACGCCGGACGGCGGTCTGCGCTAGTTCGGTGCCGGTCACGGCGTTGAACAGACTGGACTTGCCCGAACCCGTCGCGCCGGCCAGCGCCACGACGGTGAACTCGCCATCGAAGGCCACCCGCTCGCCGGCCCGCCGGACCACCTCTTCGGCTTCCGCCAGCACCTCGGCGTCTCCGCGCCCGGCGGCGGCATCCACTGCCCGTCGCAACGCCGCCACCCGCTCGCCCAACCCTGTCGTCATGGCTGTTCCTCGGTGACGATGACGGTGCCTTCGAGGACGGGCTCGGCGGGCTGCTCGGCCGGCTCGAGTGCTCCGCGTCCGCCACCCTCGGGCAGAGCGGCTGGGCTGGTGCCAGCCTCGACCTCGCGCACCGCGGCAGCGAGCGCCTCCGCCTGCTCGGGGCGGACGTCGACCGCGCCGAGCGCGGTCTCGTAGCGGGTGAGTTCCCCGGCCAGCAGCACCTCGACCCGGTCGTCCAGCTGTCGCTTGGCCTGCTTGGCCAGCCGGCGGACGGCGTCCTCGCCGAAGATCGCCTCCAGCACCCGCTGGGCGAGCACCGCGGTGCCACCGGCCACGCCGAGTTCCGCACCGACCAGGCCACCGGTCTGCGAGAAGACCAGGATCATCAGGGCGACGCCGACCCCGTTCACGCCGAGCGCCCAGAACCGGGCCTGCGATCTCTTCGACGCGCCGACCTCGCTGACCAGTTCCATCACGTCGGACTGCCAGTCACGCACCACCTGCCGGGCGGCGACGTCGAAGCCCTGGCCGGCCCGGCTCAGGCCGGCCTGTGACCTGGCCAGCAGCTCACGTCCGGCGGGGTGCGCCTGCCAGGCCGAGGCGGTCCGCTCGGCGGCGGCCTCGCCGGCTTCCCGGATCAGCACCTCCATCCCGGATTCCACCGCGGCGGTCACCTCCGCCGCCTGCTTCGGTTCGCCCCTGAAGGCGGAGACCAGCCGGTCGCGCAACCAGCCGATCTTCTGCTCGACGGCCCGGAAGAACTCCCCGGTACCGACGAAGTCGTGCCACCGCTGCAGCACCTCACCGCGCAGCATGCTGCCGTCCGCGGTCTGCACCGCGACCGTCCGCACCGCCTCGGCGTAGGACTGCTCAGCGTCCTGCCGCAGGGTCCGGATCGCGTTCTCCTGGTCCGTCACCGCCTGGGCGATCCCAGGTGCGGCGGCGACCAGCGAGCGGATCGCGCCGTCCAGCGTCTGCAGCACCACCGCCCGGCGACTCGCGGCGTCGTGGGCCAGTTCGGCCAGCCAGTAGCGGATCGGCGTCACCGCGGCCTCGGGCAGCAGTCCGTGGTCATCCACCTCGGTCTCCGGGACGGCGAACAGCGGCGAGGAGCCCAGCCCGCGCTGGCCCATCATCTGACCCAGATGCACCGGCACCTCGGACATCGCCGCCGGCGGCACCCGGTCGAGCACCACCGCCACCACCGCGTCGCGGGCGGCGGCCGAGCGCAGGTAGTCCCAGGGTACGGCGTCGGCGTACCGGGCGGCGGAGGTGACGAAGAGCCATAGGTCGGCGGCGGCCAGCAACTGGGCGGCCAGCGCCCGATTCTCGGCCACCACCGAGTCGACGTCCGGCGCGTCCAGGATCGCCAGGCCGGGCGGCAGGGTGGGCTCGGGCACCAGCTGCAGCGTTCTCGCATCGGCTACCCGGTCGGCACTGCGAGCCAGCCCGGGCAGAATCCGGTCGGCGCCGAACCACCCTGCGTCGTCAGGATGATGGACGAGCACCGGCGAGCGGGTGGTCGGACGGATCACGCCCGGCGCGCTCACCACTCGTCCGATCACCGAGTTGACCAGGGTCGACTTGCCGGCACCGGTCGAACCGCCGACCACCGCCAGCAGCGGGGCCTCCAGCCGGTTCAGCCGGGGCAGCACATAGTCGTCGAGTTGTGCGACCGCCTCCCGCGCGCGAAGCGCCGAGGCCTCGCTCCCAGGCAGGCTCAGGGGAAGCCGGACGCCGGCCAGCGCATCGCGCAGCCCGGTCAGCGCCCGGACGCGTTGCTCCCCCATCGGGGCCTCCTCACTCCGTGAAGCCAAGCCTGCCGTCTCACGCGGGCTACACCCTACAAACTGCTGCGCGTGTTCTCGACCCGCAAGCGCCGATCCGGTCAGGCCGGCGGGCCCCACTTCGGATCCACCGCGGAATGCCCCGGGGCATTCACCGGCGCGCCGCCGGGAGCGGGCCAGGAGCCACCCAGGCCGGCCGGACCCGGGTAGTTCGGTGGTGGGTACTCGGTGACCTGGCGACGGCGCAGCCGCGGCAGGGCGAGCTTCAGCCCTGCCGGATCGTCGATCGCCATCGGCCGGATCTCGCGCACCCGCTGAATCAGCTCATGAGCCCGTTCGTTGCCGGCCTCGTCGATCACCCCGCGGACCTGGGCGTCGCGCAGGTAGGCCAGCTCCGTGAGCTTGCGCTGCAACTCGCGGGTCGCCAGGAAACAGCGCCAGCCGCGGGTCAGCGCGACCAGCAGTGCGCGCCAGCGGGTCCGCTGTCGGCTGAACAGCAGCGGATCGTCCGGCCGCAGCCAGCCGACCACCACGTAGTCGGCCAGCCGGACCCGCAACAGCTTCGACTGGGCCAGCACCTGCCGGATCACCCAGATCACCGCCGAGACCAGCAGCGGGATCGCCACCGCCCAGTACATGAACAGCTGCGACATTCCCTCGCTGAGCGTGGCCTGGGAGTTGAACACCATGTGCAGGAAGGCCGCCAGTCCGTAGCCGGCCAACGGTGCCAGGACGCGGACCACCTTGCTGCGGGTCCGCAGCGCCACGGCCACGCCGACCGCGGTCATCATGGTGAACAGCGGGTGGCCGAAGGCCGTCCAGAAACCGCGCATCCAGACCAGTTCCACCACGGCCTGCTCGGCGTCCCCGACCGAGATCTCGCCCGCGGAGTACACGATCGCGCGGGCGTAATAGATGATGTTCTCGGTGAACGCGAAGCCGGCTGCGGAGAGCCCGCCCATCACCACCAGCGAGACCTTCGAGACCAGCTCGTAGCGCACCAGGATGGCCAGGCCGAAGAGCACGGTCGCCTTCGCCGCCTCCTCAACGAAGGGAGCCACGAAGATCGCTGCGCGGGCGCTGGTCGCCGGGTCGAAATCACCGGTGACCTGCATCTGCATCGCCGCCCACGAGTTCACGTGGTAGGACACGAAGGTGGCCACCGTCGCGCCCCAGCCCAGCGAGAGGAACCAGATCGTCCAGCGCTGCGGACGCCAGCGGTCGACCATCAGGAAGACGGCGATCCAGAACAGCAGGGTCGAGGTGGCGTACCAGGCGGCCTGCCGGATCGCGGAGGGGTTGATCCCGGGGATGACGCCGTCCACCGCCGGCTGGTCGGAAGTCAGTTCGAAATAGAGCGCCGCCAGGCACGCGGCGAAGATGATGGTGAGCCCGACGGTCAGCCAGGTCCACCACGAACTCAGCACCCTTTGCGGGTAGGGCCGGTTGTCCACGATCTCGGTCGGCAGGTTGTTGAGCCTGCGCGCCCGCGCCTCGACAGTGGACATCATGAGGGCAAGCGTACAAGCGCGGTTCCACCCATCCGCTCACCAGCCGCTTGCGAGCAATCAAACTGAACCGTACAGTTTGATTCGTGGATGCGAGCCAGCGCAGAGCGGCTGCCAAACGGCGGCAGATCATCGATGCCGCCCGGGAACTGTTCATCGAGAACGGCTTCGCCGGCAGTTCGATGGATGCCGTGGTGACCCATGCCGGAGTGAGCAAGCAGACCGCCTACCGGTACTTCCCCTCCAAGACCGACCTGCTGGAAGCGGTGCTGATCAGCGAGATCGACGTTTCCGGGATCTTCGCCGGCCCGCCACCGCTCCCGCAGACGATCGACGACCTGCGCGCCGCCCTGGTAGGGATCGCCCGAGCCATCACGAACGAGATGCTGCAGCCCCGCCGGCTGGCGTTGATCCGGCTGGTCTTCGGCGAAGCCTTCCGGATCGCCGAGTTGCGCGACGTGATCCGCGATGTCCTGCCCGGCCAGTTCTTCGATCGGATGCAGGCCCTGCTCAGCCTGGCCACCGCGCAGGGGCTGATCCACAGCGAGCGCGTCGAGATCTCCGCCCGGATGTACATCGGCTCGATCTTCAGTTACGTCGCCCTTGACGGCTTCCTGCGCAGCGAACCGCTCCCTCCACCTCCGACCGCCGACCTGGAGCACCTGGTCGATGCCTTCCTGCGCTCGGTGGCCGCACCCCACGCGGCGGCCCTCCGACAGGCTCAAGGACCGCTGGCCGCCCGCGCGCAAGGATCTCCCCGCACCCCGACGGCTTCTGACCCATCGCCCACGATCCCTGAGCTTGCCAAAGGGCCGGAGGCACCGCGATGAGAGGGCTCGCGATGCTGGCGGGGCTGGCCGTGCTGCTCACCGGCTGCACGGGCGAGCCCGGCCTGCGCGTGCAGGCGACCGTGACCGATGAGGTCGATGTGATCGCGGTTCCGGCGCTGGCCATCGCGGCGGTCAACCTGGATGCCGGCTTCGCCACCAGCCCCGACCAGCCGGCAATCGGCGCGGCCCGCTCGGCCACCGCCGCGAACCTGGGTCTGGGGTCCTTCGTCGGCGTGGCCGAGATCGCGGTGCGCGAGGGCGATCCGGTCACCGCCGGCCAGCAACTGGCCCGCCTGGACGACCGGCTGCTGAAGGCCGGGCTGGCCGCCGCCGAATCGGACGCCAAGGTGGCGGCAGCCCAGGTCGGCGTTCTGAAGGCTGCCGTGGCCGAGGCGGACGATGCCGCACAGGAGATCGCCGACAAACAGGGCGAGGTGAAGGACGCCCTCGCCGAACTGAAGGAGAAGCGCACCGAGGTCAAGCAGGCGATCAGCGAACTCACCAAGACCCGGGACAAGCTCAAGAAGCAACGGACCGCCGTCCGGGACCAACGCTCCCAGTTGATCACCCGGCGAAGGCAACTCCAGCAGACGCTCGACATGCTGCCCCCCGAGGCGCCGGACCGGCCCCAGCTCGAAGCCGGGATCGCCCAGCTCACCCAGGGAATCGCTCAGCTCGACGCGGCCCTGAAGAAGATGGACACCGGCCTGAAGCAGCTCGACAAGGGGTTGAAGCAGGCCAGGACGGGCCTCTCCAAGCTGAACACCGGCATCAGGAAGGCCACCGACGGCCTCGCCGAACTCGACGAGGCTGCCGCCGAGGTGCGCGATGCCCACGCCCAGCTCACCCGATTGCAGCGCCTGGCGAAGGTGGCGGCCGAGACGGCCTCGGTCGGGGTCGAGCTGGCACAGGCGCAACTCGACCAGACGGTGATCGTGGCCCCGCACGACGGGACGGTGATCGCCAGCGCCGCGACGGGCGACCACCTGGCCGTTGGCGCCACCCTGGTGACCATCCGCCGCGACGGCCCGAGCCGGCTGAGAACCTGGCTCTCACCAGACCAGGTCGCGGGGGTCTGCGCGGGCGACCGGGCCGCCATCCACACCGATTGGGGCCAGGAATCCCCTGCCGAACTCACCCGGATCGCCACCACGGCCGAGTTCCCGCCCACCAGCCAGGCGACCGACGAAGTCCACCTGACCAGAGCCTTCGCCGTCGAACTGACCTCCCAGGCCGCGCTCCCCGCCGGAGCACCGGTCACCGTCGTCCTCCAACCCTGCCGGCCGAACCCGACCGGCGCCGCAGAAGGTGAACCTCATGGCAACTCATAAGCGCCCGCCGATCCCGGTCGTCGTCCTGGTCGTGCTGCTGCTGGCCGGCGGCGGATTCTGGTGGTGGTGGACGGCGAACCACCCGGCCGAGGCCGACACCGCGCTGCGAGCCAGCGGCACCGCCGAAGCCCGCGAGTACCAGATCTCCCCCGCTCTCACCGGGCGGATCGACCAGGTCCTGGTCGCCGAGGGCGACACGGTGAAGTCGGGCGACGAACTCGTCCTGCTCGACCACCGGGCCCTCGACCTGCAGGTGGAACAAGCCGAGCAGGGTGTCAAGGCGGCCAAGGCTGCGGTCACCAATGCCGAAGACGACGAGGATGCGACCAAGGCCGATGTCACCGCGGCCAAGTCGCGTCAGGCCCAGGCAGAGGCAGCCGTGGAGCTGGCCAGGCTGCAGCTCGGCTTCGCCACGGTCACCGCTCCCCGTGACGGCCAGGTGGTGAGCCTGGCCGCGAACGCCGGTCAGAACGCCGCCCCAGGACGCACCCTGCTCACGCTGAGTGATCCTTCCGAGGTGTTCGTGCGGGTATTCGTCCCCGAGCCCCGGATCGGCGAGGTGAAGGTCGGCCGGCGGGTCGGCGTGACCTCGCCCAGCCTGACCGCGGAGGTGTCGGGCACCGTGACCTTCATCGCCTCCGAGGCGGAGTTCACCCCGAACACGGTGCAGACCGAGGATCAGCGCACCACCCTGGTCTTCGAGGTCCGGATCCGCGTGGACGACCCGGACACCCTCCGCGCCGGCATGCCCGCCGACGTCACCTTCGGCTGATGACCGACCAAGCGCGTCCGGATAGCTCGGATCAGGCCCCAGAAGACGTGATTGCGCAGGCGCTCCCGGTTCAGGTCGAAACGGACGCACCCGCCCAGCCCGGGATTCGCATCCACGGCTTGACCAAGCACTTCGGAGAGATCGAAGCGGTCGCGGGTGTCGAGCTGGATGTGCCGCAGGGAGCGGTGTTCGGCCTGCTCGGCCCGGACGGCGCCGGGAAGTCGACGCTGATCCGGATGCTGGCGACCGTCCTGCTGCCCGACGCCGGGGATGCGGAGGTCTTCGGCATCTCGGCCGCCCACTCCCCCGATCGGCTCACCCCGCGGATCGGCTACATGGCGCAGCGGTTCTCGATGTATCCCGACCTGAGCGTGGCCGAGAACCTGGAGTTCTTCGCCCGGGTGCGCGGGGTGCCCAAGCCGCGCCGCCGCGAGCGCGCCGCCGAGCTGCTGGAGAGCATGGGCATGGCTCCCTTCGCCGGGCGCCAGGCGCGCCTGCTGTCGGGCGGCATGAAGCAGAAGCTGATGCTGGCCAGCACGCTGATGCACGATCCCGATCTGCTGCTGCTGGACGAACCCACCACCGGCGTCGATCCGGTCTCCCGCCGGGAGTTCTGGCGGATCCTGGCCGGCATCCACGCCGAGGGACGCACCGTCCTGGTCGCCACCCCCTACATGGACGAAGCCGAGCGCTGCACCCACGTCGGCTTCATGGACGCCGGCCGGATCGCCCATGCCGGCACCCCGCGGGACCTGAAGGACGATGTCCCCGGCACCCTGCTGGAGATCACCGCCTCCGACCCCCGCGCCGCGCTGGCCGCCGTCCGCGACCTCCCCAGCGTCACCCAGGCCCACCTGCTCGGCAACGCAGTCCGCGTCCTGGTGGAGGCGGCGCCCGGAGCATCGACCGAGCCGGGCGTGGCCCGGGCCCTCCGCGAGGCGGCGGTCGACGCCACCGTCCGTCCGATCGAGATGGACATGGAGTCGGTCTTCGCCTACCTCGCCGAGCGAGTGCCGGCATGAACAGCCTGGACCGCGTCGGAGCGGTGGTGCGCAAGGAGTTCCGCCACCTGTGGCGGGACCCACGGGCGATCGCCATCGTGCTGCTGATGCCGGTCGTCCAGTTGCTGCTGTTCGCCTACGCGATCAGTTTCGACGTCTCCCACCTACCCACCGTGGTGGTGGACGCCGACCGGACCCCGGCCAGCCGGGAATACCTGCGCGAGTACGTCGGCTCGCCGCTGTTCGAGATCGTGGCGTACGCCGACTCCCCCGTGGCCGTCGAGCAGGCCTTCCTCCGCAATGACGCCGAGGTGGGCGTGATCGTCCCAGCCGGGTTCGGACGCACCCTGGCCGGCGGCGGCCAGGCGCGGGTAGGGGTGCTGATCGACGGCAGCCAGCCCAACTCGGCGCGGGTGGCGCAGGCCTACACCAACGCGCTCAACCTGCTCGCCACCCAGCGGGTGAGCGTGCGATGGGCCGACACCCAGGGGGTGGACGCCGGCAGCCTCGGCCGGCTGGAACCCCGCGTCCGCACCTGGTACAACCCCGAGCGCCGCTCGGCCATCTTCCTGGTGCCCGGGTTGATCGTGGTGATCATCGCCATCGTCACCGTCCAGCAGACCGCGGTCTCGCTGGTCCGGGAACGCGAGCTCGGCACGGCCGAACAGCTCACCGTGAGCCCGCTGCGACGCAGCGAACTGATGCTGGGGAAGCTGCTGCCCTGGACCCTGCTGGCCTTCGTCGATCTAGTGGTCATCTCGGCGCTTGCGGTCTGGGTGTTCGGGGTGCCGCTACGCGGCGATCCGGTGGTGCTGGCCACCGGCGCGGCCCTCTTCGTCTTCTGCTGCCTGGGGATGGGGCTGGTGATCTCGGCGGTCGCGCCGAGCGTGGACGTGGCCAACATCGCCGCGCTGCTGCTGACCTTCCTGCCCGCCTTCCTGCTCTCGGGGTTCGTGTTCGCGCTGAATCAGATCCCGGTGGTGCTGCAGTGGATCTCGATGGCCTTCCCGGCCCGCTACATGATGACGATCAGCCGCGGGGTCTTCCTCAAGGGTGCCGGCTGGGCCGAGCTGTGGCCGGAGTTCGTCGCGCTCGGCGTCTACGCGATCGTGGCGCTGACGGCCGCGTCGTGGCTGTTCGGCCGGAGGGCGCGATGAGCTGGCGCCGCGTCCGGACCCTGATCTGGAAGGAATTCACTCAGCTGCGGCGCGATCCGCTGCTGCTGCGGCTGTTGATGATCATGCCGATCGCCCAGCTGATCCTGTTCGGCTACGTGGTGGCCGCCGACATCAAGCACCTCGACACCGCGGTGGTCGACCTCGACGGCAGCGCCACCTCGCGGGCGCTGGCCGATGCCTTCGAGGGCTCGGGCTACTTCACGATCGTCCAGCGCCCCGGCAGCGAAGCAGATCTGCAGCCGCTGCTCGACACCGGCCAGGTGACGGTGGCCGTGGTGATCCCGGAGGGCACCCAGCAGCGGCTGCTGGCCGGTGAGACCGCCGGGATCGGCGTCGTGGTGGACGGCTCGGATTCCCAGATCTCCTCGGTGGCCAGTGGGTACGCCGCCCAGATCGTCGCCCGGGCCAACCTGGCGCGGCTCTCCGAACTCGGCCTGGGCGCGGGCACGCCCGGCATCGACGCCCGGATCCGGGTGATGTTCAACCCGACCCTCGATCCGATCAACACCATGATCCCGGCGCTGATCGCGGCGATCCTGATGATCTCGCTGGCGGCGATCATGTCGCAGGCGGTGGTGCGCGAGCGCGAGTCCGGCACCCTGGAACAGCTTTTCGTCACCCCGGTACGTCCCGGGGAGTACATCGCCGGCAAGGTGACGCCCTACGCCGTGCTGGCCCTGGTGCAGATGGCGATCGTGGCGGCCGTCGGCACGCTGTGGTTCGGCGTGCCGTTCTACGGCGATCTGTGGGTGGTGCTGCTGGGATTGTCGCTGTTCCTGCTGGTGTGCATCGGTCAGGGCCTGTTGATCTCGTTGCTGGCCCGCACCCGCTCCCAGGCCGTCCAGATCACGCTCTTCGTGATGCTGCCGATGATCGTGCTGTCGGGCTTCATCTTCCCGATCGAGTCGATGCCAGAGGCGATCCAGCCGTTCACCTACCTGATCCCGCTGCGATTCGCCCTGGACGTGCTGCGGGCCTCCTTCATCAAGGGCAGCGGCTTCGCCGAACTCGCCCTCCCCCTGTTGGCACTGGCCGGGTTCGCCGCGGCCTTCTTCCTCACCGCCGTCGTCGCCACCCGCCGCCGGATCACGGAGTGACCATGCCCGAGCAAGCCATTGAGGTCCGCGGTCTGGTGAAGACCTTCGGCTCCTTCACCGCCGTCGACGGGATCGACGTCGATGTCCCCCGCGGCCAGGTCTTCGGCTTCCTGGGCCCGAACGGATCCGGCAAGACCACCACCATTCGGATGCTGACCGGCAGCATCGTCCCGACCACCGGCCAAGCGCGGGTGCTGGGCGTCGACGTGATCGCCCATCCCGAGCGGGTGCGCGCGCGGATCGGCTACATGTCGCAGAAGTTCTCGCTGTTCGAGGATCTGACGGTGGCCGAGAACCTGCGCTTCTACGCCCAGATCCACGGACTGGGAAAGGAGGAGTTCGCCGAGCGTCGCGGCTGGATCCTGCGGATGGCCGGCCTGACCGGACGCGAGGACGAACTCGCCCGCAACCTCTCGGTGGGCTGGCGGCAACGCCTCTCGCTGGGCACCGCGACCATCCACTCCCCCGAACTGCTCTTCCTGGACGAACCCACCTCCGGCGTCGATCCGGTCGCCCGGCGACAGTTCTGGGAACTGCTCTACGAACTCGCCGAGCAGGGCATCACCCTGTTCGTCACCACCCACTACATGGACGAGGCGACGCACTGCAATCGGCTCGCCTTCATCTACGGCGGCCGGCTGATCGCCCGGGGCACCCCCACCGAACTACGCGACACCTTCGGCCCAGGCGCCACTCTGGAGGACGTCTTCGTCGGCCTCGAAGAGCGATCCCGCCAGGCCGGAAGCGAGGCGTCGCGCCCTGGACACCCGGCAGGAACAGGCGGGCCCGCATCGCCCGCTTGACCTCGGGGCAGGATCGCGTCAGGCTAGTATTCGAACATCTGTTCGATCCTGGAGGCCTGGCGATGACGGTGGTCATGCACATCGACATGGATTCGTTCTACGCCTCGGTGGAGATCCGCAAGCAGCCGTCGCTGGCGCAGGCGCCGATGTGGGTGGGCGGGGACGGACGAGGCGTGGTGCTCTCGGCGAACCGGCTCGCCAAGGAGTGGGGCGTCGAGGGCGGCATGCCGTCGTCGCGCGCCAAACGGCTGTGCCCCAACGGGATCGGCATCCGGCCGAACTTCGAGGAGTACCTCGACGCCTCCCGGAAGGTGATGGAGATCTTCCGCAGCGTGGTGGCGGTCGTCGAGGTGGCTTCGATCGACGAGGCCTACCTGGACGTCACCGGGGCGCTGCGGATGTGGGGTCCGGCCGTCGAGGTCGGGCAGCGGATCCGGCGGCTGGTGCGCGAGCGGGAGCAGCTCCCGTGCTCGGTGGGGATCGGGCCGAACCGGCTGGTGGCGAAGATGGCCTCCCGCGCGGCCAAGCCGGACGGCCTGCGCGAGGTGCTGCCCGACCAGATCGCGGAGTTCCTGCATCCACTGCGAGTGGGTGCCCTCTACGGCATCGGGGCGAGCACGACGGCCGCCCTCGAACGACGCGGCATCATGACGGTCGGAGACCTGGCCGACACTCCCCTGGAGACGCTGCAGCGGGCCTTCGGGCCGCATCAGGGACGCGCCCTCTCCCAGTTGGCCTGGGGACGAGCCTCCAGCCACGTCAGCCTGCAGCACGCCGGCGCGGTCGGGGTGGGCAACCAGGAGACGTTCTACGCCGACACCGACGACCCCGCGGTGGTGAGGTCGGAGATCCTGCGGGTGGCCACCAGCGTGGCCCGGCGGTTACGCAAGGCGGGCCTGATGGGCCGGGTGGTCACCCTGGGCGTCCGGTTCGCCGACTTCAAGGCGATCTCCGGCTCGCTCACCCTGCCCAGCCCGATCGACACCGCCCACGAGCTGTACGCCGCGGCGCTCACCCTCTACGGCCAGCCCCGGATGCGTACGAAGCCGATCCGGCGGGTGGGCATCCGGATGGCCGGGCTGGTTCCCGCCACCGAGGCCCATCTGCAGCCTGCCCTCGGCGATCCGGAGACCGGCTGGCGCGAAGCCGAGCGGGCCACGGACACGATCAGCAATCGCTTCGGCAGGAACGCCGTCCAGCGCGCCGTGCTGACGCGACTGGCCACTCGGAACCACCCCGTCCCGCCCGGCCGGGCGGCGCTCAGCAGCCCGTTCGAGTGAGCAGCGGGAGACCGGGACGGAATGCCGCCCCAGGCAGCTACCCGCGACGGGCCTCCTCGTCCTCGATCGCGGTGATCTTGTGGAAGCGCTCGAGGTAGACGCCCCCGCGAAACTCGGCGGCCAGGAAGGCGTCCACGATCTCCTTGGCGAGTTCCGGCCCGACCACGAAGGCGCCGAAGGCGATGATCTGGCTGCCGTTGTTCTCCCGGGTGTGACGCGCGGTGAAGGCCTCGGAACAGACCGCAGCCCGGATTCCCCGAATCTTGTTCGCGGCGATCGAGATCCCGACGCCGGTGCCGCAGATCAGCACCCCGCGGTCGACCTCGCCGTCCCGGATCGCGTGGGCCACCCGGCGTGCGTAGTGGGCCGAGTACTGCGGCTCCTCGCCGTCCAGCGGACCATGGTCGATCACCTCGTGACCGCTCTGGAGCAGATGCTGCGAGATGGCGCCCTTGAGTTGGTACCCGGCCCGATCGCTGCCGATCCCGATCCGCATGCCCGCCCCTCTCCAGTGCCCTTGATCCTAGAGCACCAGGGCGGCCCATCCGGATCAGCTCAAGCGCGCGACCGGGATCAGCGGGGCGGGAGCGACCAGTGCGCGCAACTCCTCGACGACGTCCGGTGCGCAGCTGAACAGGACGCAGGAGGCCGGGCCGCCGGAGTCGGTCCGGGAGACCTCCGACTCCAGCCACTCCGGCGTCAGCGCGGACGACCCGGCCAGCTGGGCGACCTCCCAGGCCACCCCCTTCGAGCCGACCGGGAGCGCATCGTGGATCACCCCCGAGGCCAGGACGGCCCGGACCGCCGGTACGGCGACCTGATCCGGGTGGCCGATCACGATCTCGTCCCTGGGGGCGGAGAGCGGCAGCCCCGCGCACACCACCACGTCGCCCGGCAACGACCCGCCCCCGACCGGACGGCCGGAGGGCAGGCGCCCCAGCACGGTCACGCCCACCCCGGTGGACTGGGTGGGGACGTTCTCCTCGGTGCTGCCGGTCACCGCGCCCGGGAAGACCCCGGCCTCGACGGCCAGCCGGCGGATCTCGTCGATCATCACGCGCCCGGTCGGCTCGTACTCCACGCACAGGGCGTCCACCACTGCGATCGGAAGGGCGCCGGCGCACAGCACCTCGAGCAACGGGACGCGCAGCGCGAAGTGCGCCACCGTCACCGCGTCCGCCGCCACGCTGTCGGCCGGCTTCGGTCCGATGCCGCCGAGGGAGTCGCAGGCGACCACCAGCGATCCGTCCAGCACCAGCAGATCGCGCACCCGGGCGGTTGCCGGCCGCTCCGCGGCCGCCGACCCCGGCTCCGGGATCATTCGCCCGCGATGCAGAACTGATTGCCCTGCGGATCCGCCAGGGTGATCCAGCGGAAGCTCTCGTCCCCGCGATCGCCCACCAGCGTGGCGCCGGCGTCGAGGAAGCCCTGCACCGCCTCGTCCAAGCCGGTGTCGACATGCAGGTCGAGGTGCAACCGGTTCTTCCCCGGCGTCGGATCCTCCACCTTCTGGAAGCCCAGCATCAGCTTCGGAATCTTCACCACCAGGAACCAGCCGTCATGATCGGAGACGATCTCGCCGCCGAAGCGGTCGGCCCACCACTGCGCCAGCGGCCGGGGATCGGTGGAATCGGTCGTGACCATGCCCAGAGAAAGTGCCATGACCCTCATCGTAGGGTTGCGCCCGCGATTCGGGGAGACCGCCGGACGCGCTGCCTTGCACGGCACCGGGCTGGGGCGTCCGTGGCAGGCTGGGCGGCAGGAGGTAACCCATGACCCGCAAAGATCGCGATCCATCCGAGCAGCAGGTGAGGAAGGTGCGCAACGCGCTCTGTGCCGGCGGCCTGGTGGCCGCCACAGCGGTGGCCGGCTCGTTGGCCACCGAGCCGGAATCCGGCTGGTACCGCAAGCTCGACAAGCCCGACTGGCAACCGCCGAATGCCGCCTTCCCGATCGTGTGGACGAGTCTGTACGCCGGGATGGCGATCACCGCCACCCTGGTGCAGAACGAGCTTCAGCTCCGCAAGGACGCCGAGCAGCTCACCGGCTTCCGCCGCGCGCTGGTGACCAACCTGGCGCTCAACGGGCTGTGGAGCTGGCTCTTCTTCCGCTCGCGCCGCCTGGACGCCGCGACAGTCGGGGCCGCGGCCCTGGCGGCCAGTTCGGCCGATCTCGCCCGCCGCGCCGGGCGGGTCAAGCCCCGCTACGGTCGTCAACTCGTCCCGTACGCGGCCTGGACCAGCTTCGCCACCGTCCTGGCCGGCGAGCTCTGGCGTCGCAACGGCAGCTGAGTCACTCGGCGGCAGACACCTCGACCAGGCACAGTTCCGGCTCGACGAAGGGCAGCAGCCGCACCTGGACCTCGCCGCCGACCCGCTCGGCCAGCCGCTCCACCAGGCCCGCGTGCACCCCGCAGACCACGTCGGGATGCTCGCGTGCGGCCTGCCGGAAGGGGCAGCCCCGCAGCCGGAGCCGGTGCCCGTCGGCTTCGGGATCGAAACCGAACTCCCCGAAGGCCGCGGTCAGTGCGGCGAGGGCGTCGTTCTCGGTCACCACCACGCGCTCGGCCCAGGCCCGTCCGGCCGCCCGCGCCGGGTCGCAGCCCGCGACCGAAGGGCCGGCCAGAGCCGCTGCCAGCACCCGGATCAACTCCTCTCGCGCGGCGTCGGGGTCGCGGTGGATCACGCGGTAGCGGTGGCTCGGCCGGCCGCGGCGGCCTTCTCCGGCCACCTCGCGGGCGACCAGCCGGGCATCCTGCAGCTGATCCAGATGGGATCGGACGGTGGTGACGTGCAACTCGAGCGCCACGGCCAACTGCGCTGCCGAACGGGGCTCGCCGGCCTCCCCCAAAGCGGCCAGCACCCGGCGGAGCGCGGGCGAACCCAGCGCCTGGGCCCGGATCCCTTCCCGCGGCTCATCCATGCAGGCAACCTAACACCGGATCCAGCCCGCGACGCAATAAAAAGGGGTAGAGTCCTGCAATATCGATCCGCGCCGCGGATCGACCGTCGCCAACCCGATCAGGAGTCACCCGTGAGCGAGCCCGTGCAGATTGCCACCCCGTCCAGCACCCACACCTGCAGCTGCGGCGGCCACGACGACTCGACGCCGGTGCTGGACGTCCGTCCGATCCCGCACGCCATCCGTCACGCCACCGTCTTCGGCGCCTTCGACGCCATTCCGCCGGGCTGGTCGCTGGTGATCATCGCCCCGCATGCGCCGATGCCACTGCTGGCCCAGCTCTCCGATCGCGCGCCGATCGAGTGGGAGTTCCTGGTCGAGGGCCCCGACGCCTGGCACGTGAAGATCACCCGCCTGGCAGGCTGAGGACGCCTTCCGCCTGCTCGCGGACGTCGGGCGCTACCGCATGGCCACCTGAATCTTCGGTCCATTGCCGCGCCGCGCCCCGTCCGGCAGGTTCGCGCCGCCCAGCACCGCCGCCAGGTCGTCCAGGCCGATCACGGCGCCGATCAGTGGTTCGGCGTCCACGGCACCTGAGGCCAGCAGATCGATGGCGCGAGCGAATGTCGGCGACCCGCTCAGCAACGCCGAGATCGTGAGGTCGCGGGCGATCAGCTCCCGGGCCTCCAGCAGGCTGGGGTCTCCCGAGATGCCGACCATCACCAGGTGGCCGCCGGGCTGGAGCCGGTCGAGGCAGTGCTGCGGCGCGGCGGCCACCGGCGACGCCGCGATCGCGCCCCGGTAACACGCCGAGGGCGCGGCGGCACCCACCAGGGCCAGACCTCCGCCCTCGTCCGCGCTGAAGACTCGAGCCGCGCCCAGCTGGCGGGCCAACTCCAGCGACCCGGCGCTGCGGCCCACCACATCCACCTCGACCCCAGCGGCGACCGCGAAGGCCGTGGCCAGCAGGCCGATCGCGCCCGCACCCCATACCAGCAGCGACTCTCCGGCAGCCAGGCCGAGGGTCTCGACGCAGCGAAGCGAGAGCGATGCCGGCTCGACCAGTGCGCCCAGCCCGTCCGACATCGACGCGGGCAGACGGTGAATCGCGGTCACCGGCATCAACAGTTCATCGGCCAGGGCCCCGTGCCAGCCGTTGAGGACGCCAACCTCGCTGCGGTTCTCGCACACGTGCTGCCGCCCCGAGTGGCACAGCGGGCATGCCTGGCAGCCCAGCATGGTGTCGCCGGTGACCCGCGCGTCCAGCCAGGCGGGATCGACGCCGGCGCCGGCCCGCACCACTCGGCCGCACCACTCATGGCCGATCCGCAGCGGGTAGCGTGCGCCGCCGGTCGCGAAGTAGGGCTGGGTGCCGCGGAAGAACTCCACATCGGTACCGCAGACCCCCACCCGATCGACCGCGATCACCACCTGCCCGGTTCCCGGCGTCGGTTCGGGCACCTCCCGCACCGAACCCTCACGTGGACCGTCGATCACGAAAGCCCGCATCGAACTCCTCCGTCAGCCACCGGCGGCAGCCGGCCGGTTCGGCCTGCGATCTGCCACCGTGCTCATCGCCAATCCCTGCCTGGCCTGCGCCAGATGCATCACCATCGCCGCGCCGGCAGCATCGGCGTCCCGCTCCCGGATCGCCTCGAGCAACTGCGCATGCGCTGCCACCACCGGCTCGACGCCGCCGCCGGACGCGGCCCATCCCGCCCAGGCCCGTTTACGGAGATCGAGCATCACGGGGGTGATCCCTTCCAGCGTCAGCCGCAGCATCTCGTTGCCGGCGATCCGGGCGATCTCGGTGTGAAACTGCTGGTCCACCCGGTGCCGCTCGTCCTCGCGACCCGCGGCCACCATCGCCCGGTGGATCTCCGCCAGCGACTCCACATCGGCCGCGGTGGATCTCAGGGCCGCCAGCCGGGCAGCGGCCACCTCGATGATCTCGCGATACTCCTGCAGATCGTCCAGATCCATCTCGCGCAGCGCCGAGCGGAGCCGCAACAGCTTCTCGAACTGGGCGCCGCTGGGCAGCGCGATCAGCGTCTCCCTCCCCTGCCGGCGCCGCAACAGGCCCTGACCGGCCAGCTCGGCGATCGCCTCGCGCACCACCGGACGGCTCACCTGGAGGGTCTCGGCCAGCTCCGCCGTCGAGGGCAGGAAGTCATCGGCTTTCAGCCCTCGATCGACGATCAGCGCCAGCACGGCCTCGATGGTCTGGTCGACCAATGACAGACGTTGTGGCGTAGCGAGCTCACTCATATGGTTATCTTATGAGATACCGCACGGTATCGCCTTCGAAAGGGTCTGCCATGACAGCTGACTTCGACCTCACCGGCCGGCGGGCGCTCGTCACCGGCGGCTGCCGCGGCATCGGCGCCGCGATCGCCCTTGCCTTCGCTGAGCAGGGAGCGCAGGTGACGGTGCATGGACGCGGCGACGAGGCCGGCCGCACCTTCGCCACCGAGCATGGCTTCGACTACCTCACCGCGGACTTCTCCGATCTGGATGCGGTGACCGGATTGGCCGAGACAGTCACCCGGCAGGGGCTGGACATCCTGGTGAACAACGCCGGGATGGAGATCAACGCTACCGTCGAGCGCCTGGCTCCAGCCGCCCTCAGCCGGCAACTGCGGGTGAACCTCGAGGCCCCGATCCTGCTGACCCACCTGCTCGTGCCCACACTCAAGGCCAGCAGTCATGCCTCGGTCATCAACGTGTCGTCCATCCATGGCACGGTGCCCGCCTTCGCCAACGCGGTGTACTGCGCCGCCAAGGCCGGCCTGGAGATGTTCACCCGCACCCTCGCGGTCGAACTGGGCGCGGCGGGCATCCGCGTCAACGCGATCGCGCCCGGGGCGATCGCCACAGACATGAACCGCGACCTGCTCGACCGGATCGGACGCGACCAGTTCGCACAGTGGATCCCGCTGGGCCGGCTCGGCCACGTCGACGACATCGCCGGCCCTTCCGTCTTCCTCGCCAGCGACGCCAGCGACTACGTCAGCGGTGCGATCCTGACCGTGGACGGCGCCTACTCCCAGCACCTGGTGCGCTACCGCTCGGCCGACTGACGGTTTCGCGACATCCCAGCCACTTGTAATATAAGTTGATAGGTGCCGCGACGCAGAATGCAGCGGCTCCCCGGGAGACAGAGGCGACCATGAATGATGCAACCACGTTCGACACCGTCCGGCGCAGGCTCTCCACCCCGGTGCTCGGCGATGCACTGGACGCGCTCGGCAGGTACCACCAGTTCCTGCCCCCCGGCATCCGGCCGCTGATCCCTTCGATGAAACTGGTCGGCCGGGCAATGCCGGTGCTCATCGCCGACACCTTCGGCCCGCAGGAACGGCCGTTCGGCCGGCTCACCGAGGCGCTGGATTCGCTGCTGCCCGGTGAGATCTACCTGGCGCGCGGTGGCCGTACTGAATGCGCGGCCTGGGGGGAGCTTCTCACCGCGACCGCGATCGTCCGCGGCGCCCGGGGCGCCGTGATCGACGGCTACCACCGGGACACCCCGGCGGTGCTCGAACAGGATTGGCCGGTGTTCAGCCGGGGCTGCTACGCCCAGGACGCCGGCATGCGCACCTCAGTGCTCGACTACCGGATACCGGTCGAGATCGGCGGGGTCTCGGTCACGCCCGGCGACCTGATCGTCGGGGACGTGGACGGAGTGCTCGTCATCCCCCAGGAGGTCGAGGCCGAGGTTATCGAGCGGTCGCTGGTCAAGGCGACCACCGAGAACGTCGTCCGCAAGGCTGTCGAGGCCGGCATGTCGAGCACGGCCGCCTTCGCCGAATACGGGGTGCTGTGATGGCCGGGGAACCGGACGGAGGGTTCCAGCTCGCCGACATCCTCTCCCCCCGCCCCGAGGAATGGTGGCCGCTGCTCCGGCAGGCCGGCGTGACGTCCGTGGTGTCCTTCCTGCGCGGCGCCGAGCAGGAACAGCGCATGTACGCGGCGTTGGGCGCCGGCCGGCAGGTCGATCTCGGCAGGTCGCCGGCCAAGCCGTGGAGCCTGGACACGATAGCCGAGGATCAGCGGATCTTCGCCGAGCACGGGTTCACGCTGGCCGCCATCGAGGACACCGCGCCGATGGACGCCACCCGGCTGGGCCTGCCCGGCCGCGACCGGGAGATCGAACGGATCATCATCCAGCTCCGCGCGATGGGCGAACTCGGGATCGGTGTGCTCTGCTACAACTGGATGGCGCTCTCCAGCTGGGCCAGGACCTCGGTCGGGATCCCGAGCCGGGGCGGCGCGTTGGTCACCGGCTTCAGCCTGCAGCAGGCCGCCTCGCTCGACCGGATCGACGGCGCGGAGGACCTGACCGCCGAACAGCTGTGGGATGCGCTGAGCTATTTCCTCGCCGCGGTGCTGCCGGAGGCCGAGGCGGCCGGGGTGCGCCTGGGTCTGCACCCCGACGATCCCCCGCTGCCGGTGGTTCGCGGCATCCCCCGGATCATGAGCTCCTGCGATGCCTACCGGCGCCTCGCCCGGATCTCGCCGTCGCGAGCCAATGCGATCACCTTCTGCCAGGGCAACTTCGCTCTGATGACAGACGACCTCCCAGCCGCCATCCACGAGTTCGCCGACTCGATCGCGTTCGTCCACTTCCGCGACGTCCGCGGCACCGCCGACGACTTCGTCGAGACCTTCCACGACGACGGGCAGAGCGACATGGCCGCCTGTCTCGCCGCCTATCGGGAGATCGGCTTCACCGGACCGCTGCGGGCCGACCATGTGCCGACCCTGCACGGCGAGCCGAACCAGCGGCCGGGGTACCAGGTGCTCGGCCGGCTCTTCGCGCTGGGCTACATCCGCGGGCTGCAGCAGTCCATCTACGGACGAGGCTGACCGATGCGGCAGCGACTGTGGATCGGCACCTACCCCGAGGCGGGGCAGGGCACGCCCACCGGGGTGGGCGAAGGGATCTGGTCGCTCGAACTCGATCTTGACACCGGGGCGCTGGCCAAAGCCCGTCAGGTCGTCGCCACCGCGGCGCCCTCGTTCATCGTCGCCTCCGGCGACCTGCTCTACGCAGTCAACGAGGAGGTCGACGGCCGGCTGACCGTGCTGCGCAGCACAGACGACGGGCTGAAGATCGCAGGGACGGCCCGCACCGCCGGCGCCCATCCCTGCCATCTGGTGTTCAGCACGGAGCTCCGATCCGCCGTCGTCGCCAACTACAGCTCCGGCTCGGTCAGCCTGATCCGGGTCGACTCCGCCGGGCTTCCGCAGGCCGACCAGCCGATCCAGGTGATCGCGTTCGGCGGATCCGGTCCCCGCACCGATCGCCAGGAGGCCGCGCACGCCCACTACCTGTTGCCGACCCCCGCCCGCTCCCACCTGCTGGCCTGCGATCTCGGGACTGACTCCCTCCATCGGCTCCGGGTCGAGCCGGCGTCGCGATCGCTGGCCTATGAAGGCGTCGCGGCGACCCTACCGCCGGGCTCCGGCCCGCGGCACGCGGTGTTCGCGGGCTCGCAGCTGCACGTCCTCGGCGAGCTTGACGGCCGGCTCCACAGCCTGGCCTGGGATGAAGCGACCACCCTGGGCAGGCCGGTCGCCGCGATCTCGCTGAATCCCGACGCCGCCGGCCATCCCTCACACCTGAGCCACAGCGGCCGGCTGCTGGCCGCCGCCTCGCGCGGCGACGATCGCCTTTACCTGTTCGCGCTCGGCCCCGACGGCCTGCCGCAGCGGCTGCGGGACTTCCAGCTGCCCGGTGCCTGGCCCCGGCATCACGCAATGCTCGGCGAGTGGCTGGTGGTCGCGTTGCAGCACAGTGACAAGGTCATCTGCCTAGACCGGCGTGGGAACACCCGCGGCGCCGCCGCGATCCCCAGCCCGGCATGCATCTGCCCGGCCGACGGCTGATCAGGGGATATCCGCGTCGGCGAAGCTGCGGTCCAGGAGGGCGATCACGGGATCGGGCCCATCCCGCAGCCCCACGCAGTACTCGGCGACCAGTGCCCGCTCTGCCGGGTCGGCCAGCCCCTGCTCGACCAGGAAGGCGTCCGCGGCGTCCGCGCCTAGCCCTTCCTCGTCGATCAGCTGGGTCAACCCCGCCGCCAGCGCGAGCCGGACGTGACGCGGGTCGATCCCCTGGGCCAGGCACAGCCCGTGGGCGCCGAGCATCCGGTCGCCGGCGGCGAGCTTGCGCCGGGGATCACGACCCACCCGCTCGACCGTATCGCCGAGCGCCTGGTTGCCGAACCGGTAGAGCAGGTCGTCGACATGGTCGAGCAGCGGGCCGATCGGCTGGCCGTAGGAGGCGGCGACCGCGCAGGCGCTCTCGACCATGGCACCCCGCACCAGCAGGCGCACCTGCGGCCGTCGGATCGACTGCCAGATCTGCTCGTCGCCGCACAGCCGGCCGAGATAGGCGCACATCGCATGGCCCATGTTGTGCACGAACAGCTTGCGATCGGAGTAGTAGTCGAACGGAACGGACGCATCCGCGACCACCCGGGGGATGGCCGGGAAGTCGCCGCGCAGCGCCTTGGCATCGACCGGCAGGAAGCAGTACGGCTCCGCCTCGATCGCCGCGGCGCCCAGCCGACTGACCTCCGGTCGCGGGGCGGGGATCATCCGTCCGATCGAGGTGGCGATCAGGCCTACCTCCCCGGCGTCAAAGTGTGCGCTCAGGGCTGGCTCGGCCGCTTCGAGCATCACGCGTACCTTGGCCGGCGCCTCGTGCAGGTTCTCCGCCAGTAGCAGATTCAGCGGTGGCGCGCCGGATTCGATCCTGGCCAGCAGAGCGGGCGCGATCGCTCCGCAGACCGCTGGGAGTGCGCGCACTCCGACGCAGGTGGCCGCCAGCGTCGCGGTGGTCAGTGTCTCGCGGACGGCGGCTGGATCGTCGGCGCGGATCGCGCGGACCGGCGCGATCACCTGCTCGATCCGGGAGTCGTTGTCCACCGTGAGGTGGAGGTAGGAACGCTCACTCGCCAGCGCGTCGACCACCTTGTCGTCGATGTCGGCGAATACCACCTCCAGCCCGGCCTGGGAGAACACCTGTCCAAGCAGGCCGCGTCCGACGTTGCCGGCGCCAAAGACGACGGCGGTCCCCACGAGCCGGCCGGGCATCAGTCCTCCCACAGCCTGCGATGAGCCGATTCGCGATAGAACCGGAGCACCTCGGCATGCTGGCGGATGCCGTCGGTGGAGTTGCCGGCCAGCAGCGAGCAGGCGGCCGAGCCGATGCCGGTCTCCACCGCCTCGGCGAGCGACCTGCCGGACCAGGCAGCATGGATCACGCCGGAGGCGAAGGCATCGCCGGCGCCGGTCGCCGTGACGATCTGCTCGGGCCGCAGGGCGACCGACGGCCGCGCCACCCATTCCCCGTCCTGGCTCAGACCGACCGCACCGCCTGGCCAGTGGATGACCACCCAGGTCGACACCCCGAAGCTGAGCAGAGCCTCGGCTGTCCGGCGGGCACCGGCCTCGGTCACCACTTCGGCGATCGGGAGGCCCGTCGTGCGCGCGGCCTCCAACTCGTTGAGGATGCAGTAGTCCGTGTAGCGCAGCGCCGGCGGCACCAACCGGGCGAACCGATCGGAGTGTTCGCTGACGACGTCGACCGAGGTGCGGACACCATGGGCCTGCGCGGTCGCCAGCAGCCGCGCCATCCGGGTGCCGAACTCGGGATCGGGGCCGTCCAGCGCGTCCATCAGCAGGATGTACCCGGCATGCAGCAGGTCGGCATCCAGGCGCTCGAAGTCGACGTGGTCGACGTCAACTTCGGCATTCGCGCCGCGGAACTGGAAGAAGGTGCGGGTCTTGGTGGAGGAATCCTCCATCACGTCGGTGAAGGAGGTCTGGCCGCCGCGGTGCACCTGGGTGGTGTCGATCCCCTGATGGGCGTTGAGCCCGGCGAGCAACTGGTCCCCGGGGGCGTCGTCGCCCACCTGGCCGACGACCGGGATCCGCAGGCCTGGATCCAGCCGGGCCAGGCCCACCGCGCAGTTGCAGAGCAGGCCGCCGGGTGCCGAGCTCACGCTCCGCACCGTGGTCAGCGCCGAGGGCGAGGGGAATGAGTCGACCACCTTGTAGTAGTCGAGAATCATGTTGCCGACGATCGCTATCCCGCTCACGACGCCCCCATCCTCGCCGCGTCACGCGCCCAGGTCGCCAAGCCCAGACCGGCGGGAACCAGCGCGTACAGCGTCCCCTGATAGACGTGATAGAGATCAGGCTTACCCTCCCAGGTGTAGGTCACCGGACGGCTCTGACTGTCGAGTTCGGGATACCAGCTGCCCTGGGCATGGTCGACGAAGTACCGATCGCAGTACTCCCACAGCCGGCGGTACCAGTCGAGGTATCGCTGATCGCGGGTCCGCAGCCACAGCAGCCGGGCTGCGCCCATAGCTTCCGGGGGCTCCCAGAAGAAGCGCTCCGCGACGACCGGCTGCCCCTCCCAGTCGACGGTGTAGACGAAGCCGCCGGGCTCGATCCAGCCCTCGCGCACCGACGCCTCGAACAGCGCCTCGGCGGCCTGCCCCAGCCACGGCTCGTCGACGCCCTGGGCAGCGATCTGCTCCAGCAGCTTCGCCCACTCCAGCCAGTGTCCGATCTGTGACCCGAACGGGCGGAACGGGTGCCGCGGATCATCGACGTTGTAGTCAAGGATCGGTTCCCAGGATGCGTCGAAGTGCTCCGGCAGCCGCCAGGAACCGGCCACATCCCGCTGCGCGGCCCGGCCGGCGATGTGGAAGGCGATTCGCTTCGCCCGAGACAGGTGCTCGGGATCCGCGGTCACCTGATGGGCAGCCAGATAGGCCTCCGCCAGGTGCATGTTCGCGTTCTGGCCCCGGTAGGGATCCAGCTCGGTGAACGTGCGGTCGTAGGCCTCGGCGCACCGTCCCCACTCCTCCAGCCAGAAATGCCGGTCGATCACTTCCAGCGCTTCGGCCATCAGGGCGGGTCCGCGGCTGAACCCGGCCGTCGTCGCCGAACTTCCGGCGAGCAGCATCTGGGCGATCCCGTAGAGTTCCTTGCGATCACTGGGTGCGTCGCCGCCCACCGTCGGATACCAGCCGCCGTACTCGTGGTCGCGACCCGCGCCGTCGACATAGAAGTCCAGGCCGTGCTCGACGACCTCGGCCGCTCCCGGACGACCGAGCATGGCCGCCAGCGAGAACACGTGGATCATCCGCGACCCGATCCAAAGCTGAGCGCCCTTGGCCGGCAGCGGCGAGCCGCCGTTGTTCAGCCAGGCATAGCCGCCGCCGGGCAGGCAGACCGACGGCTGGTAGAAGTCCAGCAGCGACTCGCGGTGCCGGGCGAGCCAGGCTCGGTGCGCCGCGCTCTCGAAATGATTGCGAGTCTGATCGAACAATGCGGCAGGCATTCCCGGGATCCTCTCAGAAGGTGATGCGCCGTTGCAGAAGTGTCAGGAGTGTAGGGGCCGATCCGCTATGCGGTTCGGGTACGTGCCACGTTGATCAGCACGGCGAAGAGAACCAGACCGCCGCGAACCACCTGCTGGACGTAGGGATTGAGGCCGAGCATGACCATGCCGTTCAGCAGGATGGCCACGAACAGCACACCGATCAGGGTGCCGGTGATCGTGCCTCGGCCACCGGCCATCGCGGTTCCGCCGATCACGGCTGCCGCGATCGCATCGAACTCCAGGCCGACCGCGATCGTGCTGTTGCCCGAAGCAAGCTGCGCGGTGTGCATCAGACCGGTGATCGCCGCGGTGAAGGCGGTGCCGCTCATCACCAGGATCCGCACCCGGCGGACGCTGATACCCGACAGCGCCGCCGCCTTCGGGTTGCCGCCGACCGCGTAGACCGAACGGCCGAAGACCGTGAACCGGGCGATCACGGCGACCACCACGAAGGTGAGGAAGAAGTACACCGCCGGCACCGGGATCACACCGAACACGCGACCCGAGCCCCAGTAGAAGAACTCGCCCGCGTCGACCGGGATCGGGAAAGTGTTGGTCACCAGATGGGCCACACCGCGCAGCGCCAGGTAGAGCGCCAGCGTCCCGATGAAGGTCGGCACATTCAGGGCGTCGCGGATCCAGCCGATCCCGGCTCCCAACGCGACCGCGATGACGATCGAGAGCAGGGCGGCCAACCACATCGGCAGGCCCATGGTGACGACCATGTAGGCCACGACCGACGACGTGAGAGCGGCCTGGGAGCCCACCGAGACGTCGATCTCGCCCGAGACGATGACCAGGGTCATCGCGAACGCGACGATGCCGAAGAAGGCGGCCTGCTGCAGGATGTTCAGCATGTTCGCCGCGGTCAGGAAGTTCGGCGCGATCAGGCTCAGGATGATGAAGACCGCGATCAGGACGGCGAGCAGCCCGGTGCCCTCCCAGGCCAGCGCGCGTCGCAGCGGTGACTGCTTGGCGGCCGGCGCAGCGGCGTCGGGCGACTCGGCCACAGGGGTTTGACTGGTCATACGAGCTCCTCGTGATCTGTTCTCATGGCGAGCGCGAGCAGCCGGTCGCCGGTCGCCTCCGCCCCACTGACGCTCTCGCGCACCTTCCCGTCGCGCAGGACGAGCACCCGGTCGCAGACCTGGGCCAGCTCGTCCAGCTCGGACGAGACGAAGACCGAAGAGATTCCCCGCTGCGCGAGTTCGCGGATGAGTCGGTACAACTGTGCTTTCGCGCCGACGTCGATTCCCCGGGTCGGTTCGTCCAGCAGCAGAACGGACATCTCGGCCGCCAAGCAGCGCCCGATCACACCCTTCTGTTGATTGCCACCGGAGAGGGACGCGATCGGCTGCCCCGCTCCGGCGGTCGCGATGCTGAGTCGATCGATGACCTCAGCGATCGTGTCGCGTTCCTGATTCTGTTTGATCCAGGGCGATCGGCCGCGGCTACGCGCCATCAGCATGACGTTCTCGCCGATACCCAGCAGCGGGACGATCCCTGCATCCTTGCGATCCTCCGGGGTCATCGCGACGCCGAGCCGCAGCATCTTCGCCGGGCTCCGGTCCTTGACCGGCCGGCGGCCCACCAGCACCTCGCCCTCGCAATCGTGCCGGGAGCCGTAGATCGAACTCAGCAACTCGGTTCGGCCGGAGCCGAGCAGGCCGGCGATCCCGAGCACCTCTCCCTTGCGGACCTCGAAGCTCACCCCTTCCAGCAGACCGTCGATGACCAGGTTCTCCACCGCCAGCGCCACCTCGGCACCGGAGAGATCCTGAGGCTCGCCGACCTTGGCCTGGGCCCGCGAGGAGCCGGCGATCATGCTGGCGACCTCGTCGGTGGTGACCTCACGCACCCCGACGGTGGCCACCTCGCGGCCGTCGCGAAGGATCGTCATCGAATCCGCTACCAGCGGGATCTCGCGCATTCGATGGGACACGTAGATCACCGCGACGCCGCGCTGGGCGAGCCGGCGCACCAGAGCGAGCAGAGCGTCCACCTCCCGGGAGTTCAGCGCGCTGGTCGGCTCGTCGAGGATCAGCACCTTCGGCTCGTCCAGCAGAGCCTTGGCGATCTCCACCAACTGCTGGTGAGCCGTCGACAGCCTGCCCACCGGCATTGTGAGCGGCAGCGGCTCCCCCAGAACATCGATCGCCCGGGCGGCCGACTTCAAGATCGCCTTGTGATCCACCAGCCCACGGCGCCGGGGCCACCGCCCCACCATCACGTTCTCGGCGACCGACAACGCCGGGATCAGGCTGAACTCCTGGTGGACGACCGCGATCCCACCGCTGCGGGCCTCGCCGGAGTTCGCCCAGTGGACGGGCTGGCCGTCGAGCGTGATCTGATCGTGCCCGCGATCGGGATGTTCGGTGCCCGAGATCAGCTTCACCAGCGTGGACTTGCCCGCGCCGTTCTTGCCCAGCAGCGCCCGGACCTCGCCGGCGCGAAGCGTCAGGCTGACCGAATCCAGGGCGCGGAAGTTGCCGTAGGTCTTGCTCAGCTCCACGCATTCGAGCACGACGGGCCTGTCGTCTGCCACCTGATCGACTCCGTTCTCCAGCGCTGACCCGGCCCGGGGCTCTCGCCCCGGGCCGGGTCTGGCGCAGCTTTCTGCTTAGCCGCCGAGGCCCGCGAGGTATGCCTCGACAGTCGCCGTATCAGCGCGACTGTAGGTCACACCCGGCACCAGTTGCTCAGTCGGATCGTTCGCCTGGCCGGCGATGGCGTTCTTGGCCATCTGGTAGGCGGCCTGGACGGTGCCGACCGGATCCTGGCCCGTGGTGGCCTGCAGGATGTCGTCCTCGGCGAGGACGAAGCCGGCGATCTGCTCGGAGATGTCGGTGCCGAAGACGGCGACCCGGTTGCCGGAAGCCTTGACCGCGGTCACCAGACCCACGGTGCCACCCTCGTTCGCAGCCCAAAGCAGGTTGATCTCGGGGCTGGCCGAGAGCATGTTGGTCGCGACCGGGGTTGCCTTGTCAGCCAGGTAGCCCTCCTGGTCGGCTACATAGTCGGCATTGATGCCGGCCTCTTCGAGTGCCGCCTTGAAGCCGGCCTTGCGCAGCTTGCAGGTCTCCGCGGCCGAATCGCAGTTCAGGATGCCGATCTTGGCGGCGCCGTCCAGGTTCGCCTTGATGTACTCGGCTGCCGCGCGGCCGGTCGCCGCACCCAGATCGGTGTTGTCGGACTGAGCGGCGCCCTTCACCAGGGCCGGGTCGACGGTTGGCCCGCCACAGTTGCCGTAGCAGATCACGGGAATGCCGGCGTCGGCCGCGAGCTTCATGGTGGCCACTGAGGCGTCGCCGCTCACCGGCTGGATGAGCAGCGCGTCGATCTGGCGCTGGATCATGTTCTGAACGGCCGAGGCCTCCGTGCCCGGGTCGTTGGTGGAGTTGGCGGCGATGACGGTGCCTCCATCGGCCTGAACGGCCTCCTGCAGCCCCATCTCGATATTGCGGAAGTACTCATCGCCCTGGAGCATCACCAGACCGATGGTGAGGGCCTTGGCCTCAGGGGTCTCCGAGGCCTGCGCAGTGGGGGTCTCGGTGCTCCCCGGCGTGGCCGGTGTCGTCGCTGCGGGCGAACCACACGCGCTCAGCAACAGTGCCGTCGACGCAAGCGCGGCGACACCCAGACGTGGAAAGAACTTGCCGATCTTCATCCTTGGTCTCCTTCGACCGAGTTCCTGCCGCCCTGCGGCGGACGTTGAAACAACGTTGTTCCGTCAAGCTAGCATCAGGCCGCAATCTGAGGCAAGCACATTCAGACAACGTTATTCGGGCGTGATCTTGGCAAACCCCCCACAACCGGTCGCGGGAGTCTAGGATCAGTCCCCATGAGAGGTGATGCGGCGTCCAACCCGACGATGAAGGATGTCGCCAAGCTGGCCGAGGTCAGCATCAAGACCGTCTCCCGCTTCGTCAACGGCGAGACCAACATCGATCCGGCGCTGACTGCGCGTATTGATCGGGCGATCCGCGTGCTCGGCTATCGCCGCAACCTGGCTGCCGCCAGCATCCGTCCCGGCTGGACGAGCCGGATGCTCGGCCTGATCATCGGCGATCTGGCCAACCCTTACTACTCCACGCTGGCCCGCGCGATCGAGGAGGTGGTGTCCGCTCAGGGCTACATGCTCATCGTGTCCAGTTCGGAGGAGAGTGGCGCCCACCACGACGAGATATTCGACCGGCTCATGGAACAGCGGGTCGACGGCCTGATCATCGTTCCGCCACGACAACCCGGGAGGCCCTGGTCGGAGGTTCGCCCCCCGATCCCGCCGCTGGTCTTCCTCGACCGGCCGTCCGGCTACTTCGAGGCCGATGTCGTGCTGGCCGACAACGCCGGTGGCAGCGCGGCGGCCACCCGGGCACTCCATCGCGCCGGCGCCAGATCGATCGCCTTTCTCGGCGACTCACTGCAGATCTACACCATCAGGGAGCGCTACCGCGGCTACTGCGCAGCGCTGGAGGAGGTCGGTTTGCCGGCGACCTCGCAGCCGCTCGCGATCGACGCGCACTCCCGGCAGGACGCCGAGGAGAAGGTGCTGGAGTTGCTCGACAGCGGTGAGGCCGATTCGATCTTCGCGGCCAACAACCGCGCCGCGATCGGCGCGCTGCAGGCCTTCCGCGCCCGGGGCAGCAGCGTTCCGCTGATCGGCTTCGACGACTTCGAGGTCGCCCACCTGATCGGGCCGGGCCTCTCGACGGTCAGTCAGGACATCGACCGGATGGGCCGGGATGCAGCGCGCATGCTGCTGCGCCGGCTGGCCGGCCACCACGACCCCTACCAGACCGTCCTGCTACCGACCCAGCTGGTGCTGCGCGGCTCGGAACATCCCGGCTGGCTGGACGCCCCGAGCCGCCCGGCCGGTGCCACGCCTACCGCAGGCTGACCAAGCTGAAGCTGTGGCTCAGCCGGTACGGCCTACCGGCGGTGAGTTCGACTGCGGTCGCCATGCCATCGGCCGCCATCGGATTCCGGCCGGCTGAGATCGCGGTACCCAGATCGAAGGCCGAGGTCACCGGCTCCACCCCGAGGCAGAGGTTGCGACTGTTCCACGGCTCGAAGCTCCGGCCGCGATTGCTGATCCACAGCAGACAGTGCCGCAGCGAGGGATCCCAGGCAATGGCGAGCCGGTAGCCCTCGGCACGATTCTCCACCACCACGGAGGGAGACTCGACGTCACACAGCTGTACGAGTTCCTCGGTGCCGACCGCCAACGGCAGGCGACTCAGATCGATGCTGCCGCCTGCCCGGAGTGGGGCGCGGCGAAGGTCGTGGAAGGTCACGTCCTGCGTCAGGATCGAGCTGGCGTCCACCGGCACCGGATAGGTCGCCAGGTTGCGACACCCGGGTGGCAGGACGACCGCGCCGGCCTCGACCTCGGGCAGCCGCACCATCGGGTGCAGCCCCAGCGGCAGCCGGGCGTCCCGCCGGGGGATCAGCTGGTCATCGATCACCACCCTGCCGGGCTCGCAGGTCACCGTCCGGCTGATCTGCGCGATCGGCTCGGCCTCGGGCAGTTCCAGGACGAACTCGGCCTCGCCCTCGCCGGCGCGCGACAACTGCCATTCGGCATTCGCCGGGTAGCCGTGGGCGTAGGAGGAGCCCGGCTCGCCGGCCTCCTCCCCCAGCTGCCAGCGCGGGGGAAGGTGATCGACGGTAGCCGGAGTGATGCCGAAGGGCGCGCACAGGAAATCCCCGCGCAGCTTCGACAGCAGCGGGTCGGGGAAATCCGGCCAGGGCGCTGTGTAGAGCGGACGGATGACTTCGCCGTCCAGATCGAACAGCGGGCTCACCATGCAGCCGGCCAACTGGATCTCGGCGGCCACACCCGCCCGCTCCACACGCACCGTCATGATCAGCCTTGCTTGAGCCGCAGGATCACGACCATCGCGTGCGAGCCGTCGAGGTTGACGAACTCGTACTCACCCATTCCGGCCGGGATAGTGCAGGCCTGCAGCCGATCGATCGTGGTCTCCCGCTCCGGGTGAGCGAGCGAGCGCACGGTCACCCGCGAACCCTCCGTGAGGGTGGCGATGTGCATGTACTTGCCCTCGGTGTCATTCACGGCACGCTTCTCCATGAAGACGCGCTCGATGTGGAACGGCATCTCGGGCAGCGAGGTGTACTGGTCCTTGCGGAACTTGCCGTCGCCGTCGATCGCGATCGGGCGTGCCCGGTGGTGCGACTCGACCCGGCTCTTCCGAATCCACTTGTGGTTGTCGAAGGAGTGCGTGGTGTGCATCTTCATCGGCGGCGCCGTCATGGTCTTCGCGTGGTCGTCCCAGGTCGGCCGGGCGAAGTCGTAGGTGAAGAAGGAATACTCGGTGCCCGCGACGCTCGGCCCGGTGTCCATCTCCAGGATCATCTGGTTGCCGCCGTGACCGTGGGTGGTGCCCGGCGGGATCAGGAACAGGTCGCCGACATTGGTGTCCCACCTCACCACATAGTCCTGCCAGTTGGGGATCTCCACCCGGTTCTGGGATTCCACGCAGAGCCGCTCCCATTCCTCCAGATCCGCGTCCTCGTGGTAGCCCATCCAGGTGCTGGAGCCGGCGTAGGACTCGACGATGTAGTAGGTCTCGTAGCGGCCCAGCGGCTCGTTGAAGTGCTCGCGGACGTAGTCGGTCGAGGGATGGTCGTGGATCGGCATGCTGGAGCGCTCGAAGGGCACCGGCTTGGGGAAGTACCCGTCGTCGAGCCAGACCTGCAGCGGGAACAGGTCGGGATACTCCGCCATCACGTGCTTGCCCACCAGCTGCTCGGGGCGCTGCATGATGTTCTGGGTGGGCATGAACAGCGGCGCGCCCTCGCCGAGTTCGACCATGATGCTCAGCTCGATGCCGGCCAGCTCGTTCCAGGCGTTGCACTCCAGGCCGTCGACCTCCCACAGATCGCGGTAGCGGTAGGCGCCCCACGGGCCCGGCTGCAGGATCTTCACCTGCTTGATCGGGCGCAGCACCAACTCGTCGATCACCTTGTCGTAGACCTCGCGGCTCAGCATCACCAGGGCGTCGTCACGCACTGCGCTGATGTAGTAGTCCATCGCGGCGAAGGCGACCTTCTTCTGCCGGTAGAGCAGGTAGAAGTCGTTGTAGTAGTACTTCTTCCAGAAGTAGTCGGGGTTGGCGTCCTTGCGGCCGAAGGTCACCAGTTCACCGCCCCACATCTGCCACAGCATCGGCTGCATCGTGAAGTCCACGTAGACGCGGCTGTCGTACCCCGCCTCCAGCGCGGCAATGCACGCCGCAGGCCCGTACACCAGCACCGCGCCGCTTCCACCCCTGGCCTCGGCCAGGCGATCCCGCAGAGCGGCGACACGCCCGGCGTCCAGCAGGTCCTCGAGCACGCCTTCGGAGTTCACCCAGCCGAAGGACGGATCGTCGGTCTCGTAGGTGGACTGGTAGGCGGCGATCTGCTCGGGGGACACGAACAGTTCACTGGCGTCGATGGCCACCACCTCGACCTCGGCCGCCGCGATGACGCGGTCGATCAGCGCCTGCCAGTTCACGCCGTACCAGCCGTCCAGGCCGAGCCGGGCACCAGGCTTGGCCAGCGCGGCCAGCGCGGCGACCACCGCATCGGTCCCCTGAGTCACGCCGGCGAAGTCGTCCGAGGTCAACGGAACAGAGTTCGCGGCATTCTCGTAGTACTCATACAAGGGCATAGGACACCTACCTCCTCCGCGGAGACAGACTCACGCGGACAGTTGCTTCATTGCTTTAACTATCTTCGGAGGAGGGCCCGAGGTTGTCAAGGACGATCGCGACTCCGCCCAGCGCGGCAATCTGCGGACCCAGCGTCGAGTGATAGATCCGAACGTCCTCCTGCGCCAGGTCGAAGCGCGCGGAGGCGCTGCGAATGCACTGCTTGACGAAGTACTCACAGTCGTCGGGGAACTCCCCGCACAGCACGACGGTGTCGGGAGCGATGGTCCGGATCACGTTGGCCAGCACCATTCCCACGTACTGCGCGCAGTCCCCGACCGCCTCCCGGCAGGCCGGGTGGCCACGCTCGGCGCCGCGGACGACGAACTCGAAGTCGATCTCGCCGGGCTCGCGGACGCCCTCGAACTCGTCCGGCCGCTCGGTGAAGCGGGCCCGCACCGCACGGACCGCAGCCCGGCCGTCCCCGACGGTTTCCAGGCAACCGATCTCGCCGCAGGTGCAGAGCTCTCCGTCAAGAGCGATCTTGGTATGTCCGATGTTCCCCGCGTTCTCGCGATGACCGCGGTAGGCCTTGCCGTCAACCAGGATGCCGCCGCCGATTCCCACTCGGAAGACGTTGCAGGCGAAAAGCACCCGGGAGGCGGCGGCCTCCCCGAACCAGTACTCACCGAAGGCTGCGGCCTGGGTCTCCTTGTCGAACCAGACCGGAATCCCCACCCGCTCCTCCACGATCCGCTTGATCGGGGTGCGGCCCCAGCCCGGGAAGTTGGGCGGCGCGATCATCTCGCCCCTGGCCCGGCTGAACGGACCGGCGGATACGATCCCGATCCCGCGAATCCGCTCCCGTTCCACCCCCGAGCCGGCGATGGCGTCGACCACCGTGGCCACCAGCAGATCAAGCACGGCGTCCCGGCCCGCCGACATGTCGAAGGGAACATCCAGGCGGTGGAGCACCCGCGCTCGGAAGTCGGTGAGCACGCAGATGATGTCGGTGGCGGTCAGCTCGACGCCGACCACATAGCCCCAGCCGGCGTTGAGCTCGAGAAAGATCGGACGCGGCCCGCTGCGGGATTCACCCCGCTCCCCCTCCAGCAGGAAGCCGTCCCGCAGGAGCTTCTTGACCAGGTTCGTGACCGTCGCTGCAGTGAGCCCGGTAAGCGCGGCAAGTTCCTTGCGCGACACCCGCTGGCGAGAACGAACCGTCTCCAGGACAAGGCGGAGGTTGTTCTCCTTCATGACGCCGCCATTGATGTTGGCGGCTCCCGCGTTGGTGCTCACGACCATCCTGCCAATCTCCCGGGCATCCGCTGCCAGGCCCGCGCCGCTCGGCAAGCCCGCGCTCGCCTTCGCCCGGCGGACACATCCTGCCTCGCCGATGCCCGGCCGGTCCACCGAGTCTGATCGTCCATCGCGTCCGGAGCCCCGGCAACCGCACCCGGATTCCGACCGAGCACTGCCACACCACCCCACCGTCGCAAGCGCAATCGCCGGTGGCCTGCCGGATCAGATGCGGGCCGGGATGGTCCGGTTCCTTCGACACCGAACTCCGCATCACCAACTGGATGAGCGCCCTGTCGCCCTACGACGCCGACGCCAGTTACTCGCGACAACCGGACCACCAGCGCAATGGCGCCCACCCGACCTGGCCGCCGGACCCGGGCACCATCGCGCTGTGCCGCCCGGACATCGCGGCAACTGGATCACCGGTCTGGTGCGCTCAGCCAACCGGGGCCTACCGGCCAGACGTACTACATTGAGGAAGCGGTTCCCGGAGCCGAGGGCGGCTGCCGCAGGCCTCGACCGATCGCTGATCGCCGGGCGCACCGCGTTGGCCCACACTCCACGCGGGCTCAGCCGAAGGCGGCGATCTCGATCTTTCCCATGTTCATCAGCTTCGCGTAGGCATCCGGCTTGGCCATCAGCTGGTCGAGATCGTCGGGGATCACCTGCCAGTTCAGCCCGAACCGGTCGACGCACCAGCCGCACTGCTCGGCCTCGGGGACGGTGCTGAGCTGATCCCAGTAGCGGTCGATCTCCGCCTGGCCGTGGCAGTACACCATCAGCGAGACGCCGCAGGTGAAGGTGAAGTCCTGATCGGCGGCGTCCATCGAGGTGAACCACTGATCGAGCAGCTGTATCTCCGCGAACATCACCTGGCCGGCGGACGGCCCCGCCTCGTCCGGATAGGGGAAGATGCTCCCCACCCGGCCACCGAACACCGCGGCGTAGAACTCCATCGCCTCCCTCGATCGGCCCTGGACGGTGTGGCCGAACATGATGCTGGGGATGATGAACGGACGAGGCTCGCCTTCGGGGTTGGTCAGCATCAGCTGCCAGCTCACGCCGTACCTGTCCTGGACCCAGCCGTAGTGCGGGCTGAACGGGTAGGACTGCAGCGGCATCAGCGCCGTCCCGCCGTCACTCAGCGCCTCCCAGAGCTCATCCAGATGGGCGCGAGCCTCCGGATCCACCGAGGGGTCGAAGTTCACGAAGAAGGAGATCGACGGGTTGGGCCGGAACTCCGGACCGGCGTTGATCCCGATGAACCGGCAGCCGCCGATCTCCCACTCGACCGTGAGCACCTCACCGGCGAACTCCTGCTGGAAGTCGAGTAGCCCCTCGGTCGGGTAGTGGACGGTCTGCAGCATGCGCGCGTCGGGAAAGACGGTGGTGTAGAACTCGGCCGCTTCGGCCGCGGTGTGGTCGAACCAGATATTGGGGACGATCCGTTGCATGTCAGTCTCCTCTCGCCGGGAAGTCGGCCAGACCGCAGATTACGCCGCGGTTCTGACAATCAACACCCCCGGCGGACTACGACAAATGGACGCACGTCTGAACGGTTCGGATCACAGGACCACTGCTCGCCCGGAGGTCGTCGGTCGCTGCCCGAGCTCGCGCCCGCTAGCGCAGCCTGGCTTCCAGCGTCGCCACGGTCCCGCCCAGCGCAGTCAGGATGTCCGTCGTGTCCGGCTGGTCGGCCACCGCCCAGGTGACGGCGATGCTGGCCAGATTGGCCCTCGACCGGATGGCCACCGCGATCGAGGAGAAGCCCGGCGTCACCTCCGACTCCTCCGTGGCGTAGCCGCGCCGACCCGTCTCGGTCAGCACTCGGCGCAGCTCGGAAGGCGTGGCCGGGCCGAGACCCGTACGACTGGTGAACGCGGCAGCCGAGGGGTACAGCGCGCGCACCTGCGGCCTGGTCAGCTGCGCCATGATCGCCCGGCCCGACGCGGTCAGGTGCGCGGGCAACCGCACCCCGACGTCGGTCACCAACGGCGGCCGGCCGGGCGCCCGCTCCTCGAGGACGTAGAGGACGTCCGATCCGTGGAGCACCGCGAGGTGGGCGGACTGCCCGATCTCATCGACCAGCCGCGCAAGCGGGACGCGGGCGAGCCGGGACAGCGGCTCCTGGCGGGTGTATCCCTGGCCCACCTCCCACGCGGCCAGCCCGACCCCCCAGGTCCGGTCGTCGGGGTAGTGCACGACGAACGACTCCTGTGCCATCACCGCCAGCAGGTGGTAGGCCGACGAGCGTGGGATCCCCAGATCCAGGGCCAGCCGGCTCGCGGAGACCGAGGTGGTCTGCTCGGAGAGGTAGCGCAGAACCCGCAACGCTGCGGTGGCGGCGGGAACAGGTCGGGGCACATGGCCATCCTGCCATGTCTCGGATCCGAGACAGAACCTGCGTCTCCCCTCTGGCAGCCCGGCCCGCTCCGGTCATTGAATGGCGGTGTGGAGACGATCACCCTGGAACCCGGAGCGCCATTGAGGGCCGAGGTCGTCGCGGTGGCCAGAGGTGGCGCCAGGGTCGGACTCGGAGCAGCGGCGCGCACGGCGATCGCCGGCGCCCGGGCTGCGGTCGATGCCCTGGCCGCCTCCCCGACGGGCGTCTACGGCATCTCGACCGGCTTTGGCGCACTCGCCAGCCGCCACATCTCCGCCGGTCAGCGCACCGAACTGCAACGGTCGCTGATCCGTTCGCACGCCGCCGGCACCGGGCAGCGGGTCGAGGACGAGGTGGTCCGGGCCATGATGCTGCTGCGATTGTCGACCATGGCGACCGGGCATTGCGGAGTACGGCTGGAGACCGCCGAGGCCTATGCCGCGCTGCTCAACTCGGGGCTGCTGCCGGTCGTCCTCGAGTACGGCAGCCTCGGCTGTTCGGGCGATCTGGCGCCGCTGGCCCACTGCGCCCTCGCCCTGATGGGCGAAGGCGAGGTGCTCGATGACGGGGTCGTCCGACCCGCCGCGGAGGCGCTGGCCGATCATGGCCTCACCCCGGTCGTGCTGGCGGAGAAGGAAGGGCTGTCGCTGATCAACGGCACCGACGGGATGCTCGGCATGCTGGTGCTCGCCCTGGCCGACCTCGAAGCACTGGCCGAGGCCGCCGACCTCGCCGCAGCGATGAGCGTCGAGGGCCAGCTCGGCACCGACCGCGTGTTCGCCGCCGACCTGATGGGGTTGCGTCCCCATCCCGGACAGGCCCGCTCGGCCGCCAACCTGCGGCGCCTCCTGGCCGGGTCGCCGATCGTGGCCAGCCACCGGGTCGGGGACGGCGTAGTGCAGGATGCATACTCATTGCGGTGCGCACCCCAGGTCAACGGCAGCCTGCGCGACATCCTCGGCCACGCCATCGGAGTCGCCGAACGCGAGCTCGCCGCCGCGATCGACAATCCGTCGGTGCTGGACGGGAGGGTGGAGTCGCACGGGAACTTCCACGGCGCCCCGCTCGCCCACGTCCTGGACTTCCTCGCGATAGCGGTGGCGGACGTCGCCGCGATGAGCGAACGGCGTACCGACCGGTTCCTCGACGTCGCCCGGAACCGTGGCCTGCCGGCCTTCCTCGCCCACGACCCCGGGGTGGACTCCGGCTACATGATCGCCCAGTACACCCAGGCCGGACTGGTCGCGGAGCTCAAGCGGCTGGCCGTGCCGGCCAGCGTCGACACCATCCCCTCCAGCGCCATGCAGGAGGACCATGTCTCACTCGGCTGGCACGCCGCCCGCAAGCTGCGGCGGGCGGTCGACGCCTTGCGCCACGTCCTGGCCATCGAGATCCTCACGGCAGCCCGAGGGATCGACCTGCGCGCGCCACTGCGCCCGGCGCCGGCGACCGGCGCTGCGATAGCCCGGCTGCGCGAAGCGGTCGCCGGCCCGGGGCCGGATCGCTTCCTCGCCCCGGAGATCGAAGCCACCACCGCCCTGCTCGCCGACGGCGCCCTGCTCGCCGCAGCCTTCACCAAGGAGACCACAGCATGACCCACCCACCGGTCCGCGCCCCCCGCGGCACCACCCTCACCGCGCGCAGCTGGCAGACCGAAGCGCCGCTGCGGATGCTGATGAACAACCTGGATCCCGAGGTGGCCGAGCGTCCCGAGGACCTGGTCGTCTACGGCGGGACCGGCCGGGCCGCCCGCTCCTGGGCGGCGTTCGACGCGATCGCCGCGAGCCTGACCGATCTGGCCGACGACGAGACCCTGTTGGTGCAGTCCGGCAAACCGGTAGGCGTCTTCCGCACCCACGAGTGGGCACCCCGGGTGCTGATCGCGAACTCCAATCTGGTCGGCGATTGGGCCACCTGGCCGGAGTTCCGCCGCCTGGAGTCGCTCGGCCTGACGATGTACGGCCAGATGACCGCGGGATCGTGGATCTACATCGGAACCCAGGGCATCCTGCAGGGAACCTACGAGACCTTCGGAGCGGTCGCCCGCAAGCGGTTCGGCGGCACCCTCGCCGGCACTCTCACCCTGACCGCCGGCTGCGGCGGCATGGGCGGCGCGCAACCGCTGGCGGTGACCCTGAACGAAGGGGTGGTGCTGATCGTGGACGTTGACGCCACCCGGCTGGCCCGCCGGGTCGAGCACGGCTACCTCGACGAGTACACCGACGACCTCACCGACGCCGTGGAGCGGGTGCTGAGGGCCAAGGCCGAGCGACGGCCGCTGTCGGTCGGAGTCGTCGGCAACGCGGCACAGGTGTTCCCCCGGCTGCTGGCCGACCAGGTGGCGGTCGACATCGTGACCGACCAGACCTCCGCCCACGACCCGCTGAGCTATCTGCCGATCGGGATCGAGGTGGCCGGCTGGAAACAGCAGGCGGCCCGGGATCCCGAGGGCTTCACCACCCGCGCGCGGGAGTCGATGGCCGCCCACGTCGCCGCGATGGTCGGGTTCGCCGATCGCGGCGCGGAGGTCTTCGACTACGGCAACTCGATCCGCGAGGAGGCGCGGCTGGGCGGCTTCGAGCGTGCCTTCGCCTTCCCCGGCTTCGTGCCGGCCTACATCCGTCCGCTGTTCTGCGAGGGCAAGGGGCCGTTCCGGTGGGCGGCGCTCTCCGGCGACCCGGCCGACATCGCTGTCACCGACGCCGCCATCCTCGAACTGTTCCCCGACGACGAGCACCTGCGGCGCTGGATCGCCGCGGCCGGCGAGAAGGTGCGCTTCGAAGGACTGCCGGCTCGGATCTGCTGGCTCGGCTACGGCGAGCGGCACCTGGCCGGACTGCGGTTCAACGAACTGGTGGCCAGCGGCGCGGTGAGCGCGCCGATCGCGATCGGGCGCGACCATCTCGACTCCGGCTCGGTGGCATCCCCCTACCGGGAGACCGAGCAGATGGCGGACGGCTCGGACGCGATCGCGGACTGGCCGCTGCTGAACGCCCTGCTCAACACCGCCTCCGGAGCCACCTGGGTGTCGATCCACCATGGCGGAGGGGTCGGCATCGGGCGCTCCATCCATGCCGGCCAGGTGGTGGTGGCCGACGGCACCGACCTGGCCGCGGAGAAGATCGCCCGGGTGCTGACGAACGATCCTGGAACCGGTGTGATGCGCCACGCCGATGCCGGCTACGACCGGGCCCGTGAGGTCGCCCGCCAGCGCGGCGTCCGGATCCCGATGGGAGCCTGATGGCCACCGCCAGCGAACTGCTCACCGAGATCGCCGGAATCGGTCGCGACCGGGCCACCGGCGGCTACCACCGGCTGGCATGGACGCCGGAGACGCTCGCGCTGCGGGAGTGGTTCGCCGGCGAGGCGGCCGCACGCGGCCTGGAGCTGGCCGAGGACGGCAACGGCAACCAATTGGCCTGGTGGGGCACCGGATCCGGCGCCCTGCTGATCGGCTCCCATCTCGACTCGGTGCGCGGCGGCGGCGCCTACGACGGCCCGCTCGGCGTCGCCTCGGCGTTCGCGGCGATCGACGCGCTACGGGCACAGGGATTCGTCCCCTCCCGTCCGATCGCAGTGGCCAACTTCACCGACGAGGAGGGCGCCCGCTTCGGCGTCGCCTGCCTCGGGTCGCGATTGGCGACCGGAGCCCTGTCACCCGACCGTGCCCTCGGCCTGCGGGACGACGACGGCACCACCCTGGCCGAGGCGATGGCCGCGCACGGACGTGATCCGGCGGCAGCCGGACCCGCGGCATGGCTGGATCGGATCGCCGCCTTCGTCGAGCTTCACGTCGAGCAGGGCCGGTGCCTGATCGACAGCCAGGCGCCGGTCGGCGTGGCCTCGGCGATCTGGCCCCATGGCCGGTACCGATTCGATCTGGCAGGCCAGGGCAACCACGCCGGCACCACCGCCATGACGGAGCGGCACGACCCGATGCTCACCTATGCCGCGGCGGTGCTGGCCGCGGCGACCGCCGCCGGCGAGGCCGAGCAGCGGGCAACCTTCGGACGAGTGCAGGTGTCGCCCGGCAACACCAACGCGATCCCGGTACGGGTACAGGCGTGGCTGGACGCGCGCGCGGACACCGAGGCGGCGCTGTCGGGATTGGTGGCACGCATCCTCGCCGATACCCGGCGTGCCGCCGCCACGCACGGCACCACGGTGGAGTTCGCCGCGGAGTCGGTCACCGGAGCCGTGGTCTTCGACCAGGCGCTGTGCGACCGGCTGGCCGGCCTGCTGGATGCGCCGGTGCTTCCCACCGGCGCCGGCCACGATGCCGGGATCCTGGCCACCCGGCTGCCCACCGCCATGTTGTTCGTGCGCAATCCGACCGGCATCTCCCACGCCCCGCAGGAGTTCGCCACCCCGGACGACTGCGAGGCCGGGGTGGCCGCGCTGGCGCGAGTGGTGGAGGAACTCGCATGACCGCCCACCCTGCCTTCGCCAACTGCCACTCCCATGCCTTTCACCGGGCGCTTCGGGGGCGAACGGTCGGTGGCACGACCTTCTGGGGCTGGCGCGACGGCATGTACGCGGTGGCCGAGGCGCTGGATCCCGACCGCTACCACCGGCTGGCCCGTGCCACCTATGCCGAGATGGCGCTGGCCGGAATCGGCGCGGTGGGCGAGTTCCACTATCTGCACCGCGGCCCGGACGGCGTCTCCTACCAGGACGCGAACGCGATGGCCGAGGCGGCCATCGCTGCAGCCCTGGAGGTCGGGATCCGGATCTGCCTGCTGGATGCCTGCTATCTCCGGGCCGGGTTCGCCGGCGAGGAGCTGTCGCGGCCCCAGCTGCGGTTCGCCGACCCCGACGCCGAGACCTGGGCGAGCCGGGCCTGCGACCTTGCCGCTCGCCACCGCACCAACCCGGCCGTCGTGATCGGCACCGCGATCCATTCGGTCCGCGCCGTCGACGAAGGATCCTTCCCGGCCGTCCTCGCGGCTCTGCCGAGCACCCCGCTCCACGTCCACGTCTCCGAGCAGCCGGCCGAGAACCAGTCCTGCGTCGACGCCACCGGACGCAGCCCGGTCCGGCTGCTCGCCGACGCCGGGGTCTGGTCGTCGCGCACCACTGCGGTGCACGCCACCCACCTGCGGGCCGAGGACATCGCCATCCTGGGCGAGGCAGGTGGCTACGTCTGCTTCTGCCCGACCACCGAAGCCGAACTGGCCGACGGCATCGGCCCCAGCGTCGCCCTGCGGGAAGCCGGGGCCTGGATCACCCTCGGCTCGGATTCCAACACCGTCATCGACGCCTTCGCCGAGGCCCGCGGCCTGGCCATGCACGAGCGGCTCTCGAGCGGCACCCGGGATGGCTGGGACGCCGCCGGGTTGTGGCGGGCGGCCACCTCGCAGGGCGCCGCCTCGCTGGGGTTCGGCGACCTGGGCCACTTCGAACTGCGGGATTCGGTCCGCACCGCCGGCACCGTCGAGCCACTGTGGGCGGCGTCCGCCGCAGATGTGCTGCCCCCCGCCGATCTCGACCCGGACTGGGTGCAGGCAGAGCTGTCCGCCGTGATCGACGAACTGTGGCGGCAGCTGTGAGCACCGCGTACGCCAACATCGGCGAACTGGTGACCTGGGACGCAGAACGCCCAGTGCTGCACGACGCCGGGCTGGTGGTCGACGGCGGCCGGGTGGCGTGGGTCGGCGATGCCGCGCTGACGCCGGCGGCGGATCACCTGGTGGACGTGGCCGGCGCGGCGGTGATCCCGGGCTTCGTCGACTCCCACACCCATCTGGTGTTCGCCGGGAACCGGGCCGACGAGTTCGAGGCCCGGATGGGCGGACGGCCGTACGTCGCGGGCGGGATCCGCACCACGGTGGCCGCCACCCGGGAGGCCGGCGACGCCGAGCTCGCCACCCTGCTGAACGGCCGGATCGCGGAACTGCGTCGGCAGGGCACCACCACGGTTGAGGTGAAGAGCGGCTACAGCCTGGACGTGGCCGGTGAGGCGCGCAGCCTGAGGCTGGCTCGAACCGTCACCACCGAGACCACCTTCCTGGGCGCGCATGTCGTCCCGGCGGGCTGGGAGGCCGATGCCTACCTGGCGCTGGTCGTTGACGAGATGCTCGCGGCCTGTGCGCCACACGCCCGCTGGGTGGACGTCTTCTGCGAGCGGGGCGCCTTCGACGCCGACCAGTCCCGGGCGGTGCTGGAGGCAGGGATGGCCGCCGGACTGCTGCCGCGCGTGCACGCCAACCAACTTGGCCATGGTCCGGGCGTCCGGCTCGCCTGCGAGCTCGGCGCGGCCGCGGCCGACCACTGCACCTACCTGACCGACGCCGACGTGGCGGCGCTGGCCGACAGCGGCGTGGTCGCCGGGCTGCTGCCCGGGGTCGAGTTCTCCACCCGGCATCCCTATCCCAACGGGCGGAGGCTGGCGGATGCCGGCGTCCGGATCGCGATCGCCACCGACTGCAATCCCGGCACGTCCTACACCTCGTCGATGCCCTTCTGCATCGCACTCGCCGTACGCGAACTGGGCCTGACCCCGCTGGAGGCGCTGCACGCCGCCACCCAGGGCGGCGCCTGGTCGCTGCGCCGCCAGGATGTCGGGCACCTGCGACTCGGGGCCCGTGCCGACCTGGTGGTGCTGGACGCGCCAAGCCACATCCATCTCAGCTATCGCCCGGGGGTTCCGCTGGTGTCGAAGGTCGTCTGCTCCGACGACCTGCCGAGCCTGCCCGATCCGGGATGACCGCGGCGGGATCGCCCACGGCGGCGGAGCCGGGCCTCAGTCCAGATAGATGGTCTCGCCGGAGGCGAACTGGTCGTAGGCCTCCAGCCGCGCCATCGCCTGCTGCGGGATCTCGTCGCAGATGGCCTGCAGAATGACCATCAGGAGGGTGACGGGAACCGCGAGCGAGTCGAACACCAGACTCGATCGGACCGGCGCGTACAGAACCCGATCGGCCAGATCCCTGGCCGGAGAATGCGGTCCGTCGGTCACGCAGACGATCTCGAAGCCAAGGCTTCCGGCGACCCGGATCATGTCGACCATGTGCCGCTCGTATCTCGGCAGCAGGCAGGCCAGCAAGGCCGTGCCGCCGGCGGCCCGGGCCTGTTCGAGGCCTTCGGCGATCCCGGTGACGCTCAGGCCGCTGACGGTTCGCACATCCGGCAGGACCTTGGCCGCGAGATGGCTGAAGTACTGGGCGATCGGGCCTGCCGATCCGAGCCCGAGCACGGTCAACGGCTGGCTGTGCGCCAGTATCCGGGCGGCTGCCCGCACCGGCTCCTCGTTGGCCAGCTCGGCCTTCAGGGTGGCCAGACCGGCCTGCTCCAGCTCGATCGCCCGCTGCCATTCGTTGAGCGTCACATCGGTGTCGCTCCGGCCACCGGCCGTGGTGGCCGCGCGGATGGCCTCCCGCAGGGCCGGATAGCCGTCGTAGCCCAGCGCCGAGGCGAACCTGGTCACCGACGGCTGGCTGACGTGGGCGAGGTCGGCCAGGGCGGTGACCGAGAGGTAGGGGGCCTGATCGGCATTGGTCAGAAGGTGATGCGCGATCCTCCGCTGGGTCGGAGTGAGTCGATGTCCCTCGAACAACTCCATGAGCTGGGCCTTCGCCTCCGAACCGCGGGCCATCCCAGAGGTCTCGACCGCAACCTCATCCGCCACCGTCATACCTCCGATTCTCTTCGTACCGCCACTGACAGGTTGGCTACGGCCCGGTCACTGCGCGAAAGGCTACCGCAGCCCGTCCCCGGCCGGACCAGGATGCGCCCTCTCCGGGTCCGCCGTCCGCGGCAGACGACGGACGGTCCCGGCCGCCGCTCGTCAGGCGAGGTCATCGGATCCGGCCTGCTCACGGCGGCCCTCGCCGGCGTTGAGGAAGCCGAAGATCCTCGGATGGCGGGACGCCGACAGCTCCGACGGACGCGCCTCCTCCAGGATCCGGCCCTCCGCCATGAAGATGATCCGGTCCGCCACCCGGGTCGCGAAGGAGAGCTCGTGCGTGACGATCACCATCGTCATCCCGGAGGCCGCGAGATCCTGCATCACCGCCAGCACCTCGCCGACCAGTTCCGGGTCGAGCGCCGAGGTCGGCTCGTCGAAGAGCATCACGCGAGGCTCCATCGCCAGCGCCCGGGCGATGGCCACCCGTTGCTGCTGGCCACCCGAGAGCTGGGATGGATAGGCCGCTGCCCGTTCCGCCAGTCCCACCTGCCCCAGCAGCCGCATGGCCGTGCCGCGCGCGTCCTCCGCTTTCACCTGCCTGACCAGCCGCGGCGCGAAGGTGACGTTCTCCAGGACGCTCATGTTGGCGAAGAGGTTGAAGGACTGGAAGACCATGCCGATCGCGGCCCGCTCGCGAGCCGCCGCGCGCTCTCCCAGCGGGACGAGCATGCCGCCCTTCTGCGTCCTGCCCAGCAACCTGCCCTCCAGGAAGACGGCGCCCTGATCCGGGGTCTCCAGCGCGTTGAGGCAGCGCAGCAGGGTGGACTTCCCCGCCCCCGAGGGTCCGATGATGCACACCACCTCGCCGCGTGAGACCTCCAGTTCGGCCCCGTTCAGCACCGGCGTGCCACCCAGCGACTTGTGTATGTCGACCGCACGCAGCGTCGGAGTCATCGGCCATCACCCTTCGAGTCGAGCGGAGAGGTCAACGGGACCGGCGACGGCCCCCGCGAGGTTCGTCCCGCGCGGTGCTGCGCGGTACCGCGACCGAGCCGGTTCTCCAGCAGCCACTGCACCACCATCAGCACGGAGGTCAGCACGAGGTACCAGATCGAGATCGTGACCAGCAACGGGATCACCTGGTAGTTGACCGAGTAGATCCGCTGCGCCGCATAGAGCAGGTCCGCCATCGCGATGACGGAGACCATCGAGGTCGTCTTGAGCATCCCGATGGTCTGGTTGCCGGTGGGTGGAACGATCACCTTCAGCGCCTGCGGAAGCACGATCCGGAACATGGTCTCCGTCCGGGTGAGGCCCACGGCGTGCGCGGCATCGCGCTGGCCGCGGTCCACCGAGATCAGGCCAGCCCGGACGATCTCGGCCATGTACGCGCCCTCATTCAGCCCCAGCCCGAGGATGGCCGCGGTGAGCGGCGTGATGGCGTCGTTGGCGGAGATCTCGAACCAGGGATCCAGGAAGGGGATCCCGATGAAGAACGTCGGGTAGAGCGCCCCGATGTTGTACCAGAAGATCAGCTGCACCAGGACCGGCGTCCCGCGGAAGAACCACAGATAGGCCTGCGCGGCCCAGGCGACCGTGGGAATCCGGGAGCGCACTCCGATGGCCAGCGCGATCCCGAGGACGACTCCGATCGCCATCGCCACCACGGTGAGCATCAGGGTGTTGGCCAGACCCGCGAGGATCCGGCCGTCGAAGAGATAGGAGGCGACCAGTTCCCAGCGGAACCGCTCGTTCTGGAAGATCGAGAACAATGCGGCTACGAAAGCGAGGCCCAGGACCGCGGTCACCGCCCAGCGGACGACCGGTCTACGGGGTGGCGCGATGGAGAGCAGGCCCTCCGAGGTCTTCAGGTAGTCGTCGTCTCGACTCACAACTCGTCACATACCTTCCTGTTACCGGTGAGGACGGGGCCGGGTGGCCACTGGCGAGCCCGCCCGGCCCCGTCTCGCAGTGGCTACGGTGTGGAGATCGGGCGGGTGGTGGCGAGGTTGATGCCCGGCTCCTCGAGCATGACGAACTCAAGCCCCCACTTCGCCATGATCTCGGCGTACTCCCCGGACTCCCAGATCGCATGCGCGGCCGCCAGTACGGCCTGCTGCAGATCGGTCTCGGCCTTGTTGATGATCATCCCCTGATAGACCTTCGGCCAGAGGCTGGATTCGACTCGCGCGAGCTTCTCCGGAGCATTCTGCAGCAGGTAGGCACCGGCGGTCGCGTCGGAGATGATGAAGTCGGCGCGACCGGAATAGAGCGCGTTCATGGTCGCGGACTGATCGGGGTACTCCTGGATCACCACGGGATCCTTCCCGTTCGAGCGACAATTCTCGCCGAACACCTCCTCCAATTGCAGAGCGATGTTCGAGCCACTGGTGACCGCCGAGGACCGTCCGCACACCGTGAGCGGATCCTCGGTGATGCGTCCGCTGGTGGCGGTCTCCTCAAGCATGAAAAGGGCTCCGGTGCCGTAGTACAGATCGACGAAGGTCACGACGTCCTGGCGTTCTGGACGATCCGACAAGCATTCCATCGCCACGTCATATCGTCCGCCCTCGACACCCGGGATCAGGTTGTCGAACTTGGTGTCCACCACATCGAAGGTGATACCCAGCTCCCTGGCGAGGGCCTCCCAGAGATCGACTTCGAAGCCGATCATCGGGCCCCCCTCCTCCTCGAAATACTGGCAGACGGGGTAGAGCGCGGTCGTCGCCAGCGTGGCCTTGCCGGCTTCCCGGATCTCCGCGGGAAGCAGGTCATTGGGGGTGCCGCCGGGGCTTCCCGTCTCGGGCGCGCCGGTCGTCGGCTCGGACGAGCCGGTGGGGGCGGGCTCCTGGGGCGACTGACCGGAGCAGCCAGCGAGCGCGACGAGTGCGATCGCGAGGGCGGCCGTGGTCGTCCGGGTTACGGTGACAGCAGACATGATTCACTCCTTGATCGTTGAGGCGTACTCGGCCAGGCGATGAGCATTCTGCTCGAAGTACTCGATGGCCTCGCGGTCCTTCGCGCCGGCCGACATGAACTCGAGGTCGTCGATGGTCGGCTTCGGGAAGGCCGTCCCCAGCGCCCATGGGAACATGTGGTGCACCCAGAGATACATGCGGTTCGCGTAGGCGTACCACGCCTTGAGCAGGTCCTCGAGTTCCTCCTTCGTCCCGATCTGATCGAAGACCGCGACGATGCGGTGCGCGAACTCCGCGAACCTGACGAATCCGGTGAACGCCAGGAAGTCGACGCTGACGAGGTTCGTCCACTCGAACAGCTTCTTGACCTGGTCGAGGCTGAAGGCGTCGTCGGCCATGGCACGGACGATGACCCCCGGCGTGATCCAGGTCGACAGGGCGCGCATGTCGCCGTTGATGAAGACCATGTTGGTGAAGTACTGGCCTTCGGAACCGGATTCCGTCGGGAAGATGCCCAGCCGCATGCGGCGCACTTCCACCGGTTCGGTCATCCAGATCCGATCGGTCTCCTCGATGATCTCCGTCCGGAGCTCTGCTGGTGTCGTCATTGTTCTCTCCTTGATGGCTAGGTGGCTGGTGGCTGCGGACTCAGAGATGGATCTCCGTGGGGTGCACCTCATGGGTCACATAGTTCGCGATGAAGATCTCGCGTCCGACGCGGTCCATCTCGTCGAGGTCCTCGTCGATGACCCGTAGCACTGCCCGGTTCGGCAGCGGTTCTGTCATCTTGCCGTAGAAGATGCCGAGGGTCTTGTAGTTGTCGGTGGCCAGGTCGATGGTGCCCTTCGGCAGCTCGGTGAGTACCTGGTTCTTCGCCTTGACCGCTCCGACGATCCGGTGCGGCGCGTAGATGCACTGGCCGGATGCGAACGCATGGGAGTACACGGTCTGGAACGGCAGCTCCGCGACAAGCAGGCTGCACAGCTCGGGATTCTCGTCCCAAAGCAGCCGTGCGCGAAGGGTGGCGTTCAGGCTCGGAAACTCGAAGTACACCAGGTCGGGTCGATTCGCGTTCACTGTGCTCCTTCTCTCTGGCCCGAGTCCCGGTGACTCGGTTGAGTCAAGCTAGCATGCATGTCATCTATCAGACGAGAGGGTGCATGTATATTTACAGAGTTGTAATCGGGGCTGTCGCGCCAGGCGGGTCCGGCGCGCTGTGACCGGCCCTCTTCGGCGAACGGAATCCCGATGACTCCTCGGCACGGGGATCGTCGCCTGGGGCACGGTGAGCGCCTCTGGGTCGCGGGCAGCTTCGTCGCCGTGCTGCCACAGGCCATGGCACCGCTGGCCTTCTCGCTCGGCTCCCTCGCCGTGACCGGAGATACCACGACCGGCCCGGCGATGATGGGGGCGATGACGGCCGCGCAGATTCTCTGCTCGGTGCCCGTCGCCTCCATGGGACACCGCTTCGCACCGCGAGCCTTCGTCGTCGCCCTGCTGGGACTTCGGTCGGCGATACTCGCCGTCCTTGCGTCGCTGTTCGCCGTCTCCGCCGCGCCCTGGGCGCTGATCCTGTGCGCCGGAGCGGCGGGAGCCTTCAATGGCGCGATCCTGGGACACCTCCGGCAGGCGCTCAACCAGCTCAGCCGGGAGTCACGACGACCCCGGGTGCTCGCGCTGTCGATCACCCTCAACGAGGTCCTGTTCGCGGGCGCGCCGCTACTCTCCTCCGCGCTCGCCCAGGCGGCACCGTGGCTGCCCATCCTCACGATGGCGCTCTCGGCGGCGCTCACCATCCGGCTTCTCCCCCACTGGCCGGCCGCGCCGGCGGCGTCGACGACGACGCGCTCCCGCCGCCGGCCCACTCCCCTCATCTATCTGTGGCTACTCTGCACGACGACGGGCGGCGCGGTCGTCGCCAGCGCGGAAACCGGAGCGGTTGCACTCACGGTCGCCCTCGGGCTCGCCTCCCATGCCGCGGCGGTGTTTCCGCTCCTGCTGTGCTGCCTGTCCATCGTGGGAGGCGCCTTCGTCACCTTCAGCGGACGGCGGATCCGGTTCCGGCTGATCGCCGCCATGCTGCTCGTGACAGCGTCGGGCGGGATGCTGATCGCCGTCTCGGACGACCTGATCACTGCCTTGATCGGCACCGGCCTGGTCGGACTCTGCCTCGCACCGCTGGGCACCGCCTATTCACTGGAACTGGACGTGCTGCTGACTCCGGACCAGAAGGTCACCGGCTTCTCTCTGCTCCGCGTCGCCCAGGCCAGCGGCATCGTCCTCGCCAGCGCACTCCTGACGGCCCTTCATCCGATGGCCAGCTTCGCCATCACTGCCGCGCTCACGGCCGCATCCTGTCTCATCCTCGTCGCCTGCCGACGCCCCTTGCTCGCCGCGGAGCGACGCCTCGCCCGCCCCTCGGACGGCGCCGGCCATCCAGACGGCGGAACTGCGTGACAAACAGTCGATAGTATGTTTACATACAGACTTGTATTTAACTGCATGCATACATAGCAAGGAGTCGTGGTGAGCCTCCCCACAGAAGTCGTCGGTCCTGAGACGGATCGGCCAGTGGTTCGCATCGGATCAGCCGGAGTGACGCTGAACGACGTGATCCTGGTGGCCCGAGAGGGAGCCGAGGTGGAGGTCACCGCCGAAGCGCTGGCCGAGGTGTCCAGCTCTCGCACCGTGATCGATGCCATGGCCGCCGATCCGACACCGCACTACGGGGTGAGCACCGGCTTCGGTGCCCTGGCGAACACCTGGATCCCCGTCCACCGCCGCACGGCGCTGCAGGAGTCCCTGGTGAGGAGTCACGCGGCCAGCACCGGCTCTGAGGTGGAGACCGAAGTCGTACGTGCACTCATGCTGCTGCGGCTCGCCACTCTCGCGACCGGGCGCACCGGCGTGCGGGCCGAGGTCGTCACCGCCTACGCGGACTTCCTGAACTCCGGGTTCACTCCGGTTGTGGGCGAGTACGGCAGCCTCGGCTGCTCCGGCGATCTCGCCCCCCTCGCCCACTGTGCGCTCGCACTGATGGGCGAGGGCGACACGCGATCGCCCGAGGGCGAGCTCGTCCCGGCGTCGGAGGCCTTGGCGGCCTGCGGCCTGCGACCACTCCGGTTGCAGGAGAAGGAGGGCCTCGCCCTCATCAACGGCACTGACGGGATGCTCGGTCAGCTGGTGCTCGCGATCGCCGACCTGGAGCGACTGGTCACGATCGCCGACATCGCAGCTGCGATGTCGGTCCAGGGGCTGATCGGCCTGGAGGCCGTGTTCGCCCACGACCTGCAGCAGCTACGTCCCCATCCCGGCCAGGCCGCCTCCGCTGCGAACATCCGGCTCGCTCTCGCCAACTCGATGCTGCTCCAGTCCCGGCAGAATCGGGAACAGCCGAAGGTCCAGGATGCCTACTCCGTGCGCTGCGCCCCACAGGTGCACGGCGCCGTACGCGACACGATCGGCCACGCCCGGCTGGTTGCGGAGCGGGAACTGGCCGCCGCCGTCGACAACCCCGTGGTGACGGCCGACGGACGGATCGAGTCCAACGGCAACTTCCACGGGGCCCCGCTCGGCTACGTGCTGGACTTCCTTGCGATCGCGGTCGCCGATCTTGCCAGCATCAGCGAACGCCGGACCGACCGTTTCCTCGACACCTCCCGAAATCGCGGGCTCAATCCCTTCCTGGCCCACGACCCGGGGGTGGATTCCGGGCACATGATCGCGCAGTACACCCAAGCGGGGATCGTCAGCGAGCTCAAGCGGCTGGCCACACCGGCATCGGTGGACTCCATCCCCACCTCGGCGATGCAGGAGGACCACGTGTCGATGGGCTGGAGCGCGGCGCGGAAGCTGCGGCGGGCGATCGACGGGCTCTCGCGGGTGGTCGCCATCGAGCTCCTCACGGCGGCCCGGGCGCTGCAGCAACGCGAGGTGCCCGCCTCGCCGGTGGCCCGGTCGGTCATCCGGCTCCTCCGGGAGCGGATCCCCGCGCCCGGCCCGGATCGCTACCTTGCCCCCGAGATCGCTCATGCGGTGCGGCTGGTACAGGACGGACGACTGATCTCGGCCGCGCGGGTCGCCAGCCCGGGTCTGACGTAGCCGGGGTACCGCTGGTCGGCCACGGCTCGGCCACCTGATCGCGTGGCAGCGCCCACCCGGCCGGGGGCGCCAGGCGACAGACTCAGGCGTTGCCGCCGCCGTCCACGCTCAGAGCGGCGCCGGTGACGTAGCTCGACTCGTCGCTGGCCAGCCAGATCACCGCCGCGGCGATCTCCTCGGGCTGCCCCATCCGGCCCAGCGGGCGGTCGGCGGCCTCGGCCAGGAAACCCGCGGTGTCCTGGGCCAGTTGACGCGCCTCGTCGCGCAGCATGCCGGTGTCGACGTCGCCGGGGTTGACCGAGTTCACCCGGATGCCCTGGTGGCCGTGGTCGATGGCCAGCGCGCGGGTCAGGTTCACCACCGCTCCCTTGGAGGCGCAGTAGGAGACCGCCCGGCCGCCGCCCTTGAGGCCCCAGCCCGAACCGGTGTTGATGATCGACCCGCCGCCGGCAGCGGCCATCACCGGCACCACGTGCTTGCACATCAGGAAGATCGAGCGGACGTTCACCGCGAACACCTGATCCCACATCTCGACGGAGGTCTCCAACACGGTGGTCCGCCGGATGATGCCGGCATTGTTGAAGACCACGTCGACGCCACCGAAGGCCTGGACGGCGGTGTTCACCACCGCTTCCACCTCGGATTCGCTGGCGACATCGGCAACCACGGCCACCGCTTGGCCGCCGGCGGCCTCGATCTGCCGCACCACCTCGGCGAGACCCTCGTCGTTGAGGTCGACCAGCGCCACCTTGGCGCCCTCGGCCGCCATGGCCAGCGCGGTGGCCCGTCCGATGCCGCCGGCCGCACCGGTGACGATGGCTGATTTGCCTGCTAGTCGCATGACTCTCCTTGGATTGTCGCAGCGGCCACCCGATAGATGGCCTGGGTACTGGGTCCGGTGATCACCCTCAGGTGACCGGTCAACTCATCATCCAGTTGCGGGTCGCCGGTGTCGATCAGCAAGGGACGTCCGGCCAGCTGGACCAGCTTGTTCTCGCTGGCCACCACCAGCAGCGGGTCGGGAGTGGCCAGGCGGCGCAGCACCGCCGCCGAGAGCTGCTGGTTGCCGCGGCCGAGCACGAAGCCCTGTCCGCCGATCACGGTCACCAGCGCGCGGGCTGGCCGCCCGTCAAGGTAGCCCAGCAGCTCCGCCTCGGAGGCGTCGGCCAGCACCAGCGCGCCGTCGCGCACCACGTCCACACCCAGCGGGGACGCGGCGATGCCCAGCTGCCGGCCGACCTCACGCATCGTCCCGCCCGGCCCGAGCAGGTAGCTGATCCCGGGCTCCAGGGTGCGGACGGCCCCGGCCGCGGCCACCGCCACCTGACCCTGTTCGGTGGCCGGGGTGGCGGTCTTGCGGGCCTGGGTGCTGCCCCGCCATTCCGGGACGGTGACCACCGCGTGGAGTTGCGGGACGGCCTGACCGGCCCGCAACTGCTCCTCGTCGACATCCAGCACCTCGGCGGCGCGCAGCGCCAGCTGCTGCCCGGTGACCCAGCGGGTGGCCAGTCGGCCAGCGGCCGCCGGGCTGACCGCGAAGCAGTCGGAGTACATCTTCACCCCGGCCGGCACACCGAGGACGGGCACCTCACCGGCCGTCACCGCCACATCCCGGGCGGTGCCGTCACCACCGGCGAACAGGATCAGGCCGGCACCCGCGGCCACCAGCGCGGCCACCGCGGCGGAGGTATCGGCCCCGGTGGTGGCCGCCGGGGGTTCCCAGACCACCCGGTGTGGCAGCCCGGCCGCTCGCAGGCTGTCGGCGCCCATCCGGCCGCCGGCCGTCAGCACGGGCCGCGGG
>JASGEM010000067.1:0-8610 GCA_049841235.1 Propionicimonas sp. | reverse complement strand
GTCGTCCTCCCGGTCGGGCTCCAGCGGGGAGTGGCGCACCGTCCCGTCCGCCAGTTCCTGATCGACGATCCGGGTCGGGTCGGCGTAACCGAAATAGAGCGACCCGCCCATCGCCTGCGCCCAGGTGGCCGCGGTGAGCGCCACCAGAGGGGGCTGCCCGGGCACCACGCCCACCACCAGCGGCTGACCGGCCACCGGTTCGATCCGGTGCGGTGCAGGTTGGGGGACCTCGCGCATGTGCCACCTCCCAGGGCAGCGCAGCGCCTGCCCGTCAGCCGGGACAGGAACCATCAGCCACACCGGCGGTTCGGGCTCGACGCCCCGGCGGGATCCATCGCCGGCATCATCCTAGTCATCTGCCGTCATCGCGTCGACGACCGGTTCGCGACGTGATGACGCTGCCGGATCCGCCGGCCAATCCGTCTCCGACTATGGGTAATCCCGCTCACTTGTGAGAGCCGGATGCTCGGAGGACGCTTCTTCTGTGACGGTAGCCACCCCACCGTCTGTTCGGGTCTGGATAGACGATGAACATGCCATCCTTCGACGGGGGATGGCGGCCTCGCTCGCCAGTGAGGGATTCTCGATCGCGGGGGAGAGCGTCCGCCTGCGACCGCTCCCGACCTCGAACGTGACGTTGCTGCTGTTCGAGTACTCACCGGGCATGCTCCGACCGGTCCTGCGATTGGCCGAGACCCGTGGCGTGCTGCTGGTCGCCACCGTGCAGGAGGCCGGGGTGGACGAGGTGGGCCGTCTGTTGGAGAGCGGCATCCGGGCGGTGCTGCCGCGCACGGACCTGACGGTCGAGTCGCTGGTGGTGACGGTGCGGGCGGTGGCCTCGGGCGCCGCCACGGTCCCCGCCCAGCTGCTGGCGCGCACCCTGGCCCATGCCCGGCAGAGCGGGGCGGGTCCGGTGGGCGCGCTGAACGATCGCGAGCGGGCCGTGCTGCGCCTGCTGGCGGAGGGTTCCGACACCCTGGAGATGGCCAGGGAGCTCTCCTTCTCCGAGCGCACCGTCAAGAATGTGGTGCACGACATCCTGATGAAGCTGAACTGCCGCACCCGGGCGCACGCGGTCGCGCTGGCCACCCGCTCCGGGGTGATCTAGATGCCGGCGGCGTGGCTGGCCTACGCCGATGCCCTGCTGCACCGCGAGGCGATGCTCTGGCGGGTGGGTGGCGGCGTCCCGCCGCGGGAGGCCGCCGGCTGGTTCGTGACCGACGCCGATGTGGAGGCGATCCTGGCCGGGCTGCCGGGCCTGGACGGTGCCGATCCGGCCAGGGCGGCCGAACTCGAGCAGCGCCTGGCCGGCGACCTGGAAGCGCGGCGGACGGAGTTCGTGGCCTCCCTGGACGGCGGACGGTTCGGCGGGCTGGCCGGCCGGGCCGGCCTGGACGAGCCTGGCGCGACCGTACTGGCGTTGCTGGCGGCGGTCGAGCGCTCGCCGCAACGGCAGCGGCTGATCGCCTATCTGCACGACGACATGCGCCTGCCGCGGCTCAGTCTGGGTCTGCTGGAACGTCTGGTGGGTGCCGAGCCGGTCGCGCCGGATGCCGCGCTGATCCGGCTCGGCCTGGCCGGTGTCGAGGCCGAGGGGCCGTGGTCGAACCGGATGGTGTCGCTGGCCTCCCGGGTGAGTTGGCACCTGCTCGGCCAGGACGCACCGGACGAGCACCTGCCGCCGGTGCGCCGGATTCCAGCCTCGTCACTTCGACCGGACGACCCGCCGGCCAGGTCGGGGATGGTTCCTGCCTCGCTTCCCGCGATCCCGGCCGAAGGGTCGCCGACACTCACTCTCGTGCACGGTGCGGATGCCGAGTCCCGGTTGCGCGCGGCGTCCGGTCTGTTGCCGGGGCGGCCCCAGTTGGTGGTCCGGGCACCGCTGGAACAGCCTGCCCTGACCGTGCTGGTGCGTGAAGCGGTGGTGACCGCCGCGGCGCTGGTGATCGAGACCGAGGACCCGGGGACCCCGCTGCTGGCCCGGGCCGTCGAGATCGCCCCGGAGGTGCCCTGGGTGATCTCCAGCCCTCGGGAGCTGCCGCTCTCCTGCCTGCCGGACGTTCCCTGGCGGGAGCTGTCGGTCGAGGCGGGCCTGGCTGACGAGGCTGCCTGGCGGGGGTTGTTCGGGGAGACGCCGGCGGGGCAGCGACTGGATCGCGAGCAGTTCCGCCTGGTCACCCAGGCGATGGCCGGCGGCAGCACCTCCGTCGGGCAGGCGATCCGGCGGCTGGCGGCCGGCGAGCTGGATCGGCTCGCGCTGCGCACCCGTCCCCGCTATGGCTGGGAGGATCTGGTGCTGCCCGCCGACCAGACCCGGCAACTGGCCGAGCTCGCCGACCGCTACCGGGCTCGCTCGCTGGTCTACGGAGACTGGGGTTTCTCCGCCGCCCCCTCGGCAGGCATCGTGGCGCTGTTCGCCGGTCCTCCGGGCACCGGCAAGACGATGGCTGCCGAGGTGATCGCCGGCGATCTGGGGCTGGACCTGTACAAGGTGGATCTCTCCGGTGTGGTCAGCAAGTACATCGGCGAGACCGAGAAGAACCTGGACCGGATCTTCGAAGCCGCGCGGGCGGCCGAGGTGGTGCTCTTCTTCGACGAGGCCGACGCGCTGTTCGGCAAACGCTCGGAGGTCTCCGACGCCCATGATCGGTACGCCAACATCGAGGTCGCCTACCTGTTGCAGCGGCTGGAACGCCATGACGGCCTGGTGGTGCTGGCGACCAACCTGCAGCGCAACATCGATCAGGCGTTCACCCGCCGGATCGCGGTCTGGGTCGACTTCCGTCCCCCCGAAGAGGCGGATCGTCGCCGGATCTGGGAGCTGAACTTCCCCGCGCGGGCGCCGGTGGGGGAGATCGATCTGGAGTTCCTGGCCCGCAACTTCGCCATCTCCGGTGGCACGATCCGCAATGCCGCGCTGGCGGCGGCCTTCCTGGCCGCGGCGGATGCCCGTCCGATCACCATGGACGATGTGGTGATCGGCTTGAAGCGGGAGTTCCAGAAGTCCGGCAAGCTGCGCACCCCGGCGGAGTTCGACAAGTACTACTACCTGGTGGCCGAGGACGATGCTGCACCTGCTCGATGAATCGCTGGCCGCCTTCCTGCGGCAGATCGTCCCGCTCCCGGCGCGGGAGATCGACATCGCCTTCGAGGCGCCAGACAAGGAGTGGTCGGCCAAGCTCAGCCGCCCGACCGTCAGCCTCTTCCTGTGGGACGTCCGGCCCAACCTGGCCGAGCGGAGCATCGGGCTGCAGGTGGTGCGCGACGAGGACGGAAAGGCCCGTCGGCAGGGCCCGATGCCTCGGGTCGAGTGCCGCTACCTGATCACCGCCTGGACGACCGAGGTCGGCGACGAGCATGCCCTGCTCGGCCAGGTGCTCGCCGCTCTGCTGCTGAACCCGATCCTGGCGCCCGAGCATCTGAAGCCTCCGCTGATCTCCGACCCCCTGCCGGAGATCCTGCTGCGGGCCGGCGGCGACACCGAATCCTCCGACTTCTGGTCGGCGATCGGCGGCCAGCTGAAGCCCGGCCTGGATGTCTCGGTCTCGGTCACCCTGGACGCCGCCGCCCTGCTGGCGGCCGGGCCGCCGGTGCAGGTCGTCCTTCCCACCGTGGTGGATCAGGTCACTCAGCCGGTTCCGACCCACCCCGCCGAAGGCTAGGGCGCCTGCTTGGCCTTCTTCGGCTTGTAGTCGACCGGGTTCAGCCCCAGGGATCTGGCCCACATGCCGACGGTGCGGGGGTGTATGCCGAGTTCGATGCCGACCTTCCGGCGGTCGCCCTCGTAGAGGGTCAGCAGCTCCGCCATCTCACCGCGGGTGACCGGGGAGTTGCGGTGTCCTTCGCCGGGGGTGCCGAACCCGGAGCGGCCGAGGCGGCGGTTGGTGTTGTCCCAGGGCATGTGGTGGACCTTGGCCATCTCGGCCCGCAGCGCGATCTCGTAGTACTCGGCGTTGCGAGGGCTCGGCTCCAGCGGGATGACCTCGAGCAGCAACGTCTTCTCGGTGAGGATGCCCGCGTTCCGGTACACCCGGAACCGGTCCTTCTCCGCACCCTGCGAGGTCTTGCCCACTTTCAGGATGACTCCCTCGCTGTCGCGCAGGATGTAGAGCGCATCCTGCCCGCGGCCGAGCCTGATCCGTCCGAAGCCGCCCCAGTTCAGCAGCACCGCGGTGCCCGCGGTTCCGCCCAGCCGTGCGACGAGGCTGATCGCGACCGCGGCCTCCGCCGATTGGGCCGGCTCAGCGGGGACGTCACGGGGCTTGCGTGCGCGACGCGGGTCAGGGGCGGCGGGCACCGGATCGGCGTTCGGGGCGGTGACCCGCAGGTCGGGTGTCCCGGCGGGCGCGGTGGGCCTCATCAGCAGTTCGTAGCCGGAGGGCGTGCCCGAACTGCGCCGGAAGTAGTAGTGCTCGGGGTGCTCCCTAGGAAGCCGCCAGCCGGCCGCGACGGCCTCCTGGGTGACCACTGTGACGTCCTCCATGGCGATCCTGCCCACCGAGGCGGCGTCGCCGATGACGCGGGTCTCGATGGCGGTGCGGATGATGTCCTCGTAGTAGCTGCGGCGCCCCTCGAGGAACTGGATCTCTCGCACGATCGTGTCGGCGTCGACCTGGCGCGGATCCCACCCGGCGCGGTCGTCGATCAGGCGGTCGAGTTTGCGGATCTCCTCGAAGGCCTCCCAGCCGCGGGATCCCTTCCGGAACGGGTTGAGGTGCTGGCTTCGCGGCCCGAAGTAGGACTGCCAGATCCCGCGTAGCTTGCCGATCGCGCCGTTGTAGGCCTGGATCGCGTCCAGGGTGGGTAGATGCGATTGGGCGTCGCGCACGCGGGCGCTGCGGCCGACCACGATCTCCACCACCTTGATGTCGTGACCGAGCAGGGTGCGGATCCTCCGGTAGTGGATCTCGACGGCATTGGTCAGCCGTTCGTCGATGCGGACCTTGGGCACTCCGAGCTTCAGCGCGAGGTCGGCCGCGTTCTGCTGGGTCACCAGTTCCGCCGGGTCCATCGTCACCCTGTTCACGGGCTCGGCGTGCTCCATCGAAGGCCGGGCCCTCCCGGGTTTCCCGGCGTGCTGGTGCACTTCGAGGCTCCGGTTGCCGCTGCGCAGTGTCCACACGTCGCCCTGCCGGCCGGCCTGGATCCTGATGCCGCTGCGCTCGGCGATGGTGAGCGCGTCGGCGATCTCAGCCGCGGTCCCGCGGTAGGAGTCCGTCCCCGGGACGGGTTCCAGCCGGGCCAGCCGTAGCGGCAGCTCCAGCTGGTCGGCGCCCATCGCCGCCAGTTCCGCGTCGACGGCACGGGTGTCGCCCGCGACTTCCCGATAGGCGTTGCGCTCGGCCAGCAGCAACTGGTTGCTGAGTTCCAGGACACGGGCGGCCGCCTCCACCGACTGGGACTTGCCCAGGCCGGCAGCATCTCGCAACATCGCCTCGGTACGGTGCTGCAATTCGGCGAAGTGCCAGCGTCCGTAGGTCTGCATGGCCGACTCGATCCGCAGCTGCATTTCCTGGCCGCGCCGGTGCACCACCCTTCCGGCGAGGAAGCTGAGCGCCTGCGCGGTGATCTCCTCGCCCCCAGGCCCGGAGAGCCCCTGTCCGGTCACAACGGCGGTGGCGACCTTGCCCGAGGCGATGTTCACTCCCACTTCGACCGCGCCGCGGCCAAGGAACCGGCCCGATTTCAGGGCGGCCTCGCGCCAGGTGGCGACCTCCTTCTCGAGTGCCTTTCCACCGCCCAGCAACTTCTCGAAGGGACGCATCGCGACCGCGGTGATCGAGTTCGCCAGCAGGTTCTCGATGAACTGGCCGCCGGTCGGCCCCTTGCCGTGCAGTGCGGAGGCGGCCAGGGTGGCGCCACCGGCCTGGAACACCAGTTCACCGGCGGCGAAGATCGCCCGGGCGGCCCGAGCTTCGCCGATCAGGTCGGAGGCGATCGCGATCCGCCGGGCGGTGTTGATGCCGCGCAGCGCCGCCATCCCGGCCCCGATGATCTGCCCGGTCAGCAGCATCAGGCCCACCTCGAGCACGATGGATCTGATCAGCGAGGCCAGCTTCTCGTTGGCGATGGCCTCCTGCGACCAGCTGATCAGCTGGCTGAATCCCTCGTTCGCGGCGGTCATGTCGCTGGCGCCCGCGTCCATCCCGGCAGGCGCCGCCTTCTGGTCGAGCAGCTGGTTGCCCAGTGTCCGCAGCCCGGCCGTGACCCGCTCCAGCGCCTCCCGGGTGGCGATCTTCGCGGCGGACTCGTTGAGCCGCTCCAGCCCGCGTGCGGCGTGGCGGATCTGGAGCCGCGGCGACTCCCGCTCCTCGATCTTCTCCGCCGCTGCCGTCTTGTCCAGATCGTCCATGATCAGGACGAGCTGGGTCAGGCGGGCGCGTAGCGCGAGCGCGTCCGCGTCAACGCCGAGCCGATCGAGATCGCCGGGCGCGACGTCGATCCCTCGGGCAGCGCGGGCCCGGAGTTCCGCGGTGCGGGCGGCCAGGCCCGGCACCGCCTGGAGGTTCTTGTCCGCCTCGCGTGCCGACCACATCCCCGCTTTGGCCGCGCCGGCGCGGGTCGCCTGCTGACCGGCCACCCCGCCGATCGCGCTGTCCAGGCTCTGCTGGGTCAGGGCGAAGGGCAGGTCGGCGTGCAGCCGGGCAGCGGTGGCAAGAGCGGGGGCCAGCGACCGGGGAAGGTGCGACGCGCCGAGTGCCGCCCCGTAGGCGACCAGCACCCGGATCTGCGGCATCGCAGAGGGGGCCAGGTCGCGCTCGGCGAGCTTGTCGGTCTTGAGCGAGTCGAGTTGCATCACCAGGGCACCCACCGGCTCGGCCACCAGAGCCACGGCCTGTTCCTGGCTGATCACCAGCGCACCCCACCGGGTTGCCGCGGCCGGGTCGGTGGCGAGTTCCTCGATCCGGCGCTGGACGAAGGCGATGGCCCCCTCCAGCTGGGTGCCGGCGGCACCCCAGGCAGCCAGCTTCCGCTGCAGGTAGGGCAGTTGGATGCGCAGCAGTTCCAGAGCTTCGGCGACCTCGGCCTTGCTGCGCTTGGCGTCGGGTGGCGGCGCCTGGGAGAGGGCGATCTCGTCGGCGAAGCCGGTCTGGCCCAGTTCGTTGACGGTGTCGACGCGGGGGTCGCCGGAGCGCAGCAGGTCGGGGACGACGGGAACCCAGAAGTAGGGCGGGCTGGCGTTCGTCCGGATCCGCAGCAGGAGTTCCGCATTGAGGTCGTAGGGCGAGATCCAGCGGCTCTGTACCAGCATGCTGGCCACGTCGTCGGGGGTCGGATCGGCGGGCGACCAGACCCGGATCCAGTTCCGCACCGTCCGATCCTGCTCGCCGAGCCAGCTGAACTGCAGATCACGGGGTCCGCCGACCGCCCGTTTGCCGTCGACGTTGTCCTTGCTGCTGTTGCCCTTCGCGGTGCGAAGCTGGCCGGGGAAGGCGAGCGCTGCCAGCACCACGTCGTCCAGCGGCAGGCTGGTCACGACCACGGTGTCGGCGAGCTTCCGGCGGGCCTTGTCGCTGAGCTCGAGCAGCGCGAGATAGCGCCCGCCCATCCGGTACAGCGAATCCAGGATCTTCGGATACAGAGCGCTCGCGATCGCGCTGCCGACCGCGGCCTGCCAGGTGTCCGCGCCGCGCGGGCCGTAGAAGTAGTGCCAGCCGAACGGGCCCTGGTCGGTCGTGAAGTTGAGCGCCGTGAGTCTTCCCTCGATCTGTGCCCGGGCCTGGGATACCGGGTCGGGCGCCGGTGGTGGCGCGCCGGTGTCGAGCCGGTGGTAGGCCTCGGGTTCCTGAGGCGGCAGACCCCGGGCACTGTCGATCAGCTGGGCGAGGTGGACGCCGGGCATCAGCTCGCGCAGTGAGTTGGCGGCGATGCCCTTGTCGGCATTGAGGTGGCTGCGGAGTTCGCGGGCCAGCGCGGTCCGCGGCTGGGCGTTCTCCAGCCAGGTCAGGCGGGGGTGCGGATCGGGCAGCTCGACCGCCGTCAGCAGGCCTTCGATCGCGTCGAGGATCGCCTTGCGGTGGAGGTGGGCGTAGCCGGCGGCCGTCACCTGGTGCGGGTCGTCCACCTTGTTCGTGGCCGGTGCGCGCATCAGGGCCACCTCGGAGGACCGGCTGGCCTGCTGCACGACGTGGGTGGCTTCATGCGCCATCAGACCGACATCGGCAGGGCTCTCGCCCGCTCCCAGCACGACGTCGCGGCCGAGGGTGAAGGCCCGGGCGCCCACCGCCGAGGCGGCCTCGCCCGCGGCGGTGCCAGTGTGGACACGCATCGCGCCCAAATCGGCTCCGACGGCGTCCTCCAGCCGCGTTCGCATCACCGGCGCCACCGATCGGCCTCCGGTGAGCCCGTCCGCGACCTTCGCGGGAAGCCGGCCGGTCGCTGTCGTCGCACGGTCGGACGCGAGGACGGGCGACGGCGCGCGAAGGACGGGCGTGGCGCGGCTGGCGCGTACTGCGACGTCGGATGCCTCCCGTTCGACCGCCTCGCCCGGAGCAGTGATCCGGACCCCGGCACGCGTGAGGGCGGCGATGGTGGCCCGGTTGCCGAGCCCGTCGCCCACCGCGGCGCGCGCCAGATGGCGTGCCGGGGTGGCCGGACCGGGGGGCCGGT